>CALFXL010000009.1 GCA_937958045.1 uncultured Opitutaceae bacterium | reverse complement strand
AAATAGGGACAGGTCAAAAATGAGAATTCCCGTCGCCGATTCGACCATGGACATCAACACGTAAGCCTCGATCACGGGGCACCACCGGGAAGCGGTCTCATGCACGGTGATGACGGGCACCTGATGATCGACAGAATCTGACATTATGCCTGCGACGTCTGGCGCGGAGGAGCCCATGCACCTGAGCGGGAGCGGCGCACCCGCGGCGTCTTCTTCTGGTGGCTAGTTTCCCGGCTCATAGTTTTCGGGCGGAGGGTGGCGGGCATTGTCAGCGGCGGCCCTGAACGTTGAAATCGGAGCATGAGCTCCGTGACCGAAATCGAAACCGCGATCCAAAAGCTCAGCCTGGCCGAGCAACGGATCATTGCCCTCCACTTGGATGCGCGTCTGGTCGATCAGGAACATTCGGGTGGTTTTCCTTCGGCGGAGGAAGGCATTCGTTTCCTGCCGCAGTTCGAATCCTGCCAGCCGGTGCGCGAGGCCCGGCAAAAAAAACTCCGCCAACGCGCCGAAGTGGCCCGCCGCCGCGCAGCCCGCAAGGCCTCCGCAAACGGCCGCTGATCAGCCCCCACCGCACTTAGTCCCCCTCATGAAAGTATCCTTCAAGATGACGACGACCGGAGGCCAGTTGGGCCCGGTCAAATTTCGCCTCGGCCGCCAAGTGGTCGAACCGATGCAAACCGCGCCGTGGTGCGATACACCGGAAGCCAAAAAACTCATCCCTCTTCTCCGTGAGTTGCGGGGAGATTTCTTTTGCGTGCCTTTCGGCGACGGCCCGGGTTGGCGCGGCGAGATTCATCCGCCTCATGGCGAAACCGCCAACGCGGATTGGACGGTGACGGAGTCTACGCCGGAGCGTTTGACCGCCGTCCTGAAAACGCGCGTGCGGCCGGGCAAAATCACCAAGCGCATCGAGGCGCGGCCCGACGAGACCAACCTCTACCAGTCGCACGTTTTCGAGGGCTTCCAAGGAGGGCTGTGCTTTGGCCATCACGCCATGCTCGACTTCAAGCGCAACGGCCCGGGCGTCATTTCCACCAGCAAACTGCGGCTCGCGCAGGTGCTTCCCGTGCCGTTCGAAAATCCGGCTCAAGGCGGCTACTACTCGCTGAAACCGGGAGCGTGGTTCCGGCGTTTGGACGACGTGGCGCTGGCTACCGGCGGCAAGGCCGATCTGACGCGTTTCCCCGCCCGCGAAGGTTTCGAGGATCTCGTGATGATTCATCACCAGGACGCGGAGGATTTCGCGTGGGTCGCGGTGGTGTTTCCGGAGAAAAACTTCGTGTGGTTCTCCCTCAAAAATCCCGCGCATCTCGCCTCGACCGTGCTCTGGCATTCCAACGGCGGACGCCATTACGCGCCGTGGAGCGGACGTCATCGCGGCGTGCTGGGCGTCGAGGAAGTCACCGCCTATTTCCATCTCGGACTGGGGGCTTCACTGGCGAAAAATCCTTGGAAGGAAAAAGGCGTGCCCACGTCGCGCACCTTCACCCGCGGCAAATCCGTGCGTATTCCCCACATCATGGGCGTCGCCGCGCTGCCGGCGGGATTTGATACGGTTCAAAGCATCCAGCGCACGGCGACCGGCATCCGTCTCCAATCCGCGAGCGGACGCCAGATCGACCACGTAGTGGACACCTCCTTCATCCAATAATTTTTTCCGGCGCGAAACCCGCCCCCCATCGAAAACTGCCATGAAACTATACCGCGATTACCTGCAAAATCTTAAGGGCAAAGTGCTGCTCGGCTGCGACGGTTTCGTCGATGAGACCTACGAAATCGTGGAGGTCCGCAAGAGCGCGTCCGAATTTGTGCCCATGCAGCGCCTCCGCCAGTTTGGCGAACTGCTCGTCGCTCGCGCCGACGGCGGCGTGGGCGTCGAACTGGTGCCAAAGCGTCGCTGCGAAGGCGGCTTCGCCATCAACACCGGACGGGTCGCCGCCTGTCTGGGCCTCAAGCCGTTGCTGCCGGGACTGTACGGCAAGGACGCGATCGATCCGGCCTATCATGAATTCCAAGACAGCTGCGAACTGTTGTCCCTGGGAAACCCCGCGCTGACCATCGCGTTGGAGTTTGGCGACGGGAAGGTTTTGATGAGCAATCTCGAGGCGGTCTCCAGCCTCAGCTGGGAAGATTTTAAGAACCATTTCGGCGAGGCGAAACTCAAGGAACTCTTCGCCGGCGTGGATATCCTCGGCTTGGGCTACTGGTCGCTAACGGCCAACTTCGACGGCCTCTTCCAGGGATTCATGGCGCAGTATGAAAACGCCACGCCGCCGCGCCGGATGTTTTTCGATTTCGCCGACATCAAAAAGAAATCCAGCGAGTCGTTCATCAAGAGCCTGGAGATGATCCGTTCCTACAACGGAAAAATCCCCATGACCTTCAGCTTGAACGAGCACGAAGTCATGGAGCTGTTTTCCAGAATCGGCGTGCCGCGTCCGGAACTGAAGCCGGCGGCGATCGCCTCCGCGCTGACCGCCGCACGCGAAAAAATCGGTTTCGACGAACTGGTGGTGCACACGCCGGAATTCGGCGCCGCCTCCAGCGCGAAGGAAGGCGAGGCGTATGCCATCCAGGAACGCCAGACCAAGGTCGTCCGCCTCGCGGGCGCGGGCGACAGCTTCAACGGCGGTTATCTCTGCGCGTCCCTCGGCGATCTTCCGCTCAAGCAACGCCTCGTGGTCGCCAACGCCGTGACCGCCTTTTTCGTCACCCACGCCACGGCTCCCAATAAAGAGCAGCTGCTCGCGCAGATCGAAAAAGCGGCCGACCGCTGACCCCTGCGCCGCTGACGGTGCGTGAAAATCCGATCACCTGAATCGCTGACTACCGCGGTTCAGGTGTCGCGCGAGCCAGCTGTAGTTGAAGTGTGAATACGAGGCGCGCGACCGGCGTGGAGTGATTTTACCGCGGAGTCGCGGAGAACGGGGAGAAGGCGGAGAACGCTGACGGGTGCCTGTTCAGTGTCCTTCAGCGTGCATCAGTCATTGAAAACATGTTCGAAAAGGGGCCGGGCTGCGCGTGGGTTCGTTTTGATTCTCCGCGTTCTCCGCGCCTCCGCGGTGCAAAGGTATTATTTTTCTGGAGGGGGCCGGGATTTGGGGCCTTTGTCGTCAGCACCCCTTTCCCTATGGTTACCCTGATTGTGAAGTTGCGTGGTTTTCTCGTGGCGATGGCGTTGATGGTTTGCGCGCAGAGCGCGACGGCGTCGCCGGACGGATTGTTTCCCGTGCGAAATTTTGGTGCGACGGGCGATGGCCGGACGCTCGATACCGACGCGGTCAATCGAGCGATCGACGCGGCGGCCGCGGCCGGCGGAGGCACGGTGGTGTTTTCGGCCGGGGAATATCTTTGCTACACGATTCGCCTCAAAAGCCATGTGACGCTGCATCTCGGGCAAGGCGCGGTGATCGTCGCCGCGGAGCCGCCGCCATCGGGTCAGCCGGGCGGATACGATGCGCCGGAGGAGAATCCGTGGGCGTGGTATCAGGATTTTGGACACACGCATTTTCGAAACAGTCTGATCTGGGGCGACAGCCTCACGAACGTCGCGATCACCGGACCGGGTATGATTTATGGACGCGGGTTGAGTCGCGGAAACACGCGCGTGGCGCTGCCCGTCGGCGTGCAGTTGCCACATCCGGAGGATAATCCGCCCGATGCGTTGGAGGCGGATGGCGAGTTTGCGATCGTGCCGAGGCCGGATTTGAAACCGGGTCCCTTTGGTTATCCCAACGCTCGCGATCGCAAGGAAGATGGCGTGAGCAACAAAGCCATCGCGCTCGTACGCTGTCGCAATGTCACGCTGCGCGATTTCACGATCCTGCACGGCGGGCATTTTGGGATTCTCGCGACGGGCGTGGACAATCTCACGATCGACAATCTGCTGATCGACACGAACCGCGACGGCATCGATGTCGATGCGTGCTCGAACGTGCGCATCACGAACACCTCGGTGAACTCGCCGACGGACGATGGCATCTGTCTGAAAGCCTCGCACGCGCTCGGTTACAAACGCGCGACGGAAAACGTGACGATCGCGGATTGTTTCGTGAGCGGTTTCGACGAAGGTTCGCTGCTCGACGGCACGCGCAAACGCACGATGAGAAAGCGCGGCGGCACGATGGGACGCATCAAGCTCGGCACGGAAGCGGGCGGCGGATTTCGCAACATCGCGATCACGAATTGCGTGTTCGAGTATTGTCGCGGCATCGCTCTCGAGCAGGTGGACGGCGGTGTGATGGAGGACATCGCGATCAGCAACATCACCATGCGCGACATCAACAACGCGCCGATCTTCATTCGCCTCGGAGGACGTCTCCGTGCGCCGGATACGACGGAGCCGGGTAAAGTGCGGAGGATTTTGATCAACAATCTCGTCGCGTGGAACGTGGCGCCGGAACACGGGATTTTGATCTCAGGCCTGGCGGGCCATCCGATCGAGGACGTGGTGATTTCGAATGTGCAAATTCACTATCGCGGCGGCGGCACCGCGGAGCAGGCGGCGAGGGAGGTGCCCGCGTATGCGAAGGATTATCCGGATCCGTGGAATTTTGGCACGATGCCTTCGTGGGGGATTTTTGCGCGACATGTGCGGAATCTCGTGCTGCGCGAAGTGGATCTGCGGCTGATGGCCGGCGATGCGCGCCCGGCGGTGCATTTGGAAGATTCGGCCGGAGCGCGTTTATCGGATGTGCGGCTGACGCGTGTGCGTGATTTCCCGCAATGGGCCTTGCGGGACGTGAAGCAGCTGCACACGCGCGATGTCGCTGGTTTGCCCGACGGCGAACTCGCGCCGGTGACGGAAAAAACGCTGCGTTAACGGTGTAGTGGAATCGTGAATACGCGGATGCCAGAGAAGGGACCGTCGATGTGGAGAGCGCGAGCGGGCGCGTGGCTGGCGGCGTTTTTTCTGTTGTGCGGGCAAGCGCGATCGAACGAAGAGCGCGTGCTGAGCTGGGGCGATCAAGGCGACGGCTCGTATCGAAATCCGATTTTGAAAGCGGACTATTCGGATCCGGATGTGATCCGCGTGGGCGACGATTTTTATCTCGTGGCGTCGGATTTTCACTTCGTGGGGATGCAGGTGCTGCACTCGCGCGATCTGGTGAACTGGCGGATCATCGGTCAGGTGTTCGATCGCCTGGAGATGGATGCGAAATACGACGAGATGCGCGGTTATGCGCAGGGCACGTGGGCGCCGTCGCTGCGATATCGGGACGGCGTTTTTTATGTGTATGTGTGTACGCCGGAGGACGGACTTTTTATGTGGCGCACGAAAGATCCGGCGGGGCCATGGTCGGAGATGGTCACGCTGAAGCGTGTGCGCGGCTGGGAAGATCCGTGTCCTTTCTGGGACGATGATGGACAGGCGTATTTGGTGCGCGGGCAAGTGGGGGCGGGGCCGATTATTTTGCACCGCATGAGCACGGACGGCACGCGTCTGCTCGATGACGGCGTGGAGATTTATCGCGGTCCGGTCGCGGAAGGACCGAAGCTCTACAAACGCGGCGGCTGGTACTACATTTCGCTGCCGGAAGGTGGCGTGAAAGAAGGCGGACAGACCGTGTTGCGCGCGCAGTCCATTGACGGTCCGTACGAACGACGCGAAGTGCTGCCGGCGGGAAGTCCGCATCAAGGCGGACTCGTGGAGCTCCCGAACGGCGAGAACTGGTTCATCGGTTTTCAATCGACCGGGCATCTCGGGCGCATCGCCCATCTGCTGCCGGTGAAATGGACCGACGACGGCTGGCCGGAATTTGGTGATCACGGCCGCACGGTGGCGCAATGGAAGAAGCCGGCCGTGAACCAAGACACGCTCCCGGGAGGTCCGGCGCGACCGGCGACCAGCGATGAGTTCGAAGGCGAGCGCCTCGGGTTTCAGTGGCAGTGGAATCATAATCCGACCCCCGACGCGGCCTCGCTCGATGTGCGGAAAGGCTGGCTGCGACTGCGCGGCGAACCGGCGGCGGAACTGCGCGTGGCGCGAAACACCCTCACACAAAAACTCTGGGACGATGCGGGTGTGGTCGACGTGAAGATCGATGCGGGCGGCTTGAGCGAAGGTCAGCGCGCCGGGTTCACGTTTGTGTGTGGAAATGTGTTTCACTGGATCGGCGCGACGCGTCGCGAAGGTGTGTTGCGGGTCCGCTACGAAGGCGAAGTCGGGCCGGCGCTGGCGAACGAGCATCTGTGGTTGCGCGGCGTTTATGACGGCGATCGCGCGCGGCTGCTCTACAGCCTCGATGGTAGTGATTATGTGGATACAGGCCTGAACGTGCAGTTGCGCGCGGGCCAATGGAAAGGCGCGCGGGCGGGATTGTTTTGTTACGGGGACGGCGGCGGAGCGGTGGCGGTGGATTATTTTCGTTATCGTTATGGGGCGACGCTCGCGGAGCTGGCGCATGAGCGCGAAGTCGAGGTGGCGCCGGGTGTGAATGGGCTGTGGTGCGAGCCGGTCGGCGCATGGGACGGACGTGTGGTGTTGTTGTATCACAGCTTCGCGGATGATCGCGACGGGCCCGGGGATTTGTTGAAACGTATGGCGGGCGAACTTGCGGCGCGCGGTGTGGCGAGTTTGCGCGTGAATTTTCGCGGAGAAGGCGACAAGGCGCGCACGCGCATCGCGTCGACCTTGCACACGCGCATCGCGGATGCGGAAGCGGCGTGGCGGTTTGCAGCGGCGCAACGCGGTGTGGATGTGAAACGGATCGGAGCGCTGGGCTGGAGCTTGGGTGCGACGACGGCGATCGAAACGGCGGCGCGAAATCCGTCGTGGTTTCGCAGTCTCACGGTGTGGTCGAGTCCGTCGGGCGATCAGGAACGTGCGATGTTGTCGCGCGAGGTGGCGAAACGCGCGCTGCGCGACGGCGAGGCGACGCAGCACGATCCGCATTGGAAGTCGGTGACGACGACGCGCGCGTTTTATGAGAGTTTCCGCGGCGTGGATCTGGATCGTTCGCTGCAGAAATATCCCGGCGCGTTTTTATCCGTGCGCGGCTCGGACGATCATCTGGCGCAGTACGAGATGCAGTTCATGAAGAACCGCGCAGGCCAGACCGCGCCGGCGGAGTCGTTGCTGATCTCGGGAGCGAATCACGTGTTCGATGTGTTTGCGCCGGACAAATCGCACGCTCAACGCGCCGTGGATGCGACGGTGGAGTGGTTTTTGCGCACCCTGTGACGATTTAGACAGGGTGACGGAAGCGCCCCGGTTGCCGGAGTCGCGGGAAAGCATCAGCCGTTGTTGAGCTGGATGTCGGCGACGACGCGGTGGCCGGCGCATTCGAAAACAAAGATGTGCCGGATGGAGGACTTGAAACAGGAAACTTTCACGCTCGTGCCACGCACGATGGTGGGGAGCGTGAGTTTGCAGGGATAACCGACATCGCAGAGCGCGTTCTTGAAACCGCCTGCGGTCATGTTGGTGAGTTCGCCGATGACGTCTTTGATGAGATCATGGTCGGCAAGATCGATGTCGGCGCCGGCCGAACCGACCATGTGCTGGACGGCGTGCTGCGCAAAACCCTCGGTGAGGCAGAGATAGACGATGCCGCACGCCTCGCCGACGAAAGCGACATTGCCGAGCACCTGAAACTGCACGCCTGAAGCCTGAAGCGCTTCGCTGGAGGTTTTTTCCACGAAGACAGCTTGGCGTTGGAGCATGGTACGGAACACGTTATCCACCGCCACGGAGATGGATTTTTGGATAAGAGCGTCGCTGATGGGCGGAGGATCGGAAACCATGACGATAGGCGAGACTCCCTTATATCGGGGATTTGACCGCCCAGTTGAGCAGGGAATGCAAAATAGCTGGAAAACACGGCCATGCGGCGCGTCGTGGCCCCAGGGTTGCCAGCGGCGGGGATTCGTCCGAGCGTGTCGCGATGCAACTGCTGCGAACAATCCTGGCCGCCCTGTTGGTGGCGGTGGTGGGACTTTTCACCGCCGTTGTGGTGGGATTGAGCGCGCTGGTGTTGTGGACACGACGGCGCTGGCTGGGAGGAGGTCCGCGGCCGCCGGTCGCGCGCAAAGGCACTTCGATGCACGGCGGTGGGGGCCGTGGCGATGTGATCGACATCGAGGCGACTGAAGTGGGGCGCCCGAAACGCTGAGAGTGCTGCGGCAGTTTGACGCCGACGATTTTCTGCGCGGCTTTGCCTGAACCTGTTTTGATTCGATGACTACATCCGCTTCCGAAAAATCTCCCGATCCGACGACGCCCACCGGCGAAATCGTGATCCGCACGATCGCGATGCCTGCCGACACGAACGAACACGGCGATATTTTTGGCGGCTGGTTGATGAGCCAGATGGACCTCGGTGGCGCGGTGCTCGCGCGCAATTACGCGAAGAAACGCGTGGTGACGGTGGCGGCGCAGGAAATGGCCTTCGTGGCGCCGGTGGTGGTGGGCGACACGGTGACGTGTTATGCGCGGATTCTGAAAACCGGGCGCACGTCGATCACGATCGACATCGAAGCGTGGGTGCAGTGTTTCCGCACCGGCGAACATCGCCGCGTGACGGAAGGTGTTTTCACGTACGTCGCCATCAACGACGACGGCCGGCCCACGGCGCTGGAGCGCTGAGCGACCGGCTCAGGCTTTGGCGGGCGCGGGAAAAGGCGGCACGCAACGCGACAGTGCGCGTGCGTCTTTCGCGAGCGTTTCGCAACGGCGGGCGAGACGGGCGAGCTGGGTTGTATCCGTTTTTTGGATAAGGCGCGCGCAGACATCGCGGAAATGCGCGGCGGCGGCATCGACGAGCGCGCGTCCGGCATCGGTGATGTGGATCTGAATCGCGCGGCGATCGCGGGCATCGCGCCGGCGTTCGATCCAGCCGCTGCGCTCGAGAGCATCGAGCAGCGTCGTCATGGACGCGCGGGTGACGCCAGCGATCTCGGCGAGTTGGGTGGCGAGAGCAGGGGCGGGGGCCTGACGGGCGAGCGCGGTGAGGACGATGAACTTTTGTTTGTTCAGCCGCGCGGGCCGGTAAATGCGTTCGAGCGTGTCGTGCAGCTCTCCGACGGAATTGAAGAGCGCGACGAGCACATCGCTCGCGTCCGCCTCCGCCGGCACCGCCGCCCGGCTCCGCCCGCGAGGAGCGGAGGACGACGAGCGGGATGCGCGGGGTGCGGTCATACAGGATCAGCCCTGGGCGGGCGGATTTTCCGCTTCCTGCCAACCGCCGCCGAGAGCGGCGTAGAGCGAGGTGAGGTTGGCGAGACGCGCGAGGCGCGCCTGGATGAGCGCTTGTTGCGCGCCGAAGAGTTCCTGTTGGGCGAGCAGCACCGTCACGTAGCTGTCGACGCCCGCTTGGAAACGTTGATCGGAGAGCTCGTAGCGACGTTGCGCGGCGGCGACTCGGGTTTCCTGCGCGGCGATCTGCGCATCGATGGTGGCACGCACGGCGAGCGCATCGGCGACCTCGCGAAACGCGGTCTGGATGGCTTTTTCGTAGCGCGCGATTTCGATGCGTTTTTCCACATGCGCGACCTCGAGCGCGGCGCGATTGCGACCGGCGGCGAAGATCGGCAGCGTGATCGACGGGCTGAAGCTCCACGAACCGGAGCCGTTGCCAAACAAGCCCGAGAGCTCGGCGCTGGCGGTGCCGCCAAACGCGGTGAGCTTGATCGACGGGAAGAACGCCGCGCGGGCGACGCCGATGTTGGCGTTGGCGGCCTGGAGCTGATGCTCGGCCGCGCGGATGTCGGGACGACGCGTGAGCAAGTCGGCCGGAAGACCCGCGGGCAGATCGGCGATCAAGTCCTGCGTGGCGAGTTTGCCGGCGGGCGGGAGATCGGCGGGCAACGGCGAGCCGACGAGGAGCACGAGCGCGTTTTCCGCCTGGGCGCGTTGTTGTTCGAAGCCGACGACGCTGGCGCGCACGGATTCGAGCTGGGCTTCGGCGGTGCGCAGATCGAGCTCGGAGGTGACGCCGGCATCGTAGGTCTGGCGGTTGAGTTCGAACGACCGCTCCGCGGCCGCGAAGGTCTGGCGCGCGAGTTCGAGCTGCTCCTCGGCGGCGAGGAGCGTGTGGTACTGACGCGCCACCGCGGCGATGAGGCTGAGCTGCGCGCTGAGACGCGCTTCCTCGGTCGCGAGGTATTGCTGCAGCACCTGATCGCGCAGACTCGCGATGCGTCCGAACAAATCGAGTTCGTATGCGGTGATGCTCGCGCCGACCTGATAGCTCGACGTGGTGACGGGCTCGCCGGAGGCGTTGAGATCGCCGGGGACACGCTGACGCGTGCCCTGGCCGACGGCGTTGATGCTCGGGATGAGCGCGGTGCGCTGGATGTTGTAGAGCGCGCGGACGCGGTCGACGTTGAGCGCGGCGACGCGGAGGTCGCGGTTGTTTTCCAGCGCGAGCGAGATGAGCGATTGCAGGCGCGCATCGCCGAAGAACGACCGCCACGGAATGTCCGCGGCGGCGCCGCCGGACGTCTGCGTGTCACCAAATTTTGGATACGCATCGGTCACGGGCGCTTCAGGGCGCTCGTAGCGAGGAGCCATCGAGCAGCCCGAGAGCAGGGCGAGGACGAGCAGGGAAGAGACGGTGGACTTAGTCATGGCGGGAGCCCTCCGTGGACACCGCGGCTTTTTTGCCGGGGAAGAGTCGGAAGATGATCACGAAGAAGAGCGGTACGAAGAAGAGCCCGAAGAAGGTGCCGACGATCATGCCGCCGAGAACGCCCGTACCGATGGCGATCTGCGCGCCGGAACCGGCGCCGGAGGCAAAGGCGAGCGGGAGCACGCCAAGACCGAAGGCGAGCGAGGTCATGAGGATCGGGCGCAAGCGGTCGCGCACGGCCGACATGGTCGCGGTGATGACATCCATGCCTCGCGAGAGGTTGTCCTTGGCAAACTCGACGATGAGGATGGCGTTCTTACTCGTCAGACCGACGGTGGTGAGCATCGCGACCTGGAAGTACACGTCGCGCTCCATGCCGCGGAGCGTGTTGGCGAGCACGGAACCGAGAATACCGAGCGGCGCGGCGAGCAACACCGCGGTCGGCACGGACCAGCTTTCGTACAACGCCGCGAGACACAGGAAAACGATCAACAACGAGAGCGAGTAGAGCAGAGGCGTCTGTGCACCGGCGGCGCGTTCTTGATAGGACGTGCCGGTCCACTCGAGACCGAAGCCTTCGGGGAGTTGCGAGACGAGGCGTTCGATCTCGAGCATCGCGTCACCCGAGCTGACGCCGGGGGCGCCTTGGCCGTTGATCTGCACGGCGGGGGTGCCGTTGTAGCGTTCGAGACGCGGAGAACCGTAAGCCCAGTACGTTCTGGCGAAGGCGCTGAAGGGCACCATTTCGCCGCGGTTGTTGGGAACGGTCCACGCGTTGAAGTCTTCCGGCTGCATGCGGAAGGGCGCTTCGGCCTGGACGTACACGCGTTTGACGCGGCCGCGATCGATGAAGTCGTCGATGTAACGACCGCCCCAGGCGACCGAGAGCGTGGTGTTGATGTCGTTGATGGAGACGCCGAGCGCGGCGGCGCGTTCGTTGTCCACATCGACGCGAAGCTCGGGCGTGTCGTCCTGACCGTTGGGGCGGACGTTGGCGAGCAGGGGGCTTTGCGCGGCGGCGGCGAGCAATTGATTGCGTGCAGCCATCAATGCGTCGTGGCCGTGACCGCCGTTGTCTTTGAGATAGAAAACGAAACCGGTCGACGTACCGAGTTCGGTGATCGGCGGCGGAGCGAAGGCGAACACCAGCGATTCGCGGATCTGGCTGAAGTGAGCCATGGCGCGACCGGCGAGCGCTTTCACGCCCTTGGATTCTTCTTTGCGTTCGTCCCAGTCATGCAAGCTGACGAAGGCCATGGCGTTGTTTTGACCGATACCGGCAAAGCTGAAGCCTTGCACGAGAAAGAGGTCTTTCACGACATCGGATTCGGTGTTGAGGAAATAGTCTTCGACCTTCTCGACGACCTTGAGATTGCTTTCCTGCGTGGCGCCGACGGGGCCGAGCACTTGAGCGAAGAGCGAGCCTTGGTCTTCGTCGGGAAGGAAGGCCGTGGGCAAGCGGAGGAAGAGCACGACGAGCACGACGATACAGGCGCAGAAGACCGCCACGTAGCGCTTACGGCGCGAGAGCATGCTGCGCACGATGCCCTGGTAGTTGTTGTTGCCGCGATCGAAGGTGCGGTTGAACCAACCGAAGAAACCGCGCTTCTCGCCATGATCGTGGATCGGTTTGAGAATCGTCGCGCAGAGCGCGGGCGTGAGGATGATCGCGACGATCACGGACAGCGCCATCGCGGAGACGATGGTGGCGGAGAACTGGCGATAGATGACGCCCGTCGAACCGCCGAGGAAGGCCATCGGCACAAACACGGCGGAGAGCACGAGACCGATGCCGATGAGCGCGCCGGTGATCTGGTCCATCGATTTCTTGGTCGCTTCGAGCGGGGAAAGACCTTCCTCCGACATCAAGCGTTCGACGTTTTCCACGACCACGATCGCGTCGTCCACCAGCAGACCGATGGCGAGCACCATGGCGAACATGGTGAGCATGTTGATGGAGAAACCGAGAGCCGCGAGGACGGCAAACGTACCGAGAAGCACGACGGGCACGGCGATCGTGGGGATGAGCGTGGCCCGGAAATTTTGCAGGAACAGATACATCACCAGGAACACCAGGATGATCGCTTCGACGAGCGTGTGGACGACCGAGCCGATGGCGACGGAGACGAACGGCGTGGTGTCGAACGGCACGACGACGTTAAGGCCGGGAGGGAAGTTGGCCTTGAGCTCCTCCATGAGCTCTTCGACGGCCTTGGCGGTGTTGAGCGCGTTGGCGCCGGTCGCGAGCGAGACGGCGATACCGGTGGCGGTGCGGCCGTTGTAGCGCGTGAGGAAGCCGTAATCTTGCGCGCCGAGTTCGACGCGGGCGATGTCGCCGAGCTTGAGCGCGGAGCCATCGGTGTTGGAGCGGACGACGATGTCGGCGAATTGTTCGGCGGTTTGGAGGCGGCCGCGCGCGTTGATGGGCGCGTTGAGAAGCTGGCCGTCCACCGACGGGGAGCCGCCGAGCTGACCGACCGCGACCTGTTGATTTTGCGCGTTGATCGCGGCGATCACCTGCGGAACGGAGAGGCGATAGGTCTCGAGTTTGTGCGGATCGAGCCAGATGCGCATCGCGTATTGCGCGCCGAACACCTGCGTGCTGCCGACGCCGGGCACGCGGGCGAGACGATCGACGACGTTGGTGATGACGTAGTCCGAGATGTCGTCGCGCGTCATGCTGCCGTCTTCGGAGACGAAGCCGAGCACCATGAGGAAGCCTTCACCGGTCTTGGAGACTTGGAGTCCTTGTTGTTGCACGATCGTCGGCAACAACGCGGTGGCGAGCTGGAGCTTGTTTTGCACCTGCACCTGCGCGATGTCGGCGTCGGTGCCGCTTTCGAAGGTGAGCGTGATCGTCGCACGGCCGGACGAGTCGCTGGTCGCCGACATGTAGAGCAGGCCGTCGAGGCCCGTCATGTTTTGCTCGATGATCTGCGTGACGGAGTCTTCCACGACTTGCGCGGAAGCGCCGGGATAAGTCGCGCGCACGGTGATCGTGGGCGGCGCGATGGTCGGATAGCGCGAGATGGGCAGCTTCGTAATCGAGAGCGCCCCCGCGAGCATGATGATGATCGCGATTACCCATGCGAAGATGGGGCGATCGATAAAAAATCGTGCCATGGTAGTAGCGGATTAGAGAACGGATGTGCGCGGAATCATTGCGCGGGTTGGGCGGCGGGGAGCGGATTCACCGGAGCGCCGGGACGGATTTTTTGGAGATTGTCCGCGATGACGCGTTCGCCGGGCTTCAAGCCGGCGCTGACGAGCCACTGGCTCCCGACGGAGCGCGCCACGGTGATCGGACGCAGTTCGGCGGTGTTGTTTTCGCCGACGACATAAACGGTGGTCTCCCCGCGGGCGTTGCGCGCGACGATGGACTGCGGGACGAGGATGGAGTTGCTGGCGACGCCTTCTTCGAGGCGAGCGCGCACATACATGCCGGGCAGCAACTGCGCGTCGGGATTCGGGAAAATACCGCGGAGCGTCACCGTGCCGGTGGTGGGATTCACCGTGACATCGGAGAACTGCAACGTGCCGGCGTGCGCGTACTCGTTCGCGCCAAATGCGAGCGAAATTTTCGCGCCATCGCCCGAGCGCTGGATGCGACCAGCGGCGAGCGCGGCCTTCAATTGCAGCAGCTCTTCCGCGGACTGGTTGAGGTCGACGTACACCGGATCGAGCTGCTGGATGGTGGCGAGCAACGTCGCGGCGCCTTGTTGCACGTAAGCGCCTTCGGTGACTTCCGCGCGACCGATGCGACCGCTGATGGGCGCGGTGACGCGGGTGTAGCCGAGATTGATCTCCGCGGCGCGCACGGCGGCCTGGCCGGCGGCGACATCCGCGGTGAACGCGAGCTGTGCGGCGACGGCGTCGTCGTAGTTCTGACGCGAGATCGCGTTGGTGGAAACGAGATCCTTGTAACGCGCGGCCTGCGCTTTCGCGGACGCGAGATTGGCTTCGGCGCGGGCGAGGGTGGCCTTCGCACTATCGAGCGCGGCCTGATACGGCGCGGGATCGATCTCGAACAACACATCGCCTTCCTTCACATCCGCGCCTTCTTCGAAGAGACGCTTTTGCACGATGCCATTGATGCGCGCGCGCACTTCCGCGATGCGGAAAGCGGTGACGCGGCCCGGCAGTTCGCGCGAAAGAGAGACTTCCTGCGGAGCGACCGTCAGCGTGGAAACCGGGAGCGCGCCGAGTTGAGGCGCGGCAGCTTGTTCCTTTCCGCAAGCGGCCAGGAATAAAAGGCCGGCGACCGCCGGCACAATACGGAGGGCTCGGAGCCCTTGGTGACGAAACAACGAGGATGTCATGGAGGGAAAAGGGACTTAGAACGACGTTTGAGTTTCCGAAGAGTGGCGCAGACGTGCGCAAATTTGTTCGAGCTGCGTGAGCTCCGGCTCGCTGGCGGCCGACATGATCTGGCTCACCGCATCGGTGATGTGTTCCAGCGCGTGATTAAGAACCGCCCGGCCGCGCGGACTGAGATCGACGGTGTTGAAACGATGATCGTCGGGCGCGGGCTGGCGGTTGAGCAGACCGGAAAGTTCCAATCGCACCAGAATCTCGATCGCCGTGTGACGTGGAAGTCCGAGCTCTGCCGCAAGATCGGAAGCGGAAGCGGCGGTGTCGCGCTGCGCAAGAAACGCGAGGATGTGAAAACCCTTCTCGGTGAGATCGCTTTGGATAAGTGCCTGACGCAGCGCCATCTCCACGGCGGAGTGCGTTTCCAGCAGCGTCAACAAACGATGGCACGAACGCATTTTTTCCGGCGCATGGCTCCGCTCCGTGAAGCGGAGGGCTTCGGAGACGAGACGATGTGGGAGCGGCGAGTGCACCCGCGCACCTTAATGGAAACGGCCGAAAAGCTGAATGACTTTGTTGTTTTCGAGGTGATAACTTTCCGCTATCACTCGGTCTTTATGGAATTGAGGCATCTGCGTTACTTCGTGGCGGTGGCGGAAGTATTGAGCTTCCGTCGCGCCGCCGAGCGCCTGCGTGTCGCGCAGCCGGCGTTGAGCAAGCAGATCAAAGATCTTGAGGAAGAGATCGGCACGCGGCTGCTCGACCGCAACACCGCGGGTGTGTTGCTCACGGATGCGGGCCAGTTGTTCTTCGACGAAGCGCGCGCCATCCTCGAGCGGGTGGATCGCGCGGTGAACGCGGCTCGCGAAGCGGAGAAAGGCGATCGCGGACGACTCACCATCGGTGCGCTCGGCCCGATTTCGTCGAGTTTTCTGCCGCCCGCGCTCGCGGCTTTCAGCCGCCAGTATCCGGAGGTGGACGTGATGTTGCACGAAACGCGTCTGGCGGAGCAGGTAAACGCGTTGAAAGCCGGGCGCCTGCAACTTGGCTTCGCGCTGGGCAGCGAGCTGCCGAACGCGCGGGAGTTGGAATCGATGCCGGTGCTCGAATCGCGCATCGCGCTGGTGCTGGCGCCGCATCATCCCCTCGCGCGTCAGACCGCCGTATCCTTAAAAGCACTACAAAACGAACGGCTGATTTGCGTGGAGGAAAGCTCACGTGACGACGGTCATCGGCGCAAGATTCAGGCCATTTTCGAATCGCGCGAACTCTCGCATGGTCCCATCAAACGCGTGAACAGCTTCGAGTCGCTGGTCGCGCTCGTGGCGGGCAATCACGGGGTGTCGTTTTTTCCGCCGATCGCGCGCGGCACGGACGAAGTCGCTTATCGACGATTGAAGGAAGACGGGCCTGATTTGCACGTGTCGCTCTCCGCGATCTGGCGACGCGGCAGCGGATCGCAGCTCGCGCGGAACTTCGTGGAAGTGCTTCGGTCGCTGCGACTCGCGCGGCGGCAGGCGGGTTAACGTTTTGCGGCCATCAGGATGCCGATGGGGTCGCAGCAGGGGCTTCGTCCACGGCAAAACCGAAGGCTGCACGACGGCCAAACACGAAGCGATTGATCGTCAGCGCGAAGCTCACGCAGCTCAGCACGGTGATGGCCATGCAGTGGAGGAAGTGCCAGGGACGCGCGATCGTGTCGGGATGAAGTTTGTGCAGATGTTCCCAACCGAAGGTGAGTGAGGCGTAGAGCGCGGCGCCGAAAGCGATCGTCAGGATGACCGCGCGCGCCTCGAGATTGCGGAAGAGAAGCCCGACGATGAAAGCGGAGAGAATCGGCATGCTGAACAGGCCGAGCACTTGCTGAATGGTCGCCATGATGCTGTCCGCTCCCATGTAGAGCGGTATCAGAAAAATCGATACAAGCGCAAAGATCGCCGATGCGATCATGCCGAGGCGGCCGGGGCTGCCTTTGTCGCTGATGTAGCGCTGGTGCAGATCGCACACGTAGAGCGCGGCGGAGGAGTTGAGCACGGAGTTGTAGCTCGACATCACGGCGGCGAACATGGCCGCGGCGAACGCGCCGGAGAGCCAGTGCGGGAGCACGTTGCCCACCAGCATGCCGTAACTCGCATCGCCGACCGGACCGTAGAGTTTGTAGGCGACGAGTCCGGGAATGACGACCATCGCCGGGATGAAGGGCAGCCGGAGAAAAAGCGCGAGGTAGATGCCGCGCTTTGCCTCGCGAAGATTAGGCGCGGCGAGGGCGCGCTGCGTGATCGTTTGGTTCGTGCTCCAATAGAAGAGCTGGCTGAACACCATGCCCGTGAGCAGCGTGGTCCACGGAATCGGCGAGTTGGCGTCGCCGAAAAGTTTGAGACGCTCGGGCGGAAGGTCGGAGAGATCCCAGTTGACGGCGTTAAGGCCGAAGAACACCAGGGCGCCGCCGAGGGCGAGGACGATCACGCCGCAATACGTGTCGGAAATGGCGACGGCGCGCAGGCCGCCGAAGATCGCGTAGATCGCGCCGACGAAGGCGACGACGATGCCGATCGTGTACACCGTCGGTAGTCCGAGCAGCGTGTCGCCGAGTCCGAACATCGACTTCATCACGAGGCCACTCGTGTAGAGCATCGCGGGAAGAAACAGAAAGATGTTTCCAACGAGGAAAACGAGCGCGACGGTCGCGCGGATGTGTTTGTTGTTGTAGCGACGCTCGAGGAGTTCCGTGACCGTCGTGCAACCGTAGCGATAATAGATCGGCAGGAAGAACTTCGCGAGCATCACCAGCCCGACCGCGCCCGAGATCTCCCACCAGACGATGTTGAGCGTTTGCGAGCCGCTCATGCCGATGAAGGTATCGGTGCTGATATTGGTGAGCGTGATGGTGCCGCCGATGAAGACCCAGTTGAGTCCGCCGCCCGCGAGGAAATAATCGCGAGCGCTGGCGGTGGAGCGGTTGGCCTTCCGACAATGCAGCCATGTCGCGAGCGCGACCAGCGCCGTGAGTCCGAGAAAAACAGAAAGCTGAACGAGGGCGTCGTGTGTCATGGGGCGCGTGGAGGTGCGGACGAGTGGCGGACGAAGCGGAGCGGGGCGCAAGTTGTCCGCTTGCCAACAGTACGAAGTGCGGCGCTGAGCGCGCGGGCTCAACTGCCGGCGATGTAGTTCGCGTAGTGTTGAGCGATTTGGGCGGAGTCGGGATCGCCGAAATAGAAATAGAAGCGATAACGCAGCGTAAGCGATCCGCCGGCGGGGATCGTGTGGCGGCCGAGATCGGGCGGCAGCGGATTTTCTTTCGTGGATTCAAACATCGATCGTCCAAACGGATTGGCCGCGAGCAGACCGTAGTCGCGGGCCATCCACCACGTGGGATGACGAAGATTTTGCGGATGATCGAAGAGTGCGACGCCGTACGTCTTGCCGGCGTGTTCGGCGTAGTATGTGCACCACGCGGCGCGTTTGCCCCAAGCCTCGGAGTCGCGATGACCGGCGGCCGTGAGCAGATGACCTGCGCCCGGGATATCCTGACCACGGTGGCGATGCGGCAAAGTCATCCATTGAGCGACGCGGATGGCCATGGTGCCTTCTTTGATGTCACCCATCACGAGCGGACGATCCGGCAGCGCGTGAATGGTCACTTCGTAATCGAGAAAACGGGCGCCCGACTCCGCATCGCCGTGGAAGCGAAGCATGGTCTCGTCGGTGGCGATGAGCTCGCCGGAAGGAGCGTGCCAGCGATTGCGCACGCGAAGCTCGCCGACGGCACCATCGCTCGCCGCGATGATGCCATCGTGCGCGGTGATGCCTTTGGGGAATTTGGAACCCGCGGTGCCTTCGTTCCAAAAATCGATTTCGTTCGCATTGCCGTGAGCGAACATGAGCGCGCGCTGATGCGGGTGATCATCATCCTCGCCGGCGGTTTTCTTCATCGGAAAATCGCGAACAAGCGAGACGCCGTCCGGCATCAGGATGGGATAACAAAACGGGCGGGACGCGCCTTGAAAAATGTAGTCGGTGAAATGCGCGCCGTTGATCTCCACCCGCACGCGATCGTCGAGCCGCGTGAGCGTGACCTCGGAGGTTTGCTCGCGAACACAAGAAGCGACAAAGGCCGCTGCGCCGACGATGAATGCGCGCGCCGCAGGAAAAAAGAAACGATGCATGCGGAGCTTTGAAAGCGATTGGGCGGAGACGATGTCGAGGTTCAACGCGCAGGAGGTGTGAAATTCGCCGCGTCATCGAGTCCGGTGCCGCTGACATCGTGCGTGGCGAGTGCCGGCGTTTGCGCCACGGCGACATCGATGTCTTCAAGCACGACATCGCGCATGTGAACGAGGGTGATGCCCTTTGTAGTTGAACCGCGGATACGGCGCAAGGTGAGGCGCTCAACGGGTTTCTCGGGAGAGATTTGCCAGCCATCCACGATCGAAGTGGCGTCTTTCAGACGGACATCGCTGAAGTGAAGATCGCGGGCGGACGGATAGCCAAGCGGGCCGGGCACGGGATCGTCCACAGTATTGGTGTTGCCTCCCACGGTGAGATTCACGCGCAGGAATCCCCCGCGTAGTACCTCGAGATTGCGACCGACGATTTGTTCGGTGACGCCGGCGCGACCGGTGCGGGTTTTGATGTAGATCGCGTGCGTTTTGCTGTCGAAGGAGCAGTTTTCGATGAGGACATTGCGCACGCCCGCGGAGGTTTCGCTGCCGATGCCGATGGATGCGAAGTGACGACAGCGAAGCCTGCAGTTGCGGATGACGATGTCTTCGGCGGGCTTGGCGATGCGCGCGCCATCGAGGCCGCGTCCGGATTTGAGGCTGATCGCGTCGTCGCCCGTATCGATGTCGCAGCCCTCGATGAGGACGTTTTTGCACGAATCGATGTCGATGCCATCGCGATCGCCGCGGATGGTGATATTGCGGATGACGACGTTGGTGCAGAACGTCGGATGCGTGGCCCAGTTTCCGCCTTGGGTGACGGTGAAGCCATCCCAGAGAACATCGTCGCAGTTGATCGGCTCGAGCACGACGACCCCGCGCGGGTTTTGAGGACGCGCGACAGCAGGATTTCCTTCGATGCGGCCGGGGCCGACGATGCCGATGTGATCGGCGTTGTTGGCGTAGATGAGCGCGCGCCGACCCGGTTGCCAGCGGCCTTCCCAACGCACGTCGACCATCGGGTAATCGTCGAAATCGGGACTGCCGACGATGACGGACTCTTTTTCCAAACGCAGAATCGTGCGCGTGCCCATTTGCACGCTGCCGATCAAGTAACGACCCGCCGGCACCAAGACCTCGCCGCCGCCGGAGACGGCGCAGATATCGAGCGCGCGTTGAAACGCAGCGGTGTCTTTCGTGACGCCATCGCCCGTGGCGCCGAATTCACGGACGTTAAACGTGGCGCCGGCGGCGATGCCGAGCGTGGCGGATGCGATAAACAGGATCGACAGAAGAGAGCGGCGAAGGAAGCGGGGAAGGGACATGAGGGGATGAGGGGAAGCGGTTGGAGGCGATCAGCGAGCGGCAGGGGTTTCCGGAGAGCCGGGCGCAGGATCGGGCGGAAAGTTGTTGAAAGTGCGGGCGGCGGGTTTGCCGAGCAGGATGTGATCGGCGAAATCGAGCAACGCGGCCCAATCTTCCGCGTCGTAGCGGTGGCGATGCGGCGCGTAATGCGCGACGGCGCGCGACGTGTCATTGAAAAGTGAATACACGGGCGCGGCACCCGCGATCGTCTGGCGCACGGCGTTGGGCACGCAGTTTTGATCGTCGATGCCCTCGAGCGAGATGAAGGCGCGGGGCGCTGTGAGCGCGAGGAACCAGTGTTGATCGAAAGGCAGCTTGTCGGTCTGACCGCGGAACGGATGCAGGTTGGGCGAAAACCAGTTGGGGTATTTGCGCATCATGTCATCGAGACCCTCTTTGCCGCCGCGACCCGCGCCGGTGAATCGATACGCGGCGGTGCCGCCCGCGCCACTGCCGGCGGGCGCGGAGAGCGCGATGCGTTCATCGAACGCGCCGGCGATGAAAACGGCTTTGCCTACGCGCGAGTGGCCGGTGGCGATGAAGCGGTTCTTGTCCGCGAAGTCTTGCGTCTCGAGAAAATCGATCACGCGCGAGATGCCCCAAGCCCAACCGGCCGCGAGACCCCAGTCGTGTTTCGGATAAGCGGAAAACTGACGCGTGGAGCGAAACGCCCAGCTGCCATCGGCGAAGCGCAGAGTCGTGTCCTCGCCGGTGTCCTGGTAGTGATACAGCACGAGCGCGTAACCGCGTTCGAACAAGGCGCGATGAGACGCGGCGACGACGGATGGCAGCGTTTTGTCGGGACGCGGCGCGCCGTTGGACGCGGTCGTGGCGGTCGCAGGAGCGGGGGATTTTTTTTCGGCCGGCGGTGTGTAGGCGCTGGCCGGCAGGAGCGCGTTGACGCCTTTTCCCTGGCCGGGCGGTCGCGGGAGCAGTGGAAGTTTTTCGGAGCCGGGCGTGGGATCGAACGTGGGAAAAATGATCGTCGGCCGCGGACCTGTGGGCGAAGCCGGCGTGAACACCGCGATGTCGAATCCGAGTTTTTCGTCGGGGCCGAAACTCAGATGAACGAGGCGGTAGTGAACGAGTCCGTCGAGCAAGGTGGCGGCGGCGAGTTCGCGTCCACGCACATTTCCCGGCGCGGGCGGCATCGAGCCGGTGGCATAGTAGAGCAGTTTCTTTTTGATCTCTTCACGCCGCGCCGGCCACTCGTCGATCGACGTGACGCGATGGCCGTCGTCAAAGACGAGCGGATCGGGCAGATCGATTTGCTCAGGCAATTCGCCGGGACCGGGCAATGCGGGCAGTCCGGTGATGATCGGCGGTACCGGGATCTCGCGAGGATCGGCGATGGCGGCCTCGGTCGCGTGAGCGAGCGGCAGCGCGCCCGGAGCGGCTGAGCAAACAAGAGAAGCGAAGCATACGCGCAGGACTAAAGCGGGGTTGGAGCGCATGGGGCGTGATGTTTACGGCCCGATTCGAGAAAGCGAGGCTGACGAGTTGGGACAGTACAGGGCCGTGTGCCGAAAGCGCCGGAAAGTTTTTTGCGCGAAGTCTGCAAGGAATCGGTTGTCGCGGCATCCAACAGGCCGAACCTTTTTCGCACTTGGACGCCGCCGAACACCACACGCTTTTCGACCGCTGGCTGAAAGATCACGCCGCGGTCCTGCACCACGTGGCGAACGGCTTTGCGGAAGGCGCGGACCGGCACGATCTGATGCAGGAAATGTTGCTCGCGCTTTGGCGGGGTTTGCCGGCGTTTCGCGGCACGGCGCAACCATCGACCTTCATTTATCGCGTGGCGTACAACACCGCGCTCACGTGGAAACGCGGTCAATCGAACTACCGGCGCCGCGTGGATGCGTTTGAGGCGGAGATGCCATCGACGACGTTCCCGCGCGCAGACGTCGATTCGCAACGCTCGGCGCGCGATCGCGAGATGCTGACGCTGATGTATGCGGAGATCCGCGCGCTGCCGCCGATCGATCGTTCGCTGCTGCTGATGCATCTGGACGACGTGAGTTACGCCGGGATGGCGGAGGTGCTCGGCATGAGTGAAAGCGCGATCGGCGCGCGGCTCACACGTGCGAAACAACGACTCATTTTAACCCTGAAGGAGAAAACCCATGAGCTACGATGACATGAAGACCCTGTGGAAATCGCCGCACAACCGGCCCTCGAGCGAAGAAACCGAGAAACAACGCGAAGCGTTCGTTGCCTCGCTGCGCCGACAACACCGCGCATTTTATCTGCGCATCGGCCTGGCGATGACGCTGATGCTCGTGCCGCTGGCCGGGCTGGCGAAACATTTGATCGAAGGCGGCGCGTTTGCACTCAGGCAGGAGTGGGCGGCGCTGGTGTTGCTCGCGCTGCCGTTGATCGGAGCGACGTTGTTCATCCGCAGACAAGTGCGGCATCATCGAGAGCATCGCGATTACGCGCGTTCGGTGAAGCAAACCGTGCGCGCGGCGCTCGACGCCAATCAAGCCGCGCAACAACGCGCGAAGATCCTGCAAACCCTGCTCGCGCTTTGCGTACCCGCGATGGCGCTGTGCATCTGGCAACTTCAGTCGGTCGGCAAAACGCGTCCCCACGAAGCGCTCTCGATGGCGATCTTCATGATGCTGGTGGTCGTCGGATCGTGGATCGGGATTTCCTGGAGCTCCCGCAAACTGCGCCCGCAGGAACGAAGCCTCACGACGCTGCTGGAGGAGTTGGGGTGAGCGGCGGTCGGCCGCGTTGTATTATCCGCGCGACCAACGCTCCAGTGGCGAGTTCGATATCTATCAAACGTTGCCTGATTTCAGGTCTGGCCAGTTTTAATTCGGGGCGCGGCTCGAGCGTTTGAACGAGGCTGATATCATAGTCATAATGCTAAACGGCAGTGCTGCTATCGCGTGAGTTCACGGGAGGAGTCAGCATCAATTACTCTTTGTGAAAAGCTCAAATCTGGATGCGAGGAAGTCGCGATTGGGGTGGTGACCATCAAAGGACGGAAAACGTATACGCTGCCCGTCGAATCGGAGAATGCCGTGTTCGAAAAGCGGACCATCCTTGGTAGCGCGTACGGACTCGCTGAGGTGAATGAATCCATCTGGGTCGATTCCCAATAGATTCTGCTCGTAGGCAGTATGATGAAGACAGGACATTGCTATACCGTTTTGAACAGACGCCTCCCCGTCTCGTGAGTCTGGAACAATGTGGGCAGCTTCTAGCAGTTGGGGTAGCGGAAGCCCGGTTATGGCGCATCGAACTCCGTATGCGAGAAGCACTCGATTTCGGAAAGCCTTCTGGTGGTGGCGAGATTTGCCTATCGTAGCTGAATAGCCTTTCGTTAAGGGCTCTTCGACTTTGGGCATGTCCTCGGCTGCGATGCTGATGTCGTCTATACCCAGATTGCTCTCCCCGAAACTTACCAGTGATTCCATTTTGGAGGGGTCGATATTCAGAATGAACGCTGGATAGATGACTTCGTATAGTGCGTCGCTAACTCCTCGGAAGAAAATCAATGGATGCTGCTGGCGACACGCTTCTGTTAGCCACGTGTTCGCTTTGCTCAAGGGATCTCCTCTTTGAAGGTTGTAAATGACTGTGCCGTCTTCGAGATCTCTGTCGTTATAGGGCGCTGATCTGCCAGCGCGAGACGGGCGGACTTCTTTAATACTAAGAGCAGCACCATCTGTAAGGAGTGCTGATTTAAAGATGCCTTTGGCTTTGGTCGCGAAAAGCACCTTGGTTCCTTTGAACAGAAAGCCTTCAGCGATCACGCTCCAAGGAAGTATGTTTGTCCCGTGTTTTTGAATCAGCCGAGTAATTGCGAGCCCTGCTGCGGCTCTGATTTCCTGATTCGTAGATATCGGGGCAGACATTGTGGGCGAGGCGACATAAAGGAGCGGGGCTGCTCACAACAAGCTTTGTCGCTTTCAGCAACTGCCATCGCGTTTCGGTGGGAAGTCTGAGGCGGTATGATGCTTGAGATTGAGGCGTGTCGCGATTCGGCGGCAGTCGTGTTCGTCGAAATCCGCCAAGTTATTTGGCAAAAGAATGGAGAGGCATTCTTGGGCAAAGCGGTCTTGGAGCAGATAGGGCCAAACGTCGGAAAGCTGTGTGAAGTCGATGTGTTGGCAGGCCCATGATTCAAACAATTGTGCGATGCGCATGATCGCTCGTATGAAACCGTCCATGCCGGTGTGGGCATTACTCAGATCGATCGAGCGATCGAACGAGGCTTTCGCGTGGCACGCTTCCCAGAGAGACAGCGCGATGGCGAAGACAGCAGCGGGATCAGGAGCAGGAGACAGGGCGCGAGGCATGCGCCATATTGGCGAGAGTTGGTAGCAAATGCTACGGACTATGAGTCACATCTCACGTGTGGACGGCGCACGCGTTTTCCACGTGTCGAGAACGTCGCGATTGGACCGACCTTCGAGCCAACGCTCCGGGTGAGGCACGAAAAAGCCCCGCGCTGGTTGGGCGCGGGGCTTTGAAGGGAGGGGGAGTTTTCCCGTGGGCTGCGCGTTTTAGGTGCGCGGCTCGGCGGGATTACTTCTTCTTTTTGCCTTTGGCGGCTTTCTTCGCGGCGGGCTTTTTCGCGGACGCCTTCTTGGCGTTGGCGACCGCTTCCTCGATCGCGGCCTGGGCGGCGGCGAGGCGGGCGACGGGCACGCGGAAGGGCGAGCAGGAGACGTAGGTGAGGCCGACCTTGTGGCAGAACTTCACCGAGTC
>CALFXL010000008.1 GCA_937958045.1 uncultured Opitutaceae bacterium | reverse complement strand
CCTGGCCGCCGAGTTTGCCTTCGGTGCCGACTTCGCGAGCGACGCGCGTCACTTCGGAAGCGAAGCCGTTGAGCTGATCGACCATCGTATTGATGGTGTCTTTGAGCGCGAGGATTTCGCCCTTCACATCGACGGTGATCTTGCGCGACAAATCGCCGCGCGCGACCGCGGTGGTCACTTCGGCGATGTTGCGAACCTGGCTCGTGAGATTGTCGGCCATGGAATTCACATTGTCGGTGAGATCTTTCCACGTGCCGGCGACACCTTGCACCTGAGCTTGTCCGCCGAGTTTGCCTTCGGTGCCGACCTCGCGGGCGACGCGCGTCACTTCGGAGGCGAAGGCGTTGAGCTGGTCGACCATCGTGTTGATGGTGTCTTTGAGCGCGAGGATCTCGCCCTTCACGTTGACCGTGATTTTGCGCGACAAGTCGCCGCGCGCGACCGCCGTGGTGACGTCGGCGATGTTGCGCACCTGTGTGGTCAAGTTGGTCGCCATCGCGTTTACGGAATCGGTCAAATCCTTCCACGTACCGGCGACGCCGGGCACGACGGCTTGTCCGCCGAGCTCGCCTTCGGTGCCGACTTCGCGGGCCACGCGTGTCACTTCCGCGGCGAAACCGTTGAGCTGGTCGACCATTGTGTTGATGGTGTTTTTCAGCTCGAGGATTTCGCCTTTCACATCGACGGTGATCTTGCGCGACAAGTCACCGCGTGCGACGGCGGTCGCCACCTCGGCGATGTTGCGCACCTGGCCGGTGAGGTTGGCGGCCATGAGATTCACGTTGTCGGTGAGGTCCTTCCACGTGCCGGCGACACCTTGCACTTGAGCTTGTCCACCGAGTTTACCCTCGGTGCCGACCTCGCGAGCCACGCGCGAGACTTCGGAGGCGAAGCCGTTGAGCTGATCGACCATCGTGTTGATGGTGTCTTTCAGCTCCAAAATTTCGCCGCGAACATCGACGGTGATTTTGCGCGAAAGGTCTCCCTTGGCGACGGCGGTGGTGACATCGGCGATGTTGCGCACCTGCGTCGTCAAATTGTTCGCCATGGAATTCACGTTGTCGGTGAGGTCCTTCCACGTGCCACCGA
Organism: uncultured Opitutaceae bacterium; assembly: GCA_937958045.1. Classification (GTDB taxonomy): domain Bacteria; phylum Verrucomicrobiota; class Verrucomicrobiia; order Opitutales; family Opitutaceae; genus Nibricoccus. Next base: position 14,384 of record CALFXL010000008.1, on the reverse strand, counting down.
CGCCCTGCACTTGAGCTTGTCCACCGAGCTTGCCCTCGGTGCCGACCTCGCGGGCGACGCGCGAGACTTCGGAGGCGAAGCCGTTGAGCTGATCGACCATCGTGTTGATGGTGTCTTTCAGCTCCAAAATTTCGCCGCGAACATCGACGGTGATTTTGCGCGAAAGGTCTCCCTTGGCGACGGCGGTGGTGACATCGGCGATGTTGCGCACCTGCGTCGTCAAATTGTTCGCCATGGAATTCACGTTGTCGGTGAGGTCCTTCCAGGTACCGGCGACGCCGGGCACGGTGGCTTGTCCGCCGAGTTTGCCTTCGGTGCCGACCTCACGGGCGACGCGCGTCACTTCGGAGGCAAAGCCGTTGAGCTGATCGACCATTGTGTTGATGGTGTTTTTCAGCTCTAGAATTTCGCCGCGCACATCGACGGTGATCTTGCGCGACAAGTCGCCGCGCGCGACGGCGGTGGTGACGTCGGCGATGTTGCGGACCTGGGCCGTGAGATTGTTGCCCATGGAATTCACGTTGTCGGTGAGATCCTTCCATGTACCGGCGACGCCGGGCACTTGAGCTTGTCCACCGAGTTTGCCCTCGGTGCCGACCTCGCGAGCCACGCGCGATACTTCGGACGCGAACGCGTTGAGACGATCGACCATCGTGTTGATCGTTTCCTTCAACTCGAGGATCTCGCCCTTCACGTGCACCGTGATCTTGCGCGACAAATCGCCGCGCGCGACCGCTGTGGTGACGCCTGCGATGTTGCGCACTTGGTCGGTGAGGTTGGACGCCATGGCGTTTACCGAGTCGGTCAAATCCTTCCACGTACCGGCGACACCAGGCACGACGGCTTGTCCGCCGAGCTTGCCTTCGGTGCCGACCTCGCGCGCGACACGCGTCACTTCCGCGGCGAACGAACGCAGCTGATCCACCATGACGTTGATGGCCTCCTTGAGCTGCAAAATCTCGCCGCGCACATCGACGGTGATCTTGCGCGAAAGGTCGCCCTTCGCGACGGCGATGGTGACGTCGGCGATGTTGCGCACCTGTGCGGTGAGATTGCCGGCCATCTGATTCACCGACTCGGTCAGTTCCTTCCACACGCCCGACACGCCTTTGACTTGGGCTTGTCCGCCGAGCTTGCCCTCGGTGCCGACCTCGCGCGCCACACGAATCACTTCCACGGAAAACGCGCCGAGCTGATCGACCATGCCGTTCACGAGTTTCGCGGTGCGCAGATATTCGCCGCGCAACGGACGACCGCCGAGCTCGACGGGCATTTGTTGCGAAAGATCGCCTTTCGCCACCGCGCCGATCACGCGGCCCATTTCCACCGTCGGCTGCGAAAGCTCATCGACGACAGCGTTGATCGCTTCGATGCGCTCGGCCCAGCTGCCGACAGAATCGCCGAGCGGGAGACGCTGATGGATTTTTCCTTCCTGGCCAACCTGGCGACGCAGACGCAGCAGGCTTGTATTGAAATGTTCCATACGCGCGCAGATCGCGTTGAGGCTCGCGGCGGCGCGGCCCTCGAGGCCGATCTCGTCGGTGGATAAGCGCGCGGAAAAATCGCCTTCTTCCATCGCGGTGAGCATCGCGACGAGCTGGCGCATGAACGTCTGCGGATCTTCAGCGGGGTGTTCGGCGGGGCGCGGACGAGGAGGACGGGGGCGGGGAGTCGGTTTGGAAACGCGTTTTGCCTGAGCGGGAAGGGCAGGTCGTTTCATGAGGAGCGAGGAGTCCGAGGTGGGTGCCGGGGGCTGAAACGGCGGTGCTTCCGGTGGAAAACGTTACGAGGCGGAAGGGTTCCAAACGTGGTGTTCTTCTTAACCTGTTGTGTCCAGCCAACTTCCAAAAAATTTCCGATGCAAAACGCCCGAATTTCAACAGTACACAGGGCGTTCTGCAGTGGGTTGCGGACCAAATCGGGCAAACTGCCCCGTCGTCCCGTAAAAGCCTCTCGGAATCCACTCTTGCGGTGGAGGCGCGTGTCCGGTTTTTTCCCGGGTTTTTATTCCATGCCACAGACCATCGCCGTCCTCGATTTCGGCTCTCAGTTCACGCAGGTCATCGCCCGCCGCATCCGCGAATGCCAGGTCTTCTCGAAGATCTATCATTACTCCACGCCTGCGTCGCAGCTGAAGGCGGACGGTGTGATCGGCATCATTTTCTCGGGCGGTCCGCAGAGTGTTTATTCGAAGGATGCGCCGCATCCGGATCGCGAGGTTTTCAATCTCGGCGTGCCGATCCTCGGCATCTGTTACGGCCTGCAGCTCATGGGTCATTTCCTCGGCGGCAAAGTCGCCAAAGGTGAGCGCCGCGAGTTCGGCCACGGCACATTGGAGGTTTTTAAGAAGAGCCCGCTCTTCGCCGGTCTACCGAAGAAGCTTAAGGTGTGGAATTCCCACGGCGACAAACTCGTGAAGTTGCCCGAAGGTTTCAAAGCCGTCGCGCGCACCGAAAACTCCGAGTACGCGGCGATGGAAAATCCGGCGAGTCGTTTTTATGCGCTGCAGTTCCACCCGGAAGTTTTCCACAGCGAGCGCGGGACTGAAGTCATCCGCAATTTCCTCATGGGCATCTGCGGCTGCACGGGCGACTGGTCCACGGAAGATTTCATCAAGCGCAAGATCGCCGAAATCCGTCAGATCGTCGGCAAACAACGCGTGATCCTCGGCCTCTCCGGCGGCGTCGATTCGTCCGTCGCGGCGGCGCTCATCCACAAAGCCATCGGACGTCAGCTCACTTGCGTGTTTGTGGACAATGGTCTGCTCCGCAAAGGCGAGCGCGACTACGTCGTGTCGCTCTACAAACGGAATTTCAAAATCGATCTGCGCGTCGCCGATTCCTCGGCGCTTTTCCTCAAAAAACTCAAGGGCGTCGAAGATCCCGAAGAGAAGCGCAAGATCATCGGCAAGACCTTCATCCAGGTCTTCGAGAAATCGCTCAAGTCGATCGGCAAAGCCCAGTTCCTCGCGCAAGGCACGTTGTACCCCGACGTGATCGAGAGCGTGCAGATCGGCAACAATCCTGCGTCGCTCATCAAATCTCACCACAACGTCGGCGGTTTGCCCGAGCGCATGAAGCTCAAGCTGCTCGAGCCGCTGCGTGAGTTGTTCAAAGACGAAGTCCGCGCCGTCGGCACCGCGCTCGGTCTTCCGCGCGAAGTCGTGTGGCGCCAGCCGTTCCCCGGCCCGGGCCTCGGTGTGCGCGTGCTTGGTGACATCACCGCCGAGAAGCTCAACATCCTGCGCGAAGCCGATGCGATCCTGCAGGAAGAGATGATGAAGACCGGTCTTTATTGGAAAGTCTGGCAGTCGTTCTGCGTCTTCCTCCCGGTGAAGTCCGTCGGTGTGATCGGCGACGAACGGAACTACGCGTACGTGATCGCAGTCCGAGTGGTGGAAAGCATCGATGCGATGACCGCCGATTGGTCGCGTCTGCCGTACGATCTGCTTCAAACCATTTCCAACCGCATCACCAATGAGGTCCGCGGCGTGAGCCGTGTGGTCCTCGACATCAGCTCCAAACCGCCTGCGACGATCGAGTGGGAATGATCCCCCGCCCGGTCGTCCGGGCCTTTCCATCATGAAACGTCTCCACCTGTTTTGCCTGTTCTTGCTTGCCGCGGTCGTTCAGCCCGCGTTGGCCGCCTCTCCTGAAGCGGAAGCCATCATCGCCAAAGCCCGGGCCTTTATCGGAGGAGACGCGGCTTTGGATGCCGTGAACTCGATCCACATCACCGGCGTGCTGGAAGTCGAGGAGACACCCGCGAACCCCAACACGCCGGGCAAATCCAGCATCGAGATCATCTTTCAAAAGCCCGCGCATCACCTCCTCACCGTGCGCACCGCGCAGTACGTGGAGACGACTGGCCTCGATGATTATTTCTCGTGGCGCCGCGTGGAGCCCACGGATGGCGGCCGCGCGCAAAACGCCGGGCTCGGCGCCTCCGGCACGAAGCGTCTCCGCGCGAGCGCGTGGGAAAATCTTTTCTTCTACCGTGCCGCGGAGAAACACGGCGGCGATGTGATCGATCAAGGTCTCGCCGACGTGGATGGCATTCGTTGCCGCAAGATTCTTTTCACCTACGGCCCCGGCATGGAGTATCTCCGCTACTTCGACGTCGAAACCGGCCGCCTCGTCCAAACCGAGACACCGCCCAGCGGGCTGATTCGCGAAGAGGGCGAGATCATCGTGTCGGGCGTGCGTTTTCCGCGCGTGCTGAAGACCTACCGCACGGAAGACGGCAAACGGATCGTCGTCACCGTCACATTCGAAAATATCGTCCTCAACAAGCAATTCCCCCCGGAAACCTTCGAGCAACCCCTGCTTCGCGGCATCCGCTGATCCACGCTTCTCTCTCCGTGCGTCTCCTTCGTTCTTCCTCCAAAACCTTTCAGTCCGACCTCGCCGATTTCTGCCGCAGCGCAGTGGCGACGAAAGAAATCCAGGACAGCGTCGCCGCCATCCTCGCCGATGTGCGTCAACGCAGCGATGAAGCCGTCGCGTACTACGCGGCGAAATTCGACGGCGCCAAACTCCGCGCGCGCGAGTTTCGCCTGAAACCGTCCGATCTCGAAGCCGCGGCCAAAGCGCTGCCGCCCGCCACGCGCAAAGCCATGCAGGCCGCGCACGAGAATATCGTCGCGTTCAACAAAAAGGGCCTGCCCGCCGATTGGACGGGAAAAAACAAACACGGCGCCGAGGTCGGCGAGATGTTTCACCCGATCCGTCGCGTCGGCCTCTACGTGCCGGGCGGACAAGTTCCGCTCGTCTCCACCGTGCTCATGACGGCCACGCTCGCGAAGATCGCGGGTTGTCCCGAGATTGCCGTTTTCACGCCATCCGACCCTTCCGGCAAAGTCGCGCCCGCGCTGCTCGCCGCGCTGCATCTCGTCGGTATCGACGAAGTTTATCGCGTCGGCGGCGTGCAGGCTATCGGCGCGATGGCGTACGGCACGACGAACATCAACGCCGTCGATAAAATCTTCGGCCCGGGCAACGCCTACGTGTGCGAAGCCAAGCGCCAGGTCTTCGGCACGGTCGGCGTCGATTCGCTGCCGGGCCCGAGCGAGGTGATGGTCATCGCCGACGACACCGCGCGCGCCGAATACATCGCCGCCGATCTTCTCGCGCAGGCCGAGCACGGCTCCGGTCGCGAAAAAATTTATCTCGTCGCCACCTCTCAAGCGATCATCGACGCGGTCGTCGTCGAAGTGCAGTCGCAGCTCAAGCTGCTTTCGCGCTCCGACAAAATGCAGACCGTGCTCGCGCATGGTTTTGCCGCGATCGAAGTTTCCTCGCTCGCGCAAGCCGCCGAGATCGCGAACTACGTCGCGCCCGAGCACCTCGAACTGCTCGTGAAAGATGCTGCGGCGAAAAAACTCACCAAGGAAATCACCACCGCGGGCGCGATTCTCATCGGCGAAAATACACCGACCGCGCTCGGCGATTTCACCGCCGGCCCCAGCCACGTGCTGCCCACGGGCCGCACCGGACGTTTCTTCAGCGGACTGCGCGTCGCCGATTTCATGCGTCGCACCAGCCTCGTGAAGTACGGCCCCACAAGCGTGAAGAAGGGCCACGAAGTCGTCGCCGCTTTCGCCGCGATGGAGAAACTCGATGCCCACGGTCGCTCGGTGAAAATCCGGACCTGATCAATCGCGACGGAACATCCGCACGGCCTTGATCGTCTGAAGCCCCCATGCGCTCGCCCAAGCAACTACTTCCCGCCGCGATGGCTCTGTCGTTTTTGAGCGGCTGCGTGGGCCTGAATCCCAAGCCTGAAACCGCCAATGCGGTGAATGCCGTGAATTACGGCGTGTCCGCCGCGCTCGAAACCAAGGCCGTGCGGGAGAAAGAAGCGCAGAAAAAATTCGAGCAAGACTTCGCCAAGAAAAGTCGCTCCGCGAAGTAGCCTGGCTGCGACTTTCGAACCCCGCGGACTGCCGCCGGACCGAGTTTCCCAAGCGGAGCCGCGCGGAGATTTCTCAGCGGATCGATCTTTGCACCGTCGCCGCTTTGCGCTTCAAATCGGCCTTCGCATGTCCTCTCCGTCTTCTCTCGCCCTGCCGCATGTTGCCCGGCTCCACGCGTACACGCCTGGACTCCAGCCGACCGAGCCCGGTTGGGTGAAACTCAATACCAACGAGTGCCCGTATCCTCCGTCACCGCGCGTCGCCGTGGCGGTCCGCGAAGAGCTCGGCGAGGACGGCGCGTCGCTTCGCCTTTACCCGAATCCCAAATCGAGCCCGCTGCGCGCCGCCGTCGCCGCGTTGCATGGACACGGCCTGCGCGAGGAAAACGTCTGCATCGGCAACGGCTCCGACGACATCCTCAATCTGCTCGTGCGCGCGTTTTGCGGCGGCGAATCCGACGCCGGCTACATGTTGCCGAGCTACTCGCTTTATCCCGTGCTCGTCGCGATTCAGGAAGGCCGGACTGAAGTCATCGAATTCGATCGTTCGATGACGCTTCCGATCGAAAAAATCGCCGCGTCGAAAGCGCGCGTGTTTTTCCTCACGTCGCCCAACGCTCCGACCGGCGTCGCGTTTACGCGCGACGAGATCGAAGCCGCGTTGAAGGTCTTCAAAGGCCTCTTCGTCGTCGATGAAGCGTACGCGTTGTTCGCGAAACAAGACGCCGTGCCGCTGCTCGCGAAATACCCGAATCTCGTCATCACGCGCACGCTCTCGAAGGCGTACGCGCTCGCCGGCATCCGCGTCGGTTATGCGCTCGCGCATGCCGACGTGATCGACGTGCTCGATCGCGTGCGCGACAGCTACAACGTCAATCGCCTCTCGCAGGCCGCCGCGCTCGCCGCCATCGGCGATGCCGGTTATTACCACGCGATCGTCACGAAGATTAATGCGACGCGCGATTTCTACATCAACGAGTGGAGCGCGCGCGATTGGTTCACTTATCCTTCGCAGACGAATTTTATTTTCACCGAACCGAAAAACGCGCGCGGCGAAAGCGGCGCGGCCGTGGCGAAATCGGCCTACGATTTTCTCTATCAAAACAAGGTGCTCGTGCGTTACTTCCCGAGCCATCCCTTGACCGCGTCGTTCCTGCGCATCAGCGTCGGCACCGACGAGGAGATGCTCACCCTCGACGAAAAACTCCAAGCATGGCTCAAGCACGCATAGCGAAAATCGCGCGGAAAACCGCCGAAACCGACATCACGCTCTCCCTCGCCATCGACGGCGCGGGCAAGTCCACGATCGATACGGGAGTCCCGTTCTTCGATCACATGCTCACGCTTTTTGCGAAACACGGCCTGTTCGACCTCGACGTGAAATGCATCGGCGATGTGGCTGTGGATTATCACCACACCGTCGAAGACGTCGGCATCGTGCTCGGCGAAGCGTTTAAACAGGCGCTTGGCGACAAACTCGGCATCCGCCGCTACGGCTTCTTCCTGCTCCCGATGGACGAATCGCTCGCGCGTGTCGTCGTCGATATCGGCGGCCGTCCGCATCTCGTGTACGATGCCGAAGCGCCGACGATGTTTGTGCGCGATTTCAACATCGTGCTCGTGAAGGAGTTTGCGCGCGCGTTCAGCAATGCGCTCGGCTGCAACCTGCACGTGAAACTCGAGTACGGCGAAGAGCCGCACCACGTCGCCGAAGCGATCTTCAAAGGCCTCGCCCGCGCCCTCGACACTGCGACGCAAATTGATCCCCGCGCCGCGGATCAACTGCCGAGCACCAAGGGGAAAATATGATCTCCGCTTGGGGCCGACTGACGTTTGCCCTGGTTTGCGCGCTGACGTGGGCAGCGTGCACGACGCCCAATACTTCCGGGCCGACCACGCCCGTTGCTGCGTCGCAGTCGGTCGGAAACACGGGGCCAAAAGTGGAGCGGAGACCTCACCACTACCTGTTTGCGCATCGGATCCTGCCGCAATTTTTCTTCCGCGATACCGACAGCCTTTGCCTCGCATTGCGCGAAGATCCCGACGGGGTGCTTGGCGGAATGTGGACCAGTTTGGGCGAAGTGCTGCAGGAGTCTGACCGGTTGCCCGGAGATGGTTTATCGGGGGAATGGCGTGAAACCGACGATGGCTTGCGGATGTGTATTATCACCTTCCCCAAGGCCGAGATCATGCCGGAAGCCCTTTTTGCGGTGCTCGCTATTCGAGGAAAGAAGCGGTGGTACCTCACGTACGAACGTTCACTGATGCTCGATGCCTTGCAGGAAGAGCATGCGATTTTGTGCGCGTGGACTTCCGACGGCACGCATCTGAATTACGGGTTTGGTGGTGACCATAGCCGCGCCGCGTTTGAGAAAGCCCTTCAATTGTTTTTCAAAAACAATCCCGACCCGGCGGCGGAAACATCTGTGGGACAATCTGTGCAATCTGAAGACGCTGCAGAAACGACGATCTAGTGCGTTTCGTATGTAGCGCCTTGTGAGCGACCGCTTGCCAAATGTCGGTTGTGCGCGGATAACTTTCTTCCGTTTCCGCACATGTCCTCCTCCGCCAAAATCGCCGTCATCGACAACGGCATCTGCAATCTCCGCAGCGTCACCAAGGCCTTCGAAGCCGTCGGTGCTACTCCTGTTGTCGTTCATTCGCCGGCGGAGATCGGCTGCGAGATCGATGGACTCATGCTGCCGGGCGTCGGTGCGCTCGGCGACTGCGTGGCGGCGTTGCGCGCGTCGAAACTCGACGACACCGTACGCGGCTGGATCAACGACGGACGTCCTTTCCTCGGCGTGTGCCTCGGCATGCAGGCGCTCTTCGATTCCTCCGAAGAAAATGGCGGGGTCGAGGGCCTCGGCATTTTTCCCGGAAGAGTCGTGCGCTTCCGCCGTCCGCCCGAGTTCAAGATTCCCCACATGGGCTGGAATGCCGTGCGTTTCACGCAGCCGGACTCGCCGCTCGCGACGGCGCTGAATCCCGCGGGCGAAGCGTTTTATTTCGTGCACAGTTTTCACTGCGTGCCGGAGGATCCGGCGCTCGTTTTGGGCGAGTGCGACTACGGCGGGGCGTTCACGGCGGCGGTCGGTCGCGGGCAATGTTTCGCCACGCAATTCCACCCCGAAAAGAGCCAGGCGAAAGGCCTGCAGATCTACAAAAACTTCGCCGATGTCGCGGCGGGCGCGTTGACCGCTTGAGGCTGTTTCGGCTCTCGCAAAACCGCCGATGCATGAAACGCATTCATGATCTTGCGCGGTTTTTGACGTGATCCCTGGCGTCGCGCGAAGGCGGCGTAACGGATGGCATTCGTTCCGTTCGAGATCGGGCAACTTTGCTTTGCAAGGAAGGCATTTTTTGCTCTGTTCCCCCTTATGCCCAAAACCGCCCTGCTGAAAGTCGACGAAAAGGAAGTCTCGCTGCCGATCTTGGTCGGCTCCGAGGGAGAAGCGGCGATCGATATTGGCAAGTTGCGCGCGGAAACCGGCTACATCACGTACGACGAAGGCTTTGCCAACACGGGCTCCTGCACGAGCGCGATCACCTTCATCGACGGCGAGGCCGGCGTCCTGCGTTACCGCGGCTATCCGATCGAGCAACTCGCGGGCAAGGCCGACTTCGTCGAAGTCGCGTACCTCGTGATGAATGGCGAATTACCCGATAAAAACCAGCGCGCCACGTTCTCGAAGCTCCTCGGTGACAACGCTCCGCTGCGCGAAGGCATGCGCCGGTTTATCCAGACTTTCCCGCGCGATTCGCATCCGATGGCGATGCTCTCGGCGTCGCTCAACGCGCTCGGCGCCTATTACCCGCACCTCGCCAGCAACAACCACCAGCGCGACCTCGAGCACTTCGATGAAGCGGCGGCGATCGCCATCTCGAAGGTCCGCACGATCACGGCCGACATTTTCCGCGTCAGCAACGGCAAGCCCTTCAACCACCCGAAGCCCACGCTGCCGTACTGCGAGAACTTCCTGCACCTCATGTTCTCCGAGCCGTACAGCGATTACGTCGCGACGCCGGAAGTCGCGCAGGCGCTCAATCTTTTCCTCCTTCTCCACGCCGACCACGAGCAGAACTGCTCAACCTCGACCGTGAAGATGGTCGCTTCCGCCGGAGCCAATCTTTTCGCCTCGGTCTCCGCGGGCGTGAACGCGCTCTGGGGGCCGCTCCACGGCGGCGCCAACATGGCGGTGTTGGAAATGTTGAAAAACATCCACGCCGACGGCGATGACGGCACGCGTTTCATCGCAGCCGCGAAATCGGGCAAGGGCGGCCGCCTCATGGGCTTCGGCCATCGCGTGTACAAAAACTACGACCCGCGCGCGAAGATCATCAAAGCCAGCTTCTACAAGGCGCTCGCATCGCTCGGCATCAAAGACGATCCGCTCCTCAACATCGCCATGAAGCTCGAGGAAGTCGCGCTCAACGACGACTACTTCATCTCGCGCAAACTCTATCCGAACGTCGATTTCTACTCCGGCCTCATCATGCGCGCGATCGGCATCCCGGAAAATCTCTTCACGGTGATGTTCGCCATCGGTCGCATGCCCGGCTGGATCGCGCAGTGGCGCGAAGTCGCGCAAAACCCGAAGCTCAAGATCTACCGTCCGCGTCAGATCTACACCGGCAAAACCATCCGCGACTATCCTGCGGATCGTTGATCGCTTCCCGCGAAAGGCACCGCGCACAACGCTTTCGAGGCGGGCTTCGGCCCGCCTTTTTTTGCGTCCACAGTGCGGCGCCGCCTTACGATTTTTTCGGCTCTTTGGTGCGGAAAATGTCTTCGGTCGTGAGTCCGGTGAGTTTGCCGATCCCGCCGATGAGTTTCCACAGGATCACCATCAAAATCACCATCGTGGGCAGCGAAATCACGGGCCAGCTCAGCGCGTTCATTTTGCCCAATTCGGCATTAAACGCTTCGGTGCCCGGCTCGCTTTTCAGGACGTAACGCGCGAGTCCGAAGTTCAGGATCGCGCTGATCGCGAACGATCCCGCCAGCGCATAGTTGGCCCGTTTCAACAGCAGCTCGAAACCCGCGTGATTGCCGCGTTGATCGAGTGCTGCGTTCACGCGCGGCAGATCGAGAACCTGATCGTTGAGCAGGATCGTCTTCACGAGAGGACGTTTGGTGCCCTGTGAAATCAGCACGAAGATACCGATGAGCAGCGGCACGCCGGCCTCCTTGATCGCGAATCCCATCGGCCCGACCTTCATCAAGCCGAGCCCGCCGGTCAGCAGCACGCTTGTGAAGCCGATGATCGAAATGAAGTTCGCCTGTCGGCGCTGAATGAAATCGTAGACAAAATAACCCAGCGGAAACACCAGCGCGACGATCAATCCCCACACGGGCCCGAGCGTTGTTTCCCCGCTGAGTTTGGTAAGGATCAACGTCGGCGCAGCGATGTTGAAAAGGAGATTGAGGAGAAGGCTTTCGCGTTTGGGCTCGGGCGCAGACATGCGCGCTGTTTCAATCGGGAACTCCGCCGCGCAGGAAGGAAAAAGCGGACGTCCTTTTGGGTTCAATTGGTTGTCGACGCCGCATCCCGATAGCGCATTGCGGGCGTGACACGGACCACCTTTTGCATTTCCCACCGCGCGGTTTCCCTTACGGTGCGTTCCATGATCCTCCTCGGTGTTAACATCGACCATTGCGCCACGCTTCGTCAGGCCCGCTACCGTCAGGCTTCTGCGACGGTCGGCGGTCCCATCGAACCCGATCCGGTCACGCTCGCGCATTTGTCCGAACGCGCGGGCGCCGATGGCATCACGGTGCATCTGCGCGAGGATCGTCGTCACATCCAGGAGCGCGATGTCTGGCGCTTGCGCGAATCCATCGCCACGCGCCTCAATCTCGAGATGGCCTGCACGCCCGCGATGATCGAGTTCGCGCTGCAGTTGAAACCCGACTCCGTGTGCCTCGTGCCCGAGAGCCGCGAAGAAATCACGACCGAGGGCGGCCTCGATGTCGTTGGCAATCGCGATCGCGTGAAGACGTGCATCGATCGCATGAACGCCGCCGGCATCAAAACGAGTTTATTCATCGATCCCGAAGAACCGCAGATCGAGCTCGCGGCGAAATTGCATGCGCCCTGGATCGAGCTCCACACGGGTGCTTATGCAAACGCGTATCACACGCCTGCGCGCGAAGCGGAGTTTAAGCGTCTCACCAAAGGCGCCACGCTCGGTCACGCCGCCGGCCTCATCGTCAATGCGGGCCATGGCATCAACTACGTGAACATCTCCGAAGTGCGCACGATCCCGCATCTGCACGAACTCAACATCGGTCACAGCATCCTCAGCCGCGCGCTCTTCACCGGCATCGAAGAAGCCGTGCGCGAAATGAAAGCGCGCATGAATGCCTGAGGTTTATTTGAACCAGAAACGCAGAGAACCCGGAGTACATTTCTCTTTCCGGACTCTGCGACCTCTGTGTTCTGCGGTGCAAAACGTTGATCTGATTCTGGCATGACACTCGATATTCCTCCCGGTGGCGTTCTCGTCGGACTCGGCTCCGACATCGTCGATGTCGATCGCATCCGCGGCGTGCGCGAACGCCAGGGCGACCGCTTTCTCGAACGCGTTTTCACCGAGGAGGAGCGCGCGTACTGCGCGCAGATGAAGTTTCCCGACAAACATCTCGCCGCGCGTTTCGCCGCGAAGGAAGCCGTGTCCAAAGCGTTCACCACCGGCATCGGTCGTGAACTCAATTGGAAATCCATCTCCGTCTATCACGGCCCGCGCCACGATCCGCGCGTGCGGCTCGACGAAAAAGGCGAGGCGTTGTTGAAAGAGTTCGGCGCCACGCACGTAATCCTCACGCTTTCCCACACCGAGACAGTGGCCATGGCGGTCGCTGCATTGGTGCGCGCTTGATTTCCCCATGCATCCCTCCGACGAAGACGATCGCCCGCCAGTTTCTCGCGAACAACTTTCCAAAACACCGTCGTGGATCATGGTGGGCTTCGTGCTCGGCTGTTTGTTCGCCTACGTGGTCGACAAGGAGCTCGCCAAACGCCGCGCGCGCGAGACGCCACCCGCGCCTCCACCGGCCGCCGTCGCGCCTTCGCCCGAGCCTGCCGCAGCCAAACCGGTGACTCGCCTCAGCCTGTCTGAAGTGGATGCGATCTTTCGCGCGCTCTCCGACAACGCCGTCTGGGAAAACAACATTTCCGAGATCGTGATGTGGAATCCCGCCGCGAAAAAATTCTCCGAGCCGCTCGAAGTCCTGCGCAGCGGGGACGATTATTATTATCGCCCGCTCACGCGTCTCACACGTCCGCTCATCACCAACCGCGCCGAAGCGGGCGAACTCATTCTTTTCACCGAAACCGAATCGCTCCGCGCGCGTCGCTTGGAATCCATTCCGCCGATTTTCCGTCCGCCGCCGCCGCGCCTCGAAGAGTGATCGGCATCGCTCAATTTGTATTCAAAAAATGAATATGCCCGCCTCGCATCCGATCCTTTCGCCCGCCGAAGCCCGGACGCTGGAGACGGAACTTTTCGCCGGTGATGAATCCGCAGAGTGGAGTGCGATGACGCGCGCCGGCGCCGCCGTCGCGCGAGCGATCTTGGACGATTATCGCGAAATCGGGGGCTTCCCCTCGGACGGGCGGGTGCTCGTGCTTGTCGGCAAAGGCCACAACGGTGGCGATGCGCTGCTGGCAGCCGCGGAGATTCTGGAGAAATTTCCCGCGGCTCGCGCCGAGGTGATCTTCGTATTCGGGATCCGCGCACTGCGTCCGCTGGCGTTGCAGGCCTGGCGAAGCTTGTCGGATATCGCCCGCGAACGCGGGGCAACGGTGCCCGCGCCTTCCGGCCGCTACGCGCTTTCGCTGGACGGCATTTTCGGGTTCCAATTTCGCCCGCCTGTCGGTCAGCCGGCGGCGAAGATCATTTCCGCCGCCAACAAAGCCGCCGTGCTCATGCGCGCCGCGATCGATCTTCCCAGCGGACTCGGCGAGGCAGGGGCGACGTTTCAGGCCGATTTCACCTACGCCACCGGCAGCGTGAAGTCGCCACTGCTGGATAAAGCCTGCGGTGTATTCGCCGGACGGATACGTTACTTGGATCTCGGTTTCTTTTCAGGTAAATCGTCGCATGTCGATGTGCGCGAACGCGTGTTGCTCACCGACGTTCTCGAACCATTGCGAGGCTGGCGGCGGCCGAGTTCGGACAAGCGCGATTATGGACATCTCTTCGTGATCGGCGGTTCGCGCAGTTATCCCGGCGCGGTGATGATGAGCGTGCTCGCTGCGTTGAAAGCAGGAGCCGGGCTGGTCACCGCTTTCGTCCCGGAATCGCTCGCAGCCGCGTATGCCGCGCACGTACCTGAGGCGATGTGGGTGGGATGGCCGGAAACTCCGGAAGGCGGACTCGCGCTGGAAGGCTCGTACCTGTTGCGCGAACGCATCTCGCGCGCTGACGCGTTGTTGATTGGTCCGGGACTCTCGCGCGAAGCCGAG
>CALFXL010000007.1 GCA_937958045.1 uncultured Opitutaceae bacterium | reverse complement strand
AAGATCAACATCGACACCGACGGCCGCCTCGTCTGGACCCGCGTGCACCGCGAATTCTTCCGCGACAAGCCTGCCGAGTTCGACTTCCGCCCGCCGGGCAAGATCTTCATCCAGGAATACGCGAAGTTCATCGCCTCGCGTAACCAGCTCCTCGGCTCCGCCGGCCAGCTCGACGATCTTCGCAAGAGCCTCGGCAAGTAAGCCGGCCAGCGATTTTCCTTTCAGCGCGATCCTCCCGGGGATCGCGCTTTTTGTATCCATTTTTCCGAGACAGCGTTTTCACGTCCCGTTGACAATGGCTTCATTGCGCCCGCGCCGATGCGCGCAAAAATCGCCGGCACCCCATGAAAACCTTCCGCCGGTTTCGCCTCGCCGCCCTTCTCGCCTCCACGCTGCTCACGCTCAGTATTCACGCCGCGGATACAACCACCGCAGAGAGTGCTCCGCGCTTCGCCGTCGGGCAGACGTTCGAGACGCTCGACGTGAATGGTAAAACCTATCGCGACGTACGCATACGCTCCATCTCGGCCCAGACCGCGATTATTCAACACGCCGACGGCCTCACATCACTCCGTCTCGCCCAACTTCCCGCAGAGATCCAAGCGCGATTCGGTTACGATCCGTCCGCTGCGGACGCGGAAGCACAACGTCAGCAAACCGCTGCCGAAGCCGCCCGCCGGCAGCGCGAAGTCGAACGCGCCCGCATCGCCACCGCTAGAGCTGCTTCCGCGTCACAAAACGTCTCCGACACACCACTCGATCGCCTCCTCAAGAACTTTGGCCAACCGCCGACGCTCGAAGCGAAGGTCGATCTGCGCAAACGTTTCAACGAGCTCGGTCTTTGGATAAAAAACCAGGGCGCGCGCCCGAGCTGCGCCGTGTTTGCCGTCGTCAGTGCGCTCGAATTTCAGACCGCCGAGGTCAACGGCCGCGCCGAACGTTTTTCCGAAGAGTATCTGCTCTGGGCCACGCGTCGTTCGCTCCGCCGTCCCGCGCCTATGACTGAGGTCTCTCAAATGGAAATCGAAGGACAGGAACCAGGCGACGAAGGATTTTCGCTGACGGAAGTAGTCACCGCTTTGCGCGCCTACGGCATCGTGCCGCGCGAACGCGTGCCCAATCGATTCTCCGGCGGCGTCATCGAGGATCCCCCGGAAGAATTGATCGCCGAAGCGCGCTCGATCCACCGTGTATCCGTGCATCCACTACCGGGACGCGATCGGGCCACGTTGATCGCCAATGTCGTACACGCGCTCAATGCCGGTCTGCCCGTTCCCGCCGGTGTTCGTTGGCCAATCGAATACAACTGGAGGACTGGTTATCTCGATCGCCAACGTGTGTATCCGAATCGTGGGCACGCGATCACCTTGGTCGGTTACTCCAGCCCGACCGGTCGCATCGAGGACGCGGTTTTCACTTTCAAAAACTCGTGGGGCGTGCGTTGGGGCATCGATGGCTACGGAACCGCTACTTACGAATTTCTTCGCAACAATCTACTCTCGGCGATCGTCCTCGAGGTTCATCCCCAATGACCGCCCTGCACGCGCTCAGCTCAGATCGCGAATGCTGCCAAACTCAGGATCGAACAAGCGCCGATAAGTCCGCACGATCATGCCATCGGTGAGTCCCGCGAGCCAGTCGCAGATGCGCCGCGCTTTGCCATCCACCGTCGTCTCCGCGGCGATGAGTTTGCCCACGCGCGGCGGGAGGATGTTGATCACACGCGCCTGTTTTTCGACGTAGTTTTCCCATGAAGCCTGCCAAAGACTGAACAGCACGCGACGTGCCTTGTGTTCGACCTGCTGTAGCTGCGGACTCTCGAAAATGATGTCGTTGGCCATGCGTTTGAAAAAGAGCGCTTCACGCTCCGCTTCCGGCGTGACCACCAGTTCGAACCGATAGCGACATGTGCGTTCCGAGAGAAAATTTTGGCGTTCGCGCAGTCGGCACGATGTGATGAACGCACCCGTCTTCGCCGCAAACACCGGCTCGATCCGATCGCCGCGAATCGCGCCGATCAACGTTTCCAGATGACGCTGCTGCTCGGGGTCTATGCCCACCCCAGCCGCCCACATTTCGATACGATCGATCGTGAGGAAGCCGGCCTTCACACCGTCGACGATGTCGTTGAGCGAGTACGCCGCGTCGTCCGCCCAATCCATGATCTGGCATTCGACCGATTTGAAATGGTTCAGCTTTTTTCCCTCGTGCAACGCTTCGGGAATCGCGCTGCCACCAAAGACAAAATCGCGGTAGCGCACCTGCGGGTCGTAGAGAAAATGTTTCTCGGGCGTCTCCGTGTATTCGCGGTACAACTTCTTGTACTTGAGCACGCCGTCCAAGAGCGCTCGCGTCGGCTGCATGCCGCGCACGGAGCTTTCGTTCTGATAAATCGTTTCCGTCAGCAAGTGCAGCGTCTGCGCGTTTCCTTCGAAACCGCCGTACTGCTTCATCAACTCCTGCAGCGTGCGTTCACCGGAATGGCCAAACGGCGGATGCCCAAGATCGTGTGCGAGGCAAACCGCTTCGACCAAGTCCGGATCGATAAAAAAATCGTCTTTCAACGGTCCTCCTTGCGAGCGCAGCCATTGGCAAATCGAGCGACCGATCTGCGCGACCTCCATCGAATGCGTGAGGCGTGTCCGGTAGAAATCGTATTCGCCGGACAGAAACACCTGTGTTTTCGACTGCAGCTTTCGAAACGCGTGCGAATGGATCAGGCGGTCCCGATCGATCTGAAAAGCGCTGCGATAATCACTTTTTCTCGGAGCCTCGAGGGTCTCTGTGTCGAAGTCTGAATAGAAACGGTTCGCCGTCATCGGATAAATTGCCGAAACACGATGAGCCGCCACTGCCGAATGCCAACCTCCATGATTCGCACGCCCCGTTTTCAACGCGTCGGTCGCTTGTTCTGCCTCGTGTTGCTTCTCTCCACCTCGCTCATCGCATCCGACAACCTGATCGGCGCGAAAGACCTGCTGAATCTCAAACAGCTCGGCACGCCCGCGATTTCGCCCGACGCGACCCGCGTCGTGTACACCGTACGCAGCATCGAAGAAAAACCCGACCGGCCAGGTGAGCACAACTACCGCACGCAGGTCTGGATGGTTTCGTTGGATGGACAGAGCAGCCCCGTTCAACTCACGCGCGGCGACGGCAACGCACACTCGCCCGTCTGGCACCCGCGCGGCGAAAGCATCGCGTTCGTACGCACGGAGAAAAATGTACCACAAATTTGGATACTTCCGCTCGCTCCCGGCGGCGAAGCGTTTCGCGTCACCGACATGCCCACCGGGGCCACGCATCCGCGTTGGTCGCCCGACGGCGATTTACTGCTGTTTCATTCCACGCTCACGCTCTCGCAGGTTCGACGCGAACTCGCCGAACATCCCGATGCGAGTTCCAGCTACGTGTGGCCGGACGAGCGGCCGGGACGCGGACTTCCCAGCATCAACAATGGCGACGACAAAAACGCGTCCGCCTTCAGCGGCGACCGCGCAGGCGAACGCCGCTGGCTCGATCGTCGCGAGGCCGCCGGCAATCCGCGCGTTTTCACGCGACTCGAATTCATCGGTGTCAGCGATCTCGAACCCGAGGAAACGTTCATCCACCTCTACGCGGCGCCGCCTGAAGAAAACGCGGATGTGCGTTTGCTCACGCCGGGATTTCTCAGTGCCGAGGGCTCCGAGTGGGTCCGCTCCGAGAGCGGTCCGCGCGTGATTTTCAGCGCCGAATCGCCGGGCGCGATTCACCCCGATCGCGTGCTCGAACGCGCGTTGTGGAGTGTCGGTCTCGATGGACAACCACCACGCCTGCTCCTGCACACGCCGAAATTTTCTTACACACGCCCGACTGCTTCACCCGATGCGCGCACCGTCGCCTTCCTCATCGAAAACCTTTCAGACCTCACTTACGCGCAGACTCAGCTCGGCATCATCCCGGCCGATGGCGGTGCGCCCAAAGTGCTCACAGCGCAATTCGACCGTAGCGTCGCTCGCCCCAAATGGTCGATCGACGGCAAATACATTTACTTCACCTCGCCGTCCAACGGCGGGCATCCGCTCTTCCGCGTTGCCGCCGCCGGCGATTCCGAGCCTGAAGGTCTCAGCGGCGCCGCGCTCGGCATCCGTGGTTATGATCTCGCAGAAGGCGTAGCGGTCGTCGTGCTCACGCGTTCGTACAATCCATACGAGCTGTTTCGCGTGAATCTCGCCACCAAAGAGCTGCGCGTGCTCACCTCGCATAATAGCGAGTGGCTGCGCACGAAAACACTTTCGACGCCGCAACGTTTCCAAATCGAAACCTTCGACAAAACCAGCGTGGAATTCTGGCTGATGCGCCCGGCGAATTTCGAGCAGGGCAAAAAATATCCGCTCGTCGTCATACTGCACGGCGGACCTCAGGTCATGTGGGGGCCAGGCGATCCATCGATGTGGCACGAGTTTCAGTTTTTCGCCGCCCACGGCTACGGCGTGCTCTACTGCAATCCTCGCGGCTCCGCCGGCTACGGCTATGAATTCCAGCGCGCGAGTTATCAAAATTGGGGTCCCGGGCCCGGCTCCGATGTTCTTGCCGCAACCGATCGCGCCTGCAACGAACCGTGGGTGGATAAAAACCGCCTCGTCATCACCGGCGGCAGCTACGGCGGTTATCTCGCGGCGTGGATCATCTCGCGCGACAAACGCTTCAAAGCCGCCATCGCGCAGCGGGGCATCTACGATCTCGCGACATTCTTCGGCGAGGGCAGCGCGTGGCGTCTCGTGCCGTATCATTTTGGTGGATACCCATGGCAACCGTCGATCCGTCGCCTTCTCGATGCGCAGTCGCCGCTCTCGCACGCCGAGCATATCTACACACCGTTGATGATCGAGCACGGCGACAACGACCGCCGCACCGGCACGGTGCAGAGCGAGATGTTGTTCCGCGCGCTCAAGGTGCTCAATCGACCGGTCGAATACGTGCGTTACCCGTATGCGACTCACGAGTTGAATCGCTCCGGCGATCCCGCTCAGCGCATCGATCGTTTGCTACGTTTCGACGAGTTCTTCCGTCGATTCATCGGTGAATAATCGATCAGCCGGCGATCACGCCTGCCGACAGCAGGATCGCATAAAGCGCGAGCAGCTTTCCTGTATCGCCGAGCAGGGCGATGAGCTCGGCCGGCGTGCGCGCCGCGGCGAGCCGCACGATCTGTCGTAGTGCAAGCGGCAGAATCGCGAGCGGTAAAAGCGCGGGCAGTGGATATCCCCGCAGCACCAGATGCACGGGAATCGTGAACGCCACCGCCAACGAAACACCAAATTGGATTCGCGCGAAACGTCGCCCAAAGCGAACGACCAGCGTGCGCTTGCCCGCCTTCGCATCGGTCTCCACGTCGCGATAATTATTCACGAGCAGAATGTTCGTTGAAAGCAGCCCCACCGCACACGCCGCGAGCATCACGTCAAAGGTTACGGCGCCGGCTTGCACGAAGTAAGTGGCGCCGACTGCAACCAGCCCGAAAAAGATAAAAACAAAAACATCGCCGAGTCCGTTGTAGCCGAGCGGATACGGTCCGCCTGTGTAGGCGATGCCGCACAGAATACTCGTCACGCCGATGACGAGCAGCGGCCAACTCCCGTATTTGAGCAACGTGAGTCCGACTAAAAACGCCGCGGCGAAAACCAAGATCGTCGCGAGTTTCATTTTGACGGGAGATACCAAACCCGACGCCACCGCGCGTCTCGGCCCTACCCGCTCCGCCGTGTCCGCGCCTTTGATGAAATCGAAATAGTCGTTCGCGAAATTCGTCCCGATCTGAATCAGCAACGCGAATCCGAGACAGGCCAGAGCCGCCGGCCAAACGAGCGAGTTGTCGCGCCACGCGAACGCGGAACCAACCAGCACCGGCGCGAGCGCGGCCGGCAAGGTGCGTGGACGAGTGGCGGAGATCCAGACGGCGAGAGACATGAGAGCCGCGGTTGTAGCGAAAAAGCC
This sequence comes from uncultured Opitutaceae bacterium, assembly GCA_937958045.1. GTDB lineage: Bacteria > Verrucomicrobiota > Verrucomicrobiia > Opitutales > Opitutaceae > Nibricoccus. Next base: position 35,009 of record CALFXL010000007.1, on the reverse strand, counting down.
GCGGCTGAAAATCTCCGAATCACCAACGATCCGTCGCCGGCAACAATACTCCTTACGCGACGGGTCAATCTCCGATCAAAGAATCATGCCCGCCGCCACGGTGGCGTTGGTGAATTCGTCGATCAAGATGATGCTGCCGGTGTTCCGGTTGCGCTTGTATGAATCGAAGAACAACGGCGACGCCGTGCGGATCTGCACACGACCAATGTCGTTCATCGCGATCTCGGCGTCGCCCTCCACTTTGTGAAGCGTGTTGATGTTCACTTTGTAGCGCACGGCTTTGATCGCGCATTTCACTTCGCGCGTCGTGTGACGGAGGATGTATTTGCCGTTTGGATTCAGCTTGGCCGCGGAGAACCAGCACACCATCGCCTCGAGATCTTGGCTGATCTGCGGCTGGTTGTTGGGCTTCACGATCATGCCGCCACGAGAAATATCGATTTCGTCGTTGAGCGTCATCACGACCGACATCGGCGAAAAGACTTCTGACACATCGCCCTGCGGCGCGTGCAGCGATTTGATCGTGGATGTGAAACCGGAAGGCAGCGCGAGCACTTCGTCGCCGACTTTGAATACACCGCCGGCCACGCGTCCGGCGAAACCGCGAAAATCGTGATACTCATCCGTGTTGGGACGGATCACCGTCTGCACGGGAAAACGTGCATCGATATGATTCGCGTCGCTGCCGATGTAGACCGTCTCAAGCGTGTAGAGCAGCGGCGCGCCTTGGTACCAGGGCATGTTCGTGGATTTTTCCACGACATTGTCGCCATGCAGAGCGCTGATCGGGATGAACTTGATGTCCGGCACTTCGAGGCGCGACGCGAACTCGCTGTAGCGCGCGACGATGTCGTTGAAGACCTCCTCCTTGAAATCGACGAGGTCCATTTTGTTTACGCAAACCACGATGTGCGGGATGCGCAGCAACGACGCGATGAACGAGTGGCGGCACGTTTGTTCGATGACACCTTTTCGCGCGTCGATGAGGATGATGGCGAGATTGGCGGTGGAGGCCCCCGTCACCATGTTGCGCGTGTACTGGATGTGGCCAGGCGTGTCGGCGATGATGAACTTACGCTTCGGCGTCGCGAAATAGCGGTAAGCGACGTCGATGGTAATGCCCTGCTCGCGTTCGGCGCGCAGTCCGTCGGTGAGAAGAGAAAGATTGAGATGATCTTCGCCGCGTTGCTCGGTGGCGCGCTCGATCGCATCGAGCTGGTCTTCAAAGATGGCTTTCGAGTCGTACAGCAGACGGCCGATCAAGGTGGATTTGCCGTCATCAACACTGCCCGCCGTCGTGAAGCGGAGCAGGTCCATGGAAAGGTAATGAGCGTCAGAATGGGACATGGGTTTGAAAATCCGGAATGCGAAATTCGAAGCCGAAAACCAGAAGAAGTCCGTGCTTCAGGTCATCCGACCTTCGGCATTGGGCCTTCCGATTTCGGCCATTGTTTTAGAAGTATCCCGCCTTCTTGCGGTCTTCCATGGCGGTCTCGGAGCGTTTGTCGTCGGCGCGCGTGCCACGTTCGGTCTGACGGGCGGCGGCGACTTCCTGCACGATGTCTGCAAGCGTCGAGGCGCGCGATTCCACGGCGCCGGTGCATGTCGCGTCGCCCACGGTGCGGAAACGCACGATGCGTTTTTCCACCGTTTCGCCTGGCAGCACCGTGATGAACGGTGTGTTCGCGAGCAGAGTACCGTTGCGGTTCACCACTTCGCGTTCGTGCGAGAAATACAACGACGGCAGCGGAATGTTTTCGCGCGCGATGTACTGCCACACATCCATCTCCGTCCAGTTCGAGAGCGGAAACACGCGGAAGTGTTCCCCGTGGCTCTTGCGACCATTGAAAAGATTCCAGAGCTCGGGGCGCTGGTTTTTCGGGTCCCACTGGCCGAACTCATCGCGGTGCGAAAAGAAACGTTCTTTCGCGCGCGCCTTTTCTTCGTCGCGACGCGCGCCGCCCAAGCAGGCATCGAGCTTCAGTTCTTCGATCGCGTCGAGGAGCGTCACGGTTTGAAGACCATTGCGTGAGGGATTCGGGCCTTTCTCTTCAACCGCGCGGCCAGCTTTAATAGAGTCCTCGACGTAGCGAACGATGAGGCGCGCGCCGACTTCCTTCGCGAGCCAGTCACGGTAAGTGATCGCTTCGGGAAAATTATGGCCGGTGTCGATGTGCAGCAGCGGAAACGGAAACTTCGCGGGGGCGAATGCTTTTTGCGCGAGACGCACCATCACAATCGAATCTTTGCCGCCGGAAAACAACAGGGCGGGCCGTTCAAATTGCGCGGCGACTTCCCGCATCACGAAAATCGCCTCGTGCTCCAGTTGCGCGAGATGGGTCAGATTGTACGAACTCATGTATGTGAAACTTGGATACGAACCGCCGCGAGCAGGCGCTCCAGCGACGCCTCGACCGACTCGACTTCCGTGTCGATCACCAGCGGCGCCTCGCCGGCTTCCGGCTCTTCAAAGGCGGAGTCTTTTCCCGTGAACTGCGGCACGCCTCCCGCAGCCGCCTTGGCATAAAGTCCCTTGGGATCGCGACGCGCGCAGGTCTCGTAAGACGCCTTCACGTAAACCTCGAAAAAATCTTCCGTACCGATGATCCCGCGCGCCGACGCCCGCAAACTCCGCAACGGGGTCACAAACGAGCAGATCGTGATCACGCCCGCCTGCACGAAGAGCTTGGCCACTTCGGCCACACGCCGGATGTTCTCCGCGCGATCTTCCCGCGAAAACCCGAGTCCGCGATTAAGCCCCGTGCGGACATTGTCGCCGTCCAATAAATGCGTGGTGAAACCCTCCGTAAATAAACGCCTCTCCAGCGCCACGCCCAGCGTGCTTTTCCCCGATCCCGACAAACCATAGAGCCAGATCACCCGCGCCCGCTGCTTCAAACGCGCTTCTTTGTCGGACCGACTCAGCACGCGGTCAAAGATCGGATGGATATTGTCGCCGGCCATTTATCTTTAGTTTGTTAATAAACCAAATAAGGTTAAATTAGAGCATTCAAGATAAATCCCAGGAAAGAATCGTAATTAACTAAAAATCAGCGTGATAGGAGACCGTTCATCATAGATCAAAGCCTTAATTTGCCTCGAACACACCGTCGATTCGCCCTCCGTACGCATCAGCTTTAGGCAATGATGAATCCCGCGTACTGTGGCGTACGTTTCTCGCTGGTACGCTCTACTTTACGAATAAATCCGTGCATGCGCTCCTCGACCGCTTTGATAAAGGCGTCGACTTCGGCAGTCCGCCCTTCCGCTTCGAGTTGGACGCGTCCGTCGAGAAGATTTTTCACGAAGCCGCTGACTTCGAACTCTTTGGCGATCTGAAAGGTCGTGTACCGAAATCCCACGCCCTGCACCCGCCCTGTGAAGAACACCGTCTCGTGATGAATCTCGCTCATATGGACGATGTGCAAGCTACCAGAAGCGGGCCCCGGTTCAACCTGCAAAAATTTCCGGTCCAGGCTGGCGCCTTCGAGGCTTTTGCGTTTGCGTTTCCCTCAGTCGGGCCGCACGGTGCGCCCACATTTTCCAACCTACAGAATGAGTAACTTCAACCCTGACGGCCCCTCCGACAACGAGTGGGATGAGCGTGGTGATCTGGCGTGGAACGAATTCGATTGGGAGCAATATCTCCGCCATCAAGACGAAGTCGTTATCCGCTACCTCGCGTTCTATGAGCAGTTGAAGGATCACCCCGAGCGCCTCGATGAGGTCGCCCACGTGATGGGTTGGGACAAGGAAGATTGGAGCTCCGAAGGCACCACCCTCGGTGACGACGCCGACGATGAAATCGACGATTTGCGCGACGCGGACGACACGGCGGAAATCGATTCCGATCCGTACACCCTTCACAAGAATCCGATCTTCATCGCGCTAAAAGCCATCCAGCTCAGCCTCAAGCGCAGCTGGGAAAGCATCGCGCACGATCCACAAAAAGTTCCGCAATCGCTCGCACTGACATTCCAATCCTCGCTCCACCGCGGCGACGAAAACGCCACCCTCGCGATCCAAGCACTCGATTTTGGGGACTACGCGATGGCGATCAGCCTCTTCAAACGCGCGCTCCGTGACCTCAATCGCACGCTCTCCTTGATCGACGAAAAGGCCGCCACCTTCTCCCGCTCGCTCGCGAGTTTCCGTGAAGATGCCCTCAACCGCCTCTTCGACCTTCGCGAGATTTATCTCCGCGTCATGAACGAGTGCCGCGAAGAGCTCGAGCGCCCGGTGGACGGAGACGACAACGAGAAATAAACGCCGTCGTCCCGGCCCGATTTTCTTCAAACGCGCGACACGTCGTCGCGCGTTTTTTATTCCTCAAAACGGATTCGAGCGCTGGCAGAACTGCAGCGCCACGCCCCACGGATCGCGCATCATGATCAACGATGAGCCATCCGGGTTCTCTTCGATGATAAACGTCGCTCCCGCTTTTTCGAGACGCTCGCGGTCTTTGCGCGCATCGGTCGAAACAAACGCGACATGAAACACCAGCTGATGCTGGTTCGCATAGTCGGGATACGGCGCCGCAGGATTCGAATACAGCTCCACGATCACGCGGCCCGTTTCGTCCGCGAGGAAATGTGTGTACGGCGCGTCCTCACGCCGCCGCGCAATCGTGAGACCAAGATGCTGCACCCACCAAGCCGCTTGCGCCCGCGCGTCGGGCACATTGATCGCAAAGTGTTCAAATTTCATAGGGTATTTCCGGTTAACAAGAAGGTTCGGATTTCATCGCGCACAGGAGCGCCGCCATCGTCGAGCACATAGTGTCCCACCTCGCGAAAACGGCGCACGCGCGCGTCGGGATAAATCTCCCGCCAGCGATCGAGGAAATGATCGTGGAAACAAAAATCGCGCGCGCCCCACACGATCAGCTTCTGCTTATCGGCCAACGTCGGCAGCGCTTGTTCAACCGCAGCCAGCGTCGCGCGGCTCGGATGATCGCGCTCAAGCGGGATGTCCGCGACGAAACGATGAACGGCTTTGCGGTTGCGCCACGAATCGTACGGGAAAAGAAAGCCGCGCGCCTCGTCCGGTTTCAGCTTCCGCGCGTGCATCGCCATCCACGTGGCGGGCCAGGCGAAACCGTTAAACGCTCGCACAACGAACTCGCCCACCCCGCCGGCGCGGCAGATCGAGATCCGACCGGGAATCCGATCGGAACAATACGCCGCTGTATTCAAAATAGTAATACGGCCCACGAGCTCCGGATGACGCGTCGCAAAACCGAATCCGATCGCGCCGCCCCAGTCGTGCACGACCAGGTGAACTTTCTTCAGCCCAAGGGCGGCGACGAGCGCTTCGATATCCGCGATACGCGTTTCCAACCGATACGGATAATCCTGTGGCTTATCCGACAGGCCCATGCCGATGTGGTCGGGGGCAACGCAGCGCATGGCAGGCGAGACTGCGCGGATCAGGTCGCGATAGAAAAACGACCACGTGGGATTCCCGTGCAACATGAGCACCGCTTCGTCCTCGCGCGGACCTTCGTCCACATAACTCATGCGCGCTCCAAGCGCGGTCGTGAAGGCGTAGGTACGGAATGGATACAACGCCGCCAGCCACGCAGGTAATGTGTGTGAGGCGTCGGACATCACCATTCGAGCGCGAGCATCAAACAGTTGAGACCACTGCCAATCCCGAGCAGGCCGACGCGATCGCCCTCGTTAACCGCACCGGCATCCAGCGCCAGCGCGAGCGTCGCCGGCAGCGAAACCGAGCCCATGTTGCCGAGGGTTTCGAAAGTCGAAAAATCCTTCACGAGATCGAGCCCGAGCTCTTCGTAGAGTTTTCTGCGATGCACCGAGCCGACTTGGTGGCAAATAAAACGCTGCGTGTTCTCCGCGGTGAAACCCGTCTGGGCGTTAAAATCCGTCCACGTCTCCCGCGCGAGTTGCACCCCCGCGATCAGCAACTGCTCGGAATCGGTCTGCATCGCGAGCGCTTCGGTGCCGTGACGATCGCCCTGACAAAGGTCGTTGTATTGCGTCGCCGCGCGTCCCGCTCCGCCGAGCAAACGATGCGGCCGGCCTTTCACCAGCGAACGATGACAAAGAATCGCCGCCACCGCTCCCGAACCGATGGTGAGATTTGCGAAGAAAGGTTTGATCTCATTGCGCGTGAGCGGCGCGGACGTGAGGTGATGCAGCGTCTGCTCGATCAACGGCCGTCCGTTTTCACCCGCGACCACCATCCCCACGAGGATCTGGCCCGATTCGATCATCCCCGCGAGCAACACCATGCTGTTCAGAAAACCGAGGCACGCGTTGGAGACGTCAAAGATCTGCGCAGTCGGCGGCAGTCCGATTTTGCGATGCGCAAACGACGCCGTCGCCGGCTCCAGCATATCGCGGCAAACCGCGCCGTGCATGAACATCTGGATTTGATCCGCGCGCAAAGCCGACTTCGCCAGCACCGCGCGCCCCGCCGCCGCGCTCGCATCCGATGGACGCGTATCCAAAGACCAATGACGTCGCTCGCGGATGCCGGTCATCAATTCCAAACGACCGACCGGCAGCTTCAGTCGCTCGTAGAGCGGACGCAGACGTTCCTCGATCGCCGCCGAGGTCATCACCTCTTCCGGAAGCGCAATCGCGAGCGACTCGAGACAGACGTTTTGAAACCTCATGAGGATGGAATCCCGAAAGCCAAAACTCCAAACGCCAAAGAAATTTCAAATTTCCAGGTCATCATTTGTCGTTTGCCCCTTTGTTATTTGGTATTTCCGCCGCGTCTGCGGCGGCCTGCGGCCGCATCGTCAGCCGGATGATTTCCTGATCGAAATAATTCGAGCCCAGTCCCGCATCCACCGTGAGCGTCGTCCCGTTCATGCCGCTGCTGCGCGGGCTGAGCAGGAAGACCGCGCTGTCGGCAACTTCCTGCGTCGAGAGATTCCGTTTCCGAAACGTGAGTTTCTCCGCGTACAAATAACTCTCGATATAACCCGGGATGCCGGCCGACGCGCTGGTCTTGAGCGGACCGGCACCGACAACATTGAAGCGGACTTCGCTGTCTGCGCTGAACGACTTCGCAAGGAAACGCGTGGTCGATTCCAACGCTGCCTTGATCGGTCCCATGTATCCGTAGTTGTCGGGAGTCACGAGCAACGAGGAGATGCCGATCGTGACGACCGACGCATCGCGTGCGAGATGCGGTTTAAACGCACGCGCCAGTTCGACCAAGGAGAACGCCGAGATCGCGGTGGCCTGCAAAAAATCGGCGCGTTTGGTTTCGTGAAAGGCCTTGAATCCCTCCGCGTAATTCGCGAAGGCGATCGAGTGAACCAATCCGTGCAACGGCGCGTGACCGGCCGCGGCGATCTCATTCGCAAGGCGCTCCGCCGCCCCCTCGTGCTCAACGTCGCACACAAACACCGACTTTCCGGCGAGCAGCGTTTCGAGCGATTTTTTGCGAGCATCCGAGCGCACGCTGTAGATCACGTTCGCGCCTTGCTCTTCCAATGTGCGCGCGATGTGCCACGCGACGCTTTTGCGGTTGGCGACGCCAAAAACCACAAAGGTTTTTCCGGCAATTTGAAGGAAGTCGGCCATGGCGCTTATTGTTGTTGCGCCTGCTGCTGTTGTTGAACGGCGCCGCCTTCCGGCGTTTTCCACGCGACTGTGAAGTCGACATTCAGAATCCGCGTGCCATCGGCTCTCTTGATCGCACCGCTCATCATCGTGAAGCCGGCGGCGACGTCTTTTTTCTTCACTTCGATTACGATCTGATCGCCCGGATAGACCGGATTGCGGAAACGCACGTCGCTGATCTTGGCCATGAGCGGAACACCTTCACCCGGCTTCGCGCCGGCAGCCTGCGCTTGTCTCGCCATGTAGAGCGCGCCGGTCTGGAAAACCGCTTCGCACAACAACACGCCCGGTGTGATCGGCGCGCCGGGGTAATGTCCTTTATAGAAATCTTCTTCCGCGCGCCACGTGCGTTTCGCCGTCAAGCTGTCGGCGGTTTCGGAAACGATTTCGTCCACAAACAGAAACGGCGGACGATGCGGGATGAGATCGGTGACGGCGGGAAAGCTCATGAGTTATTAGTTCTGGAAAATCACACGAAGGCCACGAGAGAGCGCGGAAATCACGAAGAGGCGGAGATAGTTTTGGCCGATTCACCGGACTCCGCGCCGCCTGCTTGTCCGCCGTGCCTCTGTTTCTGCGCGCGCACGTATTGGTCGATCTTATTGGCCGTGATCACGCCGTAGTTAATCGTGCCGAGCCAGCCCGACATGATGATACCGACGCTGCCTGCGTGATACAGGCCGGGCAGTTTCTCCGAGAGATTCATCGAAACGGGCAGACCTTCGAACTTCGTGCCAAACGACGTGCCGTTCATGTGCGTCGTGTAACGCTCGATGGTGCGCGGCGTCGCGGCCTCTTTCCAATCGATCTTCTCGCGCACGCCGGGAACGAAACGCTCGAGCGCCGCGATCGATTCTTCGATGAGACGCTCTTTGTGTTTCTCGTAATCCTCTTCAGAGAGCGCCTGCCAATCGGGATAACGTCCGTTGAGCGAAGCGACGACGGTGTAACGATCCGAACCGGGACGCGTGTCGGGATAATAAACCGAGAACGTGCGGCTCGTCGTATGAAGATCCGTGAGCTCTTGGTTGCTGTAGCGCGGCGCGTCCGACGTGAACACCAGATCGCCGATGTGCGGGATCGTTTCGCCTTTGCGAATGCCGAGATACACCTGACACGAGCTCGTGTTGACGCGCACTGCGCGCGCTTGCGCGACGAAGTCCACCGGAAAGTTTTCTTCGCCCGCGAGACGGAAGATCGTGTTCTTGATGTTCGCGTTGGAGAGCACGGCTTTCGCGCGGATCACGCGGCCGTTTTTGGCGACGATGCCGCATGCGACTTTTCGACCACCGCGTTCCTCCACGAGGATTTTTTCGACCATCACTTTCTTGCGCAGCTCGACGCCATTCTTGCGCAGTTCGTCGGTCATTTTCTCGATCAGCAAATCCGATCCGCCGCGGAAGGTGTACACGCCGGCTCCCATGAAGTTGCTGAAAACGATGCCAAACGTGATCGCCGGGTCGTCGAAGTTGGAGCCGTTGGCGTACGAGATCGGTTCCATCAACAAACGGTGCACATCGTCGCGCCCCGGGAAGAAACGTTCGAACATCTGTCCGGTGGTCTCCGTGTTGTTGTCGTAATAATTCATCGAGCGGAGATGCTCGTAAAAAGCCTCCACTTGCTCACGCGGGAGCTTGAACTGTTCGACGAGCACGCGCGTGTAGTCTTCGCGTGTGAACGTCGTCCAGACATCCATCTGCGGATTCACGAAACGGATGTCCTTCAGCTGCACGATCGCGTCGGCGATCTCTTTCGTCCAATACTTGCGGCAGGATTTGATCATGCCGCTCGGGAAACCGTGCAGCGAAATGTCGAAGATGTGTCCGCCTTTGCGCGTGAACCACGTGGCCAGTCCACCGAATTGGTAATGGTGCTCCAGCAACAGCACGCGATGGCCCGCTTTCGCGAGAACGTTGGCCCCGGTGAGACCACCGAGACCGCTGCCGATCACGATCACATCATACTCGTCGGCGACACCTTTCAACCAGTCGTAAGCCATGAAAAAGGAACAAAATGAAGGCCCGTCCCCGGCAAGCGCAAGGGCGGTTTTCGCAGCCCGACCGACCGAACACGGCGCAATCAGCGGGCGCTTAGGTCGCGACCAGATTCACTTTCCCGCCTGCAAGATGTGGTAGTTGGCCATCGAGATGCCGCTGAGCATCGCGCCGATGATCCCGAGAAAGCCTTGGTCGGTGCCGCACAAATACACGTTCTCCAGCGCAGTGCGGCCTTGCCGGTTTTTCACGGGCGATCCGTAGATCGCGCCAGCCGCGTGTCCGGTGAACTTCGTGATCGTGCGCGGCGTAAACATGTCCGTCGCAATCGTCGCACGCTCCAACGCATCCGCGGGCGTCAGCGGCGGCAGGAAACGTTTCGCGCTCGCCGCGATGGACGCGTACCAGCGTTGTTTCTCAGCCTGATAATCCGGCTCCGCGAGATACGCCCAGCGATCGTAATTCGCGAGACAGGTGCAACGGAAAAGTCCTTCGGGAAGCGTTTGTCCCTCGGGATACGCGAAATTGTTCGGAATGCAGACGACGCCGCTGCGCACATCGACCGCGTCTTCCGGACGCTCGTAAACGAAGCGTTCGGAATCGTTGAAAAACACAATCGTGTCATCGCCCCACCCTAACTCGGCCGGCTGGCGATCGAGCACGGTGATCGTTTCGGTATAACTGAGACGTCCCGCGGGCTGCGCGGGCACATCCGAACGCGAGAGCGACGGCGCGATCTGAAAATGCGTGTTGGAGTCGATCAACGCCGCCGTCTCCGGCCCCCCCGCGGAACTGATCACATGATCGGCCGTGACTTCGCTGCCGTCGTCGAGAATAAGCGCGTTCGCGCGATGCCCATCGCTCACGATCTGTCGAACGCCGCATTTCATGCGACGTTCGCCGCCGGCAGCGCGATATTTCTCCATCAACACTCGCAGAATCACGCGCACGCCCTCGAGCGGTCGCGCGAAGCCTTCGAGAAAGAGCGCCTTGAACATGATCACGAACTGACCGAACTCCATGTCGCGCTCGCTCGCGCTGCCGTAGTACATCAGCGGACAGAACAACATGTCTTCAAGCAGCGGATCGGTGACGTGCTGACGAACGACTTCGCGCGCCGAGAGCGGCTTCGCATCGAGCGACACATCGTCGTGCGTTTTCACCGTTTCGACCAAACGCCGAAAACCCTCGATCTGTTTGGGAAACTTCGCGGCGACTTCGCTTTCGAACACCGAAAAATCGTTGGTGAACGCGAGCGAGATTTCGCCGCGCGGGCCAAAGGCGATGCGTGAGCGTTTCTGTTCGCACAACGCAAACTCGTCGCGATCGATACGCAGTTGTCGCAGCAGTTTTCCGAGCGGCGTGCCTTTCACGCCGGGGCGCACGTAGTTCGTCAGCGCGTGCAGACCGACATCAAATTTTCGTCCGCCGATGCTGTAGAAACCGTTGAGCCCGCCGACCGCGTTGTGGCGTTCGAAGATGCACACGCGTTTGCCGAAATGCGCGAGACGAATGCCTGCCGCCAGGCCGGACATGCCCGCGCCGATGATGGCGACCTCGTAGTGCGTGTGCGTGTTCATTATCTTCGATCGGAAAAATCAAAACCACAGAGACACAGAGGTCGCGGAGAACAAGCCCGCTCTTCGTCCCTGACTCGATGTCATCTGTGTTGCTGTGATTCAGACATAAAAAAGCCGGGAAGATTTCCCGGCTCAAAAATCGCACGCGAGCGGCTCGCGTAGATCATGCGCTTACTTGCCGAGCGCCGTGAATTTCGGCGTGAGGTATTCCGCGCAGCTATCGAGCGACGCGAGCTGCATGTAGTCGGCCTCGGGCACCTCGATGCCGTGGCGTTTGCGCAGCTCCATGACGATGTCCAAAAAGTCCATGCTATCGAGCTGGAGCTGGTCGCGCAGACGGACGTCCGGCTTGAGATTCGAGAGATCTTCGTCGGGGGCGATGTCAGCGATGATATCGAGCACCACCTGTTTGCATTGGTCTTTGGTCATGTGAGAAAAGCTGATCGGGAACGCAGTTCAGGCAACAAAGCGCTTCACAATGAGCGTGGAGTTGATGCCCAGCATACCGAAGGAATTGTTCAAAATTGCGTCAACCCGTTTTGCCTTCGCCGGTCGGTTGATCACCAAGCCTGGCAGCGCGCACTGTGGATCGAGGTCGTCCACATTGATGGTCGGATGGACCGTCAGATCGTCGAAGGACGGCAGATTTCCCGCGAGTTCGAGCGCGCCCGCCGCGCCCATCGCGTGACCGATGAAGCTCTTCGTGTTGTTGACGAATGTGTCGGGACAACCTTCGCCAAAGACCGCGCGAATCGCTTCGCACTCCTGGATGTCGCCGAGCGGCGTCGCCGTGGCGTGTGTATTCACAATGTGGATATCCTGCGGCGTAAGGCCCGCGTGCGCGATGGCCTTGCGCACGCACTCGGCCTGACGCGTGGGATTCGGCAACACGTAGTCGGACGCGTCCGAGTTTACATGGTAGCCGGCGATCTCGCCGTAGATCTTGGCGCCGCGCGCCTGCGCATCTTCGAGACGTTCGAGCGTGTAGAGACAGCCACCTTCGGAGATCACGATGCCGTTGCGCGCTTTGTCGAACGGACGCGAGGCCTTCTTCGGGTCCTCATGCGTGGCGAGCGCGTTCTGCGATTTGAAACCGGCGAAAATGCCAAACGTGTGAATGCTCTCACTGACACCGCCGCAGATCGCGAAATCGACTTCTCCCAACCGCAGCATCTGCGCGGCGTGGATGAGGCCCATGTTTCCCGCGGCGCAGGCCGCGCCGATCGTGTACGCAGGACCGGTGACGCCGAGGTTGAGCGACGTTTCGCCCGCGGGGTTGTTCGCGACGGTGCGCGGGTTGTGATAGTGCGACCAGAACTTCGTGTCGTAGTTAAACTTCGAGATGTTGTAGATTTCGTTCTCGGTCTCGACATTGCCGTGCTCGGTGCAGCCGATGTAGATGCCGACGCGATCCTTCGGCAGCGCTTCGAAATTCACGCCGCTGTCCGCCAACGCTTCGCGGGCGCAATAGATCGAGATTGAGCCCGCGCGCGTGCCGACACGGACTTCTTTTTTCTTCTGATACTTCAGCGGATCGTAGTGGCAGACACCCGCGAGCAGCGTGCCCATGTAGCGAACGTCGAACGTCTCGACTCCGGCGACGCCGGAGAGCAGATTTTGCCGGAATTCGGCCAGTGTGTTACCGTTTGGCGCGGTGAGGCCGATACCGGTGATGACGATGCGAGCGGGCTTCATGGAACTGTTGGAGCGAAAACTGCTAGCCAACCAGTCCTTCGACGCAATACAAGCCTCGCCCGCATGAACGTACTCGTTGTTGGAGGAGCCGGCTACATCGGCTCGCACTGCGTCCGTCAACTGATCGCCGCCGGCCACCGTCCCGTGGTCCTCGACAATCTCGTCTTCGGCCACCGCGCCGCTGTCGCGAAGGAAATCCCCTTCTACGACGCGGACTTAGGGGACGAAACCGCCGTCGGCTCGATCCTCGAGAAAGAAAAAATCGACCTCGTGATGCATTTCGCCGCCTTCGCCTACGTGGGCGAATCGGTGACCGATCCGCTCAAATACTACTTCAACAACGTCTCCGCCACGTTGCACTTGCTCCACGCGATGCTCGCGAAGGGCGTGAAGAAGTTCGTGTTTTCCTCCACCTGCGCGACTTACGGCATCCCGCAGAAAATGCCTATTGTGGAAACGCTTCCGCAGTCGCCAATCAATCCCTACGGCCAGACCAAGCTCGACATCGAAAACGCGCTCAAATCCATCGCCCATGCCCACGGTTTGAGCTTCGCGGCCTTCCGTTACTTCAACGCCGCCGGCGCCGCCGAAGACGCTTCGATCGGCGAAGATCACGATCCCGAGACACATCTCATCCCCGTCGCAATCGCCGCCGCCCAAGGCCGCGCACCCGCGCTCAAGGTTTTCGGCACCGATTATCCCACGCCCGACGGCACCTGCCTGCGCGACTACGTGCATGTGGACGACCTTTCGCGCGCGCACATCGCGGTTTTCGAAAAACTTTCCGAACCCGGCACCGCGCTCTTCTACAATCTCGGCACCGGCACGCCGACTTCGGTCCGCGAGGTCATCGCGGCCGTGGAAAAAGCGAGCGGTCTCAAAGTGCCGTTCGTCGAAGCGCCGCGCCGCGCCGGCGATCCGCCCGCGCTCTACGCCGATTCGTCCAAGGCGAAAAACGAGCTCGGTTGGAAAATTAAATTCACCTCGATCGACGACATCGTCGCGACCGCATGGAAATGGCATTCGACGCATCCGAACGGATACGGCGACTGAGAGCGGTTCAAATAAAGCTACAGCCAGTAAATTAACCCAACGTCAGGATCACCAGCCGCCGGCCGACTCCTCCTGGGGATTGCCGGCGGGCCGCCGGCGCTCCCTGCGTGGCGTTCTTACGCGGCAGTTAGTCCATGTCGGATCAGCTGCCGCTCGTTTCCGGCTCCAGCGGAAGACGCGCTCGCAGCTTCGGCTGCGCAAGGTCCGGAGTTATTTCGCCTGCACTCGCTGCCGGCAAAACGCATCGGCCATCGCGTAGATTTCTTTCGGCGAACGCGACGCGAGCGCTTGCTCCGCCAACGCCTTCGCATCGGCCATCGTCATCGCGCGCACGAGATACTTCACCGCGGGCAACAACGGCGGCGACATGCTCAGCTCGTCCACGCCGAGCCCAAGCAACAACGGCACATAAACTGGATCGCCCGCCATCTCGCCGCAGACGCTCACTTTGATGTTCTGCTTGTGCGCTTCGGTCACGATCTGTCGCAGCGTGCGCAGCACCGCCGGATGCGTCGGCTCGTAGAGATGCGCGATGCGATCATTCACGCGATCGATCGCGAGCAGGTACTGGATCAGATCGTTGGTGCCGATGCTGAAGAAATCGCATTTTTCCGCGAGGATGTCGGCGGTGCACGCGGCACTCGGGATTTCGATCATCGCGCCCACGGGCATCTTTTCATCAAAAGGCACGCCCGCCGCACGCAGTTCTGCGCGGCATTGTTCGAGCACATCATTGGCGCGCTGCAGCTCCTCCACGCCGCTGATCATCGGATACATCAAGCGCACCGGACCGTGCGCACTGGCCCGCAAGATCGCGCGGAGCTGATCCTTAAAAATATCCAGATGCTCGAGGCAGAAACGGATCGCGCGAAAACCGAGGAACGGATTCGACTCCTGAGGGAAAAGATCCGGATTGCCCGCCATCGGCTTGTCGCCGCCAAGATCGAGCGAACGAATCACAACGGAATCCGACGGAAAGGCTTCGGCGACAGCTTTGTACGCCTGATACTGTTCTTCCTCGGTCGGCACCGCGGTCCGGCTGAGATATAAAAACTCCGTGCGGAAAAGCCCCACGCCCGACGCGTAGTGATCGCGCACGAGGTCGATCTCATCGCTTTTCTCGATATTGGCGCGCAGCATCACATTCACGCCGTCGAGCGTGACCGCGGGCAGCTTGCTCGCGTCGAGCATGCGGCGCTCGAAGCCGCGTTTTTCCTGCTCGATCTGGCCGTAGCGGAAGAGCGTTTTTTCACTCGGGTTGAGGATCACGAGACCGCTGTAGCCATCGACGAGGATCCAATCGCCGTTGCGGATGCGGCGGCTCAAATCGCGCACGCCGACTACAGCGGGAATTTTCATCGAGCGCGCCACAATCACCGCGTGACTCGTTTTGCTGCCCGAATCCGTCACGATCGCGATCGCCTGACTGCGATCAATGCTCGCGGCATCGGAAGGTGAAATGTCGTTCGCAACCACCGCGCGTTTGTCGGCGAGTTTGCTGAGATTTTGTCCGGCCTGGCCGAGCAAATTCTGCAACACGCGTTGCGCGACATCGCGAATGTCTCCCGCGCGTTCGCGCAGATACTCGTCGTCGATCTCGTCGAACGCTTTGATATAGCGCTGCGAGACGTTATTGAAACACGACTCGATGTTGCGCGAGCTGGTCTCGAACTCGCGGATCGTTTCCGAAATGAGCGCCTGATCTTCGAGCACGAGCAGATGCGCGTCGAAAATCCGCGCTTCTTCCGGCCCGAGATTTTTTTCCACCTCGTCCTGGATCTTTTGGATCTGCTGCCGCGTCACCAAAAGCGCGTGCTCAAAACGGGTGATTTCATCGATGCGTTTATCCTCATCGACTTGATAGGAAGGGATCTCGATGTCGCTTTGAATGTACAAAAACACCTGCCCATACGCGATGCCTTGAGAGGCGGCGATGCCTGTGACTTCAACTTCGTTTTGGGCGCGGTCTTCCATGTACGCGTGGCGGCTCCGCCGGTGATTCGCGAATGGTGAAAGTCGGCGGCGACGCAGGATAACGCGCGCCGCGCAGACTGGGTCAATAAGCTTTTACCCGATTCTCGTCTCGATCCCCAACGCATCGTCGCCCCACGCGTCGCGGATATGCGCGAGGATCGGCGCGACATCGGTTTCTTCCTTCAACAACGCAAAACACGCGCTCCCGCTGCCGCTCATGCCCGCGACAAGTCCGAACTTCGCACGCAGCTGTCCCAGCAACACCGGCAGCGCCACGTATTTTTCGAAGACCGGCGGCTCCATGTTGTTGAACAAAAGCGTTTCGGTCGGCGCATTCGTGTCCTCGCGCCATGCGCGCAATTTCGCCTCGGCTTCCGTCGCAGGCAGATACGACCGCGGCGCATGTTCGATCATGCGCTTATAAGCCCACACGGTCGATACACCGAGCGACGGTTTGAACACGAGTAATCGCTGCCCGCTGAGTCGGCGGCGCGCGTCTTCGGGCCAGCGTTCGATCAACTCGCCGCGGCCGCGCATCGTCAGCGGCGCATTCTCCAAAAACAACCGGCAATCCGATCCGAGCTGCGCCGCGATCGTCGCGAGCATGTCGTCGCCGACAGGCGTGGGGGCGAGTTGATTCAGCGCGCGCAACGTCGCGACGGCATTGCTGCTGCCACCGCCCAAACCCGCGCCGACCGGAATGCGTTTGGTGAGAAAAAAATCCGCCCCGCGTACCCAACCACTCGCTTCGCGAAACGCGCGCGCCGCTCGAAGCACGAGATTCGTGTCGTCGCACGGCACATCCGCATGATCGCAATGCAGCGCGAACGCGTCGTCATCGCGAAGCTCCACACGCAGATCGTCGCCAAAGGCCAGCGGCGCCACGACCGATACGAGGTCGTGAAATCCGTCCGCGCGACGTCCGGTGATTGCGAGGAACAGGTTGATTTTGGCGGGAGAAAAAACAGTGACGGCGCTCACTCGCCTTCTTTCATTTCTGTTCCAGCCGTCCGTGAAAAGCGCTAAAAACGCAGGCACAAAGCCGGCTTCTCCCTTACACAGTGATTGCTCCGCCCGGTTCACGCCTCCTTAGTCGTGACCTTTCCACCGAACATGCCTTGCGATCTCATCCTCGCCCTTGACGTCCCTACGCGCGAACAAGCCGCCCCCATCCTCCGCCAACTCCGCGGATCCCTTCGCTGGGTCAAGATCGGCCTCCAGATGTTTACCGCCTACGGGCCGGACTACGTGCGCGCCGTCGCCGACGTAGGTTTTAATATTTTCCTCGATCTAAAACTCCACGACATCCCCAACACCGTCGCGAAGGCCGTCGAGTCGCTGGCTCCGCTGCCCATCGGCATGTTGACGCTGCACACCTGCGGAGGCGGCGAAATGATGCGCGCCGCGATCGCCGCCCAACAACAAACCAAACCCGATCTGCTCCTGCTCGGCGTCACCGTGTTGACCTCGATGGATGCCACCGGCCTGCGCGAGATCGGCGTGTCCACCGATGCCGCCGCGCAAGTCTCGCGTCTCGGTCAACTCGCTCACGATTCCGGCATGCGCGGCCTCGTTTGTTCTCCGCTGGAAGTCGGCATGCTGCGCCAGCAACTGCCCGCCTCGATGCAACTCGTCACGCCCGGCATTCGCCCCGCGGGCGAAGCCGGCGGCGATGATCAGAAACGCATCATGACGCCAGCCGACG
Organism: uncultured Opitutaceae bacterium; assembly: GCA_937958045.1. GTDB lineage: Bacteria > Verrucomicrobiota > Verrucomicrobiia > Opitutales > Opitutaceae > Nibricoccus. Next base: position 17,404 of record CALFXL010000007.1, on the reverse strand, counting down.
CCGCCCGCGCGGGCTCCAGCTACATTGTCGTGGGACGGCCAATCCTGAAAGCGCCCGATCCCGCCGCCGCCGCGCGTGCCATTCTCGCCGAACTCGGCGCATAATTTTTCACCGCATTTTCCGCCCGACTTTCTCCAACGTTTCCGCGCCGGGTCCGGCGCCGTCGTTCTCCTTTTCCAAACTAAACCTCCACTCAACGTACGCCCCATGAGAAACGCCGCCATCCTCCTCGCCGCCGGAAACAGCAAACGCATGCAGGGAGTCATCCCCGACAAAGTCCTCGCCCCTCTCGGCCACCGCCCGCTTTTTGCGCATTCCGTCGCCGCGTTTCTCGCGAGTGGTGTCGCGGACTTTTATGTGATCGTTTGCCGCGATCAGCGCCAGTTGACGGAACTCTCGGCCTACGCGCCGACGCCGGGCGTTTTTGTGCGGGGTGGAAAAGATCGCCAGGACTCCGTCGCCAACGCGCTCGAAGCCATCCCGGGCGATATCGAAAACGTTTTTATCCACGACTGCGCGCGCCCGTTCGTTCGTCCCGAACAACTCGTCGGTTTGCTCAAAATCGTGCGCAAAGAAAAAGCCGTCGTCCTCGCGCATCGCGTCACCGACACGATCAAGGAACACGCCGACACCGGCCATCTCACGAGCCTTGATCGTTCGCGTTTGTGGGCGATGGAGACGCCGCAGGTTTTTGCGCGCGAGCTCATCGTCGAAGCTTACGCACGCGTGATCTCGCGCGGCGTCCGCATCACCGATGATGCCGCCGCCGTCGAGCTCCTCAAGCAGCCCGTCGCCATTCTCGAAAATCCGCATCCCAACCCGAAACTCACCACGCCCGCCGATCTGCCGTGGTTCGAATACCTGCTCGCCTCGGACAGTGTTCCGACGCTCGAAGCCTCGCCCACGCCGGAGCCGCGCGCCTGATTTCCACATTTTTATTCATGCCCGCTATTCGCATCGGTCACGGTTATGATATTCACCGGCTTGTTGCCGGACGTCCGCTTGTGCTCGGCGGCGTGAAATTCGACACCGACTACGGTCTCGATGGACACTCCGACGCCGACGCACTCACACACGCGATCTGCGATGCGTTGCTCGGCGCCGCAGGTCTGCCCGACATCGGACATTTTTTCCCAAACACCGATCCCGCTTTCAAAAACATCGACTCACAAGTTCTGCTCCGCCGCGTGATCGCATCGCTGCGCGAACGCGGTTGGCGGCCCGTCAACATCGACGCGTCACTCATCGCCGAGAAACCCAAGATCCAACCGCGGCTCGCCGAGATGAAAGCCGCGCTCGCCGCCTCGACCGAGCTGCCCGTTGAGTGCATCGGCCTGAAGGCGACCACCAACGAACAAGTCGGCGATCTCGGCCGTGGCCTCGCCATCGCCGCGCACGCGGTCTGCCTCATCGAGCGCATTTGATTTTATCCATGACTCGTTACCGCTTCGCGCGTTCGCCACTCATCGCCTGTCTTCTCGCTGGTTTTGTTGCCATCGCCCTCACGGGTTGCGGGCGACGTGAAACACCCGTCGAGCGCGGCATACGCGAACAAGTCCTGTATCGCGGCATCGGCCCGGAAGTCGGCGAACTCGATCCGCAACTCGCCACTGGTCTCACTGAATACACGATCCTCAGCGCGCTGCTTGAGGGCCTCGTCGCCGAAGATCCCGTCACGCTCGAACCTGTGCCCGGTGTCGCCGAGCGCTGGGACATTTCTCCCGATGCGCTCCAATACACCTTTCATCTGCGCGAAAACGCCAGGTGGTCCAATGGCGATCCCGTCACCGCGCAGGATTTCGTGAATTCGTTTCACCGCATCCTCACGCCATCGCTCGGAGCACAAAGCGCCACGATGCTGTACGTGCTGCAAAACGCGGAATCGTTTCACAAGGGCAACCTCGACGACTTCAGCAAAGTCGGTGCGCAAGCGCTCGGTCCGCGCACGTTGCGACTCACCCTTTCGCATCCCGTCGCGCATTTCCTCTCGATGCTCAATCACACGGCGTTTTTCCCCGTGCATCTGCCCAGCATCGAAAAGCACGGGCCCGCCTACGCGCGAAATAACACGTGGGCCCGCCCCGGCACTTTCGTCGGCAACGGGCCGTTCGATCTCTTCGAGTGGAAAACCGGCCAGCGTATTGTCGTGAAAAAATCCGCCACGTACTGGGACGCCCCCACGGTTCGCCTCAATGCCATCCATTTCATCCCGAGCGAAAGTCGCGAGGTCGAGGAGCGCGCTTTCCGCGCGGGCCAGCTGCATCTCACCGAGTCTTTGAGCCCGTCGAAAATCGACGCCTATCGGCGCGATCACCCCGAGATGCTGCGGATCGATCCGTTTTTCGGCACCGAGTTTTATCGCATCAACGTCACGCTGCCTTTCCTTAACGATCGTCGCGTCCGTCGCGCGCTCGCGCTCGCGCTCGACCGCGAAGTCATCGTCAAAAACGTCCTGCGCGGCGGGCAAGAACCGGCGCGCGCGTTCACGCATCCAGGCATCGGCGGCTACGTATCCGCCGCGTGGATACCCACCGATCCCGAGGCCGCCCGCGCACTTCTCGCCGAGGCCGGTTATCCCGCCGGCAAAGGCGCGCCGATCATCGAACTTCTCTACAACACGTCCGAAAGCCACCGCGCCGTGGCCGAAGCTGCGCAGGAAATGTGGCGCCGCGAACTCGGACTCGATGTGCGCCTTGTCAATCAGGAGTGGAAGGTGATTCAGGCCAATCGCGCCTCCGGCGGTTTCCAGCTGCTCCGCTCCGCGTGGAATCCGGACTATCTCGACCCGCTCTCGTTTCTGAGCATCTGGACATCTTCCAGCCGCAACAACTTCACCGGCTGGTCGAGCAACGACTACGATGAGTTGCTTTTCCGCGCCGAACGCACGGTCGATCCCGCCGCGCGCAACAAACTGCTGCAGCAAGCCGAAGCCCAGCTGCTCGACGCCGCACCGTTCATTCCCATTTATCACTACGCGCACGTTTTCCTCCTGCATCCGTCCGTGAAAGGCTGGCATTCCACGCCGCTCGATCACCATCCGTACAAACACGTTTATCTCGAAAACTGAGCCGCGCTCACCACACGCATCTTCCGATGTCCGATTCCGATTCATCCACCTCCGGCGCACTTCTGCTCTGCGTCGATTTGCAGCCGATCTTTCTCAAAGAAATTGGAGACGCTGACCGCATCGTGAAACGCACCAGCTTCGCCATCGAAGCCGCACGCACGCTCGACGTCGCCATCGCGTTCACCGAGCAAGTCCCGCAAAAGCTCGGCGGCACTTTGCCTGAACTGCTGAAACTCGCGCCGAAGAAGACGCCCCAATTCGGCAAATCGACATTCTCCGCCCTGGCCGACGACGGCATTCGCGAAGCTCTTCGCGCGCGCAAGATCGAGCACCTCATTCTCTGCGGCATCGAGACGCCCATCTGCGTTTATCAAACCGCGATCGATGCGCTGGCACAGGAGTTTCAAGTCACGCTTCTCTCCGACGCCATCGGCGGACGTCGACCCGAAGACGACGAACCTTGTCTGCGAGCGCTTGCACGCGCCGGCGCTTACGTGCTGCCGTCGGAGACGATTTTCTACGCCATCCTCGGCGGCGCCCAGCATCCGTCGTTCAAGGCTTTCAACAACGCCGTCAAAAAATACGACTGACACTCTCCGCGTAGACGGGCCTGCGGTCGCCGCTCTACGTTCGCCTCTTCCAACTTCACCCTTCTCTCTCCATGCCAGATCCCACGCCCCTCGCCACCGTCCGCGATCTGAAAGCCATCGAGATCGGCACCGGCCGACCGTTCGCCAGCATCCTGCTTCTTCGCAAGGTCACCACCAAGACCGCCGCCAACGGCAACCCCTTCCTCAGCCTCGAGCTCGGAGACCGCACCGGTAATTTCACCACCAATCTCTTCGGCGATCACCCGCAGTTCGAAGCGACCAAGTCGCTTCCCGAGGGCGCGCCCGTGCGCGTCGAGGGCAAACTCGATTATTTCAACGGGCGCCTCTCGCCAAAGATCGTCCGCATCTCCGCGCTCACCGAGGAAGAACTCGCCGCGCCGGGTCTTGTGGAAAACCTCGTCGAAGTCGCTCCGGAGGACGCGGAATCGATGTGGAACGAACTCAACGCGATCCTCGACTCCATCCCGCACGATGAACTGCGCATGACAGTGCGCGGCGTCTTCGAAGAGATCGGCGACACTTTCCGCACCGCTCCTGCCGCGGTCGCCATGCACCACGCGTACCGGCACGGATTGCTCGAACACACGTTGCGCATGGCGCGCGCCGCCAAAGCGCTTCTACCTTTGTATCCAGAAGTGGATACATCGCTCGTGCTCGCCGGCATCCTCCTCCACGATACAGGCAAAACGATCGAATACGAAGGCGCCCTCGCCGCGCGCCGCAGCCGCCGCGGCATTCTCCAAGGCCACGTCGTGCTCGGCTATCAACTCGTGCGCAAACACGGACTCAAAGCCCGACTCGATCCCGATCGTCTCGAACGTCTCGAACACATCGTGCTCAGCCACCAAGGCGATCCCGCGTGGGGCGCCGCCGTCTGGGCCGCGACACCGGAGGCGGTTTTCGTTTCGATGGTGGATAACCTCGACGCCAAGATGGGGATGGTCCAACGCGCCCTGCGTCAGGCGACCGACACCGACGAATTCTCCGAACGTCTCCCCGGCCTCAACTCGCCGCTGCTCGTCAGAAAAATCAGCGAGTAAGCGCGCCGCACTCGCATGAGTGTGCAGCGCTGAAACCGCACGTTTTGCTCAAATGGAGATGCATGTTACTATCGGGTCGCGGGCACAATTCCTGCGATACGCGCCCGGTTTCGATTCACATGCCTAGATCTTCCACTGTCTCCATCCTGAAAATGGGCTTCGCCGAACCGGAGTTGCTCGCGAAGTACGGCGACTACGTGGACATGGTCCGCCGAAAACTTCCGCCCGCTCTGCAACCTTCCGCGAACATCATCGATCCTGCCACCGGTGTGTTGCCCGGGCCTGAGAGCGTGGAGCGTCTCATCATCACCGGATCCTCTTCGATGGTGACGGATCCCTCGCCAACCGATCTCGCTGCGTTTCGATGGCTCGAACGCGTACTCGCCGAGCGTCGTCCTGTACTCGGGCTTTGTTACGGTCATCAGATGCTCGGTCATGTGCTCGGCGGAAAAGTCGGACCGCTTCCCGGCGGTCCAGAAATCGGCGTGACCGACGTGACGCTCATCGCGAGCGACGATCCGCTGTTCGCTGCGTGCGATCCGCGCCAACGCGTCGCCGTCATTCATTGGCAAACGATCCTGGAGCTTCCGAAAGACGCGCGTGTATTGGGTTCGGGGATACGCGATCCACATCAAGCGGTGCGATTCGCGCCCAATGTCTGGGGCGTGCAGTTTCATCCCGAGTTCACGCGCAACGTGATGATCGATTACGTCGAAGCCTGCGCGGAAGAAATCGATGACACCGGCCAGGACTCGAAAGTCGTCGCGACCGAAATGGCCGCGTGGTCCGAGGACCAAACCAACATTATCGCCCGCTTCGCCGAGCTTTGAGCGGCTCCAAACAAGCCGCAGTTGCGAGCGAGAAAGGTCATGCAAAGGGAGCGCCGGCGGCCCGCCGGCAACCTCCTAAAAGAGCCGGCCAGAGTCCGACGCTCCGAGCGGCCTATTCAACTTAAGAAACTCAGTTCTCAGAAGGTAACGAGAGAACCAAGCAAGCCGTTCAGATTGGTTTGAGATGACCAAGCCTGCACCAGCTCCTTCATCCGTGTGTATCAGTGAGCTTCAGTGCCTCTCAGTGGTTTAGAACGGGATCGAAAACCGGCGCGCCGGGACGGTTCGGCCAACCCACGCCATCGCCGCAGGCTCACGCACCACGGCTGCCATCCTTTTGAAATGCCCGAGAGAAATAAAAAACGGCCGGAGAATTCCGGCCGTTGTTCGCAAAGATTCTCTCGCGATCGAGTCGCGGGAAAGATCGCAGCTTAGATGTGAATCGCTTCGCCCAGCGAGGCGGCGGCCGCTTCCATCAACGCTTCGCTCAGCGTCGGGTGCGCGTGGATCGTCTGGTGGATTTCTTCCACCGTGGCTTCCAACTCGATGGCGAGTCCATACTCGGCGATGAGCTCGGTCGCTTCCGAACCGATGATGTGCGCGCCGTAGATTTCGCCGGTCTTCGCGTCGGTGATGACCTTCACGAAACCTTCGCTGTCTGCCGAAGCGACGGCCTTGCCGGACGCGGTGAACGGGAACTTGCCCACCTTGTAATTGAGACCCTTTTCCTTCGCGGTCTTTTCGGTGATGCCGGTGCTTGAAACCTGCGGCTGGCAGTAAGTGCAGCCGGGGAATTTCTGGACGCGTTTGGGCGCACCGTGGCCAAACATGCCGTTGACGGCGCTGACAGCCTCGAAGGTCGCGACGTGCGCGAGCCACGGCGGTCCGATGATGTCGCCGGCGGCGTAGATGCCTTTGATCGACGTCTGATAATCGTCGCCGACTTTGAGGAAGTTGCGATCGAGCTCGGGCTTCACATTGCCCGCGAGCAAGCCGTCGATATTGGCGACAACGCCGATGGCGGAGAGCAACACTTCGGCTTCGACTTCGGTCTTCTGGTCGCCCTTGAGGAGATCGACTTTCACGCTGTCTTTGCCGATGCGGAAGTTTTCGCACTTCGTGTCGACGTGGATCGTGATGCCCTGCTTTTCGAGCGAGCGTTGCAGCGTCTTGGCCACATCTTCGTCTTCGACCGGCAGGATCTGCGGCAGCATTTCGACAAGCGTCACCTTTACGCCGAAGGCATTGTAGAAATAAGCGAATTCCACACCGATCGCACCGGCGCCGACGATGATGACGGACTTCGGCAGCTTGGTGTTGGCCAGGGCTTCACGCGAAGTCATCACGCGCACGCCATCGTATTCGAGACCGGGGATGCGGCGCATCTTGCAGCCGGTGGCGATGAGGATGTTTTTCGTTTTGAAAAACTTTCCTTTGTGTTCGCCCTCGGTGATCGAAACCATGCCGGGAGCGCTGACCTGCGCCTTGCCGACGATGTAGTCGACCTTGTTTTTCTTGAAGAGAAATTCCACGCCCTTGGCCATCTGGCCAGCGACACCGCGCGAGCGCTCCATGACTCTCGCGAAGTCGAAGGATACATCCTTCACGCTGATCCCGAACGCTTCGGATTTTTTGATCTTCTGATAGAGGTCCGCGCTCTTCAGCAAAGCCTTCGTCGGGATGCAACCCCAGTTCAGGCACGTGCCGCCGGCGCGCTCCATTTCGATGCAGGCGACCTTTTTGCCGAGTTGTCCGGCACGGATCGCGCCCGCGTAGCCCGCGGGACCGCCGCCAATAACAATGAGGTCGTATTCAGTGGTTTCAGCCATGATGGGAAGAATTGATAACGGACGAAGGTCCAACCGTCGCGCCACTGCCCGGCCCGGTCAAACGGAAATCCGCACGCGGGGGCCCGCGTTTTCGGCGGCGAAATGCGGCTTATTGGGCGCTATTAGATATCAATCACGTCGCCGCGCCCGTCAGGCGTGCGATTGCGTGGTGGAGGCGCCTGACGCGGCATCTGCCATCCGCCACCGCCGCCCATCGGAGGACGCGGTCCGCGCGGGCGATTTCCACCGAGCATGAAATTAGCGACCAATCCCGTGAGGCTCACCACGATCGCACCGCCGATCGCCGACCAGAAACCATCGATATAGAATCCATCCACCAATTTCCCGACCAGTGAGAACAACAAGGCGTTGATCAACACCACCCCGAGACCCATGGTCATCACGATGAACGGCAAAGCCATCAGCATCAGCAGCGGCTTCAAGATCGCGTTGAGGAAGCTCAACAACAGCACCACGACCAGCAACGTCTCGCGGCTGTCGCAATGAATGCCGTTGATGACCTTGGTCGCGATGGTCACGCCGACGGCGAGCACCAACCAACGCAGCAAAAGTTGCACGAGGGGATGATTCATCAAGTGCGTCCACTGTCCGCCCGCTGGTTTCTCGCGCAATGAAAATTCTCGTCATCCAAGACTACCTCCGTAGCGGCGGCACCGAGCGCCAATCGATCTTTCTCACGCGTGCTTTTCGCGAAGCCGGGCACGACGCAGCGCTGCTGACTTTTCGACCTGGCGGTACTCTCGCCGGGAGCGCGTCGGATCTGCCGCGCATCGTGCTGCAACCGTTCGATCTGCATTTCGATTGGTTTGCGCCGGGCCTTCATAAAAACGTCTGTCAGTTCGCTCCCGACGTCATTCTCTGCATGGGCCGCATGGCCAACTGCCACGCCGGTTCTGTACAGCGGATGATGTCCGCGAAACTTCCTCGCAGCGTGCTCGTGTGCACCATGCGCACGGGCAAACTCTTGCCGTCGATGTTTGTGGATTCCCTGCATCTCGCGCATCAGGTCGTCGCCAACAGCGAGGTTTCCAAAAAAGTCCTCATCGAAAACTACGCGCTGTCGCCGGAGCGGATCAGCGTCATCCACAACTCGCTGGTTTTCGAACCGAACAACGATCCCGCGATCGTGGCCGACGATCGCGCAAAATTGCGCGCGCGTTTTGGTGTGAGTGAAAACACCCGCGTGCTTCTCAGCGTCGCGATGTTTCGTCCGGAGAAAAATCAACGCGAACTCATCGAGCTCGCGGCGCAGCTCCCGCGCGATCGCGACTGGCAACTTTGGCTCGCCGGCGAAGGCACCGCGCTCGCGGAGTGCCAGGCGCTCGTCTCGTCGCTCAACCTCGGCGACCGCGTGAAATTCACCGGTTTTCAGACCGATCCCCGCCCGCTTTATCACGCGGCCGACATCGGCGTGCTGACGTCGAAAAGCGAATCGCTCTCCAACTTCCTCGTTGAAGCGCACGCGCACGGACTTCCCTCGGTCGCTTATGAAATCAGCGGCGTCGCCGAATGCGGCGGCATCGTCGTGCCTGCAGGCGATCAACGCGCATTTCTCGATGCGCTCAAACCGTTGCTCGAAGACGACGCGCATCGTGCCGAACTCTCAGCCCAAGTTCGCGCATACGCCACCGCGCATTTCATGCCGAAACGGCAGGCGGAAAAATATCTTTCGTTGTTTGAGCAGCTGCTCACCACCGCGCAGACCGAACAATAAGGCGGCGACGCGCCTTATTTACTGCGGACCTGCATGTTGACCTTGTTGAGTCCGAGACTGCGGCAAATGTCCCAAACTTCGGTCACGCGCTGAAACTGCGTCACACCATCGGCGCGCACGATTACGGGGGTGTCTTTGTTCACGCGTTGGATTTCGCGAAGCATTTCCCGCAGCTGTGCTTCTTCAACCGGACGGCCGTTGAGCGAAAGTTTCCCCTCCTTATCAACGCCGATTTCGACCTTGCCGACGAAGGCATTGCGACCCGCGGTATCCACGCGCGGCACACTGATATTGAGCGTCTGCGCGGTCGCGAAGCGCATCGTCACAAAGGTGAACAACACCAGCATCACGAGCACGTCGATGAGCGGCACAAGCGGCAGCTCAGGACGGCGGTGGCGTTTGGTACGCAGACTCATGACAACAGTTCTTTGCCCGCGGTCTGCGTCGTCTCGTGGCGGTGCCCGCGCGCGAGTATCCGTTCCACCAATACATCGAGGCGCGCCGCCTGCGCGTCGATGCGGCGTTGCAGATAACCGTTTCCGACCAGCGCGATCAGCGCGACGACGAGACCGATCAGCGTGGCCGACAACGCATAGCCGACGCTCTCGGTGAACTTCACCGGATCGGGCATCTTCGTCTCCGGATCGATCACCGCAAACGCGGCCAACAAACCGAACACGGTACCGACGAGACCGATCAGCGGCGCCCCGGTGTAGATCACATCGAGATAATTCGCTCCGCGCTCCATCTTCAGAACCTCGAGGCGCGCGTAGGCCTTGGCTCCGTCCACATCACCCGGATGCGTTTCCACAAAACGGATGATTCGCCCGAGCGTGGAATGCTGACCGCCGGCGAGCGGTTTGTTTTGCAGCACCGAGTCCGTGAGATCGGCCGGCATGATGGCATCGTTGCGCAGAGCGTACATGCGCTCGCAGATGATGAAGATCGCAGCAAACGAGCAGAGGCCCAGTGGGTAGATGAGCAGGCCGGCGCCTTGAATAATGCGAATCGGATCAACGAGGGCAAAGATCATGATGAAGCGGGGAAATAAGTGCGGACCTCAGACGCCTTCCAGCAAGAAAAGGTTCAGAATTTTTCTCGGTTTCCCCCGCCGACGTCGCCAACAAGGCCTCACAGCCGCTGCCGATGCGCCGCTGCACGAGCGATGTCGCGTGCGAAAAACGGACCGCGGTAAATCATGCCCGAATAAATCTGAACCAGCGTCGCGCCGGCATCGAGTTTCTCGGCCGCGGCGGCGGTATCCATGATGCCGCCCACGCCGATGATCGGCAAACGACCTTGGGTCGCCATCGCGATGTAGCGAACGATCTGCGTGGAACGCACGCGCAACGGCGCTCCGCTCAAGCCGCCGGCTTCGTCGACGGACGCAAACACGCCGGGCCGCGCGAGCGTTGTATTCGTGGCGATGATACCGTCGAGACCGAACTCTGCGATCGCCGCGAGCACCGCATCGATCTGGCGGAAGCTGAGATCGGGCGCGATTTTCAACAAGATCGGCACGCGGCGTTTTCCCGGTTGCGCCGCGCGCTCGCGGTTCGCGGCGGTCATCGCGCCAAGCAATTCGCGCAGACGCTCCTCGTCCTGCAGCTTGCGGAGATTCGGCGTGTTGGGGCTGCTGACATTGAGCACCAAATAATCCGCATAATCGGCAAGCCGCGCGAAACTCGTGAGATAGTCCGCGGTGGCCTGATCGATGTCAGCGACCTTCGATTTGCCGAGATTCACGCCGAGCGGAATGCGTCGCTGTCCCGGCCCAGGCTGACGCGCGAGACGTGCGGCGACCGCCTCAGCACCTTCGTTGTTGAAACCCATGCGGTTGATCACCGCTTCTTCCGCGGGATAGCGGAACATGCGCGGCTTCGGATTTCCCGGCTGGGCCAGCGCGGTCACCGTACCGATTTCCACGTGTCCGAAGCCGAGCGCCGCGGCGGCGGGCCAGGCGACGGCGTTTTTGTCGAAACCCGCTGCGAGCCCGACCACATTCGGGAACTTCAGGCCAAACGCTTCGATCGGACGCGAAGCTTCCGGAAGCCGCTGCCAGCGCTCCATCAGGCGGCAGATCGGCGTAAGCCGTCCCAGCATCGCCATCGCGGAGACGCCGACTTCATGGGCCTTCTCCGAATCCAGCTTGAACAACAGTCTGCGCGAAACCTTCTCGTACAGAAAATTCATTTGGGCCGACGCTGGGTTTGTGCCTCGGAAAAATCAAGCGCCAGCGGGCGCATCCGTCTCGTCGATCACCTCGGCGCATAGGACGCGTTTTTGTGCTTGTTTTTCATTCGGTGCCTTCCAGCCTGCGCCTGAAATTTTCCGGCACCGCTCCTCGGCAAACGCGTGCACATGGGAAGTTTCACGAAAAACGTTTTCCCGGTTTGACTCCGCTAGAGACCGGGGCTTTTCCTCCGAAAAAATTTAACCAACACATGGCCAAATCCTCCACTACTCTCGACTGGTGCATCGTCCGTCTAGGCGAAGATCACAACTGGTGGGTCGACGAAGTTAGCGACCCGGTCCGCTGGGATGTCGACGGATTGAGCATTATCGATCCGCGCCAAGTCGCGCACATGATCGAGCTGGTGGAACCGCTCCGCGATTACGGATTTGACCAGGATATTTTCGACGCCGCCTTTATCCCCTTCCGCATCGACAAGGATCTCGGCGACGGCCGCGTGCGTCTCAAGCGCGTCAAGGACTCCATCATCGAGTCCGACGAAAAACTCTTCGCGCTCGCCGATGTGCTCGACGAAGAAAACGGTCCCTACGCCGATCTCCTCGACCATCTCACCCGCTGCCGCGTGAAGATGCTCAACGACCTCTTCAATTTCGAATCGAAGCTCACCGTCGACGAAGTCGAAGACGAAATCCGCGAAGAGCAAAACACCCACTTCATCGAAGGCAAAGCCATCCACACCTTCGAAGAGCTCACCGATATCCTCGATTACGTGCCCGCCGGTTGGGACACCGATGATGAGGTCGCCGAAAAAGACGAGGACGAAGAAGAGGACGACGACGATCTGCCCGAACTCGACGAGGAAGAAGAAGAAAAACTCAAAAACGACCAGTCCCTCAAATGGGACGAGGACGAAGAAGAGGACGACGAAGACTCCGACGACGACGAGGATGAGGACGACGACTCCGACGACGATGATCTGGAGGAAGAAGACGACGAGGAAGAGGATGAGCGCCCCCGTCGCGGCCGCAGCAAACGCTGACGTTGCCATCCATGGCGGTTTGGCCCACTGAACCGCCATGCTGTTTCCCCTCCGGCTCCGCCTGGCGCTTCTTTGTTTCCTCACCGCTCTCTTCGTGAGCGGCTGCGAAACTCCGGCACAACGCGCGGAACAGCCTCCTTTGCCCGAAGCAGGCTCGATCGCCGCGCTTCGTCCGGGCGACAATCTCGTGATCACGTTGCAAGGCGTGCCCGATCCGAGCGCCAACGCCGTGCAGATCGACGATCAAGGTCTCGTCACCCTGCCCTTCATCGGCCCCGTTTCGACAACCGGCACGACTGCAGCGACGTTATCCCAACGTGTTCGCGAAACGTATCTGGAGAAAAAAATCTACACCACGGTCGATGTGTCTGTCGCGGTGACAGAACGCTACGTGTACGTCGGCGGCGAAGTCATTCGCCCGGGTCGCATCATTTGGACGCCCGATCTCACCGTCACGAAGGCTATTCAATCCGCAGGCGGTTTCACGCTCTACGCCAAAGAAGCGCGCGTGAGCCTCGTGCGCGATCAACAAGCTTACGTGATCAACGCCCGCCACGCTGAAAAAACACCGGCCGACGATCCGCGTTTGCTGCCGGGCGATTCCATCCAAGTGCCCAAGTCCGCGTTCTAGGCGGCGCCCCGCAGCGCGCGGGTAATCAGAGCGCCTTCTCCAACTTGAAGCTCTCGAACTCCACACCGAGACGTTTTTGCTTCTCGGCTTGGACAAGGACAAATCCCTGTCTCAGGAAAAATTCGCGCCCGATGTGACTCGCCTCGGTCGTGATGCGTTGGACACCCGCCGCACGCGCCTGCGCTTCGAGTTTTGCATAAATCGCCGTGGCCAATCCGCGCCGCGTGTAGTCCGGATGACAATACAAGAACGCGACGTGATGGGTCGGCTCCAGTTGCCCAAACGCCACCACGCTTCCATCCACCTCGCACACGAGCGTGGCACCCAGCGCGAGACGCGAACGGAACTCGTCTCCACCTTTTGGATACGAGGCCCACAAACGAATCTGCGCCTGCGAGTAACCGGCGGGCGCCTGCGCCTCCACCGCGGATCGGTACACAGTCGCGACCGCCGCGTAATCGTCTTCGGTATAAGGTCGAATAACGAACGCCGGTGTCATCGCGAACTGCTATCCATCCGGATCAACGTCGCAACTCTTCGGCCATGATCTTCGCGAAATACGTCAGGATCATGTCCGCACCGGCGCGTTTGATCGCCAGCAGCGACTCGTAGCGCGTGCGCGCCAGATCGAGCCAGCCCAGTTTCGCCGCCGCATGAATCTGCGCGTATTCGCCGGAAACTTGATAAGCCGCGAGCGGCGTCTTGGTCGCTTCACGCACATCGCGAATGATATCCAAATACGGCCCCGCGGGCTTCACCATGAGCACGTCCGCGCCTTCCGCTTCGTCGAGCAACGCTTCGACCACGGCTTCGCGACGGTTCGCCGGATTCAATTGATACGTGCGTTTGTCCAACGCGTGTGTGCCCGCCGCCTTCGCGCTGCCCACCGCATCACGGAAAGGTCCGTAATAAGCCGAGGCAAATTTAGACGAATACGCCATGATCGCCGTGTTGGTGAAACCCGCCGCGTCCAAAGCGCTACGAATCGCGCCGATGCGACCGTCCATCATGTCCGACGGAGCCACGAAATCCACACCCGCGCTCGCGTGCAGCACCGCCATTTTCACGAGCACTTCCACCGTGGCGTCGTTGGCGACATCGCGTCCATTGGGCGTCAGCAAACCGTCGTGGCCATGCGTCGTGTACGGATCGAGCGCGATATCCGTCATCACCACGAGTTCCGGCAGCGCTTTCTTCACCGCGCGAACCGCGCGCAAAATCAACGCATCCTCGTGCAGCGCCGCCGAGCCATCGTCGTTCTTAAGCTTCGCGTCGAGCTTCGGGAATAGTGCCACGGCGGGCACGCCGAGTTTCGCGAGCGCGCGACATTCTTTCACGAGATCGTTGATGTTAAAACGCGCCACGCCGGGCATCGAGCCGACCGCTTCCGGCGCGCCTTTGCCGTCCACGACAAACAGCGGCGCGATAAAATCCGCGGGCCGCAACACAGTCTCCTCCACCAAAGCGCGCACGGCGGCATTGCGGCGCAAACGACGAGGACGAACGGCGAGATCGAGTTTAAAAGAATCGGCCATGGCAAAAATGAATCTCCTACCCAACACCATCCCGCCCGTCCGGCCAAATTGTTTTTATGAATCCTCTGAACCACCTCGGGGATGATCCCACCGCGCACGCTTCACCCACTTTCCGTTCTCATTCCTTCCGCGAATCCTGTCGTAAAATTTCATCCATCCTATCGGTTCACCCGCGCGCTTGAGCCTTTCCCTTCCCGCGATTTTGGTTCTGGTTTTCCTCTTTTCATGTCCATCACGCTCTTCGACTCGCTGACCCGCCAGCCCAAGGTTCTCGCGCCGTCGCACCCCGACGGCGTCTTCCGCTTCTACAATTGCGGACCGACAGTGTATGCGCCGGCGCACATCGGCAACTTCCGCACCTTCGTGGTCAACGACGTCCTCCGCCGCTTGCTCGAACTCGAGTTCGGTCCGGACAAGGTGAAACACGTCCGCAACCTCACCGACGTGGACGACAAAACCATCCGCCGCGCCCGCGAAGAAAACCGCCCGCTCGCCGACGTCACCAAACAATGGACAGATAAATTTCACGCCGATTGCGACGCGCTCAACTGTCTGCGTCCGCACGTCGAACCCGCCGCCACGAAACACATCCAAGAGCAGGTCGACATGATCGACGTGCTCATGCGCAAGGGCAACGCCTACCGCGCCGCCGATGGCTCCGTGTATTTCAAAGTGTCGTCGTTCGATGGATACGGCGCGCTCTCGCGCGTGAAAGAACGCGAACTTCAACTCGGCTCCGCGCTCGCCGGGAAAACGCACGCCGCCGACGCCGACGAGAAAGAGGACGTTTCCGACTTCGCGCTCTGGAAGGCGCACAAAGCCGAAGATGGCGACAATGGTTGGGACAGCCCGTGGGGTCGCGGTCGTCCGGGCTGGCACATCGAGTGCAGCGCCATGAGCAAAAAACATCTCGGCGACACCATCGATCTTCACACCGGCGGCGTGGACCTGCTTTTCCCCCACCACGAAAACGAGATCGCGCAAAGCGAGTGCTGCAACGGCACGCAGTTTTCCAAGCACTGGTATCACAGCGAACACCTGCTCGTGGACGGCAAGAAGATGAGCAAATCGCTCGGCAATCTCTACACGCTCGACGATTTGAAAGCCAAAGGCTTCAGCCCCATGGCGCTTCGCTACGCCCTCATCGCCGGCCACCCGCGCAAACAGCTTAACTTCACACTCGATTCTCTCCACGCCGCCGAGAAAGCGCTCAAAACGCTCCGTGATTATCGCGCCACGCTTCCGGAAAACACCACCGCCGCGCACGACGCGTTTGGTCCGGTCATCACCGCGCTGCAGGACGATCTCAACACGCCCGCCGCGCTCGGAGCATTGTTCACCGCGGTGAATCGCAAAGGCGGCGAAGCCGACCGCGCGTCCTTCGATCGCGCGATGTTCGCGCTCGGACTGGATCTCACGGCGGCCGAGCCCGCGAAAGCCGAAGCCCCCGCCGAGATCACCGCTCTCGCCGAAAAACGCTGGGCCGCGAAACAAGCGAAAGACTTCAAAACCGCCGACGCTCTTCGCGCCGAGATCATCGCCGCCGGTTGGTCCATGCTCGATCGCAAAGACGGTTACTCCCTCGAGCCGTTGAAGAAATAATTTTTAACCACTGAGGCGCAAAGGAGACAGAGACGATAAGCCAGCTTCGTCTCTCCGCGCCTTTGTGCCTTAGTGGTTAAAAAATCAGGAGCCTTTCGCGCCAGGCGACATCACCTCGATTGGGAAATCGACCTGCCTCTCAACCTCTCGGGTGAAGCGCCCATGCAGGGAAGCTAACACGCCAAAAGCCGCTCGAGCCCATTCCCTCGCGCATTTTTCTACTCGCTACCCGACGCCGTCTGCTCGCTACTTTCCCTTCCGGTCCGGCAATCGTACGCAGGACCACAACCAACTCTTACCATGTCGATGACTCCGCTCGAAGAACTCCGCCACTCGGCTTCGCACATTCTCGCGACCGCCGTCCTTCGCCTCTTCCCTGACGCGAAACTTGATATCGGACCTCCGACGGACACCGGTTTTTATTACGACATCGATCTCGATCATAAACTCACGGCCGAAGATCTCGCGAAGCTCGAGGCCGAGATGAAGAAGATCGCCGACGAAAACCAGGCGTTCATCCGCAAGGAAGTTTCGCGCGAAGAAGCCGTCGAGATCATCAAATCCCGCGGTCAGGAACGTTACAAACTCGGCCGTCTCGCCGACATTCCCGAAGGCGAAAAAATCTCCTTCTACCAAAACGGCGAGTTCATCGATTTATGCGCCGGCACGCACGTCCGCTACTCGTCGAAGTTGAAAGCGTTTAAACTCCTTTCGATCGCCGGCGCGTATCATCGCGGCGACGAAAAGAACAAACAGCTCCAACGCATCTACGGCACCGCGTTTCCAACGAAAGAAGAACTCGCGCAGTACCTCGAACGTCTCGAACAAGCCAAGGCGCGCGATCACCGCAAACTCGGTCGCGATCTGAAACTTTTCCACATCGACGAAGACGTCGGCCAGGGTCTCATCCTCTGGACGCCCAACGGCTCCATCGTCCGCCAGGAACTGCAAAACTTCATCGGCGACGAACTCCGCAAACAAGGTTACTCGCAGGTCTTCACGCCGCACATCGGCAAGCTCACGCTCTACAAAACCTCGGGCCACTTCCCCTACTACAAGGAGTCTCAATTCACCGCCTTCCCCGAGCCCGACCAGATGGCGAAACTCGCCACCGAAGGTTGCGGCTGCGCGGAACTCGTCGCGCGTCTTGAAGGCGTTTCCCAACAATTTGCCGACGAGATCAACCGTCGCGCCGGCAAAGAGGTCATTCAAAAAGACCGCGTGCTCGATGCGGATAAGCTCCTCGACGGCTTCATGCTGAAGCCGATGAACTGCCCGCATCACATCAAGA
>CALFXL010000006.1 GCA_937958045.1 uncultured Opitutaceae bacterium | reverse complement strand
CCCCCCTCCTTCCTCCACGCTTGCCGCGGCGCGTGGTGGTGGTTGTGCTTGGCGGTCTTCGACATGTCTCTTCCTCGCTCTGTCCTCGTCGTCGGCTCCGGTGGCCGCGAACACACGCTCGTCCGTTCCCTCCTCGCGTCTCCCGCGCGTCCGCGCGTCATCGCCGCGCCCGGCAATGCCGGCATCGCGCAAGACGCCCCTTGTTTCCCCGTCGCGGCGGACGACATCCCGGGCCTGGTCACCCTCGCTCAGCGCGAAAAGATCGACTTTGTCGTCGTCGGTCCCGAGGTGCCGCTCTCGCTCGGGCTCGTCGATAAACTTACCGAGGCCGGCATCCCCGCTTACGGTCCGTCCTCCGATGGCGCGCGTCTCGAGGCGTCGAAAATTTTCACCAAGCAGGTCCTGCTCAAGCACCGGATCCCGACCGCACCCGCCGCGTTTTTCAGCGAGGTCGAGCCCGCGCTCGCCTATCTGCGCACACGCCCGGTGCCGATCGTCATCAAGGCCGACGGGCTCGCCGCCGGCAAAGGCGTGATCGTCGCGCAAACCCTCGCCGAGGCCGAGGCCGCCGTGCGCGACATGCTCGAGGGCGGCAAATTCGGCGCGTCGGGCCGCCAGTTGTTGATCGAGGACTGCCTTTTCGGCGAGGAAACCAGCATCCTCGTCGTGGTTTCCGGTCGCGATTATGTGATTCTGCCGACGTCGCAGGACCACAAGCGTATTGGCGAAGCGGATACAGGCCCGAACACCGGTGGCATGGGCACCTACTCGCCCGCCGAGGTCGTCACGCCCGAACTGCTCGCGCGCATCGAAAACGAGATCGTGCGTCCGTCCGTCAACGCCATCGCCGACGAGGGCATTCGTTACCGCGGCACGTTGTTCATCGGCATCATGCTCACGCCGTCGGGCCCGAGCGTCATCGAGTACAACGCGCGTTTCGGCGATCCCGAGACGCAGGTCGTGCTGCCGCGTTTGCAGACCGATTTGTTGGAACTGCTCTGGGCCGCCGCGACCGATCGACTCGCGCAGGTGAAACTGTCCGTGAGCGCCGACTACGCCGTGTGTGTGGTCATGGCCGCCAAGGGTTACCCGGAAAGTTTCGCCAAGGGCGACGCGATTCATTTCCCCGCCACGCTGCCGCCGCAGACCACGATCTATCACGCCGGCACCGCCAAAAATGCCGCGGGCGAAATCGTCACCAACGGCGGACGCGTCCTCGGCGTCACCGCGCTCGCGCCCACGCTGCGCGAAGCCGCCGACCGCGCCTACGCGGCGTGCGGCCAGATCACCTTCGCACGCGATCAGCAGTATTTCCGTCGCGACATCGGCGCGCGTCAGCTCAACCGCCGATGAACCGCACCGCCCGCTTCGCCTTTTCGTTCTTCGCCGCGCTCGCGTTCAGCGCGGTCTCGCTCGTCGCCGCGACACTCGAACGACAACTCCCGCAAGGCCTGGCCTACTTCCGCGCCAACGAGCTGCCGACGGATTTGCCCGCCGTCGAAAAAGCCCTGGCGACGCATCCGCGCATCGTGCTCGATCTGCGCGTGCTCGCAGCCGATGACGAAAACGCCGCCGCGCTCCGCGAGCTCCTCGCGCAAACGCCGGCCACGCCTTTCGTGCGGCTCATCTTGCTCGGCGAAGAAACTTCGCCCGCGTTTCTGCAACGGCTCGAACGCTCGCCCGACGGCGTGATCACGCTCGCCGCGGAAAACGAGCACACCAAGCCCGACATCGTCGTCGCCACGACCGCCGAAGCCGACCGCCTCGCGTACGATGCGTTTGGCGACGGGGCTTCTCTCGATCGTCTGCTCAACTGCTCCGCGCCGCAGAAAATCCGTTACGATGAGGCCACGCTCGTGCGAAACCACAACAACGGCCTCTCGCGCTCCACGATGGTCGAGGACGAGCCGGCCGCTCCGGTCGCTTCCAACGAACCGCAACCCCTCGCGCCGCCACCCAATGTCGACCGTGTGCTTCTACGCGCGATACACCTTCATCAAGCGCTGATCGCCCTGAAAAAAATCTAAACGCCCGCCGGAAAAATCCATCGGCGATTCGACCTCCGCCGACTCCTGCTTTGCCTTTCCGCCAAAACCTTGTCCCTTACTTTCGACCTCCAGCGTAATGGCCCACATCCTCACTGTTTGCACCGCGAATATTTGCCGCAGCCCGATGGCGGAGGCTCTGTTGCAACACGCGCTCCGCGGTCAGCCTGAGCCGCTGAAATCGCTCAAAGTGATCTCCGCCGGTGTGGCCGCGCGCCAGGGCGAACCCGTTTCGGAAAACTCCGTCATCGCGCTTAAAAAAGTCGGCATCGATCTCTCGCGCCATCGCGCCCAGCCGCTTACGCGCGAACTCGTCACCGACGCCCTCGCGATCTTCTGCATGACCGAGTCGCATCGCACGATGATCGAGCTCAATTTCGAGCCGCCGCCCGAGCATCTGTATTTGTTGCGCGAATTCATGCCACCGCCGGCCGATCCCGAGATCGCCGATCCTTTCGGCGGTTCGCTCAAACTTTACGAGTCCTGCCGCGACGAGATGGTCGAGGCCATCCCCTCCATCATCGAATTTCTAAAGCGCCTCACCGCGAAACGCGCTTAATGGCGTCCGCAGGCGCGCCGATTTTCGTTTTTTGCGCGCCCAAGTCAGTCCACTGCGATAGAACCGCATTGCCTCCCGTTGGCGGCGGTAAAAACTCATGCTTTCCCGCCGCCTTCGCGGGTCTGGCGGTACTCGATTTCGCGCAGTCCTTATCATGACGACGCCTTCCACTCTTTCCTCTCGCGTAGTTCTCAGCCTGCTCGCCGTGAGCCTGTTCATCGGTTGCCGGCCCAAACCAGTCGTCTCCGAGCAACCGCCCACGGCGCGCGTCGTGACGATCGCTTCGCACGAAACCGAGGCCGCCGTCATCGCGTCGGGCGCGATCCAGGCGGTGAACAAATCCGCCGTGGCTTTCCTCGTCGCCGGTCGCATCGCCGCGCTCGATGCCGAGGATGGCCAACTCGTCGAAGAGGGACAAGTGCTCGCGCATCTCGACGATTCCGATCTGCGCAAACAACTCGCCATCGCCGAAGCCCGCGATAACGAGGTCCGCCAACGTTACGAACGTCTCGTGCGTCTCCACGAAGCGGGCAGTCTCACCGCGACCGATTTCGAAAAGATCAGCGCCGCGCGCGACGAGGCCGCGTCGGCGCTCGTCCTCGCGCAACGCCAGCTCGACTATGCGACTTTGCGCGCACCGTTCGCCGGTCGTCTGGTAAAACATCCGGTCGGCGCCGGTACCGTGGTCTCACCGGGCGCCCCGGTCTTCACGCTCATCGCCGATTCGCCGGTGTGGGCCGTGGTGAATCTGGCCGAGGTCGATGTGCCGCATGTGCGCGCCGGCACTCCGGCCGAAGTCACCCTGCCCTCGCTCGGCGGACTCAAGGCGCAGGGCGTGGTCGAATCCATTTCCCCGCAGGCCGAACCGCTCACGCGGTCCTTCGCGGCGCGTATCCGTTTCGACAATACAGAGGGTCGTTTCCGCGACGGCAATGTCGTGACCGCCAAACTCTCCACCCAACGCAGCCGCGCCGTGATCTCGCTCGCGCCCACGGCGATCCATCGCGATCCCGATGGCGCTCTCTATGTATGGACGCTCGCCGCCGACCGTCCGGTCGTCTCGCGCCGCATCGTGACCACGGGCGCGCCGCTCGAATCGGAGGTGGAAATCACCTCCGGGCTTTCACCGGGCGACCGCGTCGTCGTGCACTCGTCCGCTCCGCTCTACGAGGGTCAGACCGTCTCGCCGCTCGCGCCATGAACATCCTCACCTGGCCGCTGCGCCATCGGCAGGTGGTCCTGCTGCTGAGCCTCATCATCTTGGGAACCGGCACGCTGTCGCTGCTCACGATGCCGCGACAAGACACGCCGACCATCGCCATCCACGAAGCGCTCGTGGTCGCGCTTTATCCCGGCGCGACCGCCGCCCAGGTCGAGCAACAGGTCACGCGCCCGCTCGAGTCATACTTGTTTTCCTACACGGAAATTAACTCCGAACGCACGCGCTCCTTCACGCGCAACGGCCTCGTGGTCGCCACGGTGGAACTGCACGAATGGGTGCGCGATAAAGACGGTTTCTGGTCGCGACTCCGGCTCGGCCTCGCGGAGTTGAAACAACAATCGCTGCCCGCCGACACCATCGGGCCGATCGTCAATTCCGACTTCGGCGACTCGGTCGCGTTGCTCGTCGGTATTTCGTCTCCGAAACATCAATACTCCGATCTCCGCCGCGCGCTCGATCGCATCGAAGACGCGCTCCGCACCGTGCCCGGCATGGGCCGCATCAAACGCTACGGCGATCGTCAGGAAACGATCTACGTCGAAGCCGACTCGCAACGCATGGCGCGCTACGGCACCGGCCTGCCGGGCGTCATCACCGCGCTCCAATATCAAAACGCCACCGCGTACACCGGCTCGCTCAAAACCGGCGATCTCGAAGTGCCGCTGCACACGCGCGGTCGCTATTCATCGGTCGACGAGGTCCGCGAACAGGTGGTTCTCCACAATCCGCTCGGCGAAAGCGTCGTGCGCGTGGGCGATGTCGCGCGCGTCGAGCGCCGTCTCGCTGATCCCGATTCGTTGATCCGCATCGATGGCCGCGACGATCCCGCGTTGCTGATTTCGATCGAGATGCAGCCGGGCAATAACATCGTGGCCTTCGGCAAAAAGGTCCAGGCCGCGCTCGACGACGTCGCGGGTCGTCTCCCGTCCGACATCAGCTTCACGATCATCAACGACCAGCCGGGCGTCGTCGCGGGCGCGGTGAATCATTTCATCAAAGAATTTTTCATCGCGATCGGCGCGGTCGTGCTCGTCACGCTCATCCTGCTGCCCTTCCGCGTCGCGCTCATCGCCGCGCTCGCGATTCCCGTTACCATCGCGTTCACGTTCTCGGCGCTGCATCTGCTCGGCGTCGAACTCCACGAGGTCTCGCTCGCCGCGCTCATCGTCGTGCTCGGCATGGTGGTGGACGACGCGATCGTCATCGCCGACAACTACGTGGA
>CALFXL010000005.1 GCA_937958045.1 uncultured Opitutaceae bacterium | reverse complement strand
GAATGGGGCCATTTCCGAGACCTTCGCACTTGTCGGCATTCCAGCACTCGTAGTCTTTGGAGAAAAACTTAAGGATGCGGCTATCGCCTCCACCTACTTCTAAAATTCGGGAGCCGGGTGCGATGTTGCGCTTGATGAAACAATAGACGAGGTAGTCTTGATAAACTTTAAGATCGCAGATCGCGGGGTTGGGATCGCCTACGTTGTAGGACTGAAAAGGTAATTCTCGAAATAATTCAAAGTGGCTCAGTTTAGAATAACTGAAAGTTTCTATGGTCGCAGGTGATGGCCAAGTAGAGTTCATATAAATGAGAGTTTTTAGCAGAATTCGTCGGGATTGGAGTCTAGCCCATGGTAGTCCAGGTCGCCGTATCGGAAGTGTATGCCCCAGCAATCATAGTCTTGGCTCGGCGAAGTCTTCCAGAGGGTGAAGTCATTGACTCCTCGGGCTCGCAACTCGGTGGCTAGCGTTTCGCGGATCATCTTGAGATAATGACGCGCATAGGTCGGGCGTGCTAAGTAGCCTTTATTGTAGCCGCAGGCGAACAAGGTCAGGTTATAGCGGTTCTCTTGAAGAAATGCGAATGTGGCGGCAGTGATCTGGGGGTAGGCAGGATTCAGGAAATCGTCTATGCAGATAATGCCGTCATCTGCCAATAGCTCATGGGCGAGAGCGAGATCGGTAGCTACTGCTTGGCCCGTGTGCTCCCCATCGATATGGAACCAACGAAAGGTGCGACGGCGCTGGGCCAGATCGGGGTGACGGAAAATCTCGACTGACTTCTGCTTAATGTAACGGATCTCATGCTGAGCTGACGCGGACAAATTGGCTTTGGCTTCATCGATAAAATCTGAGAAATCAATCAGCCAGAGCTCTTCATTGGCGCGTTGATGCCGAGCCAGAATTGTTGCAGATTTCCCCTTGTATACACCAATTTCCCCTATGTGCCCGAACACAAAATTGGACTCTTGGTACGCTAAAAAGGCATCCCATACGGCAATGCTGGTGTTGGCGAGGAAGCCTTGGATTTTGTCTACGTCTGCCTTCATGTGCGCATATGCGGTCAGTGGCGGGGTCAGATGATTACTCATAGAAATATCAAATGTTATTCGTTGACTGCTAATTTATGGGCAAGAGTCCGCGTGGCAGCTAGCAGTTGACGGCGTTTTTCTTTTATCTCGGTTTCAAGCTGTCGGATATAGCGGTCTTTACGAATGATTTCCGTGCGCGCGTGACCGAGTTTTTCCTCGGGAGAGAATACTTGCTCGACCCACCACGTGTGAGTGAGCGACTCAAGAAAGCGGAGGTAGAAGATCAGGTTGTCCACGTCTTGCGATGGCTCGAGCGGTATCGGTTCGGGCCCGATCGTCAGCGGGAAAACCGGGAGATTTGCCATAGGGCTGGCGAAGTTCGTATGCGTCGCATCAGGACCGTAGCCGATGTTGGCGATAAGGTTTCGGCCGGGCATAATATGCACGGAGCCGTGGCGCCAGCAGCTGAAGAACACCTGAAAGTCCCACGTATCGATACCGCCAGCCTTCAGTGCCCGGTAAATTTCACGCCAGTATAATGCCTCGGTGGGGTTGGGATGTGTTTTCTGAAGTTGCGTCCACCACTCATCATCCGAAAGAGAGGTGAGTGTGAAGTCGTAGTTTTTCCATGTGCGCCGCCAGGTTGCCCAGCCCCACATCTGGAAATATTTGGAAGCGTAGTGGGATTGCCGATGAGGCAGAATGTCTGGAAGGAAGTGAGTGCCGGAGATCGTGGCGACGCGGTGATCGTCACGATAACGTTCCAAGAGGGTGGCGCATACTTGGAAGAAGTCAGGATGAGGCAGGCAGTCGTCCTCGAGAATAATCCCTTCCTCGACGTGATCGAAAAACCAAGAAATCGCGCCGCTGACGGCTGGACCGCAGCCGAGGTTTCTGTCGCGGAAGAGAGTTTTTACTTCGCAGGGCCAGTCTATCTTGGTCGCGATCTCACGTGTTTGGCGTACGATTTCGGCTTCGCCGGCTTTGTTATCCCGCGCTCCGTCAGCGGCCACGAAGAGCTTCGTGGGTTTGTGCGCGCGGATGGATTCGAAAACGCGCGCGGTCTGGGCCGGGCGATTAAAAATCAGAAAGAGGATGGGGACTTCCTTTGCGCTCATTGGAAGGGGCTAGGCAAAATCAGACCAATTGGGATTCGGCAAGTTATGAAACACGGGGCGCAGGCGCGCTTACGACTGAGGGACGGAGGGTGTTCCACCAGCGACGGAGCGAGGCGAGGGGACCCCAGGCGCTGCGAGGGGATACCTTCCTCCAAGCCAGCGTTAGCCCGATGGCTTGGCCAAAGTCGGAGTACGGTTTGCCAGTCGAGGGGCGCCAGTAGGTGTCGTAGGCGTCCTCGCTCATCGCGTATAGGTCTTGATCATTCAGGATGTCGTCGATCGTCGGCCAATTTTGAATATGAAAACGTTTCTGGAAATATTCGTAGGCAGGCCCGGTCCAGAAATAATCGCGGTTCAAAACGCCGGGATAGGCGTGGAGGTTGAGCCCATGAGTGACGGTGCGGGCAGAAAGAAACATGGCGATTTCGTCCATGGCGACCGGCGTAGTGATCTGATTCAGCCAGCCGGCACTGATGATGGCATCGAATTTATCGGGTGCGGCGGGCACTGCGTCTTTTTCCACGCCGAGCGGGTGCATCGGTACGGCGTAGAGAGCGAAGCCTGATTTGATCCAGCGACCCATATCAGCGGGAGAGTAGCACACGATGTTGGCGGGCAAGCGAGCGAGCCAGACCGGCGGGTGCGGATCCAAGAAAAGGATTTTTCCTCCGGCAGGAAGTGCGCGATTCAGTAGGTGAAAAACGACCCATTGGAGGAACTGAGTGATCTCGATTTTATCGGGAGCGAGAATGGGCAGCCCGCTGTCGGCAAGCAGCTTCCAATGACTGGCTCGTATGTGGGCAAAAGCGCGGAAATGATCGTCCTGAAATATTTCCGATGGATCGGGATTTGGATGCGGGTTGCGGCGGTGCGCGGGTTCAATTTGGTCGACCCAAGTGGGAGAACCTAGGCTGGCAAAGCCAGGACTGTCGTGGAAGGGCGCTGGCGCAGGTTGTCGCGCTGCAAGGGATTTCCAGATCCAATCGCCTGCGTTATCCATGCTGAGTTTGCCGGCGGCGGCGCGGATATTGCGCCGCATGTCCCGGTGGACTTGGGGATTTGTCAGCGCATTAAGTTTTTTGCGTAGGTCGGATTGTTCGTACCGCGCACAAAGACCAGTTTTCAATACAGTGACGAAGCGACCGGCGGCAGTTTCCGGGCTGCCGAGAACGAGTATGGGAGTGTCGGTGCGGCCATGTAAGAAAAGAAGCCGTGAGGGTAGGCTGAGGCGGGAGAAGGCGATGTTGTCATCGTCTTTGTCGAGGCTACCGGACGGGACGATGATAAACGGGTACGAAGCGAGAGAGGCGACGAGATCGTCCTCAGGGAGATGACCCAAGCAGCGGATGTTGTCGGACTCCCATGCCTCGGGTGTATCCGGGAGCCAAGGGGCTTGTGGACCGTTGCCGTACCAATCGATATGGAGCCCGGAATCGCGGAGGAGCTTACGTAGTTGTTGAAAGCGGCTCGCGGTCCAGATGTTGCCGATCATGGCGGCGCGCAGCGGTTCGCCTGTGACCGGTCGCCAATAGCAAGGTGTGAGCGGCACCTGTTTTTCCAGTACAGGGGGGAGAAGATGAACAGTACGGCCGAATTTGTGGCTGTAGGCGGCGCAGAGTTCAGGGGAGATCCCCAAGCAGAGGTCGGATGTTTTCAGGAGTTCTGCGACCCAGTGATCAGCCACATGCCGAGCAAATATGTTCTGGTCGTCCATGATGTAGGTGCACAGAGGGGCGCCTGTAAGCCTTTTTGCAGCGATGGCATGGACAAATTCGGAGCGGTAATAGGGGACGCAAAGAATGCGTCGGATGGTGCGACCAGCTAGAATGGCTTGTAGGCGGCTCTCGGTTTCCGCCGTATGCATGAACCGCGATTTCAGTTCCAAGTGTTCGTCACCGAATGATTCCTGGCCGCCGTACATCGTAGTCGAACGGAGGCAGATGAAGCCTTTCCCGTCGCCGAAGAGACGTTGCAAAAATATTCCGACACCGTGGTGGTGGTTCGTTTCGTTGGCGGTGATGAGCAGGTCGTAGGCTGCGGACATGAAGCGATCAGGCTGGAAGCGGACGTGGGGAGCGAGCGGGCAGAGGCCCTGCTTACTTCTTCCCCGGGGCGGAGGTCAGCCAGGTTTTGACGATCAAAGGCCAACGAACGAAACGTGAGCGGAGCAAACCAGCGAATTGGTCGAAGATCGCGTCGAGATGTCGTATTTGCTGATGTTGATACTGCTCTATCATGGTGGCCAGCTGAGCTGTTTTCTCGACGGAGCGGTCTAAGGATTGGATCTGTCCTTGTATAAGTTGCTCCAACGCGCGGATACGCTCGGCGAGGGTTGAGGTAAGCGTGTGTATTACCGCTTTTGCGTCAGCGATCTCGGCGTGCGTGGATGCGAAACTGTCGGTGATGGTTGATCGGAGTGCGTCGTGCCCGTCTGCATTTTGCTTACGCAGTGAGTCGAGCCCTTCGACCACGTGTTCATATCGCTCTTCAATGTTTGTCTGGATCGCTAGGAGCCGACTGGCTTCTTGTTGATGGGTGTGGGCTAGGGCATGTGCCTTATCGGCCTCGGCCGCCATATGGGCTAGTTGTTGCTCAAGTCTGTTCTTGGTTTCCTGAGCTTGAGCGACCGTCGTGGCGTGGCTGGTCTTGAGCTTGTCCAACGCTGCTGACTGCTCACGCAGAACGGCGAGGATTCGGGCGATTTCTTGATCCTTGGTTTCAAGAAGATTTTCCAATGCGGCGTCGCTGCGGGGGCTGTCGGCGGTATGGATATCCATAATGAACGTTAGTTAGCTGGAAGCGCGGGGAGGCGGATGGCTGGTGTGCTGGGGAGAAAGAGTATCGATCAAATATCGCGTATGTGAAGCCTGCCGTGCATGCATTTTTTTTAGCAGGGCGATGTCTTGTTCTTGTGCGATGGCGTGCGCGGATGCCTTTTCGAGGCGAGCCTGCAGCTTTTCGTATTCGGAAGCGGCTTGGGCTTTATCCGCGGCCAGCTGCTGCTCGAGGCTGGCATACTCTCGTTTCGTTAGCGCGCATTCAGCTTTGAGCGCGTCGATGCAGGAGGTCTGTTCGACGACTGTGTGGCTGAGCTTGTCAAGCTGAGCGCGCAGAGATTCGGTCTCAGCAACCAATTTGGCGTTTTGCTGTTTAAGTTGCACGATAAAGTGCTCTTGCTCGGCGAGTGATGCCTGATGCCGCTTCGACTCGGCGAGTATGCGTGTGTTGTCGTGTTGAAGCTGTTCGCGCTCCGCCTCTAGGGAGGCAATGTAGGAGGTTTGTTTCTGTATCACCTCGGTGGATGTGCGCGGCTCCGCCGCCAGCTGCGAAAGAGTTGAGGCATGCTCCCTCTTGGACTGTTCGCATTCGGCTTTGAGCGTGTCAATGTAAGCAGCCTGCTCGACAGTTGTGCGGCCAAGTGTGTCGAGTTGATCGCGTAAGGACGCGACAAACACTTCCAGATCGGCGCGCTGTTTTTTGAGCTGTGAGATGAAGCGGTCCTGTTCGGCAAGCGAGTCCAAATGGCGCCTGGATTCGGCGAGTATGCGCTCATTATCCTGGCGCAGCGCGTCGCGTTCGGCGGCAAGGGATGCGATGTATGCGGATTTCTCATCCATCTGTTGATGGAGGTGCGTGAGGGCTTGATCTTTTTCAGCAAGGCTGGACTGAAGTTGCGCGATGAATGATGCCTGCTCGGCAAGAGATGCCAGATGGCGCTCAGATTCGGAGACCACACGCGTATAGTTGGTGCGATAGGAATCCCGCTCGGTTTCGAGGGATTTGATGTAGGCGGCTTGCTCTTGGGCGGTTTCTAACTGTGCCGCTTGATATTCTGATAGTCTTTGAAGTTCTCGATGACTGGCCTCGAACTGATGCAGTGTTTCAAGCATTGTCCTGGCATGTCCTTCGCTAGCTTCGAGGCGGGCTTTGAGGGTTGCATTTTCATCCCATGTCTGGGCGAGGCGTACGCTTCGAAGAGCTGTTGCGCTCTTTTCATCCGGTACTGTGAGGTGGCGTCGTTTAACTTCCGCCGAGACATCTGCGTATCCGAGTCGTTCAAATATCTCCAATCCGAGAGCCTCTAGATAAGCGGAGAGTTCGTCGTTTGTTAGAGAGGATTTCCATCGTCCAACCGAATGATTGTGAATGGATCGAGTCTCATGAATATTGGGGTCGCCTACGGAAGAGGCCTTAAATTTTTCGAGGGACTGTTTTGAGAGCGCATCACTCACTTGCAGTCTGGGTTTTGGTATCTGAAGAAATTCCGAGAGTGTTCGCATGGTCTCGTCGGGTGCCGCAACCAAATCTTCATAACGGATGACATGCTTATTGGGTGCTGTTTGGGAAAACCAATCAGCAAGGAGCGGAAGCCCTTGAAGGAGATCGTACGACGCCGACTGGAATTTCTTGCCAGTGAGTTCATCGGCGCCAAGTCCCCAGGTTTCTCGATAGGAAACGGCGACATCTAGCGGGTGGCGCAGGAGCCAGATGAATCGTGCTTGCGGGAACAGTTCTTCGAGGATGCCGAGTATGTGGTAGTACCGGGGAGTCTTGTCTACGAAGAGTGTCTTCTTCTCGCTCTGGAGTCTGTCGTTGTATGCGCAAGTAAGCAGACAGCGTACTGGCTTCAGTGGGAATTTTCGCCTGAAAAATTCCTGAACTGCCTGCGTTGCTACCGAGTCGTCCCACACTTGGGAAGGGAGCCCGGGCGTTGCTAATGTTACCGCTTTAAGCGCCAACCACGGCTCAGGTGGACAGCAGATTTGTGGCAACTGATTAAGTAGTACGCTGAGCAGAGTCGATCCGGAGCGCGGAAGCGAAAGCAGGAATGTGAGGTTTTGTCCAGAATCGGATATCATGATCGGCTTAGACCTCGTGATTGAGCGATAGCTGCATGAAATCGTGTAAATGCAGCTAGGCTAAATATGAGACGCTCCATACAGGTTCGATACTGCAGTCCATGTATCCATTTCTGTGATCGTGTGGGGTTGGTTGCATCTTGAACATCAAAGCATCGGTAATCGAGTGAACGAGAACTTCAGGTTCTCCCAATTCAGCCCTGGCATTTAGGTCCAAGAAGTAGGTGCCATAGTTGAAGATCCCTCTGAATTTGAACGAAATTTCTAGGTTTTGACCGGCATGGATTACCTCAAAGCCATCTCCGACGATGTGGGTGGCTGATCCTGAAATCACGATTCCCGTCATGGTCTTGACGGTCCATCCGAAGCGCACCCGGTATCTCGTTTCAGAAAAATAAACGTGCCATCTAAGCCAATACTCATGTCCCTTTACCAGTACGTTTACAGGTTTGTAGTCTTCAGTCAGAATGTAAGCGTTTCTGATCAGTGCGCCCCGGCTTTTCATTTCGCTCCGACTAGATGGAACCATCGACTCAAGATAGTAGGCGTCTCGGGGGGCGCTTTCACGGGGTGGGGGCGTGCTATCTCTAGATGGGATTGACGTGCTCTGCTGTTCGCTTGTCTGGGAGGCGCCTAGTTTCGCGATTTCGCCGCGGATTAGTGCGAAATTCTCTGCGTTGGCGTAGCAGAGTTGGTGGTAGTGCTGAACTGCGAGTTTTGGCCTCGCGGTTAGCAACTGTTCGCCCCGGTCGAGCAGGACTGCTCGTTCGCAGAGTTCGATGACAGTTGCTGCCGAATGGGAGACGAAGAGGATCGAGACGCCCCGCTCTTTCATCAGGGTGATCTGATTGAAGCATTTCCGTTGGAATGGTTCGTCGCCGACGGCGAGAGCCTCGTCCACTATCAATATCTCGGGATCAAGCTGAATTTGTACCGCGAACGCCAAGCGGACCATCATGCCGCTGGAGTAGGTTTTCACCGGCTGATCGATGAAGTCACCGATGTCGGCGAAGGCAGCAATGGCGTCGAATTTGGCGTCCACTTCGTGTTTCGAAAGGCCGAGGACGGCGGCGTTGAGGTAGACGTTTTCGCGGCCGGTGAATTCGGGATTAAACCCGCTGCCGAGTTCCAGCAGCGCGGCGACGCGGCCGTTGACCTTCACCGTGCCGCTCGTGGGTTGGAGGGTGCCGGCGATGATCTGGAGGATGGTGCTTTTGCCGGAGCCGTTGCGGCCGATGATACCAACACTTTCTCCTTTTTTAACCTCGAAGGAGATGTCTTTGAGTGCCCAGAAGTCGCGGTAGTTTTTAGCGGCGCGATTTTCGAGGGACTGGGCTATCGATGAGCCTGCCGGAAACAGGCCGGCGGCTTTCTGGAAAATAGGCGAGGTGAGGCGGCCGGCGGGGGATTCCCAGATGCGGTAGGCTTTGCTGACACCCTGAACTGAAATGGCGATCTCTTCACTCATAGGTTAAAGCACGTCGGCGAAGGCGGGCTTCATTTTTTTGAAAGCAGCATGACCGAGCCAGCAGATGACGATGCTGACGATCCACAGGTAGGCGACGTGGTAGAGGTTCGGAGTGCGTTGCCAGAGCACGCCGTCGCGCGCGATTTCGATGGAGAGCAGGAGTGGGTTGAATTGAAGGATGCTCCACACAAACGGAGGCGCTTTTTCCACGATCCGGATGGCGGGATAAAAAACCGCGCTGGTGAACATGAGCACTGCGATGAGAAATTGGATGATCTGACTGATGTCCCGGAAGAAGACGCCCAGCGCCGAGCATAACCATGAGATGCCCAGCCCTGCGCAGAGTAGTGGGATCACGGCGACGGGCAGCCATAGGACGCCGAAATCCAATCCCTGTCCGAACAATGCTGCGCCCGCCAGTACAAGGCCGAGTGAAACCAAGAGGTGGAAAGTGGCCGCGCTGACAGCGGCGGCGGGGAGAATCTCTACGGGGAAGACGACTTTCTTGATGAAGTTGGGATTGGAAACGATCAGGGTTGGAGAAACGGCGAGGACTTCTGAGGCGAAGTGAAAAAGGCTGAGGCCAAAAAATATCCCGAGACCGTAGTCGGTGCGCGTCTCGTGCGGAAGAACGCCGAAGCTGCCGCCGAAAATGAAGCCGAAGACAAAGACGTAGAGACCCAGCATCAACAGCGGGCTGGCGAAGGACCAGAGGAGGCCGAGGTGGCTGCCTTTGTGTCGCAGTTCGACATTGCGCTGGGTGAATTGCCACAGCAGCTCCCGGTGTTGCCAGAGGTCGGCTAGGAATGGGGCCAGACGACGAAGCATGATTGAAGGCGTTGCTGGTACACGCCCGCGCTTATCGCGCAAGAAAACGTTTCGCGGCGAGGGCTATATGCGTGTGCGCTGCGAGGGATTTGGCGGGTTGTCGTGGTTATGCACACTGAAGAACACTGATGACGGAAGACGGCGTGAGGCGGACAAGAAGGCGCATGAATTTCTATCTCAGGTGATCGGTAATGATGCGCGGTGAATCGCTGCGCGGATGCAAACGAAGTGAGTTGTGGTGAAACTCGTGAAGATCCGGCGGCGTTTCCCTCTCGCGCATGCCTCTCCGGAAGATTGGTGGAGCAGACCGGGATCAAACCGGCGACCTCGTCGTTGCGAACGACGCGCTCTATCAACTGAGCTACTGCCCCGTGCAGGGTCGGTGGTTTTGGGACATGCCTGCGCGCGAGTAAATACCATTTTTCAACGAAGTGCATGGATCGCGATTTATGTGACAGCTGCGCAAAAAACGCACGGAGCGCGTGAGTGGCCTTCAATTTGCTATTGCGGGTGGTGATTCGCGTTGGAAGATGCCGTTTTCAAGACGGTTCCACGGAGGATTTATCACATGAAAAAAGCCACTGCCTCGAAGACCAAGACTACCCCAGCGAAGCCGGCGCGCAGTCCGGAAAAAGTCAAAAGTCCCGCCAAATCAAAGGCGGCCAAGAGCTCGCAGGCGGCTTCGCCGGAACCGGTCGCCGCTCCTGCCGTGAAGACCACGCCGCCGGCGCCGACAACGATCACCGCGGTGATCGATATCGGCTTCGGCAATTCGCTGTGGCTGCGCGGCGATGGTCCCGGCCTGAGCTGGGAAAAAGGCGTGCGCATGGAGTGTGTCGCCGACGACCAGTGGACGATCACGCTCGGCGAAGTGACCTCGCCGGTGTTGTTCAAAGTACTCGTCAACGATCTCTCGTGGTCGGCGGGCGACGACTATGTCGTGCAGCCGGGCGAGAAGCTCGTCATCAAGCCGACGTTCTAACGCGATCGGCGCACGCGGGTCATCAGGTAGGGCGGTTGCGCCTGCGACCGCCGTCATCTGTCGGCAAACGCGACGGCGCAGACGCGGACAACGCGGTGCATTGTCCCTGCCGTTTACGCCGTCGGATTCGTTGGCGCGCACGCGTCGAAGACCGACAAGTGTTTCTAATAAATAGCCGACGCATTTACACCACGACCGCGCGTTCGGAGTCGCGAGCGTTGGCGGAAAGCAGATCGGGGCTCATCGCGAGGAGCTGCTGGCGGAGTTTTTCGGCAGCCTCGTCGCGATCTTGAAGCGCAGCGGGTTTGATGACGCGGCTGAAGAGCCGGACGCGCGAAAAAGGTTTGGGCAGATAAAAGCGATCCCAACTGCGGAGCTGCCACGCGGAATCGAACGCGGCCCCGAGGAGGATGATCGGCGCATGCACGCGGCGGGCGACGATCAAACCGCCGGCTTTGAAATCGTAGAGCGGCCCGCGCGGGCCATCGGGCGTGATGCCGATATCGTTCCCGGCGCGCATGACATCCACGAGGGCGGTGACGGCTTCGCGACCGAGTTTGCTGCTTGAGCCGCGCACGGTGTTCATACCGACCAACGAAAAAAATGCCGAGAGCCAGGCGCCGTCTTTGCTCGCGCTGACGAGGCCGAACAACGTGCGCCCTTGGCGATAACGGCGGAAAACTTCGGATGCGATGAAGAGGCGATTATGCCACAGCACAAACGCGACCGGCTCATCGATTTTTTCCAACGCGCGGCGGCTTTCGGAGGAAAGTTCGAAGCGGAGACTCGCGCCCCACGCGCGCAGGAGCCAACCGAAAGGAACCAGCAAAGCGCGCCGCCAGCCGGTGATGGCGTGGACGACGGGGCGAGGGGCGGGCGCGGAAGCGGGAAGATCGGCGGGCGACGAATTCAATGTGCGGGCTTGTTGGCGAAATCGTGTGGTTTCGCCAAGCCCGGAGCGCGGTTGGCCGATGTTGCGCGCGGCGTGGGGCGCGATTGAGCAAAAAACTTGGCTCGGGTGCGATTTGACGACAGCAAGCGCGACCATGCCGAGTTTACCCCCATGTCCTTTTCTTCCGGAGCCGCGTTCGCACATGGATTGGCGCGACATCGACGGGCACGGGGAGCATCGGGGCGCGGCGTTTTATGTGACGCTGCTCGAGTACGGACATTATTTATGGCAACGCGGATTGTCTGCGCGCGCGATGCTGTGTCTCGACCGAGCACTTGGCGCGGATCTGCGCGGCGATGAACCCGAGCTCAAACAATGGCCGCTGCCGTACGCGGCGATGGCGTGGTTTCTTAAGCACACACCGGCGGACGTTTTTATGGGAAATCCGCGTGTGCATTTTCAGCACTACGCGGGGCGCATGAACGAACCGCGACGCGAGCAACGTCGCTGGCGCGCATGGGCGTGTTGGGCGTTGGCGCGAGCGATTTTGCCTCATTTGCCCGGCGATCCGAAGCATGTGATCGAGGAGCCGACACCGGAGCTGATCAAACAGAAGCTCATTGAGCACGGTCACGCGGGGGAAGCGGACTTGTGGGAAAAAATCTGGCACGACGCGCGTCAGATTTCCGCGTGAGCGCGCGAGTCGGGCAGGGCGGGGCGCAGCGTCGCAGGTCGCAGTATATAGTGTTCTCATTTCAGGTGGGCAGGTAAGGTTTGGAGGAACCACGCACGCGCCCTGAAGGGCACTGATGAATGAGAAGTGGGGGCGAACAATGCGGAGCATTGTTCCTGCTTGGCGCTGTGCAGACGGTTCGGAAGATGCAGGTCTTCGCGCGCGACGATGTGCCGAATTGCAGAAGCACATTTTCTGAATGGATTTTCCGTTGACCCAGCCAATCGCGGCATCCTTAGTTCGGCCCCTTCGATCTCGGAAGGTCGTTTCGCGACGGCCGTCCGGTACACCTAGGAGAGGTGGC
This sequence comes from uncultured Opitutaceae bacterium, assembly GCA_937958045.1. Taxonomy (GTDB): domain Bacteria; phylum Verrucomicrobiota; class Verrucomicrobiia; order Opitutales; family Opitutaceae; genus Nibricoccus. The sequence goes on along the minus strand of CALFXL010000005.1, from coordinate 211,980 downwards.
AGAGTGGTCGAATGCGCATGATTGGAAATCATGTGTGCGGGCAACCGTACCGAGGGTTCGAATCCCTCCCTCTCCGCCAGTGTGTGACGAATAAAGACCCCGGTTCATAGAGCCGGGGTTTTGTGTATCGGAAGTTCCTGGTTTGCGTTCAGGCGAACGGGTGAAACTCAACCCGCTTGCTCAACGCGTAGGACGTTCTCACCCCGATTTTCACCTCGATCGCCTATCGGAGGGATGTCGTGAACGACTCGCCGAATCGGCGCGCAAGAAAACGCGTAGCTTATCGCTGTGGCTATCTTGAAGCAAAAGCAATGGTTGTGATCGTGGTTTTCCCGAAAAGCGCCTTGCACGACCTTTGCGGGACTCTACGTTGCGAGGGTCTTTGCCTTTAACTGACCAAAGGCAGCGACACGCCAACGCCATGGTTTCTGCCAACAACGAACTCGTTTACGACCGTAGCATCGAAGGGAATATCGTTCCCACGAAGCTCGATGCCGCGATCAACTGGATTCGCAACAACTCCATGTGGCCTATGCCCATGGGCCTCGCCTGTTGCGGCATTGAGCTGATGGCGGTCGGCGGCAGCCGGTTCGACATCGCGCGCTTCGGCGCGGAGGTGATGCGTTTTTCGCCGCGCCAATCCGACTGCATGATCGTGGCTGGCACGGTCACCTACAAGATGGCACCGCACGTGCGCCGCATTTATGATCAGATGTCGGCCCCGAAGTGGGTCATCGCGATGGGCGCTTGCGCGAGCTCCGGCGGTATGTACCGCAGCTATGCGACGCTCCAAGGCGTGGACCGCATCCTGCCGGTCGATGTGTATTTGAGCGGATGTCCTCCGCGGCCCGAAGCGCTGCTCGATGCGCTCGTGAAACTGCAGCAAAAGGTGAAAAACGAACGCGCGTTGAAACGCCTCGTTTCGGCCTGATCGCCGCCCAACTCTGCCTGCACACGTAAACGGCCCTCCTTTTTCCAGATGACCGCGCCTGTCGATGTCTCTACCGCCCTTCCGGCAAAATTCCCGCAGATCACGCCCCGCGCTTCCGCGGATATTCCCGCGTACAATGTGCCGATGGCCGATGCGGTCGCCGTGCTGAAAACGCTGCGCGACGAGTTCGCCTACGACATGCTGGTCGATGTGACCGCGATCGACTGGGCCGAGGGCGCGAGCCCGCGTTTCACAGTTGTCTGGCATCTGCTCTCGACCACGCGTCACGAGTACATCCGCATCGCCGCGGATTGTGCGTCGGACACTGAGCCCTCCGCGCCGAGCATCGTCTCGTTGTGGGCGGCTGCCGACTGGCACGAGCGCGAGACGTGGGATTTGCTCGGCATCAAGTTTACCGACCACCCCGATCTGCGCCGCATCCTCATGTGGGAGGGCTATCCGTATCATCCGTTGCGCAAGGAGTTCCCGCTGGCGGGCGTCGAGACGGAGTTCCCCGATCCGGAAATCGCGGAAGTTTCCGGCGGCAAAGTCATCGCTGCGCCGATGGCGGGCGGTCCGTTTGTCGCTTCGCCGGGCGAAATGAATCTCACCGACGCCGAACCGCGCGCGAAGGACGAGAGCTGGAACGAAAAACGCGAGAAGCCCGAATAACCCGCGCGCCCACCAACGCCCAAGCCCACTTTCCCGAATGGCCACCGAGTACCAGTTTCCCGATAGCGCCGCCAAGACGGCCGCCGCTGAACAGGAATTTCAAACCGAACGTCTGTCGCTCTCGATGGGCCCGTCGCACCCGTCCACGCACGGCGTGCTCCGTCTGCAGATGGAGCTCGATGGCGAAGTCCTGACCAAGTGCGATCCGGTCATCGGTTATCTGCACCGCGGCGACGAGAAGATCGCTGAGAACATGACCTACAACCAGTTCGTGCCGTACACGGACCGGTTGGATTATCTCGCGCCGCTGGCCAACAACGTCGCCTACGCGATCGCGGTGGAGCGTCTCGCCCACTTGGAAGTGCCGGCCCGTTGCCAGGCGATTCGCGTGATCTGCTGCGAACTCGCGCGCATCTCGTCGCACCTGCTCGGTCTCGGTGCGTTCGGCATCGATACGGGCGCCTGGACGGTGTTTCTGTACTCGTTCGAAGAACGCGAGAAACTGTATCGTCTTTTCGAAGAGCTCACCGGCGCCCGTTTCACCACGAGTTACACGCGCATCGGCGGTGTTTCGCGCGACATCCCGGAAGGCTGGACCGACCGCGTGCTGGCGTTCTGCGATCAATTCCTACCGCGCCTCGAAGAGATGCTCGGCCTGCTCACGCGCAACAAGATCTTCATGGATCGCACGGTGGGCGTTGGCGTCATTTCGAAGGAAGATGCGATCAGCTACGGCCTCACGGGCCCGAATCTCCGCGCCTCCGGCGTGCCGCTCGATTTACGCAAGGACAAACCGTACTCGGGCTACGAACAATATGAGTTCGACGTGCCCATCGGCACGAAGGGCGATTGCTATGATCGTTATCTCTGCCGCGGTGAAGAGATGCGCCAGTCGGTGCGTATCGTGCGCCAGGCGATCGCGAATCTGCCGGGAGGCGATTGGTACGCGAAGGATGCGGTGCGCATCTTCGCACCGCGCAAAGAAAAGGTCCTCACCTCGATGGAGGAGCTGATCAACAACTTCATGATCGTGACCGAAGGTCCGCAGATGCCCGCCGGCGAAGTGTATTTCGAAGCGGAAAATCCCAAGGGCGCGCTCGGTTTCTATGTCGTGAGCAAGGGCGGCGGCGTGCCGTGGCGCCTCAAGATCCGCTCACCCTCGTTCTGCAATCTTTCCATCCTCCCGAAACTGTGCGTCGGCAGCATGGTGTCGGACGTCGTTTCCATTCTCGGTTCGCTCGACTTCGTCATGGGCGAGTGCGACCGCTAATCTTTCAAATCAATCCAACCACAGAGGCACGGAGAACACAGAGAATGAAAACCGATTCTTCCCGTTCATCCTTCAACCTCTGTGCCCTCCGTGTCTCCGTGGTTCAAAAATGAATCTTAAGCCAGAAACTTTCCAGCGCATCGACGAGGTGATCACGCATTATCCGGTGAAGCGCAGCGCCACCTTGCCGCTGCTGCACCTCATCCAGGAAGACGTGGGCTATATTTCCGACGAGGCCATCGAGTGGATCGCCGCCAAGCTCGAGCTGCAGCCGATCAACGTGTACGAAGTCGTCACGTTCTACCCGATGTTCCGCCGCAAGCCGATCGGCCGCCGTCACATCAAGGTCTGCCGCACGCTCTCCTGCGCTCTCATGGGCGGCTACAAAACCTGCGAGACCTTCAAGAAAGAGTTCAACGTCGAGCTCGGCGAAACCTCCGCCGACGGCGAAGTCACGGTGGACTTCGTCGAATGTCTCGCCAGCTGCGGCACCGCGCCGGTCGTCCTGATCGACGACGATCTGCACGAAAAAGTGGACGCCGCCAAAGCCCGCGAAATCGCCGCCCAGATCAAAGCCGAGGCCGCTAAAAACGCATCCGTCGCCCGTTGATCGGCCATCGAAACTTCAGGATCGAAAATCGAACATTCTGCCATGCCCGCTCCCGAACAACGCCGCATCATCTTCAAGCACATTGACGAGCCCGGCTACACCAACGACATCGACTGCTACCTGCGCAACGGCGGCTACGAGGTCTTGAAAAAAGCGGTCACCCGCAAGCCCGAGGAAATCATCGATGAGGTGAAAAAATCCGGTCTGCGCGGACGCGGCGGCGCGGGATTCCCCTGCGGCGTGAAGTGGGGGCTCGTCGATCGCAAGAGCGGCAAGCCGATCTATCTCATCGTCAATGCCGACGAATCCGAACCCGGCACCTTCAAGGATCGCTACATCATCCACCAGGATCCGCATCAGCTGATCGAAGGCGTGATGATCTCGTGCTTCGCGAACAACGTGAAGCAGGCCTACATCTACATCCGCGGCGAGATGCCGCACGGCGCGCGCATCTTGGAGAAAGCGATTCAGGAAGCCCGCGAGAAAAACTTTGTCGGTCAAAACATCCTCGGTACCGGATATTCGTGCGACATTTTCGTGCACCGCGGCGCCGGCGCCTACATCTGCGGTGAGGAAACCGGTCTCATCGAATCGCTCGAAGGCAAACGCGCCAACCCGCGCATCAAGCCCCCGTATTTCCCGGCGGTCCTCGGCCTCTATCAGTGCCCGACGATCGTGAACAACGTCGAGACGCTCTGTCATGTGAAGTACATCGCCGAGCACGGCGGCGCGGAGTATGCCAAGCTCGGCACGCCCAACAACACCGGCACGCGCATTTTTTGCGTGAGCGGTCACGTGCAGCGCCCCGGCTATTACGAATTCGAGGCCGGCAAGATCACGATGGGCCAGCTCCTCTACGATGTCTGCGGCGGTCCGTTGCCCGGACGCACCTTCAAGGCTGTCATCCCCGGTGGTTCGTCCGCCAAAGTGCTTCGTTTCGGCGAGCGCTTCAAAGGCAAGCGCAAGGTCGGAAACGACATGGTCGATTACGATTGGGGTGTCGAAGACGTGCCGATGGATTTCGATTCGCTCGCGGCGATCGGCTCCATGGGCGGCTCCGGCGGCGTGATCGTGATGGACGACACCGTCAACATGGTCGAAGCCCTCGCGAACATCAACGCGTTCTATTCGCACGAAAGCTGCGGCCAGTGCACGCCCTGCCGCGAAGGTTCGTTGTGGATGAAAAAAATCACCACGCGCATGGTCCACGGCGAAGCTCGTCCGCAAGACGGCGCGCTGCTCAAAGGCGTGGCCGACCAGATTCCCGGCCGCACCATCTGCGCCTTCGGTGAAGCCTGCTCGTGGCCGACGCAGAGCTTCTACCTGAAGTTCAAGGACGAATTCGACAACTACCACGCCACCAAGAAACAGCCCAAGGCTGATAACGCTTTAGAACTCGTTTAATTTTTAACCACAGAGACACAGAGTACACAGAGAAACCAGTTGCCGGATGCCGCCCTCCGTGTCCTCCGGGCCTCTGTGGTTCAAATAATCTTTCGCAATGAGCCAGCCCGCGCCCGCGCCCAAACCCGACCTCGTCACCGTCAACATCGACGGCAAAGAGATCGCTGTGCCCAAAGGCACCAACGTGATCGAAGCTGCCCGCCTGCTGAACGTGGACGTGCCGCATTATTGCTACCACCCCAAGCTCACGGTGGTCGGCAACTGCCGCATGTGTCTGGTCGAAATGGGCATGCCCGCCGTCGATCCCGCCACCAAGGCGCCCATCATGGATCCGGCGACCGGCAAGCAGAAGATCAACTGGATCCCGCGTCCTCAGATCGGTTGCGGCACCAACGTCGCCCCCGGCATGCACATCCGCACCACGTCGCAGATGGTGAAGGAGGCCCGCGAAGGTGTGATGGAGTTCCTCCTCATCAACCACCCGCTGGATTGCCCGATTTGCGACCAGGCCGGCGAATGCAAACTCCAGGAACAAGCCACGGGCTACGGCCGCGGTTATTCCCGCTTCGTCGAACAGAAGAACGTGAAACCGAAGCGCACGCAGCTCGGACCGCGCGTCATGCTCGACGACGAGCGCTGCATCCTTTGCTCCCGCTGCATCCGTTTCTCGCGTGAGATCGTGAAGGACGACGTCCTCGGTTTCATCGATCGCGGCAGCTACTCCACGCTCACGTGCTATCCGGGCAAACAGCTCGCGAACAACTACAGCCTCAACACCGTGGACATCTGCCCGGTGGGCGCGCTCACGAGCACCGATTTCCGTTTCAAGATGCGCGTCTGGTTCCTCAAGCAGTCGAACAGCATCGACACCGAATCCTCCGTCGGCGCCAACACCGTCGTCTGGTCGCGCGAAGGCATCATCTACCGCATCACGCCGCGCCGTAACGACGAGGTGAACGACACCTGGCTCGCGGACTCCGCCCGCGTTCTCTACAAACAAGTCCGCGACGAATCGCGCCTCACCGCCACCAAAGTCGGCGGACAACCCGCCGCGCTCGATGCCGCCATCGAAAGCGCCGCGTCGCACCTCAAGGCCGGCGCCGTGGCCGTCGTCGGCTCGGGCCGCAGCTCGGTGGAAGAACAATTCCTCACCAAAAAAATCGCCGCCGCGCTCAACGCCTCCGTGTCGTTGGTCGCTCGAGTGGGCGAGGGCGACAAGCTCCTCATCTCGGCCGACCGCAATCCCAACGTCCGCGGCGCGCTCGTCACCGGCCTCATCGACCAATTGCCCTCCGCGCAGCTCACCGAGCTCGGTGCCGCGATCGATGCGGGCAAAGTGAAGACCGTTCTCGCGATCAACGAAGACCTCACCACCGCCGGCCTCACCGCCGCGCAACTCGCGAAGGTCACGATCGTGTACGCCGGCACACACAGCAACGCCACCAGCGAAGCCGCCGCCGTGATCATCCCGACTTCGACCGTCTTCGAAAAGAGCGGCACGTTCATCAACCAGCAGTTCCGCATCCAAAAGTTCCACCAGGCCATCCCGGCGATCGCCGGCACACACAACGACCTCGTGGTTCTCGGCAAATTGTTGGGCGCTCTCTCCGGCAACGCCGTGACGACCGACCTCGCCGCCGTGTGGCAGCAGCTCTCGTCGGAAGTCGGCTTGCTCGCCGGTCTGTCCTTTGCCGCCGTGCCCGACACCGGCCGCGTCCTCGACAGCAGCCGCTTCGCTCATCTGGCCTTCCCCGAAGGCGAAACCCTCCACTTCAAGCCCGCCGCAGCCACCGCCGCGGTTTGATCCTTTTCACCAAGACCGCCCAGGCCATCCGCTTCACCTAACGCGCAGCGCCGTCGCGACCTTCCCGTCAAAATGGATTTCTTCTTCAACCTCCCGCTCTGGGTTCAAATCTCCCTCAAAGGACTCGCCGCGATCGCCGTGATCTTCCCGATCGCCGGCGCGTGCTCGCTCGCCGAGCGCAAAGTCTCGGCCTGGATCCAAGGCCGTCCCGGCCCCAGCCGCGCACTTCCGTTCTGGATCGCGTGGGTGCCGGTGATCGCTCCGATCATGCAGAAGCTCGGCCTGTTCCACCTCATGGCCGACGGCGGCAAACTGCTCTTCAAGGAAGACCCGATCCCGGGGCACGTGAACAAATTCTACTTCGTGCTCGCGCCGATCGTGGCGGTGATCCCGGCGTTGACGACGATCGTGTTTGTCCCGTTCGGCGGTTATATCGATCAAGCCGGACAAATCATCCCGCTCATCCTCGCCAATCTCGATATCGGTCTGCTCGGCGTGTTCGCGATTTCTTCGCTCGGCGTGTATTCGCTGATTCTCGCCGGCTGGGCCTCGAATTCCAAATATCCCTTCCTCGGCGGCGTGCGCGCTTCGGCGCAGCTCATCTCGTATGAGCTCTCGATGACGCTCTCCGTGCTGCCGGTTTTCCTGTGGATCAACGCTCCCGGTCAGCCCGGCACGCTCAGCCTCGCGAAGGTCGTCGAGTTTCAGAGCCAGCCCGGTTTCTGGGGTGGGGCGTGGTTTGTGTTCCTGATGCCGATCTCGGCGTTTGTTTTCCTCGTCGCGCTTTTCGCGGAAACGAATCGCCAGCCGTTCGACATGCCGGAGTCCGAAGCCGACCTCGTCGGCGGTTTCCACACCGAATACGGCTCCTTCAAGTGGTCGCTCTTTTTCGTCGCCGAATACGCGCACATGACCGTCGGCTCGGGCATCTTTGTGCTGCTCTTCCTCGGCGGCTGGAATCCGCTGCCGTGGGTGCCGCTCGAAATGGTCGTCGGCTGGCTCTCGGGTCTCGGTGCCTGGGCGACGCATCCGGCCTTTGTCGGCGTGCTTTCCGTCCTGATCTTCCTCGCGAAGGTTCTCTTCTTCATCTTCTTCTTCATGTGGGTGCGCTGGACGTTGCCGCGCTTCCGTTATGACCAGGTGATGAAGATCGGCTGGCAAAAACTCCTCCCGCTCGCGATCGCCAACGTGATCGTCTACGCCATCGCGATCGCCTTCATCGATTAATCCACAACCCATTTTTCCCGCGCCATGGCCGTCATCGAAGTCGAACGCAAGCCGCTCACCCTCGCGGAACGCACCTACATCCCGCAGATCCTTTCCGGACTCAAAACGACCTGGAAGCACCTCGTCGCGCCCACCGTCACGATGAAGTACCCGGAGGAGCGTCCGCCGATCCCGCCGGGCTATCGCGGCGTGCCGACGCTCGTCAAAGATCCCAACGGTCGCGAGAAGTGCGTCTCCTGCCAGCTCTGCGAATTCGTCTGCCCGCCCAAGGCGATCCGTATCACGCCCGGCGAAATCCCGCCCGATTCCGAATACGCGCACGTGGAAAAAGCGCCGCAGGAGTTCGAAATCGACATGCTGCGCTGCATCTACTGCGGCCTGTGCCAGGAAGTCTGCCCCGAAGAGGCGATCTGGCTGCAAACGCAGTATTCAACCAGTGGATACACCCGCGCCGAGATGGTGAACAACAAGAAGAAACTCTACGAACTCGGCGGCACGCTGCCCGATCAGCATTTCAAGTGGGACAAAAAGAAAGCTGCCGAGGAGCACGGCAACGTCCACTGAGACCAATCCAGAATCAGGAATGAGGAATTAAGAACACCCGCTCTCCGCTTCATTCATCATTCCGCGTTCATCACTCTTCCTTCGACGAAATGTCCGACACTTATTTCTACATCTTCGCCGCCATCACCGTGGCCTCGGCGCTCGCGGTCGTGTTTAAGCGAAACACCGTGGGCGCGTCCCTAGCGTTTCTGCTCAGCCTGTGCGGCGTCGCCGGTCTGTTCCTCCAGCTTGATGCGCAGCTGCTCGCCGTGCTCCTGGTGCTCGTTTACGCGGGCGCGGTCGTGGCGCTCTTCCTCTTCATCATCATGTTGCTCAACATGCAGGGTGGGGACCGCCCGGTCTTCAAAAAGATGACGATCGTCTCCAGCACCATCGCCGGCGCGTTGTTGCTCACCGGTGTTTACCTGCTCGCGAAACGTCCCGAACTCGCGCGTCTCCCCGAGGCCGGCCAGCCCGCGAGCGTGCTCCTCGATCTCAAGATCTACGGTGCGAAACTTTTCACCACCTACCTGCTGCCCGTGCAGGTCGTCGGCTTTCTCCTGCTCATCGCCATGCTCGGCGTGATCGTACTCAGCAAAAAGTTCGAAGGCTTGGAGGACGTTAAATGAACATCGGACTGCACCACTTCATCGTGCTCAGCGCGCTGCTCTTCGCCATCGGCTTCTTTGGCGTGCTGCTGCGCAAGAACACGCTCGTGATCTACATGTGCCTCGAGTTGATGCTCGTCGCCACGACCCTCGCGCTCGTCGCCTTCTCGCGCTTCAACGGCACGGTCGACGGCAATGTATTCGTTTTCTTCATACTCACCGTGGCCGCGGCGGAGGTCGCCGTCGGTCTCGCCATCATTGTGGCGCTCTTCCGTCGCCGCCAGACCGTGCAAGTCGAGGAGCTCAACGCACTGAAAAACTGACCTCGGTTTTTCAATTCCAGCGAACTCTGTGCGCTCTGTGACCCTTCCCGAATCCGATTTCCCACTGTGACACCCGTCCAACTCGCCATCCTCGTCCTCCTGCTTCCGCTCGGCTCCGCCGCCGTGATCGCGCTGTTCCTGCGCCGTCAGGGCACGCTCGCGTCGATCCTCTCGACCGCGGCGTGCGCCGGTCTTGCCGCTGTGGCGCTCCAACTGGTTTTCAGCAATGTGCGTTTCGCCGACTCCTTCAGTTGGCTGCAGGTCGGCGATCTCGACATCACGCTCGGCATTAAATTCGACGACCTCGCGGCGCTCATGCTCGCGATCGTCGCGATCGTCGGTCTCTGCGTGCATGTCTTCTCGCTCGGGTACATGTCGCACGACGGCGCGAAGGCGCGCTATTTCGGCGGCCTCTCGATCTTCATGTTTTCGATGCTCGGCATCGTTTTTGCCGACAATCTTTTCATGATGTTCATCTTCTGGGAGCTCGTCGGTTTCAGCTCCTGGCTGCTCATCAATCATTTTTGCGACAAACAATCCGCGGCCGACGCTTCGAAGAAGGCCTTCATCACCAATCGTGTCGGCGACTTCGGTTTCCTCCTCGGCATCGTCTGGTGCTATCACGCCTTCGGCACGGTAAACATCGGCGAACTCGGCGCACTCGCCGAAGCGAAATTTGCCGCCGGTGAAACGATGATCGCGGGCATTCCGCTGCTGCTCTTCTGCGGTGCGGTGGGTAAGTCCGCGCAGCTTCCGCTGCACGTGTGGCTCCCGGACGCGATGGAAGGCCCGACACCGGTCTCCGCGCTCATCCACGCCGCCACGATGGTGGCCGCCGGTATCTACATGCTGTGCCGCCTCGAACCGCTCTTCGTCGCCGCGCCCGCCGCGCTCGATGTGGTGATGTGGATCGGTGTGGTCACCGCCGTGTACGCCGCCTTCTGCGCGATCACGCAGAGCGACATCAAGAAGGTCCTCGCTTATTCCACGCTTTCTCAACTCGGCTACATGGTCGCCGCGTTCGGTCTCGGCCGTCTCCCGGAAACGCAAACCGTCGAAGGCGTCACGCAGACCTATCTTCTCAGTGCCGGCGCGGGCATCGCGATGTTCCACTTGATGACGCACGCCTTCTTCAAGGCGCTGCTCTTCCTCGGCTCCGGTTCCGTGATTCACGGCTGCCACCACGAGCAAAACATCTTCAAGATGGGCGGTCTCGCCAGCCGTATGAAGTTCACCTTTGTGACCTTCACGCTCGGCGTGCTCGCGATCATCGGTTTCCCGATGCTCTCCGGGTTCTTCTCGAAAGACGCGATCCTGCTGCTCGCGTTTGAGAAAAACACGCTCGTGTTCGGCCTGCTTGCGTTCACCGCGGTGCTCACCTCGTTCTACATGATTCGCATGTGGAAGCTCGTCTTCCTCGGCAAACCGCGCAGCGACGAAGCGGCTCACGCGCACGAAGGCGGTTTCAGCATGACATTGCCCTTGCTCGTCCTCGCCGTGCTCGCGGTGGTCGGCGGCTACTCGTTCATCTTGGACAACGCCGTTTTCAGCAATGTCTTCAACGACGTCCCGGACAGCCACAATCATCACCACGCCCACAACGTCGTCTTCGCGACCAGCATCGGCGTGATGGCCCTCGGTTCGCTCGTCGCGTACTTCTTCTACAAAAACGACTCGGTGGACACGCTCGCGGCGAAGAGCCCGGCGGCTTTCTCCGGCCTCTCGTTTCTCAAGGCCTTCCCCGACGATCTCTACAATTATTACGTCGCGAAGATTCAGCAGCGTTTCGCGCTCTTCGTGAACTTTCTGGAGCAGATCTTCCTCGCCGGTCTCATCGTGCGAGGGATCGCCGGGGTGGTGGGGCTCTTCGGCATGGGGGCACGCGCGCTCCACGTCGGCAACCTCCATGCGTACGTGTATTGGTTCCTCATCGGCGCGGTGCTGGTGTGGGGCTTCGCCTCGGGCCTGTTTTAACCGCTCCTCCGAATTCTTTTCGAACTTCGATTCACGACTCCCTTTCCCGAATCTGAATGAACCCGCCGGTTGATTTTCTTCTCCTCTCCATCCTGACGCCACTGGGTGTCGCCCTTGCGATCGCGCTCGGGTTGCCCAAGCGCTTCTCCGTGAAGCTCGCCTATCTCGGCTTCGGCGTGCCGGCGGCTGTCGCGCTGTATTTGTGGTCTCAATACGGCGCCGCGCCTCAGCAGTATGGATACGCGTTTCTGTCGAGCTACGACACCGGTCTCGCGGGTGTCGGCATCAACTTGATCCTCGGCCTCAACGGCATCTCGCTGCCGCTCTTCGTGCTCGCGGGCATCGTGGGTTTCGCCGCCGGTCTCTACGCGATCCAATCAAATGCGGAACGCCTCAAACTCTACTTGATGCTCCTGCTCATCATGCAGGCAGGCCTCATGGGCGTGTTCGCATCGGTGGATATCTTCTTCTTCTATTTCTTCCACGAACTCGCGCTCATCCCGACCTTCATCATGGTCGGCATCTGGGGCGGACGCGACCGCGGCTACGCGGCGATGAAGATGACGATTTACCTCACGCTCGGCGCGATGCTGTCGCTACTCGGCTTGATCGCTCTCTACATCAAGAGCGGCACGGAATTGAAGACCTTCGACCTGATCGCGCTGCGCACGATGATCGGCCAGCAAGGTCTTTCCGAAGTCGCGCAACAAAACATCTTCGCGCTGCTGCTCTTCGGCTTCGGCATCCTCGTTTCGTTATGGCCGCTGCACACGTGGGCGCCTCTCGGTTATGGCGCGGCTCCGAGCTCTGCGGCGATGTTGCACGCAGGCGTGCTGAAAAAATTCGGTCTCTATGGTCTGGTGCAGATCGGGCTGCCGCTGTTGCCGCAAGGCGCCGCGCACTGGTCCTGCCTCCTGGCGTGGCTCGCGCTCGGTAACATCCTCATCATCGGCTTCGTGACGATCGCGCAACGCGACCTGAAACAGATGGTCGGTTACAGCTCGGTCATGCACATGGGGTACGCGTTCCTCGGCATCGCGGCATTTTCCGCGATGGGCGCGGGCGGCGTGGTGTTGTTGATGGTCGCGCACGGTTTGTCGGTCGCGTTGTTGTTCCTCCTTTCGACCAGCATCTATCACCGCACGCACACGTTCGACATGCAGGCGATGGGTGGCCTCGCGCAAAAGGCGCCCGTGCTCGCGGCGTTCTTTGTCGCCGCGACGATGGCCAGCATCGGTCTTCCCGGCTTCGCCAACTTCTGGGGCGAGTTCACGATCTTCATCGCACTGTGGGATTATTCTCCGGCGTTCACCGTCGCTGCGGTGGCGGGCATCGTGATCTCCGCGATCTACGGCCTGCGCTCGGCGGCTCGCATTTTCTTTGGGCCGAAAACGGAAGACTTCGCCCGCGTGGCGGAGGCCAATCCCACGACCGATCTTCGTTGGTCCGAAAAAATCCCCGCGCTCGTGCTGCTGGCGGCGCTCCTGTTCATCGGTTTCTGGCCGAAGTCGCTCTCCACGCCGCTCAATAAAACGCTCCAGTCGATCTACCCGGCCGCGCCCGCCGCCGAGGTGGTCAGCAAGTAATCTTTTCCCGCCGCGATGAATCTCGAAACTCTCACCGCCGCCGCGAACTCGAACCAGTGGCTCGCGATCATGCCCGAGCTCATGCTCGGCTGCATCGCCCTGCTTTTGCTGGTTCTCGAAGTCGTGCTGCCCAAATCGAAACACGACCTCATCCCAGGCGTCGCCATCCTCGGCCAGGTCGGTGTATTGGTCGGGCTGATACTGAACTACTCGACGCCCTATCTGGATCCGAGCATGCGCGACACGTTTAACGGTCTGCTGGCGCATACGTCGCAGGGGCAGTTCATGCGGGTGTTTTTCCTGCTCACGTCGATCCTCGTCTGCGCGCTCGGCAGTGTGGCTCTCGCCAAGCAGCGCATGCCCAGGATCGAGTTTTTCCACATCGTGCTGGTGGTCTCCGCCGCGATGATGCTCCTCGCGCAGAGCAACCACTTCGTGATGCTCTTCGTGGCGCTCGAAACGGTCACGGTCGGTTTCTACATCCTCGTCTCGTACGTCCGTACCAATCCGCTCTCGCTCGAAGCCGGCCTCAAGTACCTCATCATGGGTGCCCTGAGCTCGTCGCTGCTCTTGTTCGGTATCGTGATGCTTTACGGCGCCGCCGGTAATCCGTTGCTGCCCGGTCATGCCGAGACCGATGCGATGAACTTCGATCAGATCGCGAACTTCCTCGCGCAGAATCCCGACAACTTCCTCGCGCAGCTCGGTGTTGTGCTCGTGCTCGCCGGCGTCGCCTTCAAGATCGGCGCGGTTCCTTTCCAGATTTGGGTGCCCGATGTGTATCAGGGTGCGCCCACGCCGGTGACGGCTTTCCTGGCGGTCGGCTCCAAGGCCGCCGGTTTCGCGGTGCTCATCACGCTGGTGCAAGTGTTCGCCGCGTACAAAGGCATCCTCGTCCCGCTGCTTTCGTTGATGGCCGCGGCGACGATCATCTTCGGCAACCTCGCCGCGCTCACGCAGCACAACGTGAAACGCCTCATCGGTCTCTCCGGTGTCTCGCACGCGGGGTATCTGCTCATCGGCGTCATCGCGATCCTCTTCGTGCCGAACGCTGCCGCGTCGATCTACTTCTACCTCGTCACGTACCTGCTCGCATCGTTCGCCGTGTTTGGTGTGATGACGCATGTCGCGGGCGTGAACGACGCCGATCAAGAGCTCGAGCACTACACAAATCTCGCCAAGGAAGACCCCTTCCTCGGCGGCGTGCTCGCGGTGGGCCTCGGCTCGCTCGCGGGTATTCCTCCGCTCGCCGGTTTTATCGGAAAACTGCTCGTCTTCATTCCCGCTTTCCAAGCCGGTCTCTACTGGCTGCTCGGCATCGCGATCGTCGGCGTGGTGATCTCGATCTATTATTACTTCGGCTGGATCAAAGCCGCGTTCTTCTCCGCCTGGCCGGTGCCCACGATCGAAAACGAAAGCGAAACGCGTCCCGCACGCACGCCGGTGACCTTTGGCCTCGGCACCGTGCTCGGTTTGCTCGCGTTGGCCTCGGTGCTCTTCGGCTTCTATCAACAGCCCGTCATCGCGTGGCTCACGGCCGCGCTCTGATCGCGCTGACAAAATCTCTCTTCAAGCCCGGCCTTCGCGCCGGGCTTTTTTGTTGGCTGCGCGCTTTGGCCGGCCGGGTGGTTTGACATGCCGGGTCTTTGCGCCGAAACGGGAGGCGCGTTCCACGCATCAACCTCACCCCAAAATATGAAATCCTTACATGCAGTGATTGCGTCGTTGGTTTTTCTTTCGGCCGCCTTCGTGCCGGCTTTTGCAGCGGAAGCCGCTTCTTATACGAAACCGGAAAAACCCGCGCGAATCGCCCACGGCGAAGAAGTGAATATCGCCGATCACGCGGTTCCGGGAAAAACCACGGTCTTCGATTTCACCAGCGATTATTGTCCGCCATGCCGTCGTATCGCGCCGCTGCTCGACCAGCTCCACGCATCGCGCGACGATATCGTGGTGGTGAAGGTCGATATCAATCGTCCGGATAAGAAGGGGATCGATTGGTCTTCGCCCGTTGCGAAGCAGTACAACATCAAGTCGGTGCCTAATTTCAAAATCTACGGTCCCGACGGAAAACTGCAGGCGGAAGGCCAGGAGGCGCGCGAGATCGTAATCGGCATGCTCGAAGGCTGATCGTGTATCACACGACGAACCGATGTTCGCCCGCACATCGGTTCGCGTCGCTGCGATCTTTGCGCGGGCGTGTTCGCGAGCGGCTTCGCGGGACAAGTGCGCATGCTGGAACTTTTTAGTTCAGCGAGGTCTGCCCGAGAGTCGCGTATGTTGAGGCCATGACTCCATGTTTTTTGAAAATCCCCGATGGTTTAAAGCGTTACCCGCTCGTGGGGATTGTTTGCTGGCTCGCGGCTCTCGTCGGCGCGCACGCCGCGCAAGATGTGCGGCTCCGCGTGTGGAGCCATCAAGGTCAGGAGGCGGAAAATCACGCGGTGCGCGAAATCGCCGAAGCATTTAACGCGGCGCATCGCGATCGCGGTTGGACGGTGGAGCTCTCGTTTTTCCCCGATTTTCAATACACGGAAAAACTCGCCGTCGCCGCTGCAGCACGCGATCTGCCCGATGTGTTCGATCTCGATGGACCGCTGGTCGCGCGCTTCGCGGACGTCGGTTTGTTAAAACCGCTCGATGAATTTTTGAGTGATGCGGAGCGCGCCGATTTCCTGCCGACGATCCTGGCGCAAGGCACGGTGGACGGACGTTTGTACGCGCTCGGCAGTTTCGATTCGGCGCTCGTGCTTTATTACGATCGCGAGTTGCTCGCGCGCGCGGGTGTGACGCCGCCAGTGGAGGGGCAGGGCTGGTCGTGGGATGAATTTGTGAAGGCGTGCGAAAAATTGAAGACCGCGGGCATCGAGCCGGTGGCGTTGCATATGAACGAGAGCGCAGACGAGTGGTTTACGTACGCGTTCTCGCCGGTGGTATGGTCTGCCGGTGGGCGCTTGATCGCCCAAGACATCGCTCGCGTGCGCGGCGAACTCACGAGCGAAGCGGCCGTGCGTGGCGTGCGCGCGTGGCAGGAGCTTTTTGCGCGTGGTTTCGCGGCGACGGATCCGGTCGAACCCGACCCGTTTGGGCAAGGTCGCGTGGCGATGGATTGGAGCGGACACTGGATGGCGCGCGGACATCTCGCGACGAAAGGCGATCGGTTGGGCGTGATGCCGTTGCCATCGCTCGGCACGCCGGCGGCCGCGTGCGGCAGTTGGTGTTGGGCGATCTCGGCGGAAACAAAACAACAAGAAGCAGCGGTCGCGTGGCTGCGTTGGGTCACGGAGGCCGAAACCGGCGTTGTGCCGCTGGTGCGCGCGAATGGCGCGGTGCCGGCGCGCCGCGCCGCGTTCGCGCATTTTCCCGAATACGAACAGATGCCGTACGCGCTGTTTCGTGCGCAGCTTGAAACAAGCGCGAGGCCGCGTCCGCGCACTCCGTTTTACGCGATGCTCACGCATCGGTTCGCGGCCGCGTTGCGCGACATCTCGCGCGGAGCGGATGTCGAATCGCGTCTGCGCAAAGCAGAAGAAGCCGTGCAGCGTGTGATCGATCGAAAGCGTCCGACTAAAACCGCGGAGGCGAGCCGGCCATGACTGCATGGGAAAAACAGGCCTCGCGTCGCGCGATTTGGTTTCTGCTGCCCGCGCTTGGCATGCTCGCGGTGTTTGTCGCATGGCCGTTGATTCGTGCGGCATGGTGGAGTGTGACCGACGCGGATCTACTCGCGACGGACGACGCTCATTGGATCGGCGCGGAGAATTATTCCGATCTGCTGCGCGATCCGCGTTTTCGTCATGCTTTTTTGAATACGGCGCTGTTCGCGATCCTCATCGTGCCATTGCAGACGTTGCTCGCAATGGTGCTCGCGCTTTGGGTGAATCGTCCCGAGCCGGCGTGGCGCTGGCTGCGCACGGTGTTCTTCCTGCCGGTGGTGGTGTCGCTGCCGGTGCTGGCTGTTGTGTGGACGCTGCTGTATCAACCCGAGCAGGCGGGCGAGACGGGGTTGATCAATCGTCTTACGAGTGTGTTCGGCTTTGCAGATCGCGCGTGGCTTCGCGATCCATCGCTCGCTCTGCCGGCGCTCGCGGCGATGTCGATCTGGCAGGGCGTGGGGCTGCAAATGATGGTGTTTCTCGCGGGGCTCCAAGGCGTGTCGCGCGAGCAACTCGAAGCGGCTCAGCTCGATGGTGCGAGTGCGTGGCAGCGACTCGTGCACGTGGTCATCCCGTCGCTGCGCAACACGATCGCGTTTGTGGTCACGGTGACGACGATCCTTGCGTTTCGTTTGTTCGTGCAACCGTACCTGATGACGCGCGGCGGCCCGGACGATCGCACGTTGTCGCTCGTGCAGTATATGTACGAAACCACCTTCTTGAATCTCGAACTGGGACGCGCCTGTGCGGCGGCGTTGTTGTTCCTCACGTGGGTCGGATTTCTGACGTGGCTGCAGCGAACGCTATTTAACGAGGAGAAGTCATGAGCGGGCGCAGACGAGACCACATCACGCGTTGGGCGGAGGCGCTCCTGGGGAGCGCGAGCGTCGTTGTCGCGCTGCTGTTTTTGGCTCCCTTGCTATGGACGCTGATCGGATCGTTCCGCGTTGAAGAAGCGATTTTTCGATTGGACGCCGCGAGCCTGATCGATCCGCGGATGTGGACGATCGAGAACTACGGCGATGCATGGCGGCGTGCGTCGCTCGGACCCGCGCTGGCCGTTTCGATCGGGCAAGTGGCGCTCATCGTCGCGGGCGGATTGCTGGTGAACTCGCTCGCGGCTTACGCGTTTGCGCGACTGCAATTTCGCGGGAGCGATGCGCTCTTCGCGGCGGTGGTGATGCTGATTATTCTTCCCGTGGAAGTGATCGCGGTGCCGATGTTTTTCACAGCGCGCGATCTCGGGCTCACGGGTGGGCTCGGTCCGGCGCTCGCGGGACTCACGCTGCCATTCATGGCGAAGGCGTTTAACATCTATTTTTTGCGGCAGCATTTTCTCAACTTGCCGCGTCAAATCGAAGAAGCCGCCGTGCTCGATGGCGCCCGCGTGTGGGCGCAGTATTGGCGCATCGCGTTGCCCTCGATCAAACCCGCACTCGCGACGGTTGTCGTTCTCGATGTGCTGACCCATTGGGGCGACTTCTTGTGGCCGTTGTTGATCGGCACGCGCGAAGAAACGCGCACGGTGCAGATCGGGCTCGCAAATTTGTTCACGCAACCGCCGGTGCAGTGGGGCGATATTCTCGCATGCGCGGTGATCGCGACGCTGCCCGTGCTAGTGATGTTTCGCTGGCTGCAACGCTACATCGTCGCGACGCAAGTTCACACCGGTATCAAGTAAGTGGATACTCCTGTATCAATCGGTGGATACGACCGTGCGGCGAAGGCTCGCTTGCCATGAGTGCGAACGAAGAAACCGGCCACGCCGGACCTTCGAAATCACGGTGCTGTTTGGCCCATTGCCGCACCATCGCCGCCGGCGCTTCGCGACAGCGACCGAGCGTGAGATGCGGAACGAACGGACGCAGCTCGAACTGAATGCCGGCGGCGAGCAGAGCGTTGTCCACTTGCTGACGCAGCTGATGAAGCAACGGGTGCCCGTTACCGACGCCCGCCCAGACCACGTGCCAGTCGCCGCGCTCCGGGAAACCACCGATGCCTTCGACGCCGAGCATGAATGGTTTCACGCGCACCCGGCGCAGCGCATCCGCGATCGTATCGTGAGCGGCGGCAGGTTGCTCCCCGATGAAACGAATCGTGAGGTGGATCTGCTCAGGCGGCGCCCATTGCATGCGGGGGATTTCAGTCTGCAGCTCCGCCAAAAAAACGCGCAGGGGAGCGGATGGATGGAGGGCGACAAAGAGACGAGCGGGCGGAGCCATGAACTCACATGGGCGCGGAAGCCGCGTTTAGTCAAAGTACGCTGCACACACTGAAGAAATTGCGTTGCCGGCTGGGGCGGACGCGTTGAAATCCGGGCATGGCGAAAATCCTGCGGAGAGGGCGGGCCGCGTGTCGCGTGGCCGTGGCGTTGAGTGCGTGTTGGTGGATGATTGTCGTGCGCGGAGCCGCTGAAGAAACGGTCACCGACGTGCGAGAGGAGATCGAGGCGCTGCGGGCGGAGATCGCGCGTCACGACGATCTCTATTTCAAACAAGCGAAACCCGAGATCAGCGACGCGGAGTACGACGAACTTAAAAAGCGATTGCGCGAGCGGGAACGTAGTGCCGGTTTGGATACGCAGTCCGAAGATGCGATCGGTGACGATCGTAGCGGACGCCTCCCGGTCGTGGCGCATGGCGCGCGCATGTTGAGTCTGGAGAAAGTGTACGACGACGAGGCATTGACGGCCTTTATCGCGAAGGCGGAGAATAAGCTTGGCGGAAAACGCGCGTGGGTGATCGAGCCGAAGCTCGACGGCATGGCCGTCAGCGCCGTGTATGAGCGCGGGAGACTTGTCCGATTGGTCACACGCGGCAACGGTCGCGAAGGGGACGATGTGACCGCGAATGCGTCGGCTGTGACGAATCTTCCTGCGCGATTGAAAGGCGAAGGTTGGCCCGAGCGGATCGAGTTGCGTGGCGAAGTGCATGTGGCGCTCGCCGATTTCGAGCGGATCAATGCGCAACGTGAGGAGTCAGGTGAAACGCCGTTTGCGCATCCGCGTTCGCTGGCTGCCGGAGGATTGAAGTTGGCGTCAGCGGCGGAGGCGGCGGCGCGTGCGCTGCGTGTCGTGTTTTTTGCGTGGGGAGAGGTTGCTCCTGCGGCGCAACAACCGGAGTCGCAGCGACAATTTCTTGAATGGCTGCATGCGTGGGGACTGCCAGCAGTCGAGCCATGGGCAACGGCCGAAGACGAAGCAAAGTTGATCTCGGCGATTCGGAAAGCGGAGCGTGAACGGACTCGCTGGGCGTTTCCGTCCGATGGTTTGGTGATCAAACTGGATGCGGCTGCGGATCGGCGTGAGTTGGGTGAAACCGATTACGCACCGCGGTGGGCGGTGGCGTATAAATTCAGAGCGGCACGCGCGGAAACGCGTTTGAACGGCGTCGTCTGGCAGGTCGGGCGCACGGGTGTGCTCACGCCGGTGGCTGAGCTGGAGCCGGTGATCGTTGGCGGAGCCTCGGTGAGACACGTCACCTTGCACCACGCGGGAGAAGTCGAACGGCTCCAATTGCACGCGGGCGATCATGTGTGGATTGAGCGGGCAGGGGAGGTTGTGCCCGTGATTGTCGGCGTAAATCTCGAGCGGCGTGAGTCCTCGGCTGCGCGGTTGGCGGTGCCTGAGGATTGTCCGGCTTGCGGCGGGGCGGTGATCCCGCGCGCCAACGAAAGCGGTCGGGTTTATTGTTCCAACCGCGCTTGTCCGGAGCGAGTGGTGGCGCAGTTGAAACATTTCACGGGCGCCCAAGGCGTGAACATTTCCGGCGTCGGACAGGCGACGCTGAATGCGCTTGTAGTGAAAAATCGGATACGCACGCCCGCGGATCTGTATCGTTTGGACGATGAAGATTGGCGGGCGGTTTCCGGAGGCAGTGGATTGCTGGCGGCGAAGCGGCGTCAGGCGGTGCAAGCGAGCCGTCGCGCCGAGTTGTGGCGTTTTGTGAATGGACTCGGCATCGACCGGGTGGGCGCGAGTGCGTCGCGAAAACTCGCCGCGTCGTTTAGCAGTCTGCAGCAGATCGCAGACGCGACTCGCGATGAGCTTACGGCGGCCGGGCTGGGGGCGGGGCAGACAGAGGCGATACGCACGTTTTTCGAAGACAAAGAAAACCGTGAATTGGCCGCGGCACTGGACGCTGAGCGCCGTCGCGGGTTGACGGACCAGTAGCGAGTGCCTCGCTCGCGAAAACCGGGCGCGCTGAATGGCGCCCGATGAAAACCTACCCCGGCTTAGCACGTCTTCGTCTTGCGTTACCCTTGTTTCTCGCGGCGCTCGCGCCGGTTTCGCTCCCTGCGGCCAATCCCGCGATTGTCGATCCGTTGACGGCGGATCCCGCGGCGTTGGTTCACAACAATACCGTTTATCTCTACACCGGCCACGATGAGGCGGAGGAGAAACATCACGGTTATGTGATGAAAAAATGGCAGGTGTTTTCCTCCACCGACATGGTGACCTGGAAACAACATCCCACGCCGCTTGCGGTGACCGATTTCGAGTGGGCGAGCCGCGATGCGTGGGCCGGCCATGTGGCGGAGAAGGACGGCAAATTTTATTGGTACGTGCCGATGACGCACAAAGAAATCCCCGGCTTCGCGATCGGCGTCGCCGTGGCGGATAATCCGAGCGGCCCGTTCAAGGACGCGCGGGGATCGGCGTTGATCACGAACGATATGACCACCGATGTGAGCATCGGTTGGGATGATATTGATCCCGCGGTGTTCATCGATGACGACGGCACGCCGTATCTGTTTTGGGGCAACCAACGCTGCCGCTACGTGAAATTGAAACCCAACATGATCGAGATGGACGGACCGATTCAGAATGTGCCCCTCCATGAATTCACCGAAGCTCCTTGGATCCATAAACGCGGCGAAATCTACTATCTCACTTACGCGACGGGCTTCCCCGAAAAAGTCGCCTACGCGACATCGAAGAGCATTCACGGCCCGTGGGAATATCGCGGGTTGCTCGCGGAAATGGCGGGCAACAGCAACACGATCCACCAATCGATCATCACATACAAAGGCCGCGATTACTTCATCTATCACAACGGCGGCACACTTCAGGGCGGCAGCTTCCGCCGCTCGGTTTGTATCGATTATCTTTACTACAATCCCGACGGCACCATGCGTCGCGTCATTCAGACATCTGAAGGCGTCGCGCCCGTTCGCGATTGAGCGCGAAAGGAGCGATTTTCCTGTGCCAAGGCCAGCGAGCGCGTCGTTTATTGACGCGCTTTTTTCGTGAGCGCGCGGCGAAGCGAGGGGTGAAAGTTAAAAAGGTGTTCAGATGCAAACGGAGAGCAGTAGTCGCTTGAGGCAGCTAGTGGTTGGGACGATTTTCACGCCATCGAGGTTCTTCACATGGAAAATCTGCACTTCGTTTTTGCATCGTCCCCCGCTCGCCCGACCGCGTGCTCGCCCCTCTCTGAGGTGATCGCGTGGAGCCTGTGGCGCGCGACCCGGGATGGCGTTCGTGATCTCCTCCTGGAGGAAACGGATCGCGGTTTGTGCGTGAAACATTTCACCGAAGACAAGATCGCGTCCCGCTGCGCTTACGTCGAAGTCGCCTGTTTTCCTCATCTGCGCGGTACACCGCTGCACAGCCTGCCGGCCAAAGGTGGCGGCACGGCGATCAGTGGTGGCGACCGCTGGCGCCTGCGTTTCTGGACAGGCGTGAAAAACGAAGAAGGCGACGCCCCGGCCTGCACGCTGGTGCAACTGGTGCCCTGCGAAGTTTGATCGCGCCGCGCGCGTGATCTCCGCGCCGCACGCGACTTGAAGTCAGCGCGCTTCACGCCACGCTCGATGGCATGAAGATCGGTCGCGCATTTCTCGGCACAGGCGAAAAGTTACTCGATCGCGCGCTCTGCGTCGCGGGTGCGGTGATTTTTTCGCAAGCGCCCGAGTTTATGCAGCAGTACTTGCAACGACTCGGCGGCCATCTCGACGAAGCCCGTCGACAACTGGAGCAATTCCGACGCGTGGCTGCGCAATCGGGACTCTCGCTGGAGCAATTCATCGCCAAAACCAACGCCAATGCCGACGCCGCCGTGGCCAAACTCGGCGGAGTGATGAGCGAGGCCAGCGTGCGCGTCGAACAACTCGAAACCGCGCAGTCGGCGATCATGCACGCGTCGCCGCTCACCCGCCCGTTTGCGTTCATTCGTCACGTGGACACCGAAATCGCGAACGCCACTTGGTCTATTTTCAAACCCGCGGTGCCGACGACGCTCGAAGGATTGCTTTACGCGCTGATCGGCATGGCGGTGTTTTTGGGTATCTATCACGGCCTCATCAAAACGCCCTGTGCGGGTTTATGGGCACGTTATCGTGCACGCAAAGTCGCGCCGCAGACCGCGTGAGTGACGCGCGCATAGCCTGGCGAAGTTGCGGTTGCCCGCCGAAGCGGCGGTGATAGACCCGTTTGTTTTCCTTTTCCCATGGGTCCTTCCCGCAATGTCATTCCCGATCGCATCGCCGACGCGCTGCGACGTTTCCCTCCGTTCTCCATGTTCACGGCCGCGGAAGTCGCGGCGCTCGCCGCCGAAGCGGAAGTGTGGGTCGTCCCATCGGGCGATACCGTGTGGAAACAAGGTGAGCGTCCTGGCGCCGATGTGTTGTTTCTCGCGCAAGGCCGCGTGGAATACATTTGGACCAACGAGGGCCGCAGCGAACGCGTCGATGTGCGCGACGTGGGCGATGTACTCGGATTGACCGCGATGATGAAGTCCGAGCCGTATCGCGTGACGGCGCAGGCGGTGGAGGACAGTCTTTTCTACGGTTTGCCGTGGCCGCGTTTCAAAGTGCTGCTCGATCAAAACGACGCCGCGCGCAACTACGCCCGCCGGCACATGTTCTGGGCGGTGCGTGTGGGCAGTCAGATCGAATACTCCGAGCCCACCGAATCCAGCGTGGCGGGACGCGCGAAGAACATTCTCCAAGCGCACCTCGACGGCGCGCAGATGGTGCAACCCCGTCCGCTCGATCGCCTGCTCGTGTGCCAACCGACCGCGACGATCCAGGAAGCGGCGGCGATGATGGCAGCGAAGCGCGTGCCTTCGATTCTCGTGGTCGATGAAGAACGGCGACCGCTCGGCATCGTGACGAGCAATTCGCTGGTGAAGCACGTGATCGTGGAAGGCCTCGATAAACAAACCGCAGTCACCCGCGTGATGGCGAAGCCGGTGTACACGGTTTCGCCAAATTCTTCCGCGACCGCGGCTATTCTCACGATGTTGCGCGAACGCATCGGACAAGTGGTCGTGACGGAAGACGGCACGCCGAAAACCAAGGCGCTCGATGTGTGCACGCACAAAGACTTGCTCGCGCAAAGCGGACATCACCCGGCGGGTTTGTTGCGGGAGATACGCTTCGCGAAATCGCCGGCGCGTTTTCGCGAGTTGTGCGACGAACTGGAAACGATCGCGCAGAGTTATCTCGATGCCGGCGTGTCGGCGATCTACCTCGGCCAGATTTGCGCCGAGCTCTACGACGAACTTGTGCAGCGTCTGCTCACGCTCTCGATCGACGAGCTGGAAGATCAAGGCGTGAAACTTCCCAAGACGGCCTGGGCGTGGATGTCGGTCGGCAGCGACGGACGCCGCGAACAAATTCTCCGCACCGACATGGATAACGCGATGGTGTTTGCGTCCACCGGTTCGGCGGAGAGCGACGAACGCGCGCGGGAGATTTTTGTGAAGCTCGCGACGCTGGTGATCGACAAACTTGTCGCCGCGGGTTTCGCGCGCTGCCAGGGCGGCGTGATGGCGCTCAATCCACGCTGGTGCCGTACGGAGCTCGAATGGATCGAAGAGATCGAAAGCGTGAACGCGTTTACCGATGGCAACGGCCTGCTGCGTGCGACGGTGTTGTTCGATCTTCGCTTCGTCGCGGGCGAGCGCGCGCTCTGCGATCGTTTGCGTGAAAAAATCTACAGCAGCGTCGGCGCGAATCTGCCGCTGCAGCATCGCCTCGCGGAGTTGATCGTCGATTCGACACCGCCGCTCAATTTCATCGGACGTCTCGTGGTCGAAGCGTTTGGAGGTGGCGACGAGCAGTTTGATCTGAAATCACGCGGCATGGCGCCGCTGCGCGACGCGGCGCGTCTCTTTGCGCTACATTACCGGCTCAATCGTCGTCACTCGACCGGCGGACGATGGGATGAGTTGCGTCGCTCCGTGCCCGAGCGCGCGGAAGTCGCCGGACTCGCGCGCGAGGCGTACGATTTTCTGCTGCGCTTGCGTACGCTCAACGGACTGCGTCGCGGAGATTCCGGACGCCATCTTGATCCCGAAAGTTTGACCAAGCTCGAGCGAGCGCAGTTGGCGAACGTCTTCGATATCGTCCGCACCGTGCAGCAAGCGGTGAAGCTCGAGTTTCAAACGGAGGCGAAGCGGCTATGAAATGGTGGTTCAGCCGCAAACCGCGCGAACCGTTCATCGAATCGTATCGCGAAAAAACTTCGCCGCGCGTCCCGAGCAAAACGCCCGTCGCGGAGATGCGGTTTCTCGCGATCGATGCGGAGACGACCGGCTTCGATCTCGTGAAAGATCGCATGCTCTCGCTCGCGTTCGTCGAAGTGATCGGCGGACGGTTGCGCGTATCGAGTTCGCACTCGTGGCTTATTTATCAACCGGCGGTTCCCCTGAGCAGCGCGGTGTCGGTGCACGGCATCTTGCCGGCGGAAACGGCGACCGGGCAGCAAGAGCCGGATGTGCTGCGAGAACTGTTGCCGCGACTCGAAGGCGCGGTGCTCGTGGGACATCACGTCGGTTTCGATTCTGCGATGATCACGGCGGCGTTGAAACGACATTTCCGCACCTCGTTGAAAAATCCGTTGCTCGATACCGCGACCCTCGCGATGGACGCGCTGGATGCGTTCGCGAAAACCGGTTATCCCGGACAAAGCACGCCGTCGCTCGATGAAGTGTGCGCGCACTGCGGGATCGTGCCGGTCGATCGGCACACCGCGGAAGGTGACGCGTTCACGACGGCGATGTTGTTTTTGAATCTCTGCGCGCGATTGCAGCGTAATATCGGCCGGCCGCTGCGCGCGGGCGATCTGCCGCTCGCGTTTCAATGACCGCAGCGACGACATTGTCCGATCTCACGATCGCCGAGCTGGCGCGATGCTTGGAGTCGTGGAATGTGAAGCCGTCGCACGCAGCGCCGTTGTTGCGCGCGTATTATGAAACGGGAGACGAGCGCAGATGGAACGAACTGCGTCTGCCGGCGGGATTGGAGGGACGTTTGCGCGCGGAGTTTTTAAGCAAACGCCCGGAGCAAATCGCGCGGCAAGTCGCGGAAGATGGAACGACGAAACTGTTGTTGAAACTCGCGGACGGTCGCACCGTTGAAACGGTGATGATGACGGATTTTCGCGAAGATCGCGTGGCGGGGTGCGTGTCGTCTCAAGTGGGCTGCGCGATGGGCTGCGATTTTTGCGCGACGACAAAAACCGGTTTCGAACGCAATCTCACCGCGGGCGAAATCGTGGAGCAGTTTCTGGCGCTGCGACGCGAAGCGCATGCGGTCGGCAAGCGGTTGCAGACGCTCGTGTTTATGGGCATGGGCGAGCCGATGTTGAATCTCGACAACGTGCTCGAAGCGGTGCGTCGCATCGCGCCCAACGAAATCGGCGGGCTGGGCTGGCGGCAGATCACCGTATCGACGGTCGGTATCGTGCCGGGCATCGATGCGATGGCGGCGGCAAATCTGAACATCCATCTCGCGGTCTCGTTGCACGCGCCGGACGACGAAACGCGCGCGAAGTTGTTGCCGATGGGAAAACGTTTTCGCGTGGAGGACATCCTCGCGGCGGCGGATCGTTACGAAGCGAAAACGGGACGTCCGGTGACGATCCAATATTGTTTGTTGAAAGGCGTGAACGATTCGCCGGAGCAGGGGCGGCGGCTCGCGGCACTTCTCGGCGCGCGGCGCATGCATGTGAATCTGCTTTGGTACAATCCGACCGGTTTGAGCCTGCGCGGCGTAAGCTACGAGCGGACAACACCGGAAGCCGGTGAAGCGTTTGCGACGGTGCTGCGCGAACACGGGGTGGTCGCGCATTTTCGTCGTCCGCGCGGGCGTGATATCGATGCGGCCTGCGGACAATTGCGACGTCGGCTCATCGTTGCGGAACAATCCCGATGCGGTTGAGGTCTCACATCGATTCATGAACCGGACCATCCTCATCGCGTTTCTCGCTTGTATGGCTGCGCTGAATACAGCGGGCGCTGAAGAGGCGGTTGTAGACGCAACGATTGAGATTGTGCCGGCGGGAGAATTTTGGACGAGCCTCAGCCCGGAGGAACGCACGTCGGTGGGTTTTGATAAACTGACCCCCGAAGAACGGATCGCGCTCGATGCGTTGGCCACCAAAGAAATTCGCCTCGCGCAGCAGGGAGATGTGACGGGATTTGCCGGAACATTTATCGCGCGTCGGACGGACGAGGAACGTCGGCAAGCCGGGCTCGCGCGCCTGAGCGTGGCGGAGAAATATCAGATGGACCGCTTGATCGCGCGCGCGTTGGCGAATCGTCCGGTGCAGATGTCGACGGTCGCGGTCCGAGCTCCAGGCGAGAACGACATCAAAACGAAACGCACGACGTGGGAAACGCACGGTTTCGTGCAGCTGGAATACGGCTGGGGCAGCGGCGACCGCGAATACAAAGCCGGAACGATCGGCGTGTCGCAGGTGAATCCGAAGACCGGCTCGTCGGTTTCGTTTATTTATTCCGTCGTTGAAGGTGACGGCTGGTGGTGCCCGCCACCTTACCGATTCGGGTGGCATTCGGGACCGTTTGCGCGCTGGCGTTATTGAGCGCCGAACGCGCGAAACGGGGTGGGACGTTGAACGACGTTTATTCGATCAACGCCTGATAAGTGAGTTGTTTGACGCGGTGATTGAGTTTGGAACCGCCGTCGGGCATCAGCTGCGTCATAAACAAGATGACGAGACGCTCCTTCGGATCGACGGCGTACTGCGGGAAGTAGGCGCTGCCCCAACCGTAAGCGCCGGATGAACCGATCTCGCCGACTTTGCCCGGCTGATCGATGACCCAGAAACCGAGTCCGAAGCCGTCGCCTTCACCGAGATATTTATCGCCCGTGTGGTTGGAGCGCATGAGCTCGACGGTTTTGGGTGCGAGCAGACGCACGCCATCGAGTTCGCCATCATTGAGGAGCATCTGCAGAAAACGCGCGTAGTCGCGCGTGGTGGAGAGCAGGCCGGCGCCGCCGGAAAAACATTTGCGCGGACCGTGGATGAAATCGCTGTTGGCCGCGGTTTCTTTGAGCACGAGTTTGTCGTTTTCGAGACCGTAGACGTTGGCGAGTCGGCTGGCTTTTTCGGGCGGCAGGAAAAAGTGCGTGTCGTGCATGCCGAGCGGACGAGTGATGCGCTGCTCGATGAACTGATCGAGCGGTTGACCGGAAAGCACTTCGACCAAACGTCCGAGGACATCGGTCGCGTAACCGTATTGCCACGATTCGCCCGGATGACCGTGCAAAGGCAGCGTGGCGAGGCGGTCCACGACTTGGGCGATGGTTTCGTTATTGCCGACGAGATACCAGTGCGTGAGACCGGCTTGTTTATACGCATCGCGCGCGATGCCGTAGCCGTAGGTGAGGCCGGCGGTGTGACAGAGCAGATCGCGAATGGTTATGGGACGGCGCGCCTTTTCGGTGACGTAGCCGTTGCCGTCGGGCGCGGGCACGGCGACGACAGGATTCGCGAATGCCGGGAGGTATTTCGACACCGGATCTTTCAGCATGAAATGGCCCTCCTCGTAGAGCATCATGACGGCGACGGTGGTGACGGCCTTGCTCATCGAAGCGATGCGGAAAATGGCGTCCTCCTGCATGGGGCGTTGGTTTTCGATATCTTGAAAACCGTAGCATTTCAGATGCACCGGTTGACCCTCGCGGGCGACGTACATGATCGCGCCGGGCAAACGATTGCGGGCGATTTCGCCCTCGATCGCGGCGTCGAGACGTTGGAGACGTTCGACAGAAAATCCGTGATGAGTCGCGGGTGGGGCAGCGAGAACGGCCGAAGCGCCAGCGAAGGCCAGCGCGAGCATCCAGGCAGAACGGAAAGCGATTAAACGGGGAATGCGCATGACCTCCGAGCAGTGAACCAAGCGGGCGTTCGCGGCGATTGTTTTTCCTGACATATAAAGGGCGTGGAGGCGGACGCGCGCGTTGCGGACTTGCACGCCGGGAGTTTTGCGTATGGGTGGAAGCGCCATGAAAATCCGCTGGTTGCTGCTTCCTTTGCTTCTCGTTGTGTGGTCGGGCTGTGCAAGCTACCAAGCCAACGTGGCACCGGGCACGCAGATCGCCGCTTACCAGCGCTGGTGGGTGAAGACGAATCTCAACGACAACAACGGCCTCGATCGTCTCATCGTGGCGGTGTTACAGTCGCACGGATTTGCCGCCGAGTGCGGTCCGCTGACGTTGAAGCCCGACAATGTCCACGTTGTCGTGAGCTACCGCGATCGGTGGTCGTGGGATTTTAAGAAGCACATGACCAGCCTCGAGCTCTTCGTTGAAGACACCCGGCAGATCGAGCCCGTGGCGACGGCGGTGTACAGCGGTCCGGCGTCGCTCAATCTCTCGCCGCGAGAAGTGGTCGAGCGTTTGGTGAAAGAGATGCTGGAGAAAAAATCCCGCGCGCCCGAAACCGCAGCGCCCAGTTACGGCGCGAATCTTTGACCGTTCCTATGATGCGTTCTCGGAAAACATCGAACGCCTCCTACGCTTTAAACCATGACTAACCTCGATCTATCCTTTCTGCGTGAAGCTGTGCCTCAGATGATGTCCACGCTGCCCGTGGTCGCTGCGATCATCCTCGGCGCCGCAGCCGTGAATCTCGTGCTGAGCCGGATGATCCACTGGGCGTCGTCTTCCGCGCACTTGAGTCACAACACGCTCGCTCCCGTGCGCCGCATCCTTACGTGGACGATCTGGCTGATCGCGTTGATCCTGGTGCTGAGTGTGATCGGCATCGAGATCACGGGATTGTGGACGGTGGTTTCGACCGTGCTGGCGATGATCGCCATCGGCTTCGTGGCCGTGTGGAGCGTATTGAGTAATGTCTCCTGCACCGTGATCATGCTGATTGCGCGGCCCTTTAATATCGGCGACGAAATCGAATTCGCCGGCGAGCCGATCAAGGGCCGCGTGGTTGATCTGAACTTCGTTTATACGACCTTGCAGGACGAAGAAGGCCGGTTGCAGCAAATCCCGAACAACCTGTTCTTCCAAAAAATGATCAAGCGCCGCCTCAATCCATTGCCGGTGACGCTTGCGGCGCAGCTCTCCAGCAAGCAGCGCGCGCAAATCTAAAAAGATAAGGTGAGTTGGGAGCAGGCTGAGCGCGTTATTGGACCGCTTGTATGCGAGCCGCGACGGCCGGCCATTGCGGCTCGGGAATGAGCGGTCCCATGTGGCGCACGGTTTCGGCGCCGAGTAGAGACGCGATGCGGCCGCAAGTCGCGAGCGGTTTGCCGCGCAACCAAGCGGATAAAAATCCTGCGGCCCACGCATCGCCGGCGCCGTTGGAATCGATCGCGTCGTCCACGATTTCGGGCGCGACGCGATGCACGAGGTCGGCCTGCGCGAGCCAGGCGCCGTGTTTGCCGAGCGTGACGGCGGCGACTCCGCCGTAACTGGCGAGACGGCGCGCGTGTGCGGCGTAGTCTTCGGGAGAAGCCGCCGGCAAATCGGGGAAGAGTGTGCGCGCTTCGTCGTCGTTGGCGAAGCTGATGGCGACGCCGCGTTCGAGTTGTTTCAGAATCCAATCGCGCGAAGCGGCGACGACTTCAAACGACGCAAACGAAAGCCCGATGCTGCAGCCCGCGGCGCGCGCGGAGTCGATGATTTTTTCGGCCAGTGCGCGGTTGAAAACGACGTAGCCTTCGATGTGCACATGGCGTGCACCGGCGAAGTCGGCGGGTGAAATTTCGTCCGGCGACAACGTCATCGCCGCGCCCAGATACGTGCGCATCGTGCGCTGCGTATCGGGCGTGGTGAGAATGAGACAGCAACCGTTGGGTACCGCGCCGTGTTTGAAACGATCGGTGGCGACACCGGCCGCGGCGAAACGTGCCTCATATACGCGAGCGAGTTCGTCGGCGCCAAGCTTGCCGACGAATGCCGTTTTGAGACCGAGGCGGGCGACGTTAAAAAGCGTGTTGGCCGCGGAGCCGCCGGTGGTCACCGCGGGGGCCTGCGGAAGTTTTGCCACGAGGCGCGCCATCTCGTCGGCGTCGACCATGACCATGCCGCCTTTTTCGCCCTGGGTTTCCGCGAGGAAACTGTCGGACACATTCACCACGAGATCCATGATCGGCGAACCGACGCCGATGAGATCGAGCGATGTGGAGGAAGCGGATGTGGAGGAAGACGTGGCGGACATGGGCGTTAACGAGATGTTTTCAGAAAAGCGCGGAGCGTGACCTTGAGTGGACGTTCAGTTGCTGACGGCGATGCTCGTCATGAGCAGCGGTTCGTCGTCGATTTCGATCAGCAACGAGTAATCGCCAGGAGCGGCGAAGGTGAGATTGCGGATATCGTTGATGAGATTGATGCGCTGGAGCGGACTCTCGGACTTGAACGGACGCTCGATCAACGGCGCGAGTTTGGTGGGGTCGAGCCCCATGGAGATGCGCAGTTTATGTTCTCCGGGCGGCACATCGGCGATCGAGAGGAACCACATCATATGCGGGTGGACGACCGGGAATTGGCGCGCGCGGATATTGGAAAAGATGCCGAGCAGCGTGTGTTTACCAGAGCCGGGATCGACGTGGACGCCGTCGCAGGTGATCCAGGCGAGAAGTTGGGGTTTCGATTGCATGCGGGCGCGGATGGTGGGCGGGGGAAGGAGGGCGGCGCAAGCGGGGAAATCGACTTTCCTGTCAAGGGTTTGTGCGGGGGAGGCACGTTTGGCTTGTCAGGGTTGCGCACCGGTTCATATCCCTCTGCGATGAAGTATATTTTTGTCACCGGTGGCGTCGTTTCCTCCCTCGGCAAGGGACTCACGGCTGCAGCGCTCGGCGCGCTTCTCGAGCTGCGCGGGCTCACGGTGCGCATTCAGAAGTTCGATCCTTATCTCAACGTCGATCCGGGTACGATGAGCCCGTTCCAGCACGGTGAAGTATATGTGCTGGAAGATGGTGCGGAAACCGACCTCGACCTCGGTCACTACGAGCGCTTCACGAGCGGCAAACTCTCGCGCCTCAACAACCTCACTTCGGGCCAGGTGTATGAGAGCGTCATCCAGAAAGAGCGTCGCGGCGCGTATCTCGGCAAAACCGTGCAGGTGATCCCGCACGTCACCAACGAGATCAAGGAACGCATTTATCAAGCGGCCAAAGACGTTGACATCCTCATCACCGAAATCGGTGGCACGACGGGTGACATCGAAGGGTTACCGTTCCTCGAAGCCATGCGTCAGTTCGCTCTCGAGGTCGGACCGCGCGACTGCATTTTTATCCACGTCACGCTCGTCCCGTATTTGAACGCGGCGGGTGAATTGAAGACCAAGCCCACGCAGCAATCGGTCGCGAAGCTGCGCGAAATCGGCATCCAGCCGCACATCCTCGTATGCCGTTGCGATCACGAACTCGACCACGGCCTACGCGACAAACTTTCGTTGTTCTGCAATGTGCCGGTCAAAGGCGTGATCGAGTGTCGCGACGTCGGCTCGATCTACGAGCTGCCGCTGGCGCTGCAGAAAGAGGGCATGGACGATCTTGTGGTCGAACTTTTCGGTCTCAAAAACCCGCGCCCGGAGAAAAATATTTGGGAAGAAATCGTGCGTCGCGTGAAGAACCCCGCGCACGAGGTTCGCATTGGTGTCGTTGGAAAATACATCGAACTCCAGGACGCGTATAAATCCGTGTACGAATCGATCACGCACGCCGGCATCGCGAACAACGCCAAGGTCTCGATCGTCCGCATCGACGCCGAAGATCTCGAAAAGAAAAACGGCACGTCGCTCTTGAAAGGTCTGGATGGCATTCTTGTTCCCGGCGGTTTCGGCGATCGTGGTACCGAGGGTAAGATCATCGCCGCGCGTTATGCGCGTGAGCACAAGATCCCGTATTATGGCCTCTGCCTCGGCCTGCAGATAGCGGTCATCGAGTACGCGCGGAACGTTCTGAAACTCCACGGCGCGAACAGCACCGAGTTCGACGTCAACTCTCCGCACCCCGTCATCAACATGATGGAGGAGCAGAAGAAGATCATCGACAAGGGCGCCACCATGCGACTCGGCAGCTACGAGTGCGCGCTCACGCCTGGCAGCAATGCCGCCAAAGCCTACGGTCGCGAGAGCATCCGCGAGCGTCATCGTCACCGCTACGAGGTGAACAATGCGTACGTGGGCCAGCTCCAGCGCGCCGGCATGGTCATCAGCGGCATCAACCCGCGCCGTAATCTCGTTGAGATCGTCGAGATCAAGGATCACCCGTGGTTCGTCGCGGTGCAGTTTCACCCCGAGTTTCAATCGAAGCCCAACGCGCCGCATCCGCTTTTCGCGGCCTTCATCGCCGCGGCGGTGAAACAATCGCGCGCCGCGAAAAAGAAGCCGGCGAAACGGGTGGCCGTCAAACCCGCCCGAAAAACGGCGAAAAAGAAATAATCTCGAAGCGCGCTCCTCGTTAGCGCGCTTTTTTGCAACCGATTTTTCAGCGATCTGCGTGGATGGCGTGTGATGCGTTTTCGCAAGCGTTCATGCGCTTCGCATTTTCCGCGCTTCCGTTCTCCCGCGTTTTCGTGAAATTGCCTGCATGATCTACGATCCCAACAAACTGCTGCTCATCGCCGGTCCCTGCTCGTTGGAAAACGAGCGCGTTTGCCGCGCCGTCGCAGAGACGCTGACCGAGATCCAGCGCACGCAACCCGATGTGCGCATCGTGTTCAAGGGATCGTTCGACAAAGCCAACCGCACCTCGCTCGCCGGTCCGCGCGGCACAGGACTCGAGGAGGGGCTGAAACTCCACGCGCTCATCAAGCGCGAGTATGGCTTTCCGTGTCTCACTGACATTCACGAAACCTCGCAGGTGAAACCCGTCGCCGAAGTGTGCGACGTGCTGCAGATCCCCGCCTTTCTGTGTCGGCAAACCGATTTGCTCCTCGCCGCCGCGGCGACTGGACGCGTGGTCAATGTGAAGAAAGGTCAGTTTCTTTCTCCGCAGGAAATGGTGCACGTCACCGGAAAGCTGCGCGACGGTCGTGCCGCCGAAATCTGGCAGACCGAGCGCGGCACGACGTTCGGTTATCAAAACCTCGTGGTCGATATGCGGTCGTTCGCGATCATGAAGGGCAACGGACTGCCGACGGTTTTTGATGCCACGCACGCGGTGCAGCTTCCCGGCGCTGGTGGCGGCAAGAGCAGCGGCCAGCGCGAGTTCGTGCCGCCGCTCGCGAAAGCGGCGCTCGCCGCGGGTGCGGACGGTTTGTTCATAGAGACACACCCCAATCCCGCCGAAGCGATCAGCGATGGACCCAACATGGTGCCGCTGTCGGAATTGCCTGCGCTGATTGAAACCTGTGTCGCGATCTGGAAGATCGTGCGCAGCTGATCCACGCGAACCGGTTGATCGTTCAAACGGCAGCGAGGTGGGCGGCGGCTCCGCAATCGTCACGATCGATAACGAGACCAACGATGTCGATCGCCGTTGGCGGACGATGCTGTGCGTCGTCCCCACCGCCGTCGTGGAGTTCGCGCATAGATGTATTCTCCACGGCAATCCTTTCGCTTCGCAAAACTCCTGACTGGTTAACCGCGTGGCTTCCGCTTTTTGTGCCTGCGTGAAAGCTTCCGAACTCTTTGCCCTGCCCGCGTCGTTGCAGGTGTTTTCCGCACATTTCTCCGCCGAGGTCGCTCCGTGGGAGTGGTTGAGACAAATCGGCGTCGCGCTGAAGACCGTGAGTTTTCCGCCGCTCACACGCGCGTTGCCGCCAGGCGTGCACGTCGAAGGCGCGGTGTTTATCGATCCCTCGGTGAAACTGCCGCCGCAGGCCACGATTATCGGGCCGGCGTGGATCGGACCGGGCACGGAGATTCGTCCCGGCGCATACATCCGCGGCAATGTGATCGTCGGCGCCAACTGCGTGCTCGGCAACTCGTGCGAATTTAAGAACTGCCTGCTGATGGATGGCGCGCAGGTGCCGCATTTCAGCTACGTGGGCGATTCGGTGCTGGGCAATGGCGCGCATCTCGGTGCCGGCGTGATCCTCTCGAATCTGCGTCTCGATCAACAACCGATCAGCATTCGTCTGCCGGAAGGCGTGATGGAAACCGGCTTGCGAAAGTTTGGCGCGATCCTTGGCGACAAAGCGGAAGTCGGCTGCAATGCGGTGCTTCAGCCCGGCACGATTT
The DNA here is from genome assembly GCA_937958045.1 of uncultured Opitutaceae bacterium. Classification (GTDB taxonomy): domain Bacteria; phylum Verrucomicrobiota; class Verrucomicrobiia; order Opitutales; family Opitutaceae; genus Nibricoccus. The sequence goes on along the minus strand of CALFXL010000005.1, from coordinate 176,975 downwards.
TGGGCAAACGCGCACTGGTGATGCCCACGATCGCGTTTGCGGGTTATCTTCCCGAAGCGACCATCGCTCGCGTGCGCGCAGCGGTGACGACGTTTCCGCGGCGGGATTGAGCGAATGGCGGTCTGAAAATCGTTCTCGTTCTCGCCTGCGTTCTCGTTCTTTTTTGAGCACTTTCGACTTCTAAGAACGAGCAAGCCATCGACCTTTTCCATGCGCATCCTCACCGGCATTCAACCTTCTGGCACGCTTCACATCGGCAATTACTTCGGGGCGATGAAGCCCGCGATCGAACTGCAGGCGCGAGGCGAAGCGTACTACTTCATCGCGGATTATCACTCGATGACGACGCTCACCAACGCCGATGAGCGCCGCAAAAACACGCTCGATGTCGCGCTCGATTTTCTTGCGTGCGGACTCGATCCGAAGCGCTGCGTGTTCTGGCGCCAGAGCGATATCGCCCAGGTGTGCGAGTTGATGTGGATCATCGGCACACTCACGCCCATGGGCCTGCTGGAGCGCGCACACAGTTACAAGGACAAGACCGCGAAAGGCATTTCGCCGAATTTCGGTCTCTTCGCGTATCCGGTGCTGATGGCCGCGGATATCCTTCTCTACGACGCGAACCTCGTGCCCGTCGGCAAAGATCAGCGTCAGCACCTCGAAATGACGCGGGACATCGCGATCAAGTTTAACCAGACCTACGGCGAAACCTTCGTCGTGCCCGAGGCGGAGATCCGTGACGACGTTGCCACCGTGCCCGGCCTCGACGGCCAGAAAATGAGCAAGAGCTACGGCAACACGCTCGATATCTTCGGCGAGGAAAAAGCCACGCGGAAAAAAATCATGAGCATCGTGATGGACAGCCGCACGCCTGCCGAGCCGAAGCCGGACGCGGACAAGAACATCGCGATCCAACTCCTCAAGCTCGTGGCGCCCGCCGATGTCGCGACCGACTACGAAAACCGCCTGCGCGCGGGCGGCCTTGGTTATGGCGATTTGAAGAAAGCGCTCTTCGAACACTACTGGAACTATTTCGCTCCGGCGCGCGCTCGCCGTGCGGAGTTGGCCGCCAATCCCGACTACGTGCACCAAGTTTTGCACGAAGGCGCGGAACGCGCTCAAGCCACCGCCGCGCAAGTGTTGCAACGCGCCCGTCGCGCGTGCGGTCTTTCCTGAAGCAGTCGCGCGACGTCAGGTTTGGCTCGCTGTCCGTAGTTGAAAAACGGATACGCGCTGATCTATGCCGGCGGATGAGCTCAATGCCAGCGGATCAGTGGATGCGTTCGACGATGAGGCGGGTATTCAGGTGGCTGGTGACCGGTCCTGTGCAGAAGAACGAACCTTGCACGGGATGAATTTCGTCCACCGTGGGCGCGTGGGCGACGGCGATATACGACGGCGTGCAGAAAAGTCCGTGCGAAGGATCGAGCCCCTTCCAGCCTGCGCCGGGCAGATAAACCTCTGTCCACGTGTGCATGATGCCGGGCGAAACGCGGTCGTCGTCAGACGGGGTATGGAGATAGCCATGCACCACCCGGGCGGCGAAACCGAGCGCGCGGCACAACTCTGCGAGCAGGATGGCTTGTTCGCTCGCATCGCCGGCCATCTGTTCGAGCGTTTCGAGCGGCGATTGCAGGCGATCGCTCGTGCGGACGCGGTAGTTGAGATGGCAATACAGGACCGTATTTAGGCCGGTGAGGAAAGCGACGGTTTCGGCCGGACGATCCACGTAATGTTCATCGAGCCAGTGCCGCAGCTTTGAATGATGACGGTCGAAGGGGCTCGCGAAATACGGAGAGAGCGCGAGTTGCTCAGCCGAGGGATACGTGAAAGGGAACTTGGCGGCGTCGTGTCGCAGGATGAAGTCGAACGGATTAAAGTCCGACACCTCGACCTCGCATTCGCTGCGGATGCTCAGCGTATTGGCCCGATCCCAAAGATGGAGGCTGGTGACGGTGTTGTCGTAGAGATCGCAGGCGTGAGTGATTTTGAAACTGGGCGCGATGTTGAGGGCGAAACGAGTGACGCGCTGCAGTGGATTTTCGCGCGGCCGGAGATAAAGCGAGTGCGCCGAAAACGTGACCGGCTGGCCGTACTCATACCGGATGACGTGAGTGACGCGAAATTTCATCGCGGCTAATGCATCCCGAACCGGCAGGTGCCGCAAGCGCGGAGCATCTCATTCGGTGGAGTTCGTTTTCGTGTTTGGCATCAAGTGCGCGAGAGCAATACTCCACCGCTCACTCATGCACGCGCCGGATGTTAACCTTTATTTGGTGGGTTTCATGGGCACGGGGAAGACTACGGTCGGCCGTGCCCTGGCGCAGCGTCTCGGCTTTCAATTGCTGGACAGCGATCAGGAAATCGAGCGGAGCCAAGGACGAACGATTCCGACGATTTTTGCCGAGGAAGGCGAAGCGGCGTTTCGCGTGCTCGAACGCCAGTTCATCGAGACCGGTCATCCGTCGGAACGTTGCATCGTCGCCTGCGGCGGCGGACTCGTCGTGCAGCCCGGCATGCTCGGCCTGCTGAAAAGCAAGGGCGTGGTCGTGTGTCTGCACGCATCGTTGGAAACGATTTTGAAACGTACGCAGGGAAATAAAAATCGTCCGCTCCTCAACGTGGAGGATCCGATGGAACGCCTTCGCACGCTCTACGCCGCGCGCGAGGCGGTTTACCGGAACTCGGGCACTTTGGTGCTCACGGACGGGCGTCCGCTGCTGGATATCGTGACGCATGTGCTGCGCATCTGGAAACGCGAAGCGGCTGAGTTTGCCGCGAAACGAGGCACGTCGGCAGCGACGCGCAGATGAACATGACAGCCGTCGCGGAATTGCGGCGCCGACTGCACGAGTTGGGATTTGATGCGGTGCGGTTTGTGAGCGTGAGCGATCAGACGATCGGTCACGGACTGCGGCCATGGCTCGCGAATGAGTTTCACGCGGACATGCACTGGATGGAGCGGACGGTGGAGAAACGGTCGCAACCGGCCGCGGTGCTGAGCGGCGTACGTACGATGATCATGCTCGGCGTGAACTACTGGCCGGGGCAGAACGTCGAACGCGTCATGGATACCGGCGCGCAACCGCGTTGGGCGCGTTATGCGTTGCATGCGGACTATCACGACACGATGAAACCGGCCTTGGTGGCGGCGGGGAAATTGCTTGAGGAATTTTATGCGATAACGGGCGAGGACTATCGCTATTACGTCGACACCGGACCGGTGCAGGAACGGGTGTGGGCGGAGCGGGCGGGCCTCGGTTTCACCGGAAAAAACGCGATGCTGATCTCGCCGGATTTCGGCAACTGGCTGTTTCTCGCGACGATTTTGACGCGGGTAGAAATCGCGCCCGATCAACCGCTCTCGCCGAATACGCCGAGGCCCGAGGATCGTGATGTGCGCACGGGACTCTGGTGCGGCAAATGCACGCGCTGCATCGATGCGTGCCCGACTGGCGCGATCGTCGAGCCTGGCGTGGTCGATGCACGGCGCTGCATTTCGTACCAAACGATCGAGAATAAAGGTGTGGTTCCGCGAGAGCTCCGAGCAGGCATCGGTACGCGCATCTACGGCTGCGATATCTGCGCGGAAGTGTGTCCTTGGAATCGGTTCGCGCAGGAAAGCCGGCGAGTGCTGCTGACGACGCGCTACGATTTGGCGGAGCTGAGCTTGCGGCAGGTGTTGGAACTCACACCGGAGAGTTTCGCGGAGATCTTTCGCAAGACGGCGATCAAGCGGGTGAAACTCGCGGGCCTATTGCGCAACGCGTGTATCGTCGCGGGCAATACACGTGCGCAAGATTGCCGGGATGTCGTGTTTCGACTGTGTACGCACGCGTCACCGTTGGTGCGTGCGCATGCGGTTTGGGCGCTGTATCGAATCGATGGATACGAAGTGGCGACGCGTGCGCTGACGGAGGCGAGGACGGTTGAGCCCGACGCTTCGGTGCTCGAGGAGTATAGCGCCGAAGACGCGCTCGCGCGCTGAGCTCAGTTTTTGCGCTCAAGCATGGTTTTGATCAGCGCGCGCAGAAAAGCGGTGTCGCCCGGCAAACGATCGAGCGCGGCGAGCGCGGCATCGGTGTGCTCACGCGCGGAGCGCCGCGCGCCGTCGAGACCGTAGAGTTTGATGAAGGTGACTTTGTTGTCGCGCACATCCTTGCCGACGGTTTTGCCGAGCGTGGCGCTGTCGGAGGTCGCGTCGAGAATGTCGTCCACGATTTGAAACGTGAGACCGAGTTCGCGTCCGAGCGTGCGCAGGGCATCGATCGCATCGAGCGGAAGATTGGCACAGAGTCCGCCCATCACGAGCGCCGCGCGGATCATCGCCGCGGTTTTGTTGAGATGGATAAACTCGAGCTGCTTCGCGTCGGCGTCGGTTTGTTTTTCGGCGAGCAGATCTTCCATTTGACCGCCGATGAGTTCCTCGCTGCTGGCCGCGTGAGAGAGTTCGTGAATCAAAGCATGCGCATGCGCGGGGGTCGCGGCGTAACTCGCGGAAAGGAGACGAAACGCGTGGGTGAGGAGGGCATCGCCTGCGAGCAGCGCAGTGGCTTCGTCGAAAGCGCGATGGCAGGTCGGACGACCGCGGCGCAGGTCGTCGTTATCCATGCACGGCAGGTCGTCGTGGATAAGTGAATACGTGTGCAGACACTCTACGGCGACGGCCGCGGCCAGCGGATCATGCGGCGGAGATTCGACGAGATCGGCGGCGGCGAGGACGAGCACCGGGCGCAGACGTTTCCCGCCCGCTTGCAGGCTGTAGCGCATCGCTTCGTGGAGACGCGCGGGGCGCGCGTTCGCTGCGGGGAGCAGCGAATCCAGTCCGGTTTCGATGCGGACAAGGTAGGCTTGGTGGCGGGCGGCGAAGTCCATAGACGCAGCTCACTCTTGGCCGCGCGGGCCGGGGTGCAAGCCGGCGCACGGGATTTGGCGCCGTAAATCGTCCATTAAAAGCGACATTTGGCTCTTTCCGGTCATTTACGAACGCCGGAAAAGGCGCTACGCGTGATGACCTCAAAGCCACCGATTATTTTTATGAAAGACAAAAAACTCGAGCGCGCGCTGTATGGACCAAGTCTGTGGGATGTGACCTTGGGGGCGGTGCTGAGCATCGTCTTGGGCGGGGTAGCGGCTGTGATATTTCTCGTCTACAAGCCGGTGGAAACGGTGCGCGAGTTGCCGAAGGAAGACGAACGCGTGCCCGGGCAGGTTTATTTTGTCGAAGGTTCGAAGGATTCCGCGAAGGCGCGTCAGTGGCGCACGAAACGGAAGCAACTCGCAGACGGCACCGCGGGGGAAATCGCGTTGGTCGAGGACGAGTTGAACATCTGGTTCGCGCCGGAAGCTCCGGCCAAGACGCCGCCTGCGAAAGAGGGGGAAGCCATCAAGGAGCCAATTCCCGACGAGTTGATCACGTGGGACGCGCCGAATTTCCGCATTGCGGACGGATCGCTGCAGATCGCGACGCACGCGACGTTTAATCCGCTGCGCATCGTCGCGCTGGATGTGCCGGTCGTCGTGCAGGCGCGTGGTGGATTTGAAAAGCGCGGTGAGGAATTCGTGTTCGCACCGAAATCGCTCTATCTCGGTTCGCTCCCGTTACATCGCATTCCGGGAGCGACCTCGTTTGTCGTGAATCGCGCTCAGAAAAGCGCCGCCTTGCCTCCGCAAGGTCTGGAGGTTTGGAAGCGCGTTTCCGACGTGAGTATCGACGATCGTGTATTGAAAATCGCGATACGCTGAGCAGCGCAGCCGCTCAGGGCTCGAGATAGACGCCCTTGAGCGGATGATAATCGAGCGGTGTGCCGTACCAGCCCTTCACCGAAGGAACACGGAGCGAAGAGCGCACGTAGAAATAGATCGGCGCGACCGGCATCTCGGCTTGGAGGATTTCTTCGCAGCGCTGGAAGATTTCGAAGCGTTTCGCCTGATCGATGGTGTTGCGGGCCTCGACGAGCAAGGCGTCGTATTCGGGCGACGACCAGTTGGTGGTGTTGTTGCCGTTGTCGCTCGCAAAAAGATCGAGGAAGCTGCTCGGGTCGATGTAGTCGGCGACCCAGCCATTGCGGGCGATCATGAAGTTTTTCTGCTTCAGATTTTCGCTCCAGACTTTGCCCTCCTGATTGTAGAGGCCGACCGAGATGCCGAGGTGTTTTTTCCACATCTGCTGGATCGCCTCGGCGATGGCGCGATGGGCTTCGCTGGTGTTGTAGAGAATCTCGACGCGTGGGAAACCGCGGCCATTGGGATAACCCGCTTCGGCGAGCAGTTGCTTCGCCTTCGGAATATCGGTCAACGTGGACGTGCGCGACGTGAAGCCGGCGATGTTGGGTGGCGTGAAATGACCGGCGGGCGGCTGGTTGCCTCGAGTGATGAACTTCGTGATGACTTCTCGCTCGATGGCCATCGAGAGAGCGCGGCGAACGCGTGAATCGTTGAGCGGCGGACGCGCGGTGTTGAACGAATAGAAATAAATGATGTGGGCCGGGTCTTCTTGGAGAACTTCGGGGCGATCTTTGCGATAGCCTGCGATTTTAGAAAGAGGCACGCGGCTGGTGATGTGAATTTGTCCGGCGCGGAACGCGCGTTCCTCGGCGTCTTCGCTCTCGATCGGATAGAAGAACACTTCGTTGAGCTTCACATTGGCGCGGTCCCAGTACTGCTCGTTACGCACGCAGCGGATGAATTGATGCGGACGCCATTCGGCGAGTTTGAAGGCGCCGTTGGTGACGATCGATTCGGGACGTGTCCACGGCAGACCGCGCTGATCGATGCGGCCGAATTTTTCGATCGTGGGGCGATGCACGGGGTACCACGACGCGTGACAGACGACAGCGGGCAAGTACGGGACCGGATGATCGAGCGTGAGGATCAAGGTGTGATCATCCGCGGCACGAGCGCCGACTTGGGAGGCGTCGTCGAGTTGACCGCTATTGTAAGCCGTGGCGTTTTTTAGCGGGAAAAGCAGATGCGCGTAGTGAGCGCCGAAACGCGGCGAGAGGATGCGCAGGAAAGACGTGACGAAGTCGTGCGCGGTCACCGGGTCGCCGTTGGACCAGCGTGCGTCTTTGCGAAGATGAAAAGTCCAGGTGAGATTATCCTCGGCAACTTCCCATCGCTCGGCGACGCCGGGCACGGGCTCATTGGTTTGTGGATGGAAGGACGTGAGACCTTCATACAGCGCCATGCAGATGTTGAAGGTGATGTTGCTGTCCGAGATATGCGGATCGAGATCGTTGGGTTCGGACATGTTGCCGAGATGCAGGATCTGCTGGCGATTGCCGGACTCGACGGCGGTTTGACTCCAAACTTTGGATACAGGCAGCAGCGTGAAGCTGAGCAGGAGGAGGCGGAAGAAGGTGTTCATCGGTGTCGTCGTGAGCGTTTTGCGGACAAAAGAAAGCCACGGGAGAGGAAGCCCGTGGCGATGAAAAAAAGCAGCTCTGAGATGGTGATTAGTTTTTAGGCACTTTTGCCTGCTCGGCGTTAAGCCGTTGTTCGAGGCTGTTGAGCTGGGCGAAGAGACGCTCTTCCATTTTCTTGCGTTCGGCGCTGTTCACGAGGCTGAGGCTGGTGGCGTCTTTGACGACGTTGGCCGGCAGAGAAAGCAGACGCGTGATGAGGCCTTGGTCTTTGAACGACGCGAGGTAGAGTGCGGCGACTTCTTGTGACAAACGCAACGAATCGCGTGCGACGATCTGCGTGCTGAGGAGCGTGTTGTTGAGCTGCTGGTTTTTCGCCATCTCAGAAGTGAGCGCGAGGCCGATTTGATCGGAGATGCGCTGGCTGTAGGCAGCGATGGCGTCGCGCGTGAGATGTTGATCGCGCGACATCTCGGCGAGAATCGGTTGAATGCGCTCAGCCATGCGGGCGGAGACCTTGTCGGTCTGTTCGTTTTGGATGCGCTCGGCTTCTTCCGGACTTTTGGGAAGCGGATTAAACGGCTGGATTTTAACCGCGATGGCTTCGGCGAGCTGGCTGATTTTTTCTTCGTTCACTTTCGCGAACTCATCCTCGGTCATGAACGCGTCGGCGGAACGCTTCTGGATAGCGTCGCGAAGAAGGGTGTTCACGGCGTCGATCTGCCGGCGGGTTTCTTCGGCGGAGGCTTTGAGTTCGGCGGCGTGTTGTTCGCGGAGGGCGTCGAGGGCGGCTTGATGTTTGGCGGCGTCGGCGAGTGATTTTTGATGAGACCAGAAGGCGACTCCGATGATGACGATGACGGTGATCAGGATCGCGGGAAGCTGCTCTTTGAGTTTTTGCCACATGGGGTTGGGAGTTGGACGAGCGTAGTCTGGCGGCGGAGGCGCGGATTGCAATGCCATGATTTTCGTGGGTTTGCGGTTGTTTTAGGCGGAGAGCGTGAGCAGGTTGGCGAACAATGAGTTTAAATCGTACTGAGCAGCAGCTGCTGGAGTATGTGCAGCGAAATCCGGAGGAGAGACATTATTGGCAGCAGAAAGTTCGTGCAGCGGACTCTGCGCACGCGGATCGGCACGAAGCGAGTTTGTTGCTGGATGCGGAGTTACGCCGATACCTCGACGAACGTGCGCAAGTCGTGGCGGAATTTCGCGAGTACGCGGGACCGGCGGGCAAGCGACTCAGCTTACGCAATCTCGCCGAGTATTGGCTGCGCATGTGGGGCACGCCGAAGCCGAAAAAGCGGACTGAAGATTCCTGGCTTCACGAATAAGCGCGCACGTGGGGCCGGCGCGCAGGTCTGTGAAGCGTAGTTACGTGATCAGCGCTTAAAAAGTTCGTCCATGCGCGCGATAAAATGCGCGGGTGGACGAACCGGCCGGCCTTCGCGGTCGATAAATGCGTGCGACGTTTTGGCCGTGGCGAGGAGGACGTCGCCTTTGAAGAGTTCGTATTCGAGATGGACGCGCAGCAGGGGTTTTTCGCGCAGCGTGGTGATCACCGTGATGGTGTCGTCGTAGAGCGCGGGGCGCAAATAACGGACGGACACCTCAAGAACGGGCAGGCGATAACCGGCGGCTTCCAACTCGCGATAGGGCAGACCTTGCTCGCGAAGCAGGGTGGTGCGGCCAATTTCCAACCACGGTAGATAACTGCCATGATAGACCACGCCCATCATGTCGGTTTCGGCATAACGGACGTTGATTTCGGTGCGCGACTGGATCATCGCGGCAGACTATCGGCTGTCTCTGGCGCGAAAAGCAATCTGGCGGATTCGTCCCAACGATTTCTGCGCGCCCATTGGTAGCCAGCGGCGCCGAGACGCTGGCGTAGCGAAGCATCGGAGACGAGTTTCTCGAAGGCCGCCGCAAGTTGTGCCGGATGATGCGGAGGCACGACGAAGCCGGTGACATTGTCCGCCACCGCTTCCGTCACGCCGCCGACGGCGTGTGCGACGATCGGCAGGCCGTGCGCAGCGGCTTCCAGATAGACCAACCCAAATCCCTCCACGCTGTGGCGGTAGTCGATGCTGGTCATCGCAAAGATATCGGCGCGCTCATAAATGCGCGTGAGTTCGTCGTCGGGAAGATTGCCGAGAAGTTTAACCGGGAAACCGGCTTGGGCGGCGGCGAGCCTCAGCGAACGCTCATAGCGAGCGTTGCCCGTGCTGCTGCCGACGATCCAATATTCGATCCGCGAACGGAAACGCGGAGCGAGCGACTTGAGCGCTTCGAGCGTGATGTGTTGACCTTTGCGCGGATGGAGGCGGCCGACGGTCAAGACGACGAGACGATCTTTCGGTTCCACTGCGCTGCGAGGAGTGACCACAGCGAAGTCCGAACGCACCGCGCCGGGCGTGATCACGGTTTTTGAAGCGGCTTCCGGGAAATGCTGAAACAATAGATTGCGCGTGTAGTGCGTGAGCGTGCTGATGCGGCTCGCGTGTTGGATCAGACGGCGTGCACGCGCACGAAGGAGGGGATTGTTCGCGAATTTTAAGATTTCTGATCCGTGAAAAGTGAGGACCAGATGATTCGGCCGGAAGGTTTTGAAATACTGCAAAAACATCATGCCGAGCATCGGGCCGGGCTCCGGCAGATAAACCGTGGCACGGCGCAAGCGGCGACGTTCCGCAATGAGCTGACGCGCGATGCCCCATTGGCAGCCCAGACCATGCGTGCCCTTGACTGTCAGGCGACGAATTGGGAACGGCCAGGTTTTCTCCGCCGAGCTAGGAGCCGATTGCGCCCACACCTCGATATTTTTGCCGAGGCCGACGGTGGCTCGGGCGATTTCTTCGGCGAAAGTCGCGATGCCTCCTCGCTTCGGATAAAACTCGTGAGTAATCAGAAATACCGGGTTCAAACTAGGTCCCTCGCTCATCGAGACGACATCGAGAATGTTAATTAGCTCCAAGAAAAGAAAAACTCGTGCGTTAGTTGAAACAAGCGGCTGCGCTTTGCGCTGATCGTACTATCGCGATGTGGAACTTTGGCCCCGTTCCGCGGACCGAAGAGCAGAACATTTCCGTTTACATTCCAAGGGGGCTAAAGTAACTCGCACCAACACTCATGGCAGACGTAGCAGAACAAGGCCAGAAATCCAGGGAACCAGGGCTGGCCAAGCCCCAGACATTCAGCGCCGATGATGAATCCGCGCTGCGTGAAACGCTAAAACGATGCTCCCCCTCGACCATCGAGGCGGCGATCGCATTCCGTAAGACGCGTGATCCGGAAAAAGTTCCCACTGTCGTAATTGGCGTCATCGAACGCTTTGTGGAGCCAGACATTCGTCCGAAACTCCGCGAAGGTGATGATGAGCTACGTCTCGTGGAGGATCTTGGCGTCGATTCTCTCACGATGATGGAGATCGTGATCCTCGTTGAGGACGTTCTCCAGATGCAGATCAACAACGACGAGTTGCGCAATCTGCGCACCGTCGGCGACATCAAGACTTTTATCGACTGCAAGATTCGCGGTCTTCCGCTGCCCAAACCTACGCGCCATTTGCCGGTCGAGCAGATCGCTGCGGTCATGCCGATCCAGCCTCCGTTCCTGTTCTTGAACGAAGCATCCATCGGTGGCCAAGGCGCCACGGCTAAATACAAGATCACGGGTCAGGAGTTTTTCCTGCAGGGCCACTTTAAGGATAACCCCGTCATGCCCGCGTCGATGATGCTCGAAGCGCTTGGCCAGCTGGGCGTGCTCGCCTTGATCGAAGGTATTATTCCTTCGGAAGACGGCCGTCCAGTGGATCCGAAGACGATTTTCTTCACCTCGTGTGAAGGCGTGCGCTGCCATCGAGTTTGCAAACCTGGGGATGTGCTCACCCTCTCGGTCAAGCCCAAGCGCGCGAAGATGCCGCTGGCGACTTTCGAAGGCACGATTCGCGTCGGTCAGGAGAAAGCCGCGATCGCCGAAGAAATCACGCTGACCTTCGGTTACGCTGAAGCGGTGGCGACTCCGCCGAACGCTGAAGCGACGGGATCGGGTGCTTCTTCGGGAAACGCTGAAGCAGGCCAAAATCCTGCTCCGGGCGCCAGCGAAGCGGCGGCATTCACACCACTACGTGAATTACCTGCCTGAACGAACAGCTCCTTGCTGATACGTTGACGAGAGGGAGGGATGCGGAAAAGTGGAGACTTCCGGTTTCCACCGGAACCGCATCCTCGTTTTCAGCCTCATGCCCAAAGTTTACCTCACTGGAATCGGTTTTATCACGAGCATTGGCAATGATGTCGCCACCGTCGCGCGTAGCTTGCGCGAATTGCGGCATGGCATCGAGGTCTACGCGCCATTCCAAAAACCGGAAATCCCGGTCAAGGTCGCCGCGCCGGTAAAAGGCTTTCAGACCGATTCGGTTGATTGCGAAGACTGGACTTATCCTGAGCGCTATCGAGTGAAGCGCGAGGTGCTGCGCGGCATGGGCCCGAATACGCTCTATGCGTATTGCGCGATGCAGCAGGCGATCGAGGACGCGAAGTTGAGCGAGGCCGATTGGTCGAACGACGAAACGGGTTTGTACGCGGCATCGGGCGGGTCGCCTTATCTGCTCGGGCACTTGATGCAGAAGATGCACACGCAGGGCGTGATGCGTTGTTCTCCGCTCGGCATTGTCGCGGCGATTGCGGGAACGGTGAATTTTAATCTCGTGGCGCACTTTAAAATCAAAGGTGCCTCGACCGGTTTCTCCTCGGCCTGCGCGTCGTCGTCGCACGCGGCGGGTTTTGCCTACGATGAAATCGCGCTCGGTCGTCAGAAACGCATGTTCGTCGTTGGCGCGGAAGACGGAAATCTCGACAGTATCCTGCCGTTCGCCGGCATGCGCGCATTGTCGCTGCAAACCGATCCGGCGAAAGCGTCGCGTCCGTTCGACGTCGCGCGGGATGGTTTTGTCGGAACGGGCGGCGCGACCGTGCTCGTGCTGGAAAGCGAAGACGAAGTCGCGCGTCGCGGCGTCCAACCGTACTGCGAACTCGCAGGATGGGGTCAGGCGTCGGATGGACACAATGTCGCGATCTCGCATCCCGAAGGTTCAGGACTGCGCCTGGCGATGGAACGCGCGCTGAAAGCGACCGGCGTTTCTCCCGAGGAAGTTGACTACATCAATGCGCACGCGACCTCCACGCCGATCGGCGATGTATCGGAAGCGAAAGCGATTCACGCGATCTTTTCGCCGTCGGGCGCGCGTCCGTTGGTGAGCAGCACCAAAGCGCTCACGGGGCACGGACTCTCGCTCGCGGGTGCGATGGAAACCGGTTTTTGCGCGCTGGCGTTGCGCGACGGATTTATTCCCGGTTCTGCCAACATCACCGAAGTCGATCCGGCCTGCGCAGATCTCGCGATTCCGCAGAAAACCGAGGAGAAACAAGCGCGCGTGGTGCTCAACAACAGCAGCGGTTTTGGCGGCGCCAATGTGAGCCTCGTCCTCAAGAGAGTTTAACCAAACGCGTGTCCGCCGAGCCCATTTCATCACGCTATCGACGCGCCTTCGTCACCGGCGCTTCCGGAGGACTAGGGCTCGCGTTTTCGCGAATGCTGCTCGCGGAAGGTATCCACGTAACGGGTACATCGCGCGACATCGGGCGGTTGAAGCCACTGACGAAGCACGACGCCTTCACGCCGGTGGCGCTCGATCTCGGAGATCCTGTGCGAGCGGAAAGTGTTTTTGCCGAAGCGGCGGGCGATGCGGGTTTTGATTTGGTCATTAACAATGCCGGCTTCGGTCTCTTCGCGCCATTTGCGTCCACGCCTTACGAAGTCTGGCAATCGCAGCTCGACGCCTTGCTTGGTACGAGTGCACGTTTATCGCATGCTGCGCTCAGAGGAATGTTGGCGCGCGGACGCGGTTGTTTGGTGAATGTCTCGTCGCTCGCGGTCGAATTTCCGCTGCCTTTCATGAGCGGATACAACATGGCGAAGGCCGGACTTTCTGCGTTGAGTGAAAGTTTAATCTTCGAAACGAAAGGCACGCCTGTCATCGTCATCGACTTTCGTCCGGGAGACTATCGCACCGCCTTTAACCAAGCTATGCAGCCCACCGCCGTCGTATCCACTATCAACGATCCGTGCCTTGAGCGGACGTGGCGCGCGCTCGAGGCTCACTTGGAAACATCGCCTTTGCCCGTTGCCGCCGCGCGCGACCTGCGTCGCGCCTTGATGAAAGGTCGTTCGGGCACGGTGCGCTCGGGGTCGTTGTTTCAGGCGCGTGTGGCGCCGTTTTTCGCGAGGCTGATCCCGGCCGGCCTTCGTCGCGCGATGATCGCGCGTTATCAAGGAGCTGCCTAGTGTCCAAACTCCGGATTCTCGTCCTCACTTCGAGCACAGGTGGCGGCCACGATGCGCGCGCGCAGGCCTTTGCCGAATGGTGCTTTGAGCTCTACCGCCATCAGATCGATGTGCGCATCGAGCAAATGCTCGAGAAGTCGTCGACGGTGAATCGCACGGGCGTGAAAATCTATAACTGGATTCAGCGCCGCATGCCGAGTTTGCACTCGCTGTTCTACACCTTGGTGGAGGGTGTCGGGACGCTTAATCGGCGCACCGTGCGATTCGGACGAAGCTACTACATCCAAGTGCTGAAAGAGTATCGTCCGCACCTGGTGTTCAGCGTGCACGACTGCCTCAATCGCGGATATTTCCAACTCGCGCGAAAGATTCTCGGGAAAGACAACGTCAAGTGCGCGACGTATTGCGGCGAGTTTTCGGGAGGCTGGGGATACAGCCGTAATTGGATCGAACCGACGGCGGATCTTTATTTTTCGCGTACACCGACGGCGATGGATTATGCGGTGAAAAAAGGCATCCCGCTTCATCGCGCGCGTGTGCGCGGGCACTTGATGCTGCCACGTGCGCATCGCGAAGTTTTTTCACCGGAGAAGCGCGAGGAGTTTCGAAAGAAAATCGGTCTGAAGTCCGATCGCTTCACCGTGTTTCTCGCGACCGGCAGCAACGGTGCGAATAATCACTTCGAACTTTTGCCGACACTGCTGCGTCACGCGGATAAATGTCAGGTGATCGTCATCTGCGGACGTGATGTGGAGACGTACAACGAGCTCCTCCATTGGCGCGCGGGACACCCAGAACTGCCCTGTCACATCGAAGGGTACTCGGATGTCGTGCATCTACTGATGCAAGCGAGCGATGTGATCGTCACGCGCGGCGGCACAACCACCTGCGCGAAGGCGCTGCATTTCCGCTGCCCGATTATCTTCAACGCCTTCGGCGGCATCATGCCGCAGGAGTCGCTCACGTGGAAATTTTTCCGCAACGGCGCCGGCTCACGAAAGGTCGCAAGCGCGGAAGACTTCGCCGAAATCTTCGATCGGTGGATGGCTGATCCGTCGGAGTATCAAACCTACCGCGAGAAATTCCTGCAGCTCCGCTACGAAGAAGATCCGACCGTATTGATCGACGAACTCGTGGGGCTGGCGTGGCAAGCAGGGGGAGGCACGCTACACCGCCATCCGTATCAACCTCGGGTGAAACTGCCCGAAGGGAGACGTCCCTGATTTTTGTCCGCGTATCCACTCGCGCATGACAAACAATCGCTCTCGTTAAAACTCCTGCGCGTCTTATCCGGCTTTGTCCTCAAAACGCCCCACAATTGCTTATCTGTTTACCCGATTCCCGCATCGCACGGAGACTTTTCTCCAACGTGAAGTGATCGCGATGCAGCGGCTCGGTGTGGAATTGCGGCTGTATTCTTTATGGGGCGGGGGCGGCGATTTTCACGGCACGCGCGTGCGGACTTTCAACAAGTGGAAACTGCTGACACTCTTCTGGGTGATTCCATGGGTGGCGGTGACGCGTTGGGATGTATTCAGAATCCTCCTACGCGGATTGTTCACGCGCCGCGCGCCCTCGTGGATCAATTTCTGGGAAAACATGCTCGGTGCGGGATTCACGGCGGTGTTTTATCCGGCGTTCCGAAAAGATCCTCCCGATCATGTGCACGCAGCCTGGGGAGGAGCGCCTGCGACCGCCGCCTGGTGTCTGGCACGCATGAACGGACTGCGCTTCAGCGCCGCGGCGCACGCGTATGACATTTATGAATACGGCGGCGATTGGTGGCTGAACGAGAAGCTGGCCGATGCTTGCTTCATCCACACATCGACTGAAATGGGACGCGCATCGCTGACCGAGCGAGGATTGTCGCCGGAGCGGATATTGGTCATTCGTCGCGGGCTCGATAGTTTTCCCGATTTCAAGTCGCTCCGTCGCGAACGAGCGGACGAATGGCGGCTCCTGTGCGTCGCGCGTCTCGTCGAAAAGAAAGGGCTGAGACACCAGCTGCGAATCTACGCCGCGCTCAAGCAGGCCGGTGTGGTGTTTTCAGCGCGGATTGCCGGCGACGGCCCGCTTCGCGCGGAACTCGAAACCGAAGCCCAACGTTTGGGCGTAGCGGATCGTGTGACTTTTTGCGGACATCTGCCGCTGTCAGAAGTGTGGGAGCAGCTCGCCTGGGCAGATGCGCTGCTGCATACCGGCGTGGTGGCTCCAAGCGGAGACCGCGATGGATTACCCAATGTCATCCCCGAAGCGATGGCGGCCGGGGTGCTGGTGTTGAGTTCGCCCGCGGCGGCCACCACCGAAGCGGTGCATCATGCGAAGACGGGCTGGATCGCCAACGTGGACGAACCGCAAGCGTGGGTTGATGCGTTGAAGTTGCTGGCATCGGACGATGTATTGGCGGAACAACTACGCACAGGTGCGCGAGCATGGGTGGAGGCCAATTTCGACGCGCATAAAAATGCGGCACGACTGCACGCAAAGTTTCTGGAGGTAATGGGACGATGATCTACTTCGATGTCACCAAAGCTTCGGGTGCGGCGCATCGCTCAGGACTTACGCGGGTAAGTGCGCGATTGCTCGAAGAACTCGGGACGGCGGCGACGCCGGTGATTTGGAAAAATCGCGGTTGGGTGTCGGCAGCGACGAACGAACGCATCATCATGACCGCAGCGGACTGGCTCTTAACGGCCGAGTTGTTCTGCGAGGAAGAACGCCCGGGGTTCTGGACGTTCTTGCGGGAACGCCATGTGCGCACGGCGGCGATCTTTCATGACGCGATTCCGCTGCGATATCCGCAGATCACATGGCCCCAAAGCGTCGCGCGTCATCCCGAGTACATGAAGATGTTGGCGGCATTCGACCGCGTCTTTGCCGTTTCAAGGACGAGTGCGGATGATTTGACGGGCTTCTGGCGCTGGCAGGAAGTCGAGGCGCGCGCGCGGGTGGAAACGCTTCTTCTCGGGGCCGACTTTTCGCCGACGTTAAAAGCGAATCAGGCTCGTGGCGCTGATCGCGGAGAGAAGCCCTTGCTGCTGTGCGTGGGCATTTTGGAGCCGAGAAAAAATCAGACGTTTTTGCTCGAGATCTGCGAAGAGCTTTGGGCGGCGGGACTCTCCTTCGAACTCGCGATCGTGGGGCGCGTGAACCCGCATTTTGGAAAGCCCCTGGGGAGGCAGATCGCGACGCTGCGTAGGAATGGACGAGCGGTGAGCCATCACGCAGGCATCGATGATCGCGCGTTGGGTGAACTCTATCGACGTGCGACGGCTTCCGTTTTCCCGACGATCGCCGAAGGCTGCGGATTGCCGCCGCTGGAATCACTGTGGCTTGGTGTGCCGTGTATCTGCAGCGATTTGCCGGTGCTGCGCGAAACTGCGTTGGGTCCCGGGTGTGAGTTGATTCCGCTCAACGATCGCGGTGCGTGGACACTGATTTTGCGCCGCATCATTACCGATACGGCTTGGCGTGATCAGTTCCGTGAGGACGCCTCGCGCCGTGTAGTGCCGCGTTGGATACAGACTGCGGAGCGCTTGCGAAGCTTTCTTACGTAGAGACAGATCAACTCAGAGTTTCTTCACCGCGTACGCCATGGCATCGACGATGCGATCGATGTCTTCGTCGGAATGAAGCGCCGAGATCGCGGTGCGAATGAGGTCTTTGCCAGGAGGAACGGCGGGGGCGATGGACATCACCGTGAATACACCTTTTTCCAGAAGCGCCTGCCAGAAACGATACGCGCGCTCCTTAGAGCCGAGAACGATCGGGATGGCGGGCGTTTCGCTGCCCCAAGTATCGAGGCCGAGCGCGTGCAATGCGTCGCGATAGCGCGCAGTGTTTTTCCAGAGGCGTTCGCGGTGCTCGGGCTCGCGTTGCATGATGTCGAGCGCGGCGAGCGCGCATGCGGCCTGCGATGGACTGAGCGCGGCGCTGAAGATCGTTTGTTTCGAATGGGTGCGGAGATACTCGATTACTTCGCGCGAACCCGCGACAAAACCGCCGGTGCTGGCCAGCGATTTCGACATGCTGGCGCACATCACGTCGATGCGATCGCTGAGTCCAAAGTGATCGGCGGTACCGCGACCTTCGCGGCCGAGGACGCCAAAACCGTGGGCGTCATCGACGACCGTGAAGCAGCCTAGACCTTCGACCGCGTCGAGTAATTCGGGAAGTTTCGTGATGTGACCTTCCATCGAGTACACGCCCTCAAGCACGAGCATCTTGGGTGCATCAGGCGCAAGCGTGGCGGCGACTTCGCGGAGATCCGCAACATTGTTGTGCGAAAAGCGTTCGACGTGCGCGTGCGACAGGCGAATGCCGTCCCAGAGGCACGAGTGCAGATTTTTATCTGCGAGAATGACGTCTCCTTTTTGGGCGAAGCTCGCGACGCTCGCCATGCAGGAAAGATAGCCCGCGGCGTGCACATGACAGGCTTCGCGTCCGAGGAAAGCGGCGAGTTTTTCTTCGAGTTCGATATGATAAGCACGCGAGCCGTTGGCGGAGCGAGCGCCGGTCGGGCTGGTACCCCAGACATTCATGGCATCGCGGCCGGCCTCGATGACTTTGGGGTGAAACGAGAGCCCGAGGTAATCGTTGCTCGCGAGCATGATCATTTCGCGCCCATCATGGCGGATGTGTGTGCCGCGTTGCGCCTCGATGGCGTGGTAGTAGGGCGCATAGCGCAGACGCATCTTGGTGGCGTGGTCGTCACGGCAGCGCGCCAAAATGGCCTTGGGAGACTTCGAGAACAAAGAGAACGCCATGGATGAAAGATGAAAAAATGGCTGGGCCGGATGAGCTTTGGCAAATGGAAAGCCCACCGTGGTCTTGCCTTCAGTCGCAAGCTCTCACGAGCGTTTTCTCATGGATGTGCATGCTTCCGGCGATCCCAAGGCCGGGAGAAAATTATCATCCGCCGCATCGGTTGCGCGGACCGCTTTGTTGGTTCTGTGTTAGGCGCGGCGGAGCGTTTGTATCCAGTTTTTCAATTCGCCCGCATAGTCGTGCCATGTTCGGTACGTGCGTGAAGCCGCTTCACGTCGAAGTTCATCACGCCGCGACGGAGATTCGATTAGTTGAGCGATCGCTTCGGCAATTGAAGCAGCGTCGAGTCCGGCAAGTGTGAGACAGCCTCCACCGATTGCAGATTCTCCGAGCGCGCCTTGGGCGGAGCAAATGCACGGCTTCCCGTGCGTCAGCGATTCGAGAACGGGCAGGCCGAAACCTTCGCAGAGCGACGGATAAACGGTGAAGTCGCAGCGACCGTACGAGGCATCGAGCGCGGCGTCGTCTTGCGGACCATCGTAGCGGAGTGCGCGGCCGCGCGCTTGGAGCGCACGGATTTTCTCCAGAGCGGTGCGTCCGGTTTGCGCATGTGCGAGACCGATCAGGTGGAGCTCAAAGGCGAGTCCGCGCGTCCAGAGGCGTTCGCAGGCGTCGAGTAAGGCGATATGATTTTTGCGGCCTTCGATGCTGCCGACGCAGAGAACAATTGGGATGGGATTTTGCGCCGATGTGTCCGAGCGAATCGCGGGCAACTCTAGGCCGAGCGGAATAGTTACCACCGACGGGTGTTTCGAGACGCCGAGCCAGCGCCAGTAATCGAGCAAGGATTGTCGTGAATATTCGGATACAGCGGCGATGCCGTCGAACATCAGCAATTCGCGCAGGTACGCGGGAAAGCGCGCGACGGTTTTCTGCGGACTGAGCTCCGGAAATTTTAAGGCGATGGCATCGTGGAACAGCGCAATCTTGGGGCCGTTGATTTCGCGAAAAAGATCCGGAAACGCGGATGCGGCGCTCGGCGAAAAGATCTCCGGAACAACCAGTGCGTCAGCTGGTGGAAGATCGGGCGCGGCACGCTTCAACCAGCGAGCGGTACGCCCCGTGATGCGCCGCGAGAGAGGCCATTGGGCACCGCGTTTGGGAGCGGGTGCGGGGCTCTCGAGATTCGTGTCTTCCCATGCTTGCAGCGGTCGCCAGGCGTTGCGGAACGGATCATGTGTGATCGGCGCGATCTCCGCGATTGTAGCGAGCGAGCGACGCAGTGCCCGACAGACGCGTTGCACCCCGGTGCGGGCGCGTGTGTGGCTGGTGTGTGTGAGATCGAGGAGAATCATGCCGTCGCGCGCGAGGAGTGCGCGCGTTTTTCGCTTTCTTGGTACCAGCGATAAAATGCGACGACCATCGCGATGAGCGTTACGCCGAGGCCGCCGAGCTTCATGATGACCGCGCCAAGAAGTTGGTCCTGAGCCGGACTGAAATTCGTAATGATGCGCGGCGCGTATTCGTAGGTTGGATACAGGATGTTTTCGGAGAAGGCCAAGAAGAAGAAAAGCGGCGTCAGGCCCACGGTGACGGCGGTGAGGTAAAGGATTTGGGCGGCATTTTTGATGGGCGGAAAGTCCTTCGACGGGCTGAGCAGGGGCCACCAGTAGAAGAGCGATGCGCCGAAGAACATGACGTGCTCCAGCACGTGAGTGAGTTTGTCCTGCAGGGCCGCGTCATAGGCCGCCGGCGCATGCCAGAGGCTGATCACGAGGATATAGATGAGCGCGCAGATGAGGGGATTCGTCGCCACGCGCATAATGCCGCGAATCACAGGACCTCGCGTCACCGGCGCGAGCAACCACTCAGGCACGCCCAGTAAAAACAACACGGCCGCCGGGTAAGTGAGCAGCTGGTGTTGGATCATGTGGGCCGAGAGGAGAAAGCGTTCGCCGATCTGGTCGAGGGGAGAACCGACCGCGAGGTAGAAGATGACGAGCGACGCGTAGAAGCAGATCGCTTGGCGTCGTGGATAGGCGGCTTCGGGAGCGATGCGGGCGCGAAACGGACCTGTCAGCAGCGCGTACAACCAGCCCAGGACAATGAGTCCGCCGATCAAGTGGGGTTCGTTGTGCCAATGCGTCCAATCAATCATCGCGGCGCGAAGGAATCACGAAAGTCGGGAGCGGGGGAAGAAAATTGGACTGAATCTGCCGTGGCGGGTGGAGACGCAAAAAAACGGCGACCGCAAAAGGTCGCCGTTCGAGAAGAGTCGATGTCGTGTTCTGCGATTACGCGAGGTGGCGCAGCGTTGCTTGCACGGCTTCGATTGGCGCGCTGGCTTCGGCACCGAAGAGGAGAAGGAGCGCCCAAGCCGTGCCGCCGGCAAGCAGGAGGCCGATGAAGAACAGAATTGTGCAGAAAAGTTTATCCCACCGCAGGTGCATGAAGTAGAAGATAACCAGCAGGAACTTCACGGTGGAGAGAATGATCAGTGAGCTGACGACCAGCCACTTGTAGAGCGGGAGGTAGATCAGCACGATTTCGACGCCGGTGATGACCGCGAGGATCATCGCGATCTGGACGAAAATGTGGAACTTACTCTCGTGAGCGTGGCTGTCGGCGTGATGCAGCTCGGGAGAATGCGCAGCGTGGGAGGCCATGGCTTAGAGATATTCGAGGAGATAGACGGCGGTGAAGATCACGATCCAGACGATGTCGACGAAGTGCCAATAAAGACCCATCGATTCGACATCGATGGCGTTGGCTTCGCCGAAATCGACTTGGCCTTTCGAACGGCCGAGGAACCAAAGCGCCGTGAGACCGGCGAGCGTGACCGCAAACGTCAGCGGGTGATGATGGAGGAAACCGCCGAAGCCGTCGCCCGTTTGGTAGGCGTGGACCAAACCGAGCATGGACGCCATCGCCGCGACCACGGTGACACCGAAGACGATCAGGTGGAGGAAACTCTTGAGCAACCACGCGCGGCCTTCGTCGGCATCCGCCGGCTTGAAGGAGCGGATGTACATCAACACGAGCCAAAGCACGCCGATCGCGACGTGACAGCCGTGCGTGCCGGTAAGGGTGTAGAAGGTGGAGCCGAACACGCTGTTGGAGAGCGTGAGACCTTGTTCGTGCACGAAGTGCGAGAACTCATACACTTGGCAGGCCAGAAAGATCAGGCCGAAGAAAATCGTGCCGAGCAGATTGCGGCGCGTGCTTTTGACCTGGCCCTTTTGAAGCGAGTTCACGGCGAGCGCCATGAGCAGCGACGACATCAGGAGGATGAAGGTCGAGAACGACGTGAGCTCGATGCTGAAGATCTTCGATGCGTCCGGTGAGCCGGGCGGCGGATGGAGCCGGTAGATCAGGTGGCTGGAGATCAGCGCACCGAAGAACATGCAGTCCGAGGCCAAGAAGGCCCACATGAAGAGCTTCTTGTTGGGAATACCGGTCGACGTCGTGTGGTCGTGGTGATGATCGATGGTGCCGGCGTGGCTGCTCATGATGAAAAGTATCAGCGGGAAAGGGTGAGGGGATGACCGGCGAATCAGTGTTTACCGTCGGTGTCGTTGATTTCGTCCTTGGACGGATGCACGTGATAACCACCGGGGCCTTCAAACGCCCAGAGGATCACTCCGAGCACCAGGATGGCCGCACCAGCAATGGCGCCGGTCATGTGGTGGTTGACGAAGAACAAACTCGCCGTGAGCAACCCGATCGCGGTCATCAGCGGGAACCACGATTGGCTGGGCATGTGAACACCGCCATGCGCTTCGTCTTCTTTGGCGTGAGCGAGTTTTTCGCGCGCGATTTCTTCCTTGTGGTGTTTCTCGTACCAGAACGCATCGCGGGCATGCACGGTGGGCGTGACGGCGAAGTTGTACGCGGGCGGCGGATTCGGGATCGACCACTCGAGCGTGCGAGCATCCCACGGATCGCGGCGGCTCTTTTCACCTTTGAAGTAGGTGTAGAGCATGACGACGAAGTACACGCCGACGCCGATAGCGAGGATGAAGGAGCCGATGGTCGCGAGCATGTTGGCGCTGTTCCAACCCATGTTGCCATCGTACACGGCCGTGCGGCGCGGCATGCCGTTGAGGCCGAGGAAGTGCATGGGGAAGAAGGTGGCGTTGAAGCCAACGAAAATGATCCAGAAGGAGAGTTTGCCCCAGAACTCGCTGACCTGGCGGCCGAAGATGAGCGGGAACCAGTAGTGGATGCCGGCGAGGAGGCCGAAGACCGCGCCACCGATGAGCACGTAGTGGAAGTGGGCGACGACGAAGTAGCTGTCCTGTTGTTGAGCGTCGGCCGGAGCGGCGGAGTGCATGACGCCGGAGAAACCGCCGATCATGAACATCCAGAGGAAACCGAGCGCAAACATCATCGGCGTGCGCATCTGAAGATGTCCGTTCCACATCGTTCCGATCCAGTTGAACATCTTCACACCGGTCGGCACCGCGATGGCCATGGTCGCGAGCGAGAAGGCCGCGGTGGCGACCGTGCCCATGCCCGTGGTGAACATGTGGTGCGACCACACGCCGAAGCCGAGGAAGCCGATGGCGGCGCCGGAGAAGACGACGATCGGATAACCGAAGAGCGGCTTGCGCGAGAAGGTCGGCAAGATCTCCGAAACGATGCCCATCGCGGGCAGGATGAGGATGTACACTTCGGGGTGACCGAACACCCAGAACAAGTGCTGCCAGAGAATCGGCAGACCACCGTTGGAGACTTCGAAGAAGTTCGTGCCGAAGGAGCGGTCCATCATCAGCTCGACCAACGCGATTGTGATCGCCGGGAAAGAAAGGATGATCAGGAACGCCACGATGAGCGTCATCCAGGTGAAGACCGGCACGCGCATCATCGTCATGCCCGGGGCGCGCATGTTGATGATGGTGACGATGAAATTCATCGAACCCACGATCGAGGAAACACCGAGCACCTGCAGACCCATGACCCACAGGTCCGTGGACATGTCGGCGCGGAATTCGTTGGAGAAGGCTTTTGAAGTCAGCGGTGCGTAGCCGAACCAACCGGCATCGGGCGCGCCCGATTTCACGAACCAGCCCACGTTGAGAATGATCGCACCGGCGAGAAAGACCCAGAACGCGAAACCGTTCAGGCGGGGGAAAGCCACGTCGCGCGCGCCGATTTGCAGCGGCATGATGTAATTAAAGAACGCGGCCGAGAGCGGCATCACGGCGAGGAAGATCATCGTCGTCGCGTGCATCGTGAACATCTCGTTGTACACTTGATGCGAGATGAACGTGTTGTTCGGCACCGCGAGTTGGACGCGGATGATGAGCGCTTCGATGCCACCGATGAGGAAGAAGATCAGCGCGGAGATGCCGTACATGAGGCCGACGCGCTTGTGATCGACGGTGGTCAGCCAGCTGATGAGGCCGGTCTGCGCGGTGGGGCGGGTGAAAATCCACGGGCGTTTTTCGACGGCGTGGCCGGCTTCTTTGCCGGTGAAATGACTTTGGGCGGCTGCATCCATGAGAGAAAAAAGAGCGAAGTGCGCGGCTTATTTGAGACTTTGGAGATAGGCGACCAGTGCGCGGGCTTCCTCGTCGTTCACGGTGATGTTGTGGCCGGTGATCGTGTTGGTGTCATGATCGACGAGCACGTAGCCGCTCATGCCGCCCGTGAAGCCGCGGTACATCTTGTTACCGGGTTTCACGCCGTTGGGATCGGTGAGCCAGCGATGGAGATTTTGCGGTGTGTTTTCGAGCAGGCCGCCGGCGATGGTGGTTCGCGAGCCGATGTGAGTGAGATCGGGCGCGAAGGGCGCGCCGCCCGGTTGATCGCCGCGAACGACGTGGCAGGTGACGCAGTTCTTGGCGCGGAAAAGTTCGCGACCCTGTTCGACCAACGCGCGATCAGCGGAGCTGGCGGCCGGTTGCTGGAAGGTGCGCCAGGAATCCAACGGCGATAGATCGAACTCCGAAGACCAGCCCGGGAGGTTGCGCTTGTTTTCGATTGGCGTGTAGCCGGCGAAAATCGGTTGAGCCTTCGATTCGTCGAAAGCGGGAGCGGCACCCTGCTTCTGTTTCGCGAGCCAGACGGCGAATTCGGCTTCTTCGAGCGCGATCACGCGGAAGCGCATGACGGCGTGAGATTCGCCGCAGTATTCGGCGCATTGTCCCCAGAAGTAACCGGGCTCGTCGGCTTTGAGCCAGAGGTGATTGCCGCGGTTGGGGATCATGTCGACTTTACCGGCGAGCTTCGGGACCCAGAAGCTGTGAATGACGTCGAAGGTGCGCAGATTCACGCGAACGGCGCGGCCGGCGGGGATGACCAGTTCGTTGGCGACGATGAGCGGGCTGGTGCCACCGTTGTTAGGGAGCTGAACTTCCTCGTGAGGATATTCGAATTTGAACCACCACTGATAACCGATCGCGTTCACCTCGTAGGCGGAGGATTTTTCCTCTTCCGGAATATCATAGGTGTACCAGATGTTGTGCAGCGTCGGGACGGCGATGAAAATAAGAGCGATCACCGAAGCGCCGATGAGGCCGAGCTCGATGAGCGGATTGCCGTGACCTTGCGGCGGCACGGGCGCTTTTTCGTCGGCCGAGTTGCGCGCTTTGAACTTCAACGTCGCGTAGGTGAGCACGCTGGCGACGATCACGAAAATGATGCCGGTCACCCACAGCGTGACGTAGAACACGTCGAGCTGGGCCTTGGCGACTGGCCCCTTGGTGTCGAAAGTCGACTGAGGGCCGGACAACCATCCGCCCATCAGGAGCGGGAGGCAGGCGACAGCGATGGCGATCAAACCACGGCGGATGTGAGAACGCAGGTTGGGCGAAGCGGTCATGAGGGTCAGCAAGGCGGTGGGGACGCCGTTGGCGGCGTACACAAGTGCAGGGAGCGTTTTCAGCGCCTCATCTATTTCAAGTCCTAAAACAAATTCATAAGATAGTGTCGCTAATATCTGCGGCGTAAATGCTCCGCATTTATTGCGTCATCTTCGCTCAAGAACTTGCCGCCGGCCACCAGCGATAGAGGAAAAAGTACACCAACACGCCCGTGATGGAGACGTAGTACCAGATGGGAAATGTCCAGCGAGCCCACGCACGGTGGCGGGCAAGATCGCCTTTGAGCGCGAGATAAAACGTGCGCGGGACGAGCCACGCGATAGCCATCGCGAGCAAGATATGCGTGGCGAGCATCACATAGTAGACCGTCCGGATCGCGCCTTCGCCGCCGAACTTCGTGTGCACGCCCTTCACCAGGATTTTGTGGCCCACGTAGCCCACGAGAAAAATCGCCGAGATCACCCCGGCCGTCAGCATGCAGGCGCGATGCGCAGGGATGTTCTTTCTAAGAATGAAGAAAAACCCTGCCGTGAGAAACACCGTGGCGAGGGCGTTGAGCGCTGCATTGAGCGCGGGGATATCTTGGACGGTCATGCGTAGTCGAAAAACGTATACCGCGCGCCGCGCGAACGCCTCGCTTAGAAGATCCAGCGATCAGCGACCAGGGCGGCGAGCTGCAGCGGCAGCCACGCGATCGAGGCGAAGAAGAGCCGGCGGGCGTTGCGTTCGCGATCGGCGGGACGCACGAAAACGATTGCCCGCCAGGTGAACCACACGCCGAGCACGAGCGTGACCGCGAGGTAATAATGACTGGTGAGTCCGGTGAAACTCGGGGCCGCGCTCACGGCGACGAGCGCGAGCGTGTTGACCAACGACCACACGGCGACCTTGCCACCGCTTTCATCGCGCACCGGCAACATCGGAAAACGCACCGCCGCGTACTCGCGGCGATAAATCCACGCGATCGCCATGAAGTGCGGGATCTGCCAGAAAAGAAGAATGCCAAACAAGATCCAGCCGAGCGCACCTTCGCGTGCGCCCGCCGCCGTCCAACCGATCAATGGCGGAAATGCCCCGGCCACGGCGCCGATCTCGGTCGACCAACGCGACCAGCGTTTCGATGGCGTGTAGAGCGCGAGATAACTGATGATCGTCGCGAGCGCGAAGAGGGCGGAGTAGCCTTCGACTTTGATGAACAAGATCGCGAGGCCCGCGGCGCACATGCCCCAGCCGATGATGAATGCGGATCCGGTGGCGACTTTGCCCGAGGGGATCGGACGCTCGGCGGTGCGTTTCATCAACGCATCGGTGTCGCTCTCCATCCATTGGTTAAGCGCGGCGACGCCGCCCGCGCACAATGCAGTGCCGAGAAACAGATACCAGAAAACGGCCGGTTCCCACGGCGGCACGGCGGCGAAATAACCGACCAGCGTCGTCATCACGGAGAGCAGGCTCAGCCGCGGCTTCGTCAGTTCGAGATAGTCGTGAAAACCCGCCTTGCTTGCGGTCATGGGTTTTTCGGGAGCAGCGGACACTTCCAAGCTCATGATTGGACGGCAGGCATGACGGCGTGATTGGGACGGCCGAGTTTGGGTTTTGTGCGGCCTTCGATCACGTCGCGGTGAAGCCACCACGTCAGCAGGAATGTCGTGGCGAGGACACAGGCTCCGACGGTCACGTGCGCGGTGGTGTAGTGAGCGCTGCGCTGCGTCCAGATGACCGATGCGCCGAGCGCGATCTGGACAATGACCAGACAGAGCATCGTGGTCGCGAGATTCTTAATACCGTTCGACGAGGCGCGGTCTTTCCAAACCGCCCATGCGAGCCAGCCCAACACGACGGCGAGCACGACGGCCATCACACGATGCGCGAAGTGAAGCGTGATACGGTAGTCCCAATTTGCCGGGAGCAGATCGCCGTCCGGCGTCGAAAGCGGGAAGGTCGGGATCGCGAGTCCGGCGTTGTTGTGGCGCATGGCGGCGGCGATCGTCAGCTGCACGATGACAAGAATCGTCGCGGTGCGCGCGAGCATGCGCAAACGGCGTCCGGTGGGTTCGACGGGCGTTTTTGCGTCGATCCAACGCAGCGAAAGCGAAGCCGCGATCGCGAACAACATACACACATAAAGTTGTGCGAGGATGCCGTGCGGGATGCGCAGCATTTGCCCGAGCGTCATTTCAAAACCGGGCACTTCGAGCGAATCGAGCAGCACGCGTTTGCCGCCGATCAGCCCTTGGATCACCACGATCGCGACCGCCCACCAGACGAGTTTGCGCATCCAGCGGCGCTCATCGACGCGCGTCACCCAGATCGCGAGGCCGAGCGTGATGATGCCCATGATCATGCCGCTGAGTCGGTGCGAGTGCTCCGCAAACATATCCAGTTGCGAAAGCCAGCCGTCGGGATTGATCGAGCCGTTGGAGAGCGGCCACGTGTCGAACGCCATGCCCGCGCCGATCGTCGTCGTGAGCGCGCCGAGCGTCACCAGCACAAAAACCCAAGCGCTGCCCAGCGCGGCGAACCACGCGAGTGCTGGACGGTAGGGAGTGTTGCGATGTGCGAGTGAGGGGATCGGCATAAGCAAAACTTCAGGAGAAAAGAAGGCGGACGCTACCGGTCGCAAACCCTTTGACAAATCTTTCTCCGGACAAATCGGTAGGCGGATGCAATTCGTCCGACTCCTGCTGATTTCCGCGTTGGTGGTTCTGGCTTCGTGTTCGAAGCGGGAAACCGGTCCCGTGGACAAACGTTTCCCGCTGACCGGCGAGATCGTGGCGGTGGATACGGAAAAAAACATCCTGCGCGTGAAACACGAGGCGATCGAGGGCTACATGCCGGCGATGACGATGGATTTCTCGGTCTCGGTCGGCGATGCGCGTGTTGCCCGGGTGGGCCAGCGCATCCGCGGCGAATTGGTCGAAGCCGCCGATGGCGATTTTCGCCTCGAAAAAATCTGGTCCGCCGATCCGTCCGAACAAGGCCGCGTGGACGCCGCCGCCAAAACGCTCACACAGGAAACCGTCGCGCTCGGTCGGGGCGCCTATCGTGAAATCGGGGAACGCGCGCCAAACTTCACGCTCTACGATCAGGACGGCCGTGTGGTCGATGCGCAGCGTTTCCGCGGCAAGCAGGTCATGATCAACTTTATCTTCACCCGCTGTAAAGTCGCCCGCATGTGTCCCGCCGCCGTCGCGCGTTTTCAGCAAACGCAAGGCCTCGCGCGCGAAGCGGGCGTCACCGATCTCGAGCTCATTTCGTTCACGCTCGATCCCGAATACGACACGCCCGGCATCTTGAAAGAGTACGCCATCCAGCGCGGCATCGACACCAGCAACTACTCGTTTCTCACCGGTCCGCAGATGGCGGTGAACAGCCTTTTGCAGCAATTCGGCGTGCTCACGGAAATGCAGGGCGGCGAACTCAATCACACCGCGGCGACCTTGCTGCTCGATGGCACCGGCCGGATCGTCCATCGCGTGGACGGCAGCGAATGGGACGCGCGTGATTTTGTGGCGCGGATGAAAAAAGAATGAGCGCGCGTTCTGAAGCGGCGACGATGACGCAGCGCGTGGGCGCGCGACAGTGGCGGCAGGCGTTGTGGATCACGCTCGCCGCGGTCGCGTTGTACGTGGGGTTTCGCAACCTGCCCACGGGATCGAATCTTAATCACATCGATTTCCGCACCGGTGGATCGCCGGGAAGTTTGGAAATGTGTGACCCGGCGAATCCGCAATTTATCCCGGTGATCGCGGTGCGTTCGCCGGTGAGCATGACGCTGATTTCCGAGAATGGTCCCGCGACCGCGGGCCGCGAAGTGAAAGGTGTCGTGCGTCTCGCGACCGCCAGCGGCAAACCGATCGGTCCCGTGGATTTGCTGGTGATGCATACGCGCAAACTTCACCTGCTGGTCACGGATCCGAGTCTGCGCGATTATCAGCATCTGCATCCCGAACCCGGCGAGAAACCCGGCGAATGGGTTTTCCATTTCACGCCGCGCTACGCGGGACTGTATCGAGTTTTTGGAGACTTCACGCCGGTGGCGACAGGACGCGGATTATATTCGGGCGCGGATCTGGAAGTCGCGCCGGCCGATTCGGTCGCCAACACGAGTGGTAGCTTGGCGTCGGAGGCGATTTCCGCGGAGAGAATCCGCACGCAACAAGACGGCTATGACTTCACGCTGACCGTATCCGACGCACCACTACGCGCCGGCCGCACGGGCGATCTGGCATTCAGCATTGCGCGTGCGGATGGCGGCGCGGTGGCGTTGCGGCCGGTGATGGACGCTTACGCGCATCTCGTCGCGTTCGACGAAGCGCGCAGCGGTTTTGCGCATCTGCATCCCAACGAAATCGATCTCTCGCAACCGCTCGACTCGCGCGAGCCGAGACTGACCTTTAAGATCACGATTCCCAAGCCCGGCCGGTACGTGGTGTGGGCGCAGGTGAAGCTCGGCGACGAAGAGAGTTTCGTGCCGTTTCCCGTCGAGGTGCTGTGATTGATCGCGATCGGACGGCGTTCAGTCGTCGGTCGTGACGCTGAGCTGATAGTCGATGTAGAGTTCGACCGACGATTCGTCGACCTGACGCACAAGCACCGGACCATTGAGCCCACCGATGGTGATTTTTTCGGCGCCGAAAGTACGCTTCATCGCTCCGGCGCTTTCGCGAATGAGCTGGAGCAGGCGCTCGCGCTGGCGTTCGGGCGATTCGACCGCGAGGGTGAAATCGACGACTTGGAGATCGGTGTTGGGATCGAGTTTGAGCCCCTCGATGAACTTGCGAACGGTGACCGCCGCGGCGAGCGGGTCGTTGCCGGAGCCATTGAGTTTATAGAGCAGACGGATCTGCGAGCGGAGGGCGCCCGGGCCGAAGTCGGAGAAACTGTAGCTGCCTTTTCGGCTGGCGCCGAAGCTGACGGAAAAGCGCGGCGCGGTGTGAAAACGCACCGGACCTTCGTGCAACTGCAAGGACGGCGATTTTGCCACGGCGCTTTGGACCGTGCGGATGGCGGAGCGGACCTGCTCGGCCTGGCGATCGGGATCTTTGTCGCGGTTGGAAACCGCGAGCGTGATGCACACGTAGTCGGCGGTTTGGACGAGCGCGATGGCCGAGCCGTGCTCGCTCGGACTAGGAACGGCGATGACGCTGGTGACGGCGCCACCGGCGAAGGCGGCGGCGGGAAGAAGCAAGGAGGCAAACAAGACCGCTAATCTCATGACAAAGGAAGACGGGTGTGTGTGGACGTTGACGTTCATGGGACGGTGGCCACGGTGGCCGGTTCCGTGAAAGTCATGAGCAACGTTCCTGAAAACGCCGACGTCGAGCCTGGTTTGCAGGCGGATCAGCGCCTGCTGGATCGTGGCTGGCTGAAAATCGGCGCCGGGCTCGCTGTCGCCGCGCAAGCGATGGTGTTCAGCCTTGCGGTCAATTTGTCGGAGATCGAAAGCGCGTGGGCGTACTGGATCGTGCACGGCATCCTGGTGTTCGCCGCATTTGCCACCTTGTACTTTCTCGGCGACGAACTCGTGCGTTCGGCGTGGGAGGCGTTGCGCGCACGCAAGATCAGCATCGACCTGCTGTTTCTGGTGACCTTGTGCGGTGCGCTCGGCGGATCGCTCGTCAGCACGTTCACGCAAACGGGATCGGTTTATTACGAAGTCGTCGCGGTGCTCATCGTGGTGCACACGACGGGGAAAATGCTGGGAGCGCGCAGCCGTCTCACGGCTTTGCAGGCGGCGGAAAAAACGCGCGCGCGTTTCGATTTCTGCGAACGCATCGGAACCGACGGCCGCGTCGAGACGACTCGCGTGGATCAAATTGTATCCGGAGACCGGATACGCGTGGCACCCGGTGCGGCCATCGCGGTCGATGGCGGGATCGTGGAGGGGCGCGGATACGTGCAGGAGACGTCGATGACCGGCGAGTGGCAGCCGGTCTCGAAAGGTCCGGGCGGGCGTGTGCTCGCGGGCACGTATTCCGTGGACGGCAGTTTTGTGATTCGCGCGGAGGGCGGGCCGCGGCGACTCGACGCGATTCTCACCGCGGTCGAGCAAGCGCGATTCGCGCCGTCGCGGCTGCAAGCGCAAGCGGATCGGTTGATGGCGTGGTTTCTGCCGCTTGTGGTCAGCGTGAGCGTGCTGGCGTTTGTTTATTGGTGGTTTCACGCGCCGTGGGAACGCGCGTTATTCAACTCGATGGCGGTGCTTCTCGTTGCGTGTCCTTGCGCGATGGGGCTGGCGACACCGCTGGCCGTGTGGGGCGGACTCGCGCGGATGTCGCGTTTCGGGTTAGTAGCCAGAACAGGCGATTTCCTCGATGGACTCGGGCGCGCGGATCATTTTTGCCTCGATAAAACCGGCACGCTTTCCGCGGACGCGTTGGCGGTGAAAGCCTGGCATATCGAACCGGCTTTTGCGGAAAAATCCGCGTGGCTCCGCGCGGCGGTGGTCGCGATCGAAGAAGGGCTCACGCATCCGGTCGCCGAAGCGCTGCGCGCGGAACGGCGCGCCATTCAGGAGAGTTTTCCGCAGGAGATTGATGTGCGGGATCGCGAGATCGTGCCCGGGCTGGGCGTGATCGCTCACGTAAGCGGTGCGGGTAGTTCGCTTCTGAAAGTCGCTGCGGGGGAGCCGGGATTGGCTGCGCGCATGAATGCGAGCGTTGATGACGCAGAAAAATCGCCTGCACCGCGCGACACGCTTCAGGGGAAAATCATCTGGGTGTTTGTCGCGGGCGAGTTGGCGGCGCGCATCGAGCTCGCGGAGCGTTGGCGCGATGGACTCGCGGAGGCGTTGGCGGAGCTGCGGACGCTCGGCGTGACGACGGAAGTTTTGAGCGGCGATCCGGAAGCGGAGAAAGCGCTCGGCAAAATCGTGGGCGAGGGGAAGCGCGACACGGTGCTCGTGCGCGGCGGGATGACGCCCGACATGAAACAGGCGCGTGTGCAGTCGTTGGTGGAGGAAGGACGTTTTGTCGCGTTCTTCGGCGATGGCGTAAACGACGCGTCGGCGATGAGCACGGCGCAGGTTTCGGTCGCGATGCGCAGCGGCGCGGAGTTGGCGCGCGCGTCGTCGATGGCGGTGTTTGCAGGCGAGGACTGGCGTTTTCTGCCGCAGGCGATCCGCGTGGCGCGGGCGACGCGGAAGGGCATTCGCGGGAACCTGCTATTTGCGTCGATCTACAACATCACCGGCATGGCGCTGGCGGCTTCGGGGAAACTGCATCCGGTGGCCGCGGCGTTGTTGATGGTGGTGTCGAGTATCTTGGTCGCGATCCGCGCGCTGCGTTCGAGCAATGTCTCGTGATGGCGCGCGTTGAGTTTCCCGGAGCGTACGGTATTCACATTTTAACTACAATCCGCCCTGGTAGTCGGCGGGGTTTTTCAGCTGGTCTTTCCAACTGAGCATTTTCGCCTGGGCGCCGAATTTTTCCGCGGCGGCTTTGTCGCCTTTTTCCATCCAGACGCGTGAAAGCGTGGTGTTGATGAAGAGATCGTCGGGGCGAATGGCGTGTGCTTTCTCGGCGGCTTTGAGCGCGTCGTCGAAACGGCGCAGACTGAAATGGATCTCCGCGAGCGCGTGCCAGGCTTCAAAGGATTCGGGCGCTTCGCGGGTGGCGCGATCGAGCTTGGCGAGCGCGGCGTCGTGATCGCCCATCGTGTAGTCGAAGGTGGCGTCTTCGATCAGGTTCTGAAGTTCGTCGGGAGCCATGTTGGCGCCAAGGTATTGGAATTGGGATAAAAAGAAAGGACGACCTTGGGGTGAAGGTCGTCCTGGCGATTGGTGTCGGACGTAAAACGTCGTCCGCGCGAAAAGATCAGGATTGCTTCGGCGCGCTGCCGGCGATCGCGAGCGTGATGTCGATCTCGGGCGCGACTTTGTCTTCGTTCTGACCGGGCTGGATGTTGTAGTCGGCGCGGAGGATTTTGAAATTCGAGCGGATCACGAGGAGGTCGCCCTTGTTGCCCGGACGCGTGCGTTTTTCGAGAGCGTCGGGGAGATAGGTGAGCTTCACGGGAACGGTGATCTGACGCGTGACGCCTTTGAGCGTGAACTTGCCGGTGGCATCGGCGGTGGTGGTATTGCCGGAGGTCTGGATGTTGGTGAGCTTTTCGAGTTCGAAGGAAATCTCCGGGTGGGCAGCGACGTTGATCCATTGTTCGCTGTGGAGGTGTTGCGTCATCGTGCTGTTGGTGACGGTGAGGCTCTTGCTGGCGATGACGATGCGGCCCTCAGTGGCGGCGGGATTTTCCGGGTCGAAAGTCACGGTGCCCGTCACGCCGTTGGCGGTGCCGGAGATGGGCTCAAGGAGTGCGTCGAGCTTGAAGCTCGCGGTGTTCACGCCCTTGGGATCTTTGAAATCGAAGCTGATGGGCGCGGCGATGACCGAGCTGGTGAGGCCGAGAGCGAGGAGTCCGGAGGTGATCAGTTTTTTCATGTATGTTTTGATTTCTTACGGAAAAAGAAAGTGGCGCCGGTGAGCAGCGCGCCAAAGACGCAGCCTGCGGCGAGAAACTCGATGCCGGGGACAAAACGATCTTCGTATTCGGGGTATTCGATGCCGGTGATCTCGTCGGTCTTCATCACGGCCACGCGATTTTTGGTCCAGCCGCGGTTGGCGCCGGCTGCGAACCAGTAAGCGACAACGGCCAGGATGATGACAATGCCCGCGATGCGGAGCGTGAGACGACGAGTGCTCACGGGCGCGGCGGATGTTGAAGATGGTGACGCGGACGATGCGGACATGCGCAAGAGGCGAAGCGGGAAAGGAGGCCGGGGAACAAAGAACAATTTTTGCGAAGTGCAAGCGGTACCAAATAAATGCCGCGCATGTTGTGAGAAGCGTCCTTGTTTCGCGCGGGCCACGTGCTTTGTTCCACCGCATGACATTCGCACGCATCCTTCTTTCCGCGGCACTCGCGCTCGGTGTGAGCATCGGCGCGGCTTGTTCAAAAAAGTCGTCCGAGCATTCACATGGTCACGGGCATCATCATCACGTCGCGCCGCATGGCGGCACGTTGGTGGAGCTGGGCGATCATCAGTTTAATCTCGAGTGGGTGCGCGATGGAGCGGCGGGAACGCTCACCGCTTACGTGCTCGATGCGCATGCGGAAAATTTCATTCGCGTGCCGTGGCCAACGCTCGCCATCGAAGCGACGTACGACGGCAACACGCATCCGCTCGTGCTCACCGCCGTGTCGAATCCCGCGACCGGTGAAACCGTGGGAGCGACTTCGCAATTCACGGCGCAAGCGGAGTGGCTGAAAACGGTGGAAACCTTTCGCGTGCGAGTGCCCGCGGTGGACATCCGCGGCGTGAAGTTCACGGACGTCGTGTTCACGTTTCCACAGGCCGCGCACACCCACTGAAAAACGCTTCGCACGTGCATCGTTTTATCCCCAGGACCGACGGAGACGCGGATGCGTTGCTCGATCCGACGCAGCTCGAGGCGATCAAACGATGGACGCGCGAGACGCTGCGTTTGCGCGACGAAGCCGTCATCACGGTGACGGAAACGGCGTGCGTGGATCCGGGATGTCCGTTGGTGGAGACGATCATCGCCGTGTTTGACGAAGGAATGCCGACGCGCGCATGGCGCTTTACCCGACCGCGCGCAGCGGTGACCAAAGCGATGGTGATGCAAACGCTCGCCACGCCGCCGGAGACACGTTGATTGCAGCATGACTTGTTCGATCGCGCGTCCGCCGGTGACGGTCCTTTGCGGATTTCTCGGCGCCGGAAAAACCACCTTGTTGAAACACCTGCTATCGCAAGCGGGCGATCGCCGCTGGGCGGTGGTCGTGAACGATCTCGCGACGCTGAACATCGATGCGGCGCTCGTGCGCGATGCCGCGGAGACCGGCAGGAAAGTGGTCGATCTCGGCAATGGTTGTGTGTGTTGCTCCAATCGCGACGAGCTCGGTGAAACGCTCGCGGAGCTCTCGGCGACGGGCGATTACGATCACATCCTCGTCGAAACGACGGGCGTGGCGGAACCGCGCGGAGTCGCGGCATTGTTTACGCAGAAAAATCCCTTCGGGCGGAGCCTGTCGGATTTTGCGCGGCTCTCTTCGCTGGTGAGCGTGGTCGACGCGGCGCATTTTCTTCGCGAATGGCGCGAGTATGAGGTGAGTGGACGACGCGCATTTCCGGGAACGGGACAACGTCCGGTGTTTGAGCTCATGCTCGAACAAGTGGAGTGCGCGGATGTGATCGTGCTCGGAAAACGCGATCTGGTGAGCGCCGACGCGTTTGAGGAGTTGGAAGGCATCGTGCGCGGGCTGAATCCGCGCGCGGAAATGATCGCCGTGGAGCACGGCCGTGTGGAGGCGGAATGGTTGCTCACACGAGCACGCTTCCATCCGCAAGAAACGCTTAAAGCGGCGTCGTGGCTGGGCGCGCTCGAACGATTGTCGCCGGCCGGACGGGAAGCGAAGGCGCCGCGTAGTTGGATTGTGAATACAGCCCCGGCGGCCGATGCGGCTTTGCCCGAGCACGAACGGCGCTTCGGCCTGAAGAGCATCGTGTATCAGCGCCGGCGTCCGTTTTCGGAGGAGAAATTACGCGCGTTTTTGCTGACGGAAGGGCAGGGCATCCTGCGCGCGAAAGGTTTCTTTTGGACCCGGGAACGTCCCGACGAGATGGGCTTTCTCTCCATCGCCGGCGGAGTCGTGCGCCTTGATTATCTGAGCTATTGGTGGGCTGCGCTGATTGAGAACGGCAAGGCGACATTGGCCGCCCGACCGACAGCGATCATCGGGTTATGGCAAGACCCGGCCGGTGATCGACGGCAGGAGATGGTATTTATAGGCAAAGACTTAAAAGGGAAAGCGCTTCATGCGCAGCTTGATGCCTGCCTAGACACCAGCGATAACTGACGAGCTTATCTAACTGATGTCCAAATATCTATAATGAGATTGAGGCTTAATCTCATTTGATTGCTTGACGAATCAAGCAGGAGGTTTTTCGTCGGGTTGAAAATGAGACTCGATCCCAATAGCAGTATTTCGATTCAGCACGCCGATGACTCGTGTGCTGCGGGCGCTGTCGGGGTGGGGCAGGCGGGCGTTGGAATAGGAAGTGCGACGAGCGATTCCACGCGTGCGTTGTCGATTTTGTGCGAGATCCATGCGCCGCGCAGCGCGCAAGCGGCGGCGTTGGCGGAGATCGCGACTGTTTGCGCGCGGGATGTGGGCCAGCCGTTGACCGTGCGCGCGCTCACGATCGGCAAGGCATCGGCAGAGCCCGTGTTGACGCTGCATCTGCCGGTGGAACTCGCGGTGGAGCAGCACCGCGTGTGGTGCCTTGCGTGCCGGCTCGCGTGTTTCTGCCCGACGGCGCGCGTGAGCGTGTTGGTCAGTGGCGAGTCCGCCTTTCTCGAAACGAGCGCGCGTCGGCGTCGCTCCGCTTGAATTCAAAACCGAATCCCGATGAAACCATCGCTCACGATTTATTTCGCCACCATGACCGGCAATGCCGAGTCGCTTGCCCAACGCGCGTGCGATCGCGCTGTCGCCGAAGGTTGGGACGCGCGCACGGAAAATCTCGCCAATGTGAAAGCCGCTGCGCTCGGTCAAGTGAACCTGGCGCTGTTCATTGTCAGCACGTGGGGCGATGGAGAACCGCCGGCGGACGCGAGCGATTTTCACTATGAACTCGAGCGTGCCGATTCGCTCGCGTTGGGCGGCTTGCGCTACGCGGTGTTTGGACTCGGCGACAAGGACTACGCGGATTTCAACGCGTTCGCGCGCCGGCTCGATGAACGCCTCGCGGCGCTTGGCGCGGTGTCGCTGCAGGCACGCGTCGAAGCCGATCTCGATTTCGATGACACGTACTCCGCGTGGGAAAACACCGTGTTTCCTCGGCTCGCGGAAGCCGCGCGGAGCGCCGCCGCCTGATTTCCAATCCTATGAATCGTCCCATGAAAACACCCGCGGCCGGCTCCCTTCGTTTCGGGCTGTGTGTTTTCGCCGCCCTCACGCTCCTCTGCGTATTCATTCTTTCACTACACTGAAGCCCGCGAGGTTTCTCAGCTTTTTTCCGTCTGCCGCCGTCCGTTCCCTGGAATCCCTCTTTTCAGGTCAGTTAAAGTCTTTGTCAGTTCTTCGAGGTAGATCCCAGGCCGGCGGCAGCGGCATCTTTTCTATGGCCGTCCTTCGAAACTTTATTCGCCCAGTTGTATCTGCGGGAGCCGCGTTTGCGGCTACGCTCTCGTCCTTCGGCGCCGGGCCCGATGACGCGGTGATGCTCGACAAACTCGAGGTCTCCGATGTGCGCGAGAGCACTTACGTGGTGGAGGCGAGTCTTGGCGCGACCAAGACGAGCACGCCGCTCGCGGAGACGCCGCAAGCGATCTCGGTGATCACGCGTTTTCAAATCGCCGATCAAGCGGCGCAAACGATGGAGGAAGTGCTGCGCTACGCTCCGGGCGTGCGCACCGAAATGTACGGCGTGGATAATCGCGGCGATTATTTTGCGCTGCGCGGCGGCAGCGAAAGCTCGACCGTGCTCGATGGTCTGCGACTGCCGCTGACGGGGTGGTGGGGCTCGGTGCGAAACGAGCCATACGCGTTTGAGCGCGTCGAAGTTTTGCGCGGCCCGTCGTCGGTGATGTACGGCCAGAATGGTCCGGGCGGCGTGGTGAATCTGGTATCGAAACTCCCGCAGGCGACCGCGGCCCGCGAGGTGCAGTTTCAATACGGATCAAACGAACATAAACTCGCCGCGGTCGATGTGACCGGCGCGGTGAACGCGGGCGAGACGGTGCTTTATCGTTTCGTCGGTTTGATCAAAGACGCTGGCACGCAGGTGGATCACGCCTTCGAGGAGCGTCGTTATTTCGCGCCCTCGCTCACGTGGAAACCGCTCGAGCACACGCGCCTCACGGTTTTTGCGCAGTATCAGGAGGACGAGAGCGACAACACCAACGCGTTTCTTCCGTTCGCCGGCACGACCGAACCTGCGCCGCTCGGTCCGATCTCGGATGCGCTCTTCATCGGTGAGCCGGCGTGGGACACTTACGGCGGCGAGCGCTATCGTTTTGGTTATCTTGTCGAGCAACGTTTGAGCGAGCGGTGGTCGCTTCGTCATCAGCTTCGTTACGACGACGTCGACGGACATCTCGCCACGATGTACGCGAATTTTTGGGAAGGGCTTTTGCCCGATAATCGTTCCATCAACCGCACGTGGTATGCGTCGGAATACGCGCACCGCATCATCAACACCGATGTGCTCGCGGAAGGAAAATTTAGCTGGGGCAAAACGGATCACACGGTGCTGATCGGCGTGGATGGCTATTGGTCGCGTCACGACGAGCTCAGCATCGAAGGCGCGGCGACGCCGCTCGATGTTTATGCGCCGGTGTATGGAACGTTTCCTATGCCCGCGCTCGAGTATGGACCGCGTTCGCGCACACGCGCGCGTCAGCTCGGTGCGATGGTGCAGGACCAGGTGAAGTTTCAGGATCGCTGGGTGGTCGTCGGTTCGTTGCGTTACGATCGCGCGGAGAACGATGTCGAAGGCGCGCCCGATGCCGGCAGCGATGACGATGCGGTGACGACGCGCGTCGGTGCCGTGTATCTCGGCGATGGCGGCTGGTCGCCGTATGTGAGTTATTCGGAATCGTTCGAGGCGGTGAGCGGCGTGGATAACTACGGCAAGGCGTTCAAACCGAAGCGCGGTGAACAAGTGGAGCTCGGTCTGAAGTGGGCTCCGAAGAATGGCGTCGTCGCCGCTTCCGCCGCGGCGTATCATCTCGTGGAGAAAAATCGCCTGACGACGGATCCGAACGATCCCTTCGGCAACTCCGTGCAAAAAGGCGAAGTGACGGTGCAGGGCTTCGAGTTTGAAAGCACGGCGCGCCTAGGTCCGGTGAACTTTGTTGCGAGCTACACGTACGCGGATGCCGAGACGAGCGCGAGCAGCGACCCGGCGGATCCGTCGTTGCATCGCAAGCTGGCGAGCATCCCCGCGCACACCGCGTCGGCGTGGGCGGTTTACACCTTCGAGCGCGCATGGCTCAAAGGACTGCGCGCAGGCTTCGGCGTGCGTTATACGGGCGAAAGTTGGGACGGCACCGACACGATCCACACGGCGTCGAACACGCTCTATGATGCGATGATCTCCTACGATCGCGGCCCGTGGCACTTCGCGGTCAACGGAACCAATGTTTTCGACAAACGCTATTTTGCCACCGCGCTGACGCGTGGCGACGTGTGGTTCGGCAATCGCCGAAAAGTCGTCGCGACGGTCGCGTATCGCTGGTGACGACGAACGGATCGTTATGCGCAAACGTCTCTGGCAATTGCATTCGTGGCTGGGTCTTTTCGCGGGACTCGGACTGATCGTCATCGCGCTGTCGGGAAGCGTGCTGGTCTTTCACAAAGAACTCGCGCGCGTGTTCGTTCGCGAAAAGACCGTCGTCGAACCGGGCGCGGCAGGCCGCCTGCCGATGGATCAATTGCTGGCGCGCGCGGAGCAGGCGATGCCCGAGTACGAGATCGCTGGCTGGCTCTTGCGCGACGACGGCGAAACGCTGGCGGACAGCGTGTACGTTATCCGCCGCGGAACGAATGTCTGGCAAACAACCACGGTCGATCAATACACGGGCCGCTTGCTCGGCCCGCCGCAGGACTTCGACGAGACGCTCTACGGCTGGTTGATCGAGCTGCACTATACTTTGCTCGCGGGAGACATCGGTCTCGCGGTGGCGGGATTACTGGCGGTGGCGTTGTGTGTGTTGGGCGTCTCCGGCGTGATCCTGTATCGCAATTTTTGGCGGAATCTTTTCACGCTACGCTGGGGACGGGGCGCGCGTATTCTGTTTTCGGATACGCACAAGTTTGTCGGCATCGTGTCCACGGCCTTCAACCTGTTGCTCGGCTTCACGGGCGCGTATTGGAACATCACACACACGATGGCGCATGTCACCGGAGCCGAGCAGGAGCAGGCGGTCATCGATAAGCGACTTTATCCCGACACACTTTCGCTCGATGCGATCGTCGCCGATGCCAGCGGACGCCTGCCGGGATTTCGTCCGCATTTCATCTCGCTGCCGACCATGCCGGAGGCGCCGGCCGTGATCTTGTGGGGGGCGGTCGAGCCGCGTCCGACCCTGCGCAATGCGTATGGCACCACGTTGAGCTACGATCCGAAAACCGGCGCGCATCAAGGCACGGACGACATTCGCGAAGCCGGACTTTGGCGTCGCACGACGGATACCTTCGAGTCGTTGCATTTCGGCGATTTCGGCGGCTTGTTCGTGAAAGTTCTCTGGTCTGTTCTCGGACTCTCTCCCGGCGTGTTGGGCGTTTCGGGCTTCTGCCTTTGGCGGCTGCGCCGCCGCGCGACGAATCGGAAACCTCAAGTCGCCCCCGTGTCGGCCGCGGAGCCGGTTCACACGCCATGAGATGCGCGCGGGGATGCTCGCCGCCGTCTCAGCCCGAGGATCGGGTACCGCACGGATGGCCTGTATTTAACCGATGAATACATCGTGTTTCGCCGGATCGACCGCTGGTCTCGCGGTCGAGATCGCGATCGAACACCATGTGCTGCGACCGGGCATGGATGTGCGCTGGGGAATCGGCGCGGTTGCCGCTGGAAACGTGGATCCGGAAACGACCTGTTTCCTCTTTGTCCTTTCGAGCGATGACGGGGACGGCGCCGGGCGAATGATTCGTGTTTGCGGACGCGAAATCATCCGCGTCTGCGAGGAGATCGGCGAGCGCGCTTTTCTCGTGGCGATCACGGTGAATGCGGCGGTCGCCCGAGAGCTATTTCGTGAGGAGTTTCCATTGTCTCAAGACGATGCTGTTGCCGCGCCGTCGCATTGGTTGGCGTTGCCGCCGGACGGTCGGTTGGCCATCGAAGCGATTCGTCGTTGTCCGCTCGCGGGGACCTGTCGCGCTTTGGTGATTGCGGCGCGGTGTCACGACCTGCTCGCGGGCTATGTGACGGCTGCGCAATTGAGGGCGACGAGGCACACGCGTGTGATGATGGACACCGAAGAGCGGCTGCGCGAAGCGTCCGCGTTGTTGGTGGCGCGGCTCGATGAGGCGCCGTCGCTCGAGGCACTCGCCAAGCAAGTGGGGTTGAGCGAGACGACGCTGAAGCGAGGATTTCGTCAGGTTTTCGGAAGCACGGTGTACGAGTATCTGCGCATCGCGCGCATGGAGAAGGCGCGTACGCTTTTGCAGTCGGGTGAAGCCACGGTGATCGAAGCGGCGTCGCTCGTGGGCTACAGCAATCCGAGTAATTTCGCCGCGGCGTTTCGGCGGCAATTTGGATTAAATCCGAAAGAGTATCAGTTGATCGCGCGCAGGTAAGAATTGGCCGTGAGCAGGTGGAATTTTTCGAAGGTGAACTGGGATACTCGCCCTCCCATGATGTTCACACTTCAAAAAGTTTTTCGGCCGCTTCCTGTTTGTGTCGGGGCGGCGATCATGATTCTGGACGCCGCAGCGGTGTACGGACAGGAAACGCGCGAGTATCCTCCATTGCTGTCGGAGGATGTGATCTCGCTCGATAAACTCGAAGTGAGCGACGCGCAGATGGGAGCGGCGCTGCCGGTGCTGGCGACGACGCGGCTCGATCTTTCCGTGCGCGAAACGCCGCAATCAATCAGCACGATCAATCGTCTGCGCATGGATCAAGAGTCGCTTTTCAGCGTCGACGACGTGCTCAAGAACGTCACGGGCGTGCACGTTTCTTTCTACGACACGCAACGTCCACTGTACTTTGCGCGCGGTTTTCAGATCACGGACTTCCAGGTGGACGGAATGCCGACGTACAGCGGTTCGACGAATCAAGAATACGACACCGCGTTGTACGAACGCGTCGATGTTGTCCGTGGTGCGAACGGGCTGCTCAGCGGCGCGGGTGTGCCGTCGGCCACGGTGAATCTCGAACGCAAACGTCCGGGAAAAAAGCTCGCGTCGTCTGTGCGCGCGACCGCGGGCTCGTGGGATTTTTATCGCGGGGAAATCGATGTCACGGCGCCGATCGTGCGCGATGGACGCGTGCGCAGTCGCTTTGTCGTCGCGGCGCAGGATCGCGAAAGTTTTCGCGATCGTTACGAGGAAAAAAAACTCGCCTGGCTCGCCAACGTTGAAGGCGATCTTACGGCGAGCACGACGCTGGGCGCGGGTTATCAATATCAGAAAAACGACCCGACCTCGCCGATGTGGGGCACGCTTCCCCGTTTTGCTGCGGATGGTTCGTTGCTCAATCTGCCGGTGGGAAAAAGTTTTTCCACCAACTGGACGCAGTGGGATCGCGAATCGGGCACGGTGTTCGTGACGCTCGACCAGACGTTCGGCGACAACTGGCGATTCCGTGCCGCGTATTCGCGCACGGAGGGCGAGACCTTCAGCCTTCGTGTGTATGCAACGAGCGCGGGTGCCGGAGCGTTTCCGGATCCGGTGACGGGCGGTGGATTGCGGTTGTTGGCGGGACTCGGCGAATCCGACGATGTCCGCGACAATCTCGATCTATACCTGACGGGAAAATGGGAGCTCTTCGGTCGCGAACACGACGTGGTGGTCGGTTGGAACTTGAACAATCTCGAAGCGGACTCGACGACGTTCGAGTCGATCACGGGCGGTACTTATTACTGGGAATACGTTATTCCGGACTATCGCACTTTTGACGGCAATGCGCCGAAGCCGGCGGTGATCAGGACTGGCGGAAACCAGATCGCGACCACCGATCAAAGCGGATTCTACGCGACGTTGCGGTATCGCGTGCTCGATCCGCTTTCGGTGATTCTTGGCGCGCGTTTGAGCTCATGGGAAACGAGCACGGATGTGTATGGGCCGGGCGGCGTTTTCGTGCGGCGTCAGGGCGCGTACGAAGTGAACGACGAAGTCACGCCGTACGTGGGCGTCGTGTACGATCTCAATGATGTGTGGTCGGCGTACGCGAGCTACACGGATGTGTTTCGTCCGCAGAACTACAAAGATCGTCATGGCGATTTGCTCTCGCCGGTGCTCGGCTCGAACATCGAAGCGGGCGTGAAGGCGGAGTTTTTTGCGAAGCGTTTCCAAGTATCGATCAGCGTGTTCGAAACCAAGCAGGACAATTACGCGGTGCGCGACGGCTTGCTGAAGATTCCCGACGGCACGGCAGACGCGTACATCGGCGTGGATGGCACCAAGAGCCGCGGCGTGGAAGTGGAACTCAATGGTTACATCCGTGCGGGATGGACGGTGAATCTCGGGTATTCGAATGTGAATACACGCCGTCACGAGCTGGATCTCACGTATGCCAACGTGCCTGAACATCTCGCGCGTTTTTCCACTCATTACCAGCTGTCCGGGGCGTGGAATCGGCTCACGCTGGGCGCAGGTCTGAACTGGCAGGGAGCCGCGACCGGCTACGGGATTTCGCATCCGCTTCTCGGCACCACGACGGTCGAGCAATCGGCGTTTTCGCTCGTGAATCTGTATGCGACGTATCGCTTCTCGGATCGTCTCTCGGCGTCTCTGAGCGTCACCAATGCGACGGATCACCGCTACTGGGCGACGCTCGATTATCCCAATTATGGCGAACCCCGGAACGCCACGGTGTCGCTGCGCTGGCGGTACTAAAACGAACAGCCGTATCCAATCTATGAATACATCAGCGGTGGCTGTTTCCACGAAGAGTTCCGCGCGACCGCGGCCGGCGCGTCAGCGGCTGGCGGTGTTGTCGCGGATCGTGGCGGCCATCGCCGGTGGCTATGCGCTTTCAGCGGGCGCAAATCTGGTGCTCGCGTTGTTGTTAAAAAACAGCGGCTCGCGGGAGGACGTGATCTTGTTGGCTACGATGCCGAGTTTTCTCGTGTGGGCCGGCGCGGTGCTGTGGGCATTTGCGGCGCGGACGGCGTGGCGAGCCTGGGCGGGTTTGCTGGCGCCGATGCTGTTGCTGGCGTTCGCGATCGCGTGGTTGCGGAGCTGAGACGAGCGAGATGAAGAAAACGTTTCGTTTATCGATGACGTGGCTGCACACCTGGACCGGGCTTCTGCTCGGGTGGGTGTTGTTCGCGATTTTTGTCACGGGCACGGCGACGTATTTCAAAGCGGAGATCACGCGGTGGATGCAGCCTGAGCTGCGTCGCGGCGGTACTCCACTCGACGCAGCTGCGTCCGCGTGGAAAGGACTGGAAGCGCGTGCGCCGCAATCGACACGTTGGTTCATCACGCTGCCCGACGATCGGGTGACCGCGACGACAGCATTTTGGCAGCCGGGCGATGGCGGAAAACGGTTTTCGAACGCGACGCTCGATCCGCTCACCGGCGATGAGGTGAAGGCACGCGAGACGCGCGGCGGAGAGTTTTTTTATC
Source organism: uncultured Opitutaceae bacterium (assembly GCA_937958045.1). GTDB lineage: Bacteria > Verrucomicrobiota > Verrucomicrobiia > Opitutales > Opitutaceae > Nibricoccus. The sequence continues at coordinate 132,352 of CALFXL010000005.1, read as the reverse complement.
GGTTCCATTTTCAACTTCAGTTGCCGCATCCGTGGGGACGTTATCTCGCCGGCGTCGCGGCGATGTTCATGCTGGTCGCGTTGATCACGGGCGTAATCGCGCATCGCCCGTTTTTCAAAGAGTTCTTCACGTTCCGTCCCGAGCGTCCGCCGCTGCGCTCGTTTCTCGATTTTCACAACGTGAGCGGGGTGCTGGCGCTGCCGTTTTATTTTCTGATCAGTTATTCGGCGTTGGTGATTTTTATGGCGATGTACATGCCATGGGCCCGCCAGGTGTTGAGCGATTCGCCGGCGAACGTTGCACGCAACGAAGCGAAGGCGAACGCAGCGAAAGCCGCGGATAAAAACTGGGTCACACCCGCGCCCGTGGGCCCCATGCTCGACGAAGTCGCGCGGCGCTGGGGGCTGGAGCATCCGACGCTGAAACGCATCGAAGTCACCGGACGCGGGACGGAGAACATGACCGTGACGTTTACGCGTGCGGAGTCGTCGCACATCTCGATCACCGCGCGCGAACAACTGCGTTTCGACGGCGTGAGTGGCGCTTTGTTATCCGACGAAAATGCCACCGCGGGAGCAGCGACGGCGGTGCACGGCGCGTTGTATGGCTTGCACCTCGCGCGTTTCGCAGGACCGGTCCTGCGCTGGATGTTGTTTGCGATGGGCCTGATGGGGTGTGCATTGATTGCGACGGGATTGGTGATGTGGACGATCAAACGACGTCCGAAATATGCGAAGGCTGGGCGGCGGGGTTTTGGTCAGGGATTGGTGGAGCGTTTGAACATCGCGACCATCGCGGGATTGCCGGTGGCGATCGCGGCGCTGTTTTGGGCGAACCGTCTGCTGCCGGTCGAAGGGGAGACGCGGAGCGACGACGAAGTGCGTGTGTTCTTGGTCGTGTGGGCGGTGATGCTGGTGCATCCGCTGGTGCGCTCGGTGGCGCGTGCGTGGCGTGAACAACTTTGGGCGGGCGCACTGCTGTATGGCGCGCTGCCGATCGTGGATGCAGCGAGCGGTCCGTTTCTCGGCGAGGCGTTGCGACGAGGCGACGCGAGTTATTTGGGTTTTCACGCGACCATGCTGTTCACGAGCGCGGCGTTGGGTGTCGCAGCGAAAAAACTCGGACGACGCATGCAGATCGCGACACACGCTCAGCCGCGAATGACGCCTGTCTCTGCGGAAGGAGGCGCGAGCGTATGAGCGCGCTGACGGGGTTGATGGCGTTTGCGGGCATGGCCGCGCTCGCGTTGAGAATGGCTCCGCATCGACGAGCCGCGTTGGAACCGCACGTGCAACGCCGATGCTCGCGACTCTCGATGACGATAGGCGGCCTCGTTTTGTTGAGTGGCGCGTTTGCGCTCGCGGTGCGCGCATACGGTTGGTCCATGGGCGCGCTGGTGTGGTTTTCCTCGTGGTCGGTGGGTGGACTGGCGGTGACGCTGTTGCTCACGTATCGCCCGCGTTGGTTGCCCGGCTTGTCGATCGCGAGCGTTGTCGGCGCAGCCGTGTGGATGCTGTTGGTGCTCAGCTAAAATCATCGCCGGTCGCTCGCGCGCGCCGAGGTGACTGCTACGATGGAGACAATTTCATGACTATGACTGATGCTCCCAAACATGTGGTGGTGCTCGGCGGCGGATTTGCCGGATTGGCCGTGTGTTCGAAACTCCACGACCCGCGTGTGCGCGTGACGCTCGTCGATCGGCAAAATCACCATCTCTTCCAGCCGTTGCTTTATCAGGTGGCGACGGCGGGTCTGGCGGCGCCGGATATCGCGCAACCGCTGCGGCACATCTTGTCAGATCAGCGCAACGTCACGACGTTGATGGCGGAGGTCACCGGCATCGACGCGGCGGCGAAACGCGTACAGTTGGGAGAGCAGTTTTTGAGTTACGATTACCTCGTCGTGGCGCTCGGTGCGCGCACGGGGTATTTCGGGCATCGCGAATGGGAGGCCTTTGCGCCGGGTCTGAAAACGCTCGATGAAGCGACGGCGCTGCGGCGGCGGATGCTGCTGGCGTTTGAGCGCGCGGAAACGGCCAAGGACACTGCGGAGCGAGCGCGGCTGTTGAGTTTTGTGGTGGTCGGTGGCGGGCCGACGGGCGTTGAAACGGCGGGCGCGTTAGCGGAGTTGGCGCAACGTGCGCTCGCGGGCGATTTTCGTCACATCGATCCGAGTCGGGCCAATGTGCATCTGGTCGAAGCGGGCCCGCGCTTGTTGCCAATGTTTTCGCCGGAGCAATCCGACTACACGAAACGCAAACTCGAACGCATGGGCGTGACGGTGCACGTGAGCGCACCGGTCACCGCGGTGGGCGAGGGCTTTGTGCAGGCGGGCGATCTGCGGATCGAAGCGTCGGTTATCTTGTGGGCGGCAGGCGTGGAAGGCAGCCCGGTAGTGCGGACTTTGCAGGGAGCGACTTTCGATCGCGGGGGACGCGTGCAAGTCGCGCCCGATCTCAGCGTGCCAGGTTTGCCGGAAGTGTTCGTGGCGGGCGATTTGGTCGCGCTGACGGATCCGAAGGGTGTACGCGTGCCGGGAGTTGCGCCGGCGGCGATGCAAATGGGCCGGCATGTGGCGCGGCAGATTTTGGGCGATCTGAATGGGAAACAACGGATGCCGTTCACGTATCGCGACAAAGGCAGCATGGCCACAATCGGGCGCAGCACAGCGGTGGCGCAGGTCGGGAAGCTGCGTTGGAACGGCTGGTTCGCGTGGGCCGCGTGGCTCACGGTGCATTTATTTTTCCTGGTGGGCCTGCGGAACCGCATCCTCGTTTTTCTTCAGTGGACTTGGGCCTATTTCACTTGGCAGCGCGGCGCACGCATCATCACGGGGCTCAATCTCGGAACAGGTTCCACGAAGCCAGCCGACGACAGTGTGAAGACGCAGGGAAATACGTAACCGCGAAGCGACCGCTCGCTGAAAGCTGTGGGCGGTTATTGCGACTGAATTTCAGCCACAAGAACGAGTTAGGTGGGCTTACCGGTTGAAAAGCCGCCGCGATGGGCGATTAGTGGGGCATCAACCCAACTTAAATATGTCTACTATCATCACCCGCGCCGTCGCTTGCGAATCCTGCACTTATTGGAAAGCCACCTCGTCCAAAGAGGGCGAATGCCGCCGTCATGCTCCGCAAACCATTGCGTTTACAGTGGATAGTGACGTAAAATTCGAGTCCCGTTTCCCGGCTACGCAGGCCCAGGATTGGTGCGGTGACTACTCGGCCAAGAAATAAGCGCGTCATCGGCGCATCAAAGAGACGGAAGCATAACCGCTTCCGTCTTTTGTTTGGAAAGTTGTTGAGTCTGAGTCTCAGCATCAGCAATCTCCCGGACATGTCTTTGAGCGTTCAGTTTGCACCGGTACTTGCGACGCTGGCCCAGCCTTTTAAACGGCAGGCGGACACTTTGCTGGATTTGCACGAGTGCGTGCAGACCAAAACCAAACCCGGTCGCTGCGTGCGCTGCTATTTTGCGCTGCATGAGAATTCGGCGGAATCGGCGATCTCGCGTCTATGTCCGCTGCGAACCTGGCTCGAAGATCATATCGAGATCGTGGCGCACGACGAAGAAGCGCGTTTGTTGGAAACCTTGCCGCTGCGTTTGGAGGAAGCCTCCGATCTGGAAAGCTACTGCCATCGCGTGATGGAAGAGTTTCGCGACAACCGCGCTTATCAGACGAGCCGCATCAATATCGGTTTTCGTTATCGCGAACCAGCAGGCGCGGCCGCCTGAGCCCGGACATGGCCGAGCGTACCCCTGAGCAGATCGAGACGTTTTGCGCCGCTGCGCAAAACTACTGGGCGAGTCAGGGAAGTCGGCGCACACAAGTGCGCGATGTGCTTTGCCGCGTGATCGCCGCCGAGGCGGATCCATTTACGGCGGAAGAATTGCTCGCGAAGGCGCGCAAAGTGGACCGGCTGATTTCGTACGCGTCCGTTTATCGCACGTTGGCGAGTTTGGTGGAGTCGGGGCTGTTGCGCGAAGCGCCGGGAGCGCGTGAACATCGCTGCTACACGCTGGCGAGCGCGCCGGGCGGAGGCATGACACACATCATCTGCACGGATTGCGAGCAGGTCGTGCCGCTGGCCGACGAATGCTTGCCGCTGCGCGAAGGTTTTTTGGCGAAACAGCAGGGCTTCATTCCGAAAAAAATGACCCTGCGCATCGAAGCCTCGTGCGAAGAACTGCGTCGGTCCGGCGTGTGCGAACGTCGGAAACGCAAACCATGAGGCGCCGTTTGTATCCACGGCGCCACTACACGCGGTGCGGCGCCGAAAGACCGGGCGTTTCGTTGATCAGGCGACGGTGAGCACCGCGTAGCTGCGTTTGCCTTTGCGCAGCAGCAGGTGTTTACCGAAGAGCAGATCGGCCGTGGTGATGGCGCGGGCGATGTCGGGCGATTTCACGTTGTTCACGTAAATGCCGCCGCCTTCGATGTCCTTGCGCGCTTGTCCCTTGGAAGGCGAAAGCCCGCTGTGAACGAGCAGCTCGACGAGCGGAGCGCCGGCGCCTTCGATGCGTGCGCGTTTGATCGACTTGGTCGGCACTTCGCCGACGACATCGTTAAAGGTTTCTTCGGACGTGTCGCCGATTTCGGCGCCGAACAGAATCTCGCTCGCTTTGAGCGCGGCATCGAGGGCGGCCTGGCCGTGGACGAGACGCGTGACCTCGCGGGCGAGCGCTTTGTGCGCTTCACGCGCGCCGGGATTGGCGGTGTGTTTCGCTTCGAGAGCTTCGATTTCTTCGCGCGAGAGCAGTGTGAATTTCTTGAGATACGGGACGACCATCACGTCCTCGGTGTTCACGAAGAATTGGTAGAACTTGTACGGGCTCGTCTTTTGCGGATCGAGCCACACGGCGCCGCCTTCGGTTTTGCCGAACTTGGTGCCATCGCTCTTGGTGATGAGCGGGAAGGTGAGGCCCCACGCGGCGGTCTTGAGCTTTTTGCGGATGAGATCGGTGCCGGCGGTGATGTTGCCCCACTGGTCGGAACCGCCGATCTGGAGCTCGCACTTGTATTCAGGATTTGAATGCAGGTGGTAGAAATCGTGCGCCTGCAACAGCTGATAACTGAACTCGGTGTAGCTGATGCCCGCGTCGCCTTCCATGCGGGAGCGCACGCTGTCCTTGGCCATCATCACGTTCAGGGAAAAATATTTTCCCACATCGCGGAGGAATTCCAGGTAGCTGATGTTGGCGGTCCAGTCGGCGTTGTTGACGATGCGCGCGGGATTGGTGGGCGATTCGAAATCGAGCAGGCGCGAAAGCTGGCGCGTGATGCACTGGACATTGTGCGCGAGCACCTCGGGCGTGAGGAGATTGCGCTCGGCGGATTTGCCGGAGGGATCGCCGATCATGCCGGTGGCGCCGCCGGCGAGCGCGAGCACGTGATGGCCCGCGAGCTGAAAACGACGGAGCGTGATCTGGCCCATCAAGTGGCCGACGTGCAGCGAGTCACCGGTGGGATCGAAGCCGCAATAGACCGTGAGCGGGCCCTTCGCGAGACGCTCGGCGAGCGCGCTTTCGTCGGTGCAATCGGCCACCAGGCCGCGCCATTTCAGGTCTTCGAGGAGATTCATGGAACGGCCAACAAAACGCCTGAGGCAGGTGAGGGAAAGAGCGAAAAGCGGAGCGGCCCGCGGGAATGTTGCGCGAGGTCGTCGATGGCGACAAAGAAGCCGCGCTGCCGACGTGAGTTGAATTAATGAATGGTCCTGAGGGGTTAAAACCGATTCTTCTAGCGGGAAATTCAGTTTGTCTAAACTGTCCACGGTTATCTATCTCTCAGGGTCTGTCCGGCGTGTCCCGGTGATGCGCGGACATTCATTTCATTAATACCGATTCTTTCACCATGCCTATTGCCGTTGGTTCCAAAGCTCCTGATTTCACTCTCAAGTCGAAGGCCGAGGACGGCCTCAAGGATGTCAGGTTGAGCGATAATTTCGGCAGGAAGCAGACTGTGCTGCTCTTTTTCCCGTTGGCGTTCACCGGCGTGTGCACGCAGGAGATGTGCGACACGACCGCGGGTCTCGGCGCGTATGAAAAACTCGGCGCCGACGTCATCGCGATCAGCGTGGACAGCCCGTTTGCGCAGGAAGCGTGGGCGAAGGCCAATGGCATCAAGCTCACGATCGTGAGCGATCTCAACCGCGAGGTGACCAAAGCCTACGACGTGCTTTTCCCCGGCTTGGCCGGCATCGGCGACACCTCCGCGCGCGCCGCGTTTGTCATCGGTAAAGATGGCATCGTGAAATACGCCGAGCAAACCCCGACGCCGAAGGATCTCCCCAACTTCGCAGCGATCCAAGCCGCGCTCGCGCAGTAATCATCATCCGCTTTGGCGGCTCGCACGCCTGCCGTTGTTCTCATAATTTCCTCCCTTTTCCCGATGAGCCTTCCGAATCCATTCAACACGCTCCAGTCGTTCTCGGCCGCTGGCGCGACGCACCAACTCTATTCGCTGCCCGCGCTCGAAAAGGCTGGGCTGGGCAACATCTCGCGCCTGCCGGTCTCGATCCGTCTGGTGCTCGAGTCGTTGCTGCGCAACTGCGATGGCAAACGCGTTTCCGAGCAAGCGGTGCGCGCGTTGGCCAACTGGGCTCCGACCGCGGCGCGCACGGAGGAAATCCCGTTCGTGGTGGCGCGCATCGTTCTGCAGGACTTCACCGGCGTGCCGCTCCTCGTCGACCTCGCGGCGATGCGTTCGGCGGTGACCAAGCTCGGCAAGAATCCGAAGATCATCGAGCCGCTTGTGCCCGTCGATCTCGTGGTCGACCACTCGGTGCAAGTGGACTTCGCGGGCAGCGCTGAAGCGCTCCAAAAGAATCTCGAGCTCGAGTTCACCCGTAATCGCGAGCGCTACCAGTTCCTCAAATGGGGCATGCAGGCATTCGACACGTTCAAGGTCGTGCCTCCGGGCATCGGTATCGTTCACCAGGTGAATCTCGAATACCTCGCCAAGGGCGTGCTCAGCGATGCCAACGGTATTTATTATCCGGATACACTCGTCGGCACCGATTCGCACACGACGATGATCAACGGTATCGGCATCGTGGGCTGGGGCGTCGGCGGTATCGAAGCCGAAGCCGGTATGCTCGGTCAGCCGGTTTATTTCCTCACGCCCGATGTTGTCGGCGTGCACCTCACCGGCGCTCTGCGCGAAGGCGTCACCGCGACTGACCTCGCGCTGACCGTCACGCAGCTCATGCGTAAGACGAAGGTCGTCGGAAAGTTCGTCGAGTTCTTCGGTCCCGGCGCCGCGGCGCTGCCTGTTGTCGACCGCGCGACCATCGCCAACATGGCGCCGGAATACGGCGCGACCATGGGCTTCTTCCCGATCGATGCCGAGTGCTCGACTTATCTGCGCGCCACCGGCCGCGACGAGAAACTCGTCGAAACCTACGAAGCTTATTACAAGGCGCAGGGTCTGTGGGGCATGCCCAAGCTCGGCGAGGTCGATTATTCGCAGGTCGTCGAACTCGATCTCGGTACGATCGTGCCGAGCGTCGCCGGCCCGAAGCGTCCGCAAGACCGCATCGTCCTGCCGGAGCTCAAGAACGAGTTCATCACGTCGTTCTCGCGCCCGATCACCGAAAACGGTTTCGGCAAAAACGCCGCCGACCTCTCGCGCCGCGTGAATGTGGGCACCGAGGAGGTTGCGCTCACCTCGGGTGGCGGCAGCCAGGAAGCGCCGTCGGTGACGCAGGCCAAGGCGCAGGACACCAACCCGACCACGGAGTTGGAAATGGCCAACAACCGCCCGACGCCCGACACCGTTCTTCAGGTCAATTTGAACACGCCACCCGCGACCATCGGCCACGGCAGCGTGTTGATCGCGGCCATCACGAGCTGCACCAACACCTCCAATCCGTCCGTCATGCTCGCCGCCGGTTTGCTCGCGAAGAAGGCGGTGGAAAAAGGTCTGTCCGTGCCGTCGGTCGTGAAGTCGTCGCTCGCTCCCGGCTCGCGCGTGGTCACGGACTATCTCACGAAGACCGGTCTGCAGACTTATCTCGATCAACTCGGTTTCCAGACCGTCGGTTACGGTTGCACGACCTGTATCGGTAACTCCGGCCCGCTCTCCGGCCCCGTGGAGGACGCCGTCGTGAAAAACGATCTCGTGGCCGCCTCCGTGCTTTCGGGTAACCGCAACTTCGAGGCCCGCGTCCACCAAAACATCAAGGCCAACTTCCTCATGTCGCCGCCGCTCGTCGTCGCCTTCGCGCTCGCGGGTCGCGTCGACATCGACATGAGCAAGGATCCGATCGGCCAGGGCAAAAACGGCCCGGTTTATCTCAAGGACATCTGGCCCTCGTTGCAGGAGATCCGCGATCAGATGCAGCTCGCGCTCAAGCCCGAGGTGTTCCGCAAACTTTACTCCGACTTCGCGTCGCAGAACCCGAAGTGGAACGAGATCCCCGCCAGCACCGGCGATGTGTACGCATTCGACGAAAACTCGACCTACATTCAAGAACCGCCGTTCTTCGCCAACTTCTCGCTGCAGCCCGGCACGATCTCCGAAATCGTCGGCGCACGCGCGCTCGGTATTTTCGGCGATTCGGTCACGACCGACCATATCTCGCCCGCCGGCGCCATCAAAAAGACGTCCCCCGCCGGCCGCTACTTGCTTGAGAAGGGCGTGGCGTTTGAAGACTTCAACTCGTACGGCTCCCGTCGCGGCAACGACCGCGTCATGACGCGCGGCACCTTCGCCAATGTTCGCATCAAGAACCTGATGCTCGGCGGCGAAGAAGGTGGAAACACGATCTACCAGCCGACCGGCGAACGCATGTCGATCTACGACGCCGCGTCGCGCCACATCGCCGACGGTACGCCGTTGATCGTCATCGCCGGACAGGAGTACGGCACCGGCTCCTCGCGCGACTGGGCGGCCAAAGGCACGAACCAGCTCGGCGTCAAAGTCGTCGTCGCGCAGAGTTTCGAACGCATTCACCGCTCCAATCTCGTCGGCATGGGCGTGCTGCCTCTGCAATTTAAGGAAGGCACTTCCGCGCAGACGCTGAAGCTCGACGGCACGGAGAAGTTCGACGTGCTCGGCCTCAGCCCCGCGCTTAAGCCGCAGCAAGACCTTACGTTGCGCATCACGCGCCAGGATGGTCTGGTCGAGCTCGTGCCGGTGCGCTGCCGCATCGATACGCCGGTGGAGATCGATTATTATCAGCACGGCGGAATTTTGCCGTACGTTCTGCGTCAGATTGTGTCGAAGAACTAAGCGCTGTCGTTTTCATCAACCGGCTCGGAGTCGGGCGTCACAGCCTCTCCGGGCCGGTCATTTTTCCCCATGAGCGATTCCGCAAAACCTGTTTTCCTCGTTGATCCGTTTTCCGATCCCATTGTGATCCGCATCGACGGGCGGGCGTCGTTTCAAAACAGCTCCTGTATCCACGATTTCTTCAACGAACGCATTCGCGAAGGTAAGACGCGCTTCGTGGTCGATTTCCAGAACTGCGCGAGCATGGACAGCACATTCCTCGGCGTGATCGCCGGTGCGGGTCTTCAGCTTCGCAAACTCAATCCTCCCGGCAGCCTCGTGCTCGCGCGGGTCGGTGCGCGTAATCTCGAGTTGGTGCGCAACCTCGGTCTGCACCGTCTCGTCACGGTCGATACCGGCGACACGGAAATCAGCGGCCAGCCCTCGAAGGCGTTGACCTGCGAAACGCGTACCGAACTCGAAAGCGCCCGCATGGTGCTCGAGGCTCACGAAAACCTCGTGGTGACCGATGAGTCCAATCGCAGCAAATTCCAAGACGTGCTCGCGTTTCTGCGCACGCGCGTCGAGCAGGAGTAAGCCCGCGACGGCGCATCGCCGCCGTGGACATGGGAAATTTTTCCCGAATGAGGCTCCTTGAGGTTGAGCCTGCGCGAGTGCTGCGAATGATTTCCGCAGCTGGATGATGGTCATCCATGCATCAACCCCGTATTCGCATGCCTTCGTTGTTTTCCACTTTTCCGCTCAAATCAGTCACCTTGCGAAACCGGATCGGCATCTCGCCGATGTGTATGTATTCAGCGGACGATGGCGTGGCCAACGACTGGCACCTTGTCCATCTCGGCGCGCGCGCAACGGGAGGCGCGGCCTTGGTGATCGTGGAAGCGACGGCGGTCTCGCCGGAAGGGCGTATCACGCCGGGCGACCTCGGGTTGTGGAGCGATCGGCACATCGAACCACTGGCGCGCATCGTGCGTTTTCTGAAAAGTCAGGGCGCAGTGCCGGCGATTCAACTCGCACACGCCGGTCGCAAAGCCAGTGCAGCCAAGCCATGGGAAGGCGCTGCCCATCTCAGCGATTCCGAGGGCGGCTGGCCGGTCCTCGGGCCGAGCGCGGAAGCATTTGGCGGCGATCTCGACAAAGTGCCTGCGGAGATGACCCTCGCACAGATTGAGCGCGTCCAAGAAGAATTTGTCGCCGCCGCCCGCCGCGCGCGCGATGCCGGCTTTGAGTGGATGGAAGTGCACGCCGCGCATGGGTATTTGCTCCACCAGTTTCTCTCGCCACTTGCGAACAAACGGACCGACGACTACGGCGGCAGTTTCGAGAATCGTATTCGTTTCCTCATCGAAACCATCCGTCGCGTGCGGCACGTGTGGCCGGATAATTTGCCGCTCACCGTGCGTATCTCCGCGACGGACTGGATCGAGGGCGGATGGACGCCGGACGACGCGGTGGCGCTCGCGCGAATTTTGAGAAACGAAGGCGTCGATCTGCTCGATTGCTCGACGGGCGGCGTCGCGCCCGGCGCGCGCATTCCAGTGGGGCCCGGTTATCAGGTTACGTTTGCCGAACGCATTCGCCGCGAAGCCGCGATCCCGACGAGCGCGGTCGGCATGATCACCGAGCCGCATCAAGCGGACGAAATCATTCGCTCCGGCCAGGCCGATCTCGTGTTGATCGCGCGCGAATCGCTGCGGCATCCAAACTGGCCGCTGCACGCCGCACGCACGCTCGGCGAAGGCCTGCGTGTGCAACCGCCGGTTCAGTATTTGAGAGCTTTCTGAATATGCCCGCCACGACGCATCGGAGCGCGTAGCGGTCAATCGACGGCTTCTTCCGTGGCGACCGCGGCGGTGACGCCCGCGCGCGGCGTGTGACTGCTGATGACATCGCCGTCGGTCGGGCGCAGTTCGCGGAAGAGCAGCGAGGAAACGATTGTCAAAATGCCAAGCGTGACGAATGCGCTGTGAAGTCCGTGCAAGAAACTCGCGGAGTCGGACTCATGGACGCCCTGCAGAAACCAACCGGCGACCAGCGAGGCCGTCGCCACGCCGAAGCTTAGGGCCATTTGTTGCGCCGTGCTGGCGATGCTGCTGGCTTTGCTCGCATCGCCATCGCCGACATCGGCGTACACCAGCGTGTTCATGCTCGTGAATTGGAGTGACGCAAAGAAGCCCTGCATGAAAGCGAGCAGGAGGATGCACACGACGGGCGTCTCGCGCGTGATGAAAGAGAAAATCATCATGTTTATCCCCAGCAGAATCGTGTTTCCCGCGAGCACCATGCGGTGACCAAATCGCGCCAGCACGCGCCGCGCCGCGAGTTTCATGGTCATCGCGGCGAGCGCCGACGGCATGGTGAGCAAACCGGCCTGCCAAGGCGCGTAGCCGAGACCGATTTGATAAAGCAGCGGCAGTAAAAACGGCATGCCGCCCACGCCTAGCCGCGTGATGAATCCGCCCAGCACCGCGACGCGGAATGTCCGCGTGGCAAACAGCCGCAGTTGCAGCATTGGCGCCGGCGTCCGCCGCGCGTGCCACACGTATGCGGTGAGCAGTGCGATTGCCACCAACGCCATCAACACCAGCGGACTGGTTGCGTGGTGATGTTCGCCGAAAATCTCCAGCACGTACGACAGCAGGGCGATGCCTGTTCCGAACAGGATAAAGCCCGTGCGATCGAGCCGCGGTGCTTTTTCGTCGCGAAAGTCCGGCATATGCCGGCGTGTCAGCCAAAGGCCGATCAGTCCGAAGGGGAGATTGATAAAAAAGATGAACCGCCATGGCAGCCAGTTCACGATCAGACCGCCTGCAAACGGACCGATCAGCGGACCCATGAGCGCCGGGATAACCACATAATTCATCGCGGTGATCATCTCCGAACGGTCGAAACTGCGCACCAGCACGAGCCGCCCGACCGGCGTCATCATCGCGCCGCCGATGCCTTGGATGACGCGCGAAATCACCAGCATGCGCGTGTTCACCGACAGCCCGCATAGCAACGACCCCAGGGTAAACACCGCGACCGCGTACATAAACACGCGTTTTGTCCCGAATCGGTCCGCCATCCACCCGCTCACGGGAATAAACACCGCCAGACTCAGCGTGTAGCTCGTAAGCACGGCTTTTAGCGCGAGCGGCTCCACTTGGAGACTGGCCGCCATGACCGGGACGGCCGTGTTGATGATGGTCGCGTCCAGATTCTCCATGAAAAGCGCGATGGCGATGAGCCAAGGCAGCACCAACCGATTGGAAAATCGGATCGCTCCCGGAGCGATGTGAGTGACGTCTACCGACATGGAAGGCCCATCGTGCAAGCCGATCCGCGCCACGCAAACCCCCGTCCATGAAATGATCACAGAAACGTATTTTCCCCGATGGTCTCGGTGCCGGCGGCGACGAGGGGGGGAAACCCGATGGGCGTTGGGAATAGCCTGTGAACAACTCCGCGTAATTTGCATTTGCCGCGTCCGGGAGCGCTGACTCAATTCGCCGCTCTTCATGCATCTAAAGGCCCTCAAGCTGCACGGTTTCAAATCCTTCGCTGACCCAACCACGCTCCGTTTCGAACCCGGTGTTACCGCCGTGGTCGGGCCCAACGGTTGTGGTAAATCCAACATCGCGGACTCGATCCGCTGGGTGCTGGGTGAACAGAGCGCCAAGGCTTTGCGCGGCGGTAAGATGCAGGATGTCATCTTCGAAGGCGCCGACACCCGCAAACCCGCCCAGATGTGCGAAGTGTCGCTGCTGCTCACCGACTGCGAAAAACAACTCGGCAGCGAATTTCACGAGATCGAGATCATGCGTCGCGTGCACCGCGATGGTCAGAGCGAGTATTTCTTCAACGGCCAGCCATGCCGCCTGAAGGACATCCACAAGCTCTTCATGGACACCGGCATTGGCCGGACCAGCTACTCGATCATGGCGCAGGGCCAGATCGACCAGATCCTCTCTTCGAAACCGGAAGAGCGCCGTGCTGTTTTCGAAGAGGCCGCAGGCATCACCAAATACAAATCTCAGCGCCGCGAGGCCCTGCAAAAGCTCGCGTTGACGGAGACCAATCTCGCGCGTGTGGCCGACGTTATCGGTGAAGTCGGTCGCCAGATCGGCTCGCTCCGCCGCCAGGCGTCGAAGGCGCTGCGTTACAAGAAACTCAGCCATCGTCTGCGCCACCTTGCGCTCGCGTATTCAGGTTATCACTACGCGCAGTTGGGGGCCCAGCTCGCTGAGTTGGAGGAACAAGTGATCCGCCTCCGCGCTGCCGCGGAGACGCGTCGCGTGCATTTCACGCAACGTCAGGCGGAACTGGAGGAGAAAAAAGCCGAACGCTCCCGCCTCAGTCAACGCGTGCAAGACGCGCAACAGGCGGTCTTCGATCTGCGTTCGGAAAAAGAGCAGACCGAAAACGCCGCGAATCTCGCGCAGATCAAGCGCACCAGCTTGCTCGAGCGTCTCGAATCTTCCCGCGCCAATCTTGAAGAGACCGAAATGCAGCTCCGTGAGTTGAGCGCGCAGGTCGACAGCGAAGCGCAGGACAAGCAGCAGCAGCTCAACTTGCTCGGCAGCTCTGACGCCATTTTCCAGAACCGCAACCGCGAGCTCGCGGTTGTCGAAGGCGAACTCTCCAAGCTCGAACAAGAGCTGCAGCAGTCGAAGTTTCAGCTGCTCACGCTCGAGAGCTCGGTCGCTCGTCTGCGCACCGACAGCTCGAGCTACGAGGTCGATCAGAAAACCAGCGTGCACAAGCACGAGGCGCTGCTTCAGGAAATCGAAGGTGTTCGTCAGCAGCAGTCGTCCGTCGCTCAACGCGTGTCGGAGTTCGAAGCTCGCGTCGAAGAGGCCATGATGGCCAAGGCCCGCGCACATCAGGAATCGACCGATGCGCAGCAGGCGATCACCGATCTCACGCGCGAATTCCGCGATGCGCAGAAGAAACTGCAGGACATCGATCGCCAGCTCGCGCAGCGCACCGCACGCCTCAAGCTTCTCCAGCAGTTGCACGAGAAATGGGAAGGCTTCGGCGAAGGCGCGAAGGCGATTCTCCAAGGTCGTTTCGACGCCGCGCTCAATGGCGTGCGTCCAACTCCGATCACGCAAGGTCTCGAAGTTCAGCCGGAGTACGCAAAAGCGCTCGAAGCGCTTCTAGGCTCCGCCGTCGAAGCGATCACCGTCGCGGACCTCGCCACGGCTCAGAAGATCCTGGCTCAGCTTGAGAGCGAACAAGTGGGCAGCGTGTGCCTGCAGGTCGCCGAGATGGGTAGTGGAAATTCGGATACGCCCGCACTTCCGCCCGGTCTCACGCCCGCCGCTTCGCTCATCAATGCGTTTGAGACGGGCGCGCATCCTGCGGCGAGCTTGTTGTCCACGTGCTACGTCGCGGACGACCTGAATGCATTCCTCGAGTTTTGGAAGGCGAATCCCGCGTTTCCGTTCCTCGCGGTCGCGACACGTAAGGGCGAGATCGTGGATCGCCGCGGTTTGGTTTTCGGTGGTTTCGCCAAAAAGCCGGCCAACAGCATCGTCCAGCGCGAGATCGATCTGCGCGAAACGGGCAAGGCGCTGGTCGAAGATCAGAAAGCGCACGACGAACAGAAGCTTCTGATCGATGGCATCAACGCGCGCCTCTCCGAAGCGGAAGCGACGCTCGAAACGAAACGCGAAGAAGTGCTCGCGGCCACGCAGGAAGTCGCCGCTGTTCAGGCCGAGCAGCGCAATGCGCAACGCTCGTTGGAGGAAGTTTCCCAGCGTTTGCAGCGCATGGAAAACGAAGTCTCCGCCGTGGAAAACGCGCGTCACGAAGCGCATTCCCGGTGGGAGCGTGCACAGGCCCAGCTGGCCGAAGCGGAGAGCTCCGTCACGCAGTGCCGCGAGCGTATCCAACAATTGGAGACACGCATCAACGAGGTGCGCACCGACCGCGATCTGAAGCGTGAAGCGCTGGCGCAGGCTCGTCTCGAGCTCGCCGAATTCCGCCAAAAGGTGGAAGTGCTCGATCGCGGTATCGCCGACATGCAGCGCCGTCGCGCGCAACTGAGCGAGTTGCTCGTGCAGCGGCAGCAGGAAATCGAGGTCTGGACCGAGCAGGTCGCCGCGTTGGAGCAGGAAAGCGATGCGAAGCGCGCGCGCGTTGCGCAGATCGCCGAATCGTTGGTGGTCGCCCAGCAGCAAGTCGAAGAAGCGCGCACCGCGCTCGCCGATGTGGAGCGCGAGATCGGTGGCGTCGAATCGACCCAGGACTCGCTGCGTCACGAAGCCGAGTCTTCGCAGAACGAGTTCAGCCGTTGCGAAATCAAGCTCGCCGAATCGCGTGCGCGCGCGGAGTTCCTCAAGGAAGAAGTTTCGCGCGAATTCCAAACCGACATCGCGACGCTCGATTGGAAACAATTGCTCTGGCGCGCGGAGGACGATCCACCGGATCTCAAGCCGCTCGATCTCGACGACGAAGAGGAAGAGCCCTCCGAGCCGAAGCCCGAAATCGCTCCAGTGGTTGCCGCCGCACCGGTTGAGGGTGAGGCGCCTCCCGTCGAAGGCGAAGCGCCCGCAACCGAAGACGCTGGCGCTCCGGCCAAACGCCGTCGCAAACCAAAGCAACGTGGCGAGCCGACGGAGGCGGATCTCGCGGCGCTCGACCAAACCAATTGGGATCAAGTGCGCGCCGATGTGGAGGCGATTCGCCAGCGCATCGCTGGCATGGGCGCGGTGAATCTTGTCGCGATTGAGGAGTACGCGGAGCTCAAGCAGCGCTACGATTTCCTCAAGACGCAGAACGACGATCTCACGACTTCCAAGACCGAGTTGCTCAAGGCGATCGACGAAATCAACCAGACCTCGCAGCAACAGTTCGCGATCACGTTCGAGCAGATCAAAAAGAACTTCGAGTATACCTTCACGACGCTCTTCGGCGGAGGTCGCGCATCGCTGGAATTGATTTCGACCGACGATCCGCTTGAAAGCGGCATCGAGATCACCGCGCAGCCGCCGGGCACGAAACTCAAGAGCATCACGCTTCTTTCCGGTGGACAAAAGACACTGACCGCGGTGGGTCTGCTCTTCGCACTCTACATGGTGAAACCGTCGCCGTTCTGTTTGTTGGACGAACTCGATGCGCCTCTCGACGAATCGAACATCGGTCGTTTCACCGACCTGCTCAAAAAATTCGTCCACGAAAGCCAGTTCATCATCATCACGCACAACAAACGCACGGTGGCTGCGGCCAACGCGATCTATGGTGTGACGATGGAAGAGCGCGGTGTGTCGAAGACCGTTTCCATGCGCTTCAATCAAGAGCGCGGCGAAGCGGAAGCGCATTCCGAGAACATCGCGGATGCCGTCCGCGGTGCGAAGCCGAAGCAAGGAAACGCGAGCCGTGCATCCGCTGTCGCTGCGCCGGAACCGGTGCCTGCGGAAGCGACTGTGGAAAAGCCGTTGGAGGCGTGAGGCCATCCTACCTGTCCGCGCGGCCTTGTGCGGACAGGGGGAATAGTTTTTGCACAACGGTCGACCCCTTGACAGGTTTCGAGGGCCGCTTTACGAACGCGGCCCAACATGGAGGCCGTACTCGAGCAACCGGTGTTGGTGTTGAATCGCCTGTGGCAGGCGGTGAACGTCATCGGCGCCAAACGTGCCTTCGCGCTGCTCGCGCGAGGACATGCCCATGTCGTCCATCATCACGACGAAGATTTTCGCGTGTTCTCGATGATGGATTGGATCGATTTTTCGCAGAACAATCCGCCGATCGAAGAACTTGAGGCGGTGCATACGCCCAATCGCATCATTCGTTTGCCGCGGGTGATCCTGCTTTCGTTTTTCGACAAGCTGCCGTGCAAAGAGCTGAAGCTCACGCGCAGCAATGTCTTCGAACGCGACAAAAATCAGTGTCAGTACTGCGCGAAAGTTTTCCCGCGCGAGGAGTTGAATCTCGATCACGTGATCCCGCGTCACTACGGCGGCAAAACGACGTGGGAGAACATCGTTTGCTCCTGCATCAAATGTAATTCGCGCAAAGCAAATCGCCTGCCGCACGAAGCCAACATGCGCTTGATCCGCAAGCCGGTGAAACCGAAGTGGCGGCCGGTGATCAGCCTCGTGCTCAACACGCGCCATCGCGAGATGTGGAAAGACTTCCTCGATGTCGCGTATTGGAACGTAGAGTTGGAAGAGTGAACGCGGATCGGCGTGTGCCGATCGCAATGGCCGGTGACTAGTGACCAGAGGTCGCTGAGACAGGTGGAATCTCGAATGTCGAAGGCGTCCAGTGCCGAAGGTTGAAGCGCGTTTCGCGTGATCAGTCGCGGGGCGCTTGACGCAGCGCGACAAAAATCACGGCAGCGGCGAAAGCCGTTGAGCAGAGAGCCAAGGCTTTGAACTGTGGCGGGCGTGGCGCACGCCAGACGAGGAAAAAGCCGAGCAGCATCACAAAGAAAGCGATGCGAAGAGACCAGAGTTGGCGAGGCGTGGCCGGCATGAGGGACTGCGATGAATCGAGCGCAGCTACCCATGAAATCTTTCCGTCGGATTCAAACGTAAAGGTGGTCCCTCGTTCGGGCCCGGTAGGTCGCTGGATGTGAAGCGCCCGCGCCCTTACATCCATTAAGCGATCGGCAGGGTGATGCGCATTGTGGTACCGGCGGACGAGCTTTCGCGCAGGACGATGTCGCCGTGGTGACTGAGAAGAATGCGTTTCGCGATGGCGAGTCCGAGGCCGGTTCCGTCGGGACGACCGGACAAGAACGAATCGAAGATGCGTTCGCGCATTTCGTCTCCGATGCCGCGGCCTGTATCCGAAATATCGATATGCACCAGGCGCGGACGTTCGTGCTCTTCGTCGAGATGGCAGGCGATCGTGATCTGACCACCATCGGGCATGGCCTGCGTGGCGTTGATCAGGAGATTGAGCAGCACCTGCTGAATCTGGCCCTTATGAACATCGACCACGACGGGACGGGGCGGCGGTTCGAAGCGCAGGGTGATCTTGCTTTGCGCGAGCTTTAGGCGGATGAGCACGATCGTGTCTTCGATCATGTCGGCGATGGGCCAACGCGAGTGGACGCTCGACGGCGCCTTGGCGAAATGGAGCACGCGGCTGACGATCGCTTCGAGCTGGTCGAGCTTTTCGCCGATCACGCGCACATCGGTGCGGCGCGGATCTTCTTCGGGGAAGTCGAGCCCGAGATGACCGTAGAGGAGTTTGATCACCGTGAGCGGATTGCGGATCTCGTGAGCGATCTCGGCGGCGAGCAGGCCGAGCGTGGTGAGTTGCTCGTTTTTGCGGAGCGATTCTTCGCTGGCGAAAACGCGTGAGTAGAGGCGCGAATTCTGAAGGGCGACGGCGCCGAGGCTGGCGAGCGCGGCGAGGAGGCGTTTCTCGTCGTTGTTGAAGCGGTGTATGTGATTGGTGAATACAGCGAGAACGCCGAGTACTTCGTTCTCGTAGATCATCGGCGTGGCCAAAACGGAGCGCAGGGCGGCGTCGCGCGGCAAATCGCCGAGGTCGATGAATTCGGGGCTTTGAACGTTTGGGAAATCGATCTGACGACGCGTGTGAACGGCGGCTGCGGCGATGCTTGTCTCGATGGGCTGGTCGGACTCAGGCGAGAACGGTTGGACGCCATCGTAGGCGGCGAGACGTACGGAGCGGCGTGTGTCGTCGTACAAATACAGCGCGGCGGCGTGGCACTGCATGACTTGCCGTGCGTCGCGTGCGACGGTGTCGAAGAGCTCTTGTTGTTCGAGCTTGGAGACCAGCGACTGACCGATGGTGATGAGGGTTTCGAGCTGACGGGCTTTGCCGCGGAGTTGACGGAGCTGCCACAGGCGCGTGACGACGGCGGTGGCTTCGGCGGTGCAGCGGATGAGCAGATCGAGATCGCTTTCTTGGAAGCCGCCTGGGGTGTCGCTATCGACATTGATCACGCCGAGAACTTGCCCGTTCTCCTCCATCGGAGCGGCCATCTCGGCGCGCACTTGGGGGCGGATAGCGATGTAGCGAGGGTCGCGCGAGACGTCGGGCACGAGTTGAGGGCGTCCGTGGAACGCGACCCAGCCGGTGATGCCTTGACCGAGACGAAGGGCGACGTCGTTGGTGTCCTCGGGAAGACCTTGGTGAACTTCGATCTCGAGTTTGCCGCTGTCGGGGCTGAGCAAGGAAATCGAGCCGCTGGATGCGTGCAGCGCGTCGATGATTTCGGAGAGGATGGAGCGTAGCGCGAAATGAGGATCTTCCGTTCGCCCGACCAGCGAGCTGATGCGATAGAGCGCAGTCAACGTGCGCATATCGAAGGACTCCGGCGCGGCGGGTGGAGTGGGATCGTCGGGCGTTTCGGTAACCGGCGGACTGCTATGCACGAGACAAGCGTGAAGGACCGCTCAATCGGGTCGAGTTTTTCCCGGCCGAACGAAAACGATGGGGGAGCGGCGCGAGCGCCGGGCGGACAGGATCATTTGTTGGGTGCGGTCGCTGTGGGAGCGGGCTCGATGATCGCAGCGAGCGCATCGCGAAGTGCGTGCAGGCGTCCCGTGTCTTCGGTGAGTTCCTGATTGGCGCTTTCGATGTAGAACGTGTCGATGGCGATGTTCCGCTCGGTGCCGATGCGCGCGAAAGTGATGTCGAAACCGTGGTCGTAAATGGTCTTGGCGAGGAGATAGAGGAGGCCGATTTGGTCGTGCGCCTGGATCTCCACGATGGTGCGCTGCATGGAGAGTTCGTGGTAAACCTCGACGGTGGGAGGAAACGAACTCTGGAGCACGTCCGTGCCGTTGTTGGTGGAGTAGGCGAAGCGGTTGCTCCACTTTTGGGACTGCGCGAGGATCTCGGGATAAAGGTCTTTGTTTGCGACCAAGGCGTCTTCGACGGTCTTGGCGAACATCTCGGTGGCGGCCTGGCTTTGCACGACGCCACGCGAAGGTTCGACGACGTAGAACGTATCGATCGCGATGTGGTCGCTGCGCGAGATGACTTTCGCGCCGAGAATGCTGAGGCCGGCGACGCTGAGCGCGCCGGCGAGTTTGTAGAACAAGCCCGCGCGATCCCAGGTGACGACGTTGACGACCGTGAGGCTTCGGTTGAGGTCGTTTTTCCAATCGATGACGGGCTTGAGCGAACCGACGGAGTTGGCGGCGTTGATCGAGCGCAGCAGTTGGTTGACCATCTGGATGTGCAGCGTGATCTCCGCAGAATCCGTGTGGATGAAGTAGCGCTCGGGCAGCAAATTGAAGTGGGCGGTGATTTCGTCCGCGCCGATGTCGGGGATTTTTTTCGAGATCAGCTCCTGATGCTTCATGTGCGTGATCTCCGAATTGCGAGATTCGACCTCTTCGCCGTGGACGAGGCGCTCGAGCGTGGCGCGGAAAAGCGTCGTGTGGAGCGTGTCCTTGTAGCCGTTCCAAAGTCCGCCCGCTGTTCCGCGAGCGTCGCAGAACGTGTGGACATAGAGGTAGCGGAGCTTGGTGGCGTCATCGACCATCTCGGCAAATGCGGCAGCTGTTTTGGGATCATCGACATCACGCCTCTGCCAAAATCGTGCCATGATGAGATGATTTTTGATGATGAACGCCACAATCTCGATGCTCGCGGGCTCGACACCGAGGCGATGAAGGATCGGAAGCGCGATGCGCACGCCGCTTTCGGCGTGTCCTTGGATGCCCTCGGCCTTGCCGATGTCGTGGAGCAGCAGGATCAAATAGAGCAAGGTGGGGTAGGGCGTCGCGTGCAGTTCGGCGCGGTATTTTTCGGTGAGCGGACCGCTTTCGTTGAAGACGTAATCGAGTTCGCGAATCGCGTGGAGCGTGTGGATGTCCGCGGTGTAGCGGTGGTAAAATTCGTGCTGCACCAGGCAGGTGAGCTCGTCGAACTCCGGTATGAACCGACCCAATACACCGAGTTCGTGCATCAACTCGAGAGCGGGAAAGACCGCACCGGCTTCACCGAGGATCGCGCGGAAGCTGATGTTGGCGTCATCCGAGTTCTGGACGTGTTTGGTGATGAGCGGCAGCGATTCGCGGATCAGCGCCTGCAACGTGAAATCGGGTTTGATGCCGAGCTGTTGGCAGTGACGGAACACGCGGATGAGGCGCGCGGGATCTTGTTCAAACACGTCGGGCTTTTCCGCGGTGAGTTCGTTGCCGCGTTGGATGAAGCCGTCGAAACGTTTGGCTTTTTGATGACGATAACCGCGCAGCACTTCGCGGAAGGAAACGCGCGAAACCGGTTCGAGCGAGAGCGCGAGACGGTTTTCGACGATGCGCGAGATGCGGTAGATCGTCTGCGCCGCGTGGTAGTAGTCGTGCATGAACTGCTCGACGCGACCGAGGATATTTTGATTGGTGTAACCGAGTCCGAGCGCGACGCGCGGCTGGGTTTCGAGATTGAGCAGATCGGTCGCTTTGCGACTCTGGAAATGCAGTTCGTTGCGGACGCGCAGAAGGAACTCGTAGGAGCGTTTGAAGTCGCGGAGCTCGTTTCGACGGAGGTGATTTTGTTCGACCAGCGCGTCCATGCTTTTGATGCCGAGCTTCACACGCGCCATCCAGAATGCGTTCTGGTAATCGCGCAGACCGCCGACGCCGTTTTTGATGTCGGGCTCCTGGAGGAAGACGGTGTTGCCGTACTTGGCGCGTCGCGAGTTTTGGTCTTCAATGCGAGCGGCGATGTAGCCGCGCGGATCTTCGTGTTGCGAAAAGCTATCGTACGCGGTCGAGAAAGAGTCGTAGAGCAGCTCCGAACCTGCGATGAGGCGCGACTCGAGCAGCGAGGTTTTGGTCTGCATGTCCTTGCGCGCTTCGGCAAAAACCTCGTCCACGGTGCGCGTGGAATGGCCGACTTTGATGCCGCAGTCCCAAAGGATGTAGAGGATCTCGTTAACCAGATGCTCCTGCAGCGGCTGGACGGCATTCGGTTTCGTTTTCGAAGGAAAAAGAAACATGATGTCGATGTCGCTGAAGGGGTTCAGCTCGCCGCGTCCGTAACCGCCCAGCGCGACGAGGCTGACCGCGGCGGGCGTGGTGCCGTGGAGGCGCGTCCACGACGCCATCGCGTAATCGAACAGATGCGCCAGCATCACATCGATCATCGAGGCGCGAGCGCGGGCGACGATGAGGCCGGATTCGCCGGCGTCGTGTCGCATGCGGATCATCGCGGACTCCAGCCGCAGAAACGTTTTGCACGCGGCAAGGCGTTCCTTCGTGGACACTTCACCGACGAAATTCAGTCGTTCCAGGGCATGCTTTTGGATGCGGCCGCTCATTGAATTGAAAAGGCGAGGATGTGAAAATGGGAGCCCGCGCAAAGCGGGAAATGGGCCAAGCGCAGGCGGGATGCGTCGGAAGAGAGATAAACTTGCCGCAACGATACCCTTGCCACTCCGGGGGCCGTTCCGTTGTTTTGGCAATTCTCATCATTCATCCGCCCATGGCCGAAATCACCAAGAGCTACGAAGCCCGCGACGTTGAAAAGAAGTGGTATGCCGCCTGGCAGGAAGCCAAAGCTTTCGCCGGCAAAGCCGCCCCAGGCCAGGAGACCTACACGATCGTCATCCCGCCGCCCAATGTCACCGGCATCCTGCACATGGGCCACGTGCTCAATAACACGCTGCAAGACGCGCTCATCCGCCGCGCACGTCTCGAAGGCAAAGCCGCGTGCTGGATTCCCGGCACCGACCACGCCGGCATCGCCACGCAGACGATGGTCGAGAAACATCTCAAAAAATCCGAGGGCAAATCCCGCTACGATCTCGGCCGCGACGAATTTTTGAAACGCGTCTGGGCCTGGCGCGACGAGAAGGGCGACATCATCCTCAATCAGCTCAAGCAGCTCGGCTGTTCCTGCGATTGGGATCGCACGCATTTCACGATGGATCCCGGCTACAGCCGCGCGGTGCTCACGGCCTTCGTGAAGCTCTTCGAGCAGGGACTGATCTATCGCGGCAAACGCATGGTCAACTGGTGCCCGGCGTCGCTCACCGCGCTCTCCGATGAAGAAGTGGAGATGCGCCCGACGAAGGGTTTTATTTACCGCCTGCGTTACGAACTCGTGGAGCCGTCCACCACGAAAGACGAAGAGGGCAACACGACCCCGCTCACGCACATCATCCTCGAGACCACGCGTCCTGAAACCATTGCGGCCGACGTCGCGGTTGCGGTGCATCCCGACGATGCGCGCTATCAGCATTTGATCGGGAAGAAAGTCTGGCGTCCGCTCGGCGAGCGCGTGCAGATCCCCATCATCGCGGACGCCGCCGTTGATCCGTCATTTGCGGCCGGCGCGCTCAAGGTCACGCCTGCCCACGACAAAGTAGACTTCGAGATCGGTCAGCGCCACGGCCTGCCCATCATCGATTGCATCAACGCCGACGGCACCCTCAACGAATTCGCCGGACCCGAACTCGCCGGTCTCGATCGTTTCGCCGGCCGCAAGAAAGCGGCGGAAGTGTTGAAAGAACGCGGCGCCCTCATCGAAGAGAAGCCGTACGAAAATAACGTCGGTTATTCTCAGCGCGCGGGCGTGCCGATCGAGCCGCGTCTCACGCAGCAATGGTGGCTTAAATATCCGCGCGTCGAAGAAGCGAAACAGGTCGTGCGCGATGGGTTGATCCAGATGCACCCCGAGCGCTGGACGAAGGTTTATCTGAACTGGCTCGATAACATCCAAGATTGGTGCATCAGCCGCCAGCTCTGGTGGGGCCATCGCATTCCCGTTTGGTACAAGAAGGGTATCGATCGCGAAAACCTCACGCCCGCGGATCTCGCGGATCCGACAAAAATCCACGTCTCGCTCGAAGGCCCGGCCGATCCCGAAAACTGGGAACAGGAATCCGACGTGCTCGACACGTGGGCGTCGTCCTGGCTCTGGCCGTTTGCCACCCAAGGCTGGCCTAATGCCGCCGAGATGGAGAAGGCAGGCTTCAAGAGTTTCTACCCGACGACCACGCTCGCGACCGGTGCCGACATCATCTTCTTCTGGGTCGCGCGCATGATCATGGCCGGGCTCGAATTCACCGGCGGCGCACTGGAAAACGCAGCCACTCGCGATCCCCACGAAAACGTCGTCGGGCGCGCGCGCTCCGAGTCGAAGCAGTCGCCGCTTTCGCGCGACGAACTCGAGCGACGCATTCCCTTCAAACACGTTTATTTCAACGGCATCGTTCGCGATAAACAGGGTCGCAAGATGTCGAAGACACTCGGCAACTCGCCCGATCCGCTCGACCTTATCGCGAAGTACGGCGCCGACGGCCTGCGCTTCGGTTTGCTGCAGATCGCGCCGCTCGGTCAGGACGTGAAGTTCGACGAAGACCGCATCGAAGGCGGAAAGAACTTCTGCAACAAGGTCTGGAACGCCTGCCGTTTCCGCCAGATGAGCGGCGAGATGAGTGACAACTCCTCGCTTGCGGCGATCCTCGGTCGCATCGATCCGAAGCAACTCGACGACGACGATCATGCGCTGCTCGGCGCGTTACTCGACACGAAGAAAACGCTCGAACGCGGTTTTGCGGAGTTCGAGTTCGCGGGCGCCACGCAGCGGCTGTATTCGTTTTTCTGGAATGATTTTTGCGATTGGTACGTCGAGGTCGCCAAGGCCCGCCTCCAGGACGCGTCCGCCAAAGGCCACGTTCTCGCGATCCAGGATTTGGTTATCCGGCAGTTCCTCCTGTTGTTCGCGCCGTTCGCGCCGTTCATCACGGAAGAGCTCTGGCACCTGCTCGGTTACGGTTCGGAAAAAACCTTCCTCCAAGACACCCGTATTGAAACCGCGGATACACTCGTCGCCGAGTTGGCCGCGCGCGGAGTCACCATCGATCCTGCGGCTGGCCAGCGCGTGGAAAAACTGAAGCAGTTGACCACGCTCGCGCGTCAGTTGAAGGCCGATCAGAATGTCGCGCAGAAACGCGACGTGAAGTTCCTCGCGCTCACGGACGCCGACAAGTGGGCGGTGTTGGAAAGTAATCTCGCGAAAATCGTGCGCCTCGTCGGCGCGTCGTCGTTGGATCGTGCCACTAGCGAACCGGCGTTGCCGGCTGTGGTGACGCCTTTTGGTACGCTGTACCTCGACACCGGCATCAAAGTCGATCCGGCCGCCGAGCGCGCGCGTCTCACAAAAGAGCTCGCGCAAATCGAGAAACACATCGCGTCCACCGAAGCACGCTTGGCCAACACGGCATTCACGAGCAAGGCGCCGCCTGCGGTTCTCGAAGGCGCGCGTAAGCAGCTCGCCGATCAGCAGGCCAAACGAGCCGAGCTCGAGCGTTTGTTGAAGGCGCTCTGAGCCAACGCTCGGCTCGGATCGATTTTCTTCCGAAGCCGCTTCGCCCATTTGCCAAAAGGGGGGAGCGGTACAGATTTGTGCGTGCGGATTAAAAGCGAGAGCGAGGTTGCTTTGTTAGTCGTTAACTAGCTTGTTTTTATGAGTTTCGTTCGTGTGGGCGACAAAACCGGCTTTAATCTTTACTTAAGACATGTCCTAAGTATGATTTTCGCCAATCACATGAGTACAACTGTCGTTGCGGCACCGGAGTCTTTGGATCTCGAGCAGGCGAGTGCGGAGGATCGAATAAAGTGGGCGGCGGAGAAGTTTGGGGACGGGCTGGTGATGACGACCAGCTTCGGAATTCAGGCCGCCGTCATGCTTCATCTGGCCACCCGCGTGGTGCCAAAAATCCCCGTCATCTTCATCGATACGGGCTATTTGTTTCCCGAGACGTATCGTTTCGCCCGTGAGCTGACCGAGAAGCTCAACCTCAATCTGAAAAAATACGTTCCGGCGATGACGGCTGCCGAGCAGGAGGCGTTGTACGGCAAGCAATGGGAGCAAGGACTCGACGGCTTAAAGCGCTACAATTTCATCAATAAGGTCGAGCCGATGGACCGCGCGGTACGCGAACTCGGTGCGACCGCCTGGCTCGCCGGTCTGCGCCGTTCTCAAGGCTCCACGCGTGAAAGCCTGAAAGTCGTGCAGGTGCAGAATAAGATCACCAAGGTTCACCCGATCATCGATTGGGATAACCGCCGTGTGCATCAGTATCTCACCGTTCACGGCCTTAGTTACCATCCCTTGTGGGAGCATGGTTACGTTTCGGTCGGCGATTGGCACAGCACTTCTAAGTTACTCGATGGCATGCGCGAGGAGGATACGCGCTTCGGTGGATTGAAGCGCGAGTGCGGCCTGCACGAAGCGAGCGGTAAAGACGACTTCCAGATTTAAGCCGTGGCGCACGACGCTTTGTTCGGCGTGCGCAAAGAATCCCGCGAGCGAGCAGCGGCGTCAGTACGCGAGGAAGGGATTGTGTTTCCGTTCTTGGCGAACCGTGGTGAGCGGACCGTGGCCGCAGGCGAAAACCGTGTCCGCGTAGAGCGTGAGGAGCTTGCGACGGTTGTTGGTCAACGCATCGGAATAGGCTTCCGGCGTGGGGGCGCCGCCCATCGATGACGCGAAAAGCGAATCGCCGACGATCGCGAGCGGGTAGGAGAGGCCCGTGACGAAGTACGTGGTACCGCCCGGCGAATGCCCGAAGGTCGCGATCGTTTTGATGGCGAGCGGACCGACGTGAAAAAACGCGCCCTCTTTGAAGGTTTTTGCGCCGGGATAATCGCTCGGCTCGCGTTCTGATGCCCAAACTTCCGCGCCGGTCGCTTCGGCGAGTTTCGGCAAATCGGCGATGTGATCGGGATGCGTGTGTGTGAGGAAAATCGAACGAACGGCCAGGCGCTCCGTCTCGATCAATTCGAGGATCGGCTGGCAGGTGGCACCCGTGTCGAAAACGGCGGCGTGGCGGCTGCGCTCATCCCAGATCACGTAACTGTTCACCGTCATGTCTTCGTACGTCGTGTTGAAAGCGGCGAAGCCCGTGCGGAAAATCGGTTGGTCGGGATACCAGGATTTTTTGCCGAGCTGGGCCAACGCGGCGGCGTTGAGGCGGAGGTGACGAGCGACGCGTCGGGCGACGGCTTCGTTGAAGACGCCGTTTTTCAGAGCCTGCAGATCTTCGATCGAGACCTCGGCGCGATGCGCGAGCTGTTCGTCGGTCACGGCGAGACCGCGCTGCGCTTTTTTAAGAACGTCGTCGTAGTTGTCCTCGAGAGGGATGCGAGCCATGCGGGAATAACGTGTGTCCTCGCGCGCCGGAGCAAGCGGAATGGCCGATTAACCCAGAACTCGGACACGTGAATTTAGTTTTGCCTCAACGCGGCCTCGGCGGCTTTCTGATTTTCCCCAACCATGAGCACTCCCAATTATTTGAACTCTCTTTTTTCGCTTACAGGCAAAGTCGCTGTCGTGATCGGCGGCACTGGTGAACTATGCGGCGCGATGGCCGAAGGGCTGGCTGGCGCCGGCGCCGAAGTGGTGCTCGTGGGGCGCAATGAAGAGAAAGCCAAGGCGCGTCTCGCGAAGATCGAAGCGGCCGGAGGCAAAGCGTATTTCGTCGCGGCCGAAGCGAGCAGCAAAGCGGAGTTGCAGAAGCTTTTGGATACCGTGCTGGGGCGTTCGAAGCGCGTGGACATCGTCGTAAATGGCGCGGGTGTGAACTCCGCCACGCCTTTCTTCGACATCGCCGAAGACGAGTTCCAACGCATCATCGATATCAATCTGAAGGGCGTGTTCCTCGGCTCGCAGGTGTTTGGAAAATATTTGGTGGAGCGCGGTGAAGGCGGCTCGATCATCAACCTCGGCTCGATGTCGGGCGTGGTGCCGCTCTCGCGCGTGTTCACTTACTCCGCGTCGAAGGCCGCCGTGCACAATCTCTCCAAGAACCTCGCGCGCGAATGGGCGCCCAAGAACGTGCGCGTGAACACGCTGGTTCCCGGATTCTTCCCGGCTGAACAGAACCGCAAGGTGCTCACGCCCGATCGCGTGAACAGCATCATGGGCCACACGCCGATGAGACGTTTCGGCGAAGCCAAAGAATTGATCGGCGCCACCTTGTTGCTCGCCAGCGATGCCGGCAGCTTCATCACGGGCTCCGAGATCATCGTCGACGGTGGTTATCACGCCATGACGATTTAAGCGCCGCGAGATCCGGGCATGACTGCACACCCGTATCCTGCGCACGCGTTTGCATCCACGCGCTGGATACGCGCAACAAAAAGGCCGGACTGCACCAGTCCGGCCTTTTTTGAATTTCTTTCGTGAGCGAAAGGCGTTCTACAGGCGCGGCTGGTACGGACCAGCGAGCCGGAAGATCGCCTTCCGGCTCACTTGGTACTTGAAGGTTGTTCTTTCACTTTCCCCACGAACTGGGCCGTGAAGGGAATCTCCGACCAGATCTGGGCGGGCGTCGGCAACGAGATCGCCGGCGGACGGAAGATCGGGCGATTCCACTGAACGTCGTACTGCGGCACCACGAGAACGGTGGTGGGTTCGTTGGACGGTGGAAGGGTGTTTTCGGGTAGGATTAAGGGCATGATTTGAAGCAGGGGTTGATGGTGGTTTGGTTCGTCACAAAACTGATCCGGCTTTAACGAGAATCAGTTGAAAAAGATTTCCGGAAACGGTTCCACAAATCACGGGAAAAAAGCGTCGGCCGCGAGAATGTCACAGACGGCGGTGGGCCGAGACTGCGGCATCCTCGCGGGAGATGAAAACTACTCATGCAACGCGGCGGTGACGCACCGACATTTCCGGCTTATCCGGTAGTGTGATGGTCAATACACCGTCGTTGAGCTCGGCATTCAATCCCTCGGGATCCACGTGATTGCCGACGCGGAGCGAGAGCTGGTAGTCGCGCTGCGCACGTTCGAGGTGGAGTGCATTCCAGTTGACGCGGACGAAATGTGTTTTGCGCGCGGTCACGATGAGGTCGGGGCCGCGGAGCGTGATTTCTACACCGGAGGCTTCCACGCCAGGAATGTAGACCACGACTTTCATGAGTCCGGCCTCTTGCGTGCAGTCGTAGTGCGGGCTTCGGAAATTGGCCGAAGCGACACGGACGCGACTGTGGGCTTTTGTTCTAAGAGGATGGATGATCGTGTGCATAATACGTGGTTTACCAGGACTCCTTTCTGCGGAGGCCGGGCTTATTGAGAGTTCGCCTTAAACTTGGGTCCGTTAAACGGAACGTTTAGGCCTCAAAGCCCGGGCCGGTGGTTTGCTGTTTAGTCCATTTCTGAGCGACCTGTCGCATCGAAGCACAGCAAGACACAGCGGCCTTCGTAATCGAAGCGCCGGCGTGGCTGTGATGATGTTTGGAAGACAGATTCATTTCAGAGGACATTGACACCATGCACATAGCAGCCGTCGGGCCAAGCAATAAATCTGATCGAAAAAATATTTCACTTGGCTGTAACATGAGCGACATGACGATGCTGAACGATGCCTCGACCACGGTGGCTGAATTGAAGCGGCGCATCCTCGCGTTCGCGCACGAGCGCGACTGGGAGCAATTCCATGCGCCCAAGAATCTCAGCATGGCGCTCGCCGCCGAAGCCGCCGAGTTAATGGAGCATTTCCTCTGGGCCGACGCGGCGAAATCGCGCGAGACCGTGCTCGCCGCGAGCAAGCGTACGAAGATCGAGGAAGAACTCGCGGACGTCGTGATCTACGCGCTCGAGTTCGCCAATGTCGCCGGCATCGACGTGGCTGCGGCGATCGAAAAGAAGATGGCGGCCAACGCCCAAAAATATCCGGTCGAGAAAGCCAAGGGGCGTTCGGAAAAATACACCGAGCTCTGAATGGATTTCCGCCCGCCCGCGCTGTAGTGGTTTTTCCACTACACGTGTGACGGCATCATGCTTGAAGGAGTATCGCCCTAAAGCTGCACGGGCAGGCCGAGCTCGATGATCTGCGTGGGCATGATCTGGTAATAATCCTTCACCGGCGTCGCATTGCGACTGAGGAACGCGTAGAGATTTTTCTGCCAGTGGAACATCCGCGCGTTGCCGCCGGTGACGATCATCTCGCGATTGAAGAAGTAGGTCGTCGCCATCGGTTTTATCGGAACACCACGATCGGCCACACGTGTGATGAGATTATTCACGTCGGGCGATTCCATGTAGCCGTAGCGACCGATCGCGCGCCAAATACCTTCGCCAAGTTCCACGACGCTGAGGCGCTCGCTGTCGTCAACGTGCGGGATTTCCCACGTGGAAATCGTGAGGAGCACGACCGTTTGCTGGAGGCATTTGTTGGCTTTGAGATGATGCAGCAGCGCGAGCGGCGTGCCACTGGGCGTGGCGACCATGAAGACTGCGCTACCGGGAACGCGCGTGATGGATTTGCTGCGCGCGATTTGCGTGAGCTCTGTTTCGGTGACAGCGCCGCCATACACTTTTTCCTGAATCTCGTTTCGCCCGCTTTTCCATGTGTGCATGATGGCGAGTACGCCGAGGCCGATCGCGATCGGCACCCAGCCGCCGTCGCGGAATTTGTGGAGATTGGCGCTGAGAAAAAGCAGATCGAACGTCATGAACGCGCCGCACAAGAGTCCCGCTTTCCACCACGCCCATTTCCACAGTCGCCGGGCCACGAGGAAAAACGCGAAGGTCGTCACAGCCATCGTGCCCGTCACGGCGATACCGTAAGCAGCGGCGAGATTGGTGCTGGAGTCGAATTCGAGCACGACCCAGATCGAGCCGATCGCGAGCGCGACATTGATGAAAGGCACGTAGATCTGTCCTGCGTGTTCGGCATTGGTGTGACGGATCCGCAGCCGCGGGAAAAAGCCCAGCTGGATGGCTTGTCGCGTCAGCGAAAAGGTACCGGTGATCAAGGCTTGGCTGGCGATGACCGCCGCCACGATCGACAACGCAACGAGCGCAATGCGGATCACGCCGTCAGGCGCCAAGGCGAAGAACGGATTCGTGGTGTCGGCGGGGTTGGCCAGCACGTAAGCGCCTTGACCAAAGTAGTTCAGCAACAGCGCGGGCCATACGAGAAAGAGCCAGGCGCGTGTGATCGCTTTGCGACCGAAATGGCCCATGTCCGCATACAACGCTTCTGCGCCGGTGATCGTGAGGACGATCGCGCCGAGAAGGCCCCCCACGGTGTGCCATGGTTGCGTGATGAGAAAACTGATGCCGAGCGCGGGATTAAGCGCGTGGATGACCTCCGGCGCATCGAAGATGTGCCAGGCGCCCAAGGTTCCTAGCGCGAGAAACCACACGAGCATGATGGGGCCGAAGATTTGTCCGATGGTTTTTGATCCACGGGATTGTAGGAAAAAAATGAATACAAGGATCAGCACGGAAACGGGAGTGACCCATTTTGCGAATCCGGGCTGAAACGTCGTGATGCCTTCCGCCGCGCTCAGTACGGAGATCGCCGGGGTGATCACGCCATCGCCATACAGCAGCGCTGCGCCGCAAAGCATGATGAGCGTGGCGATGCCGATGCCGCGTCGCGCCTTCACGGCTCCGGGACTGTGAGAAAGCGCGAGGAGCGCAAAGAGACCGCCTTCGCCGCGGTTGTCGGCCCGCGTGATGAAGAGCAGGTACTTCAAATTTACCGCGAACGTCACGGTCCAGAACATCAGCGAGAGCAGACCGAGAATGCTGTCGGCGCGTTCGTTGAGCGGCAGTTGATGCAAACACTGCCGCATCGTGTACAAAGGGCTGGTTCCGATGTCGCCGTAGACGACACCCAATGCGCCGAGACAGAGGCCTAGCTGCAGTTTTCGCGCAGACGATTCAGTGGTGGAATCAGTCATGGATAAGGAACGCTCGTCGAGCCGTGCGCGCTATCCAAGCCGTTTTGCGGTTACGCGAAAAATTGGTTGCATGTTGATTCCTCGCGTTGACCCGGGAGCCGCTTGGAGGCTTGGTGACATTTTCCATCATGAGTCTTCCCAATTGGCAGGCTGTTAAAAGCTACAAAGATATCCTTTATCACAAGGCGGACGGAATCGCGAAGATCACGATCAACCGTCCCGAGAAGCGAAATGCGTTTCGTCCGCAGACGGTATTCGAAATGTACGATGCCTTTGTCGATGCGCGCGAGGATCAATCGGTCGGCGTCGTGTTGCTGACGGGCGCCGGTCCGCACACGGACGGGAAATATGCGTTTTGCGCCGGTGGCGATCAAAGCGTGCGCGGTCATGCTGGCTACGTGGGTGACGACGGCGTGCCGCGTCTCAATGTGCTCGATCTGCAGAAACTCATTCGCTCGATGCCGAAGGTCGTGATCGCGCTTGTGGCGGGCTATGCCATCGGCGGTGGCCACGTGCTTCATCTTGTGTGCGATCTCTCCATCGCGGCGGACAACGGAATCTTCGGCCAAGTTGGGCCCAAAATGGGCAGCTTCGACGGCGGCTTTGGTTCCAGTTATCTGGCGCGCATCGTCGGCCAGAAGAAGGCGCGCGAGATCTGGTATTTGTGCCGCCAATACAACGCGCAGCAGGCGTTGGAAATGGGCCTCGTCAACGCCGTCGTGCCCGTCGCGGAACTCGAAAACGAAGGCGTGAAATGGGCGCGCGAAATTCTCGGACACAGTCCGCTCGCGATCCGCTGCCTCAAGAGTGCGTTTAACGCCGATGTGGACGGTCAGTCGGGCATCCAGGAACTCGCGGGCAATGCCACGCTGCTTTATTACATGACGGAAGAAGCGAAGGAGTTTCACCGCGCTCAGCGCGAGAAGCGCAAACCGGACGCGCGGAAGTTTCCCTGGCTTCCGTAAACATCGCGATCCGTTTGGACGCGCGCGACGCGGGTGTATTCATTTTTAGAATACAACCGCGTTCACGGCTTCATCGCTTTTGGCGGGAAGAAGTGTGGTTCCTTCAATCCAGCTTGCCGTCAGCATGGTGGTGGTGGGCCAGGGCGGGCTGCCGTATTCGGCGCGTTGGATTTGACCCACCAGGAGCTCGGTCGCGCGTGCGCCGAGTTGTTGAGGTTGGAGGTCGATCGATGCGCATGAGGTGGTGCGATTGATGGCGTTGAGGCAGACGTAGCCGTGCGTCTGCGGAACCTTTGCGCCGCACGCTTCCATCCACTCGATGGTTTGATCGTTGTGGTTGAGCACGACGTCGGGCCGGAAGCGTTTGAACCACGGTGTGAACGTTTTCTGCCCGAAGTCTTTTGCGAAGAGGATCGGTACAGGCTTGATGGCGTCGGAATGACTTTCCTGAAAAGCGCGAAACGCGGCGCTTTGTCGCAGTAATAAGCGCTCGTCGCGGCCGATCTCGAGCATCAATCCCGGACGTCGATAACCGCGGGCCAATAAGCGCGTGAGCAGCTCGATCATCGATCGATAATGATCGGTGCACACGGTGTGAAGGCGCGGGCGCTCGATGACATTGTCGGTGTACACGCCGGCGTAGTTCTTCCAATCAAGCGCGGAGTAATCGGGCATGCTCCACGAGGGCAGAAGGAGAATCGCGTGAATGCCACGTGAGCGGAAAATTTTGTCGAGACGCTGCAGTGACAGCGCGTTTTCGCCGGTGCGAAATTCTTCGAACTGGAAACCGAGCTCGAGTGCGCGTTGACGAGCCCCGTCAAGAATGCGCGCGGGAAAAGGGCCGTGCGGTCGACGATCGGGTTCGAGACGCGTGAGCGCAGCGATCACGCCGTGAAACGTCGTGCCGCGCGAACGCCGCAGCTCCGACATCAAGGTCGTGGTGAGCGGGTTCAGTTTATAACCAGCTTTCGCGGCGGCGTCGCGCACACGTTTGCGTGTTTTGGGATGTACACGGCCTGTGTTGCGTAATGCGTCGGAAACGGTGGAGGCAGCAAGACGCAGACTCGCGGCGAGCGAACGGATGGTGGGGCGCGTGGGGGTGGGCATGCCGAACTGTTCGGCGTATCGTGCGTTCGCGTTGCGAGAGCAATCGAATTTGTACGCGAGAGGTTTCCCTAACCAACAGCGCCGCGGGGCGCTTTCCTTCATCTGACCCCTACCGATGAACAACCAACACCTGGCGTTGCGGCACGCTTTGACTCTTGCCGCGCTCATTCCGGCCGTACCTTTGGCCGTTTCATCCGCTCATGCCCAGTCCCAGCAAACGGGTTCGATATCCGGGCGGGTTCTCAACGAAGCGACGGGAGAATATCTTCGTAATGCCCAAGTCTCCGTCGCGGGCACTTCCATCTCCACCTTGGCGGGGCAGGGAGGTTATTTCCAACTCACCAATGTGCCCGCGGGCGAGGTGACGCTCGTCGTGACGTACACGGGTCTTGAGCCCGTGCAAAAGACGGTAACGGTCGTATCCGGTGAACGGATACAGGCCGATATCGGCGTCGGGCTCGATCAGGAGGTCGTGCACATCGAGGAGTTTCGCGTCGCCGGCGCGCGCGAAGGAAACGCCAAGGCCATCATGGCTCAGCGCGTTTCCGTTAACTTGAAAAAAGTGATTTCCGCCGACGCCATCGGCAGCGTTTCCGAGGGAAATGTCGGCGAGTTCCTCAAGCTGATGCCCGGCATCGCGATGGACTATGTCGAAGCCGACACACGTGCGATGCGCGTGCGCGGGTTGAATCCGAAGTACGCCATGGTGCTCTTTGACGGCATGCAGCCGGCCAACGCCGGCTCGTCCAACGTAGGCACGGGGCGCGTCTTCGAATTTGAGCAACTCTCGATCACCAGTGTGGAAACGGTGGAGCTCACCAAGGCGCCGACGCCGGACCAGCCGTCGAGCGTTGCCGGCACGGTGAATCTGCGCTCCAAGAGCGCGTTTGACCGCAAGGGGCGTCACATCGGGTTCACGACGGCGTTCTCGTGGAACTCGTATTATGCCACGCTCGAGCGCGACGAAGGCTGGGATCACGAGAAGCATTACAAGGTGCAGCCCAATGTGAACCTCGAGTTTTCCGACGTTTATCTCGGGGGCAAACTCGGCGTGATCGCCGGTTTCAATTTAAGCAACACACTCGCCGCGCAGAAGCACGTCTGGTTCTTCAATCCGACCTTTAATACCAATTACGACGACAACGCGACCGAGATGCCGACGTACACGCGCATCTGGTATCAAGACGGTCCCAAGCCCACTGAACGCGGCAACTACAACGTGCGCGTCGATTATCGTTTGAACGAAAATCTACAGGCGTTTGGACGTATCGATTACACAACATATAATGCGCGATTCTATAATCGTACGATGAGCCTTTTCCCCACGGTGGTTGAGCCGGGTGCAACTTGGACCGATCAAACGGTGACGGCGGGAAGCATCGCAACGAACTCCAATCAGTTCATGACGAAGGAGGGCAACACCACGATGCTCACCGGAGGCGCCCGTTATTCGAAGAATGATTTTAGCGTGGACCTCGGTCTGCATTATTCGCGGGCGCGCAACTGGTATGGCAACTTGGAGCACGGGCATTTCACCGACTTCTCGTCGTCGATCCAAGGCGTGTCGTGGCGAATGACACGTCCGTCGGCGGGATCGCCCGACCTCACATTTACGCAGCTCGGCGGTCCGGATTGGCGCAATATCGAGAACTATAATTTCGATAACAACTCGGTCGGCTGGCATGAGCGCAGCGCGAAAGATCAGCAGTGGACTGCGCGCCTCGATTTCAAACACGATTTCTCACGCCTCGCGGTGCCGCAGATTATTAAATACGGTTTGCTCACGAACCTGAAGGTGTTGGATGTCAAACGTGCGGGTATGCTCACGGCGAATCCGACCGGCCCCGATGGTGTCATGGGTACGGCGGACGACCTGCGTCCGGCTGATTTTGTTGATCAGAATTTCCGCGCAGATTGGGGCTTTGGTGGAAATATGAATGACTGGGTCGCGCTCAGCCCGTGGCGTCTTTATCAAGACTATCGTACCAATCCCGGAAATTGGCGCGAAAACACGGCGAATAACTCGCTCGCGCGCTTCCGTGGAAACTGGGATTTTAAGGAAAAGATCCACGCGGCGTATCTTTCCGACACGTTCCAATTGGGGAAGTGGGAGATCACGCCTGGTATTCGTTACGAAGCGACGGAGAGCACGGGCAAAGGTATCGACGCTTCCTTCAATCCTGGTCGTCCGATCACCGGGGGATCCGATTACGATGAGTTCCTGAAATATCTCCACGTATCCTATAAATTCAGCCACGATCTCCAGTTCCGCGCATCGTATCACGATGCCATTACGCGTGCGGATATCGCGAATCTGATACCCGGTATATCGAATGTCGATTCCACCGCTCAGCGCGTCACGGCGAGTAATCCCGATATCAAACCGGAACGTTCGCGGACGATTAACGCGTCGGTGGAATATTATTTTGAACCTGTGGGCGTGGTGTCGTTGTCGGTTTTCGACGCGGAGATCAAAGATCGCCAGTTCGCGAATATCACGCGTCTCGGACCGAGTGGTTACGCTGGCGACACGCAGTATGCGAATTGGGAATTGGTGGGCCCCGTCAACGTATCGTCACCAACTGGATATAAGGGCTACGAAATCGACTATTCGCAGCAGCTTTCCTTTCTGCCCGGTGTGCTCAAAGGTTTCGGCATCTTCGCCAACCACACGCGTGTGATTTTCGACGACTGGGCGTTTAATACAGGCTCGCCGGAACGGATGACCAACGGCGGCATCTCGTATAAGCATAAGCGCTTCTCCGGTCGTATAAACCTGAACCATGTCGGCAAACTTCTCCAAAACCCTGCGCGCACTTACAGCGCTGCGACCGATTCTTGGACGAATGCCGCGCCCTATGTGCAGGTCTATCAGCGCGACCGTTTGGTGACGGACATCAATCTCGAGTTCGATCTCACGAACTCACTCACGCTCTTCATCGACGGCCGCAACATCCTCAACGAGGAATCCGTCTACACCTATTTCGAACGTGAGCATAATTTCGAACGTATCCTGAAGACCGGAGGCATCTGGATGGCCGGTATCAAAGGATCGTTCTAGGTAGTAGGTTAGCTGGGTGTACGAAAAAACTGCCGCGCTCCGAAACGGGGCGCGGCTTTTATTTTCTCAAAAGGCCTGACTGCAGGGAAGAGTCAGCTGCGCTCCGCTGCGGATGGCGGCTCGTTCCAGAGCGACGATTGCGTCGGAGTCTTGGCGGCGCGGGCGGCTTCTTCCTCGGGCGTGGCGTTGAGGTGACGCGGAGGACGCGAGACGCGCGAGGCGACGGCGGCTTCACGATCGGCGACGATGCGATCGCACATGGATTGGATGTGCAGTTTGAGCCACTGGGCAGTGCTGCTGTTTTGCGTGTAATCCGCGGGACCGTAGTGATCGATGCGACCGACTTGGCGGAGACGATCGTTTTGAGCGAATTCGTCGGAGCGCGACGGGTTGTAGACCGCGTAGGCTTTGCCGCCGCCTTTCTTCACGACGGAAAAACTCGGGATGTCGCTCGGGCCATCCGCGATGTAGATCATGTTTTGAAACGGGATGCGGCGGTCCTCGAGCGCGATGTTGGCGTTCACATCGATCGCGCTGTTTTTGTTGGTGCCTTTGTTGATCTCAAAGAGCGCCTTGGTCTTGGTCGTGTTGTCGATGACCATGCCGATCTGCGCGATGACGGCGTCGGCGGAGAGCTCGAATTCCTTTTGTTTGAGAAAGCCGGGTTGGAGCGGGTTTTCGATGAACTCGCAGCCCCAGATGCCATCGACATGTTTCGCGATGGCGCTGCCGCGGATCATCTCGGCGAGACCGGTGCTGACGATGTAGTGCTCCAGTTGGATCTCGTGCTTTCGATAGATCTCGCGCTCGGTGACGAATTGTTTGGCGCGGCTAAAGAAGTCGGGCAGGCCGGGGTAAAAACGAATCTCCGCGCCACACTCGCGCAGGATTTTATTGCTCAACTTCGGCATGGCGCCGGAGAGCACGTAGGTGAGCAAGTGGTTGAGGTAAGCAATCTCGCCGGAGAGCTGGTATCCACGGCGTCGATACTGCTCCATGAGATTGTTGGTCTCGTTCCAGAAGTTGGCCTCGTTGATGCCGTAGCGCCGGAACAGAGGCGATTGCATGTACTCCGGGATTAGGGTCTTGTCGAAGTCCCAGATGCAGGCGATGATGTTCTGAGTGAAAAGCGTCGTAGCCATGAGTGATCGGCACCTCTAGGTGCGTCTTTCGGAACGGACTGAAGCAAGCCCGCTGGCCGGGTATGCGCAATTCGCAAATGGATGCACCGGCCCCTGCATCCGAAGACGCCTCTCTCCAAGCACGCAACCACCATGGATCGATTGCCCGAAATTTCCCCCTTTCAACGCCGCCTCGATGAGCTCGATGCTCAGATGGCGGATCCTTCCTTCTACAACCAGCCGCGCAAGGCCGCGGAAATTTCCCGCGAGCAGCAGAAGCTGCAACAACTCGTCGCGGATCATCGCGCTTACGAAAAAACGCTGCGCGAGATCGAAGAGGCGGAGGCGTTGCTGAGAGATCCGACGGGCGATGCGGAGTTGAAGGAGTTGGCGGAACTCGAACTCCCCGATTTAAAAAAACGCGCGGACGAACTGAAACAGGCCGTGCTTCGCGGAATGATTCCGCCCGAGCCGAGCGATTCGCGTAACACCGTGATGGAAATCCGCGCCGGCACCGGTGGCGAAGAAGCGAGTTTGTTCGCGGCGGAACTTTGCCGCATGTACACGCGATACGCGGAAGGGCGCGGCTGGAAAATCCAGCCGATGAGCTCAAGCGAGTCGGAGCGCGGTGGTTTCAAGGAGGTCATCTTTCTGATCACCGGTCAGGACGTGTACAAAGAACTCAAATACGAAAGCGGCGTGCATCGCGTGCAGCGCGTGCCGTTGACGGAAGCCAATGGACGTATTCACACCTCGACGGTGACGGTCGCGGTGCTGCCCGAAGCGGAGGAAGTCGATGTGCAGATCGATCCGCAGGATCTCGAAATCATGGTGAGCCGCGCGAGTGGTCCGGGCGGCCAAGGCGTGAATACGACCGACTCCGCGGTGCAAATTTTCCACAAGCCTTCGGGCCTTATGGTTCAATGCGCGGACGAACGCTCTCAGCTCAAAAACAAAGCGAAAGCGCTCACGGTGCTGCGCTCGCGTTTGTTGAAGATGAAAGAAGAAGAAGAGCACGCGAAGTATGCGGCCCATCGCAAAAGCCAGATCGGATCGGGCGGACGCAGCGAACGTATTCGCACGTATAATTTTCCGCAGAATCGCATGACCGATCATCGCATCGGTCTGACCACACACAATCTGCCGCAAGTGATGGAAGGCGACATCGGCGAAATCATCGCGGAGCTGCAGCGCGCGGATTTCGAAGAGAAACTGGCCGAGCTCACGGGCGTGGCCTACACCGGCCCGCGCCGGTCGGAGACCGATGAGGACTGAGCCATGCTGAGCGTTCTCGATATCATCAAAAAGACGACGGATTTTTTCGCGGGCAAAGGCATCGAGACGCCGCGTCTTGACGCGGAATTGCTGATCGGCCACGCGCTCGGATTGAAACGCATGCAGTTGTATCTGCAGTTCGAGCGATTGCTGACCGAGTCGGAGTTGGAAAAAATCCGTCCATTGGTCCGTCGCCGCGCCGCGCGTGAGCCGCTGCAGTATGTGATGGGTGAAGTGGAGTGGAGCGGATTGAAGCTGAAGACAGATCGCCGGGCGTTGATTCCCCGACCGGAGACGGAGCTTTTGGTTGAGATTGTGACCGAGAATTTGAGCGCCGCGCCGGCGCGTATCCTGGATTTGGGTACAGGCACCGGAGCGCTCGCGCTGGCTCTGCTTGCGCGTTATCCTGAAGCGCGTGCGACGGCGGTGGATGAAAGCGAAGAAGCGTTGTCACTCGCACGTGAAAATGCGGCGTCGGTCGGCATCGCAGAGCGTGTGGATTTTCTCGCGTCGGATTGGTTTTCTGCGGTGCCCGCCGGTGCGCGCTACGACGTCATCGTAGCGAATCCGCCGTATCTCACCGCGGAAGAAGTCGACCAAGCGACGCCGGAGGTACGCACGTTTGAACCGCACCGTGCGTTGGTGGCAGAGGAAGAAGGCACTTCGGATCTTCTGCACATCATCGCGAGCGCCCGAGCGTTTCTCGCCGCGGGCGGATTGCTGGCGATGGAGACGGGAATCGCGCAACACGCGAGACTCCTGGAGGCCTGCGCTACGGCGGGATTTGCGCGCAGCGAATCGCGGCGCGATTTGACCGGCCGCGATCGATTCGTGCTGACGTGGGCGCCGTGAGTCGCGCTTAGCTGCGCCTAACGGCTTTGGCGGTCAGCGGCGGCGCGTCGGTCAACATGCGGTCTGGTTGGACGGCAAGCTCGATCGCGTCGTTCACGATGCGCAGCGCTTCGCGGAGATGGATGTCGAGTTTCTTGGCGTCCTCTTCGCTTTCCTCGCCGGCGGCGATTTCCTCTTCGGTGAGTTCGGCTTTGATGTTCGGCGGTGTGGGCGGACCGAGCGTGAATTCGCGCATCGGAAATTCGTGCTGAGAAAGGCGGTTTTTTTCCTCTTTCATCTCCTTGCGGAACGCGAGGTCGGCTTCGCGTTGGGCGCGACGCGCTTCGAGGTTAATCGGAACCGCTTTTTGCTCCTGCTTGGTTTTGAACCAATCGATGTTTTTCTGGAGATAAGAAAACTCTTCCAACGACTGCTGACGCGCGGCGCTTGCTTGGAGCAGCGGCGTGACGACCGTGGGGGAAAGCGGCTGGCCGTTGAAGCGGCTGCTGGGGATTTCATCCCACGCGAGGGCGCGATTGAGGTCTTTTTCGCCGATCGGCAGAAGATCTTCGATCGAGGGAAGAACGATATCGGGCACCACGCCCTTGAGCTGGGTGGAGTGACCGTCGGGAAGATAGAATTTTTGAATCGTGAGCTTGGCGGCTCCCGTCTTCGTCGAAGCCGTCAGCGCGAACAGTCGCGAAGGCGACGGCGGTTTCATTTCGATGAGTTGCTGCACGCTGCCTTTGCCGTGCGTGGAACTGTCGCCGACAATGATGGCGCGGCCGTAGTTTTGCAGAGCGCCGGCGACGATTTCGGATGCGGAAGCGCTGAACTTCGACACCAGGACCGCGAGCGGGCCGGCGTAGGCGATGTTGGCGTCGTTATCGCTGTCGATTTTGACCTCGCCGTAGAAATTTTTCACCTGCACCACCGGACCTTGTTTGATGAAGAGGCCGGTGAGATCGATGGCTTCGGAGAGGAGACCGCCGCCATTCTGACGAAGGTCGAGCACGAGCCCTTGGATGCCGGCAGCTTCGAGTCGCTTGATCAACTCGGCGACATCGCGCGTGGCGCTGGCTTGTTCGCCGCCGGCGCTGCTGCCATCAGGACCGTAGAATGCAGGCAAAGTGATGACGCCGATGGGGGTGGTGCCGCCGTTGGCGTTGGGCACGTCGTGGATGGCGCCGCGTGCGCGGGCGGAATTGAGGTTTACGACATCGCGAACGATCACGACTTCTTTGCGCTCCGAAGGATCGGTGGCGGCGGCGGGCTTGATGATAAGGCGAACTTTGGTGCCTTTCTTGCCGCGGATGAGATCGACGATCTTGCGCAGCTTCATGCCGGTGATTTCGACGGGCTCGCCATGGTCTTGGGCGACGGCCATGATCTTGTCGTTCGGGCGGAGCTGTTTGCCGAGATCGGCGGGACCGCCGGCGATGAGCTCTTTGATGACGCAAACGTCTTCTTCCATGCCGAGCAACGCGCCGATGCCATGCAACTGGAGGCGCATCTGAATACCAAAATCTTCAAACGTCGCCGCAGAGAAATAGGTCGAATGCGGATCGTAGAGACGTGTGATCGATGAAAGGAAAATCTCGCTGATCTCGAAGTTCTCGATTTCGCCGAGCATCTTGAGGCGGCGCTCGTAGCGCTTGCGGATGGTTTGTTTGGCTTCGTCGATTGGGGAAAGTTTTTCGGTCTTCTCTTTCTCTTCGACCGCAGCCGTGGTTTCCGCAGTTGCCTCGGAGGTCTTGGCGTCGGTGGAGTTGTCCGCTTTCGCGAGGGATGTGGCGGGTTTTTCGTTTTCGAGGATCACTTGGATCAACTCGTAAGCGATGCGTTTGCGCCAGAGCGCGTCGGCTTCGGCCATGTCGGCGGGCCACGGACCTTTGGAGCGTTCGGACTCGTAGGTGTCGTCGGTGTTGAGGTCGATGTCCTTATCGAGCTCGGCGAGGATCCACGCGATGCGCTCGGTGGCGCGTTTTTCGTAAACGCGGAAAATTTCAAATGCGGGATCGATGCGGCCGAGGTTGGAGATGTTGTTGTACAACCAAGTCGCGGACCAGCGCTTCATGAACTCCTCCTTGTCGGATTCGAGGAAGAACAGCCGCATGCCGTCGAATTCCGCCATGAAGTCGGGAATCACTTCCGCGTAGTCGGACGCTTTTACGCCGTCGCGGTTGTAGTGATATTCTTCGAGGAGGCGGATGAGTTGCGTGACTTCGCGCTCAAAAGCGACGTCGCTGCGATAACTGCGCTCGGGCGTGTCCGCGAAGACGGCGGTCGAGACAGTGAACGCGAGCAGGCAGGCGAGAAGACGACGGAAAACTTTCATTGCGGGATAAAGACGCGAGGGAGGCAGGATTGTTTCGGAT
Source organism: uncultured Opitutaceae bacterium (assembly GCA_937958045.1). GTDB lineage: Bacteria > Verrucomicrobiota > Verrucomicrobiia > Opitutales > Opitutaceae > Nibricoccus. The sequence continues at coordinate 89,753 of CALFXL010000005.1, read as the reverse complement.
TACCCTGGGGAGAAGGCGGAATATGTGCCAGTTGTTAGAAAAGATGCAGGACGGCGCTGCCGGAAGGCGAGTCTCGCGGTGTGCGAAATTGCGCCCTGATGCGGGCCGCGCTGCACACGATCACTGCCGACTCAATTGCTCGCGCGCGTCATCCAGCAGGCGTTTTTCCTGTGGCGTGAGTGCGGCGAATCCTTGGTCGTTGATTTTGTCGAGGATACGGTCGACCTCCGCGCGGAGATCTTCGCGAGTGGGCGGGGAAATGTTCACCGTGAAATGCGGCTCGGGCTCGGGGGCTTTGGCTTTCTTTTTCATCCAGGACGGCAACTCGATCTCGGCACGTCCATCGGGATTTTTCCACGCCCGCAAATGCACCCAGCGATAATAAAGAAAACCGACCAACAAGCCGCCTAGATGCGCCGAGTGCGCGGTGTCGCTGCCGAGCCGGTTGCCCGCCAGCTCGTTGCCCAGCAGACCGAGGAGGCTCATTGCAATGACAGCCCATGCGACAAACTTCGGCTTCAACGTCACCGGGATGAAGAAAAATAAAAAGGTCATCGGCCGGTTGGGGTGAAGACATGCGAAGAGCGCGAGCAGCGCGCACGTGATCGCGGTCGCCCCGATCAAGACGTCGCCGGAATTCCAATGAATCGGCAACCAGGCCGCAGCGCCTCCCAGTGCGGCTCCTGCGGAGAGCCCGAGAAAATGACGCTCGCCCAAGAGTGGAATGAGCTCTTTGCCCAAGAAATAGATAGCGGCGAGATTGATGAGCCAATGGATGACATTGGCGTGTACGAGCGGGTAGGTGAGAACCGTCCAAAAACGGAGGCTTTCCAAGCCCGCGCCACTCAATCCGGTAAACGCCGAGAAGTGCGCCGATTCGAACGCGCGCTCGAAGACGATTTGAATCAGGAAACCGGCGGTCAGCGCGCACAACGTCCACGTGAGGAACGAAGTGGACGTGCGTCCATAGCTGTCGCGCATGTAGGACCGGTCGGAAAGCATTACGAAAGGAATGCTAGATGACGCTTCTGTGAACACAAGCCGCGTCCCGGGTTTTCGCGGGAAATGTCGCGCGAAGCAGGAGTTGGTCGCGCGGTCGCGATGTGATCACAGAAGTTCTGATTCATCGTTGTCGTAGAAAAATGAATACGTGAGCGCTGTCTCACCAACGTTTGAGAGTGCGTTTTATTACCAGAGGCGAAACGCAGTGCTCAGCACGGGGCTGACCGCTTGACAGCATATTCATTTCCTTTTTTTTGCCGGGAACCATGGCAAACAAAGCAGACAAGTGGGAACAGAACGTTCCGGGAAAGTTTTATGTCGATCAGCAATGCATCGACTGCGACCTGTGCCGCGAGACGGCACCGGCGTTTTTCTCCCGCTATGACGAAGGAGGCTACTCGTTCGTCCACAAGCAACCCACGACGGAAGAAGAAATCTCGCTCTGTATGGAAGCCCTCGAAGGCTGCCCCGTCGAAGCGATCGGCAACGACGGCGACGAATAATCGCTTCCACTCTGCTTTCGAAATTTTGAACCTCCCGGACCCTCGGGAGGTTTTTTTGTGCCCGGAAGGTGGTCCATGCGAGCGGCTTACTTAACATGTTAACAATAAATTTCGAAAAAGATAACTAAGGCTTGTTTTGTCGTTCGACGCCGTTACCGCTACGGCCCGCATGAAACGGTGTTTTCGAGTTTCGGTGATGAGTTCTTTCGCTGCGGCGTCCGCGCTGGGCGCTTCCGAAGCGGTGCAATTGCCGACATTTTCCGTGCTCTCCCCACGCGTGGCGATGCAAGAGCCGGCGGCGACATTCGCGATGCCGGTCTCGGCGTTGCGCTACGAACCGCTTGTCGATGTGCAGGCGCGCAACCTTGCCGAAGGTCAGGCGGACATCGCGATTCGCGGCGGTATTTTTGAAAACACCGGTTTCAAAGTCGGCGCTTTGTCGCTCTACGATCCGCAGACGGGGCATTATTTTGCCGAAATCCCTGTCGCGCCCAACATGTTGACGGCGCCGGAGATTTTGACGGGCGCGAACAACGCAAGCGCGGGCTGGAATAGCAACGCCGGCACTGTGGCTTATCGGTGGCGGGAAATTCAGACGGGCGGACAACTCACGGCTTCCGTCGGCGAAGCAGCGACTCGACGCGGTGAATTTTATCAAGGCTGGCGAAGCGGTGTCGCGTTGGGCGGCGCGTCGCTTGCTGCCGATGTGAGTGTGGCGCACTCGCGCTCGGATGGGCTCGTGCGTTTTGGCGAACATGAGTTCACGCGCTACAACGCACGCATCCAACTCGCCGGCGAAGGTCGGCAGACAGATTTGTTCTACGGCTATCAATCGAAGTTCTTCGGTTGGCCCAATCTCTACACGCCGTACGCCAACGTTTTTGAAACGGAAAATCTCCAGACGAATCTTGCGGGCATCAACCATCGCGCGGAGCTGGGCGGCGGTGAGTTCTGGGAAGTTGGCGGCTACTATCGTCGCAACAAAAACAACTACGTCTTCAATCGTACTGATCCGGGCGCGTACAATCCGGCGTTTGCGACCGGCCCCGCGCATCACACATCGTGGGTTTACGGCGCGAGCGCGCAGGGACGTTTTGTCGTGGCGGATTTTCCGGTGAACCTCGCGGCGACGTTTATTGATGAAGATCTCACCTCCACATCGCTCGTCTTCGGCCGCTTCAAAACGCGGCAACATGCGAAGCTCGCGATCGTGCCGGAGAAAACGTGGCAGCTCGAAAAGGGTCGTCGTCTGACACTCGAAGCAGGTGCCAGTTATGATCACGCGACGGAGCACTCCGACTCGAACATTTCGCCGATCGTGCAGCTCACGTGGGATCGCCTGGCACCGGCGCTTGGCGTGGACGCGCTGTATGTTTCTTACGCCGAAAGCACGCAGGTGCCGACTTACCTCGCGCTGAACTCTCGCGCGACGGCCGGCTTGTTTCGCGGCAATCCCGATCTCGATCGAGAAACCGCGCGCAATCTTGAGCTCGGCGGACGCGGCGAAATCGGTGCATGGGTTTTGGATGCGGCGTTTTTTTTCCGACGCGACGAACAACTCGTCGATTGGGTCTACGCCTCGACGGTGCCGAATGCTCGTGCGGCGAGCGCGGTCGATATCGACACGGCAGGAGTTGAAGCGGTCGCGCGTTTTTCCGCAAAGGCCGTGGATTTGGTTTTTGGATACACGGGCCTGACGAAGAGCGCGGACTACGGGGCGGCGACAGTCGACGCGAGTTTCTACGCGCTGAATTATCCCAAACATCGCCTGACCGCGGCGGCCGTGGTGCGCATCGGCGGCGGATGGGAGGCCCGCATGGACAACGAATTCCGCTGGCAAGCCACAAACGCTCTGCGCGCGTCGGACGATCACGCGACGCTGAGCTCGATCGGACTTTATTTCACGCCGCCGCGTTTCGCGAAACTGCGTTTCGCTATCGAAGTCGAGAATCTCTGGGACTCCGATTTTCAGGAAGTGCCCGCGGTGCCCGCGTCGCCGCGTTACGTGTCGGGCGGCGTGGCCTACGCGTGGTGAGCGGCGCGAAAGCCGTTTGACAATGCAGGCTCCGCGCCGGTCGCATGCGGCATGCAGGAAAATCCGTTTCTCGATCGCTCCTTCGAAATCCGCTGGTCGCAACTGACGCCTGAGCACGTGGTGCCGGCGATCCGCGCTGCACTCGCCGAAGCGCAGTCCGCGATCGATGCGATCGCCACGCACGCGCTCGAAGAAGTCACGTTTGAAAATACCTTCCTCGCGCTGGAGCAGGCGACCGATGGGTTAAACCTCGCTTGGGGAAAAGTGACGCACTTGCAATCGGTCGCCGATTCTCCGGCTCTGCGCGATGCGCATAACGAAGTACTGCCGGAAGTGTCCGCGTTTTTCGCCCGCATCCCGCTCAATGCGCCACTGTGGGAGCGTTTGAAGGCTTGCACCGAACGAATCGACGCCGCCTCGCTTACGCCTGTTCGCCGTCGTTTCCTGGAAGAAACGCTCGCCGATTTTCGTCAGCACGGCGCCGATTTACCGGCTGAAAAACGGGCGCGTCTCGAAGCGCTGCAAAGCGAGCTCGCTCAGCTCACGCAGAAATACTCCGAGAACGTGCTCGATGCCACCAACGCGTGGGAATTGATCATCTGGGACGAAGCGCGTCTCGCCGGTTTACCCCAGCACGCGAAAGACGCGGCACGTCGTAGCGCGGCGGCGAAAGGTATTGGTTCTGCGGATACGCCGGCGTGGCGTTTCACGCTTCACATGCCGTCGCAGGAGCCGTTCATGACGTATCTGGAGGATGCCGAATTGCGTCGCCAGATGTGGACCGCGGCAACGTCTGTCGGCGGTCAGGAACCGCATGACAATACGTCCTTGATTCCGCGCATCCTCGCGTTGCGTGCCGAGAAGGCCGCGTTGTTGGGCAAAGCCAATTTCGCCGATCTGGCGCTCGAGCGCCGCATGGCGAAAAACGCCGCCACGGCGCTGGCGTTTGTAGACGACATGGGCAATCGCGCGAAGACTGCGTTTGCCCACGAATGCACCGAACTTGAGGAGTTCAAAGCGCGTACGCTCGGCTGTTCGACGGGACGGCTGGCTCCGTGGGAAATCGCTTACTGGGCAGAGAAACTGCGCAAAGTTCGTTACGATTTTGATGAAGAGGAGCTGCGTCCGTATTTCCCGATGGATCGCGTGATCGCAGGATTGTTCGAACTCGCCAGCCGGGTTTTCGGACTGCGCATCGTCGAACGTCCCGCCGGCTCGGTGGACGTCTGGCATCCCGAAGTGAAATTCTACGATATGAACGACGCCGCCGAGCGACACGTCGGATCCTTCTATGCCGACTGGCATCCGCGTGAATCGAAACGAGGTGGTGCGTGGATGAACTATCTCATCACGGGCGGACCGCGCGAAGACGGATCGCGCGCGCCGCATCTGGGATTGATCTGTGGAAACATGACTCCGCCCGCCGAAGGAAAACCGGCGCTGCTGACCCATCGCGAGGTTGAGACGATTTTCCACGAGTTTGGCCACCTGCTGCATCACCTGCTCGGCGAAGTGGAGATCAAGTCGCTCAACGGCGTGAACGTCGCCTGGGATTTCGTCGAGCTGCCGTCGCAGATCATGGAGAACTGGTGCTGGGAACGCGAGAGTCTCGATCTGTTTGCGCGTCACCATGTATCCGGAGAACGGATACCGGAAGAGATGTACCAAAAAATGCTCGCGGCGCGGAACTTCCGCTCGGCGTGCGCGGTGGCCCGCCAAACGGCATTCGCGAAAATGGACCTGCTCCTCCACGTGCATCCGGAGGCTGTCGTGAGTGGCGAGCGCGGGGTGGAGGAAGCCGCGCGCGAAGGCATCGCGGATCTGTTGATTCCGACCGAGCCGCCATCGCCGACGATCGTGAAACGATTCACGCACCTGTTTGCCGATCCTGTCGGTTATGCAGCGGGCTACTACTCCTACAAATGGGCGGAAGTGCTCGATGCCGATGCGTTCACGCGGTTTCAGAAAGAAGGCGTCTTCAACCGCAAAGTCGGCGCGGCTTTCGTGGAGTGCATCCTCAGCCGTGGGAACTCGGAGGACCCCGCCGCGCTTTTCCGCGCGTTCATGGGGCGCGATCCTGATCCGACAGCGCTCCTGCGCCGCAGCGGCTTGATCGCGAAGTGAATCGTTCTAAAACGCGGGAAACTTTCCAAATACGCAACGGTCGCTTGCGAATTTGGCGTTTCGAATAATTGAAGACAGCATTACTTTTCAGCCAACTATGACACTAGACGCTATTCCCCAAGGATTCCTGCCGACCTGGCTCATCTTGGTCCTTCTTCTCATCTCGTTTGTGTTTGCGGCGTACGCGCAAATGCGCGTCTCGAGCGTTTACCAGAAGAACGTGAGGATTCCCTCGCGTGGACGCATCACTGGTCGCGAAGCCGCTGCTGCGGTGATGGCGCGCGCCGGCATCAATGACGTCTCGATCGAAGAGACCGGCGGTCATCTCACGGATCACTACGACCCGACCCGCAAACGCCTCGTGCTTTCCTCGGAAAATTACCGCGGCACGAGTCTCGCGGCCTTGGGCGTGGCCGCGCACGAAGCTGGCCACGCGATCCAGCACAAGGTCGGCTACTCGATGTTGAAAACGCGCATGGCGCTCGTGCCGATCACCCAGATTTCGTCGCAGCTTTTGCCGTTCGTCATGATCGGCGGTTTCTTGTTCGGCGGTATCGGTGGATTCATGCTCGATATCGGTATCCTCTGCTATGCAGTGCTCACGCTGTTCCATCTTGTGACACTGCCGGTCGAGTTCGATGCGAGTCGTCGCGCGAATGTCGAGCTGGCCGGTCTCGGGATCATCGATCGCGATGAAGCGCCGGGCGTGCGCGAGACGTTGAATGCGGCCGCGATGACCTATGTGGCGGCGTTCCTTACCTCGCTACTGCATCTGCTCTATCTGCTGTCGTTGCGTCGCAACGACTGATCGAGTCGCGTATTCATTTTTCACTACAAGCCGGCCGGGTTTTTCTCGGGCGGCTTTTTTGCGTTCAACATGGATTGCGATGACGGCGCTCGCGCGCATCGTGAGGATCATGAAGGCTGTTGTTCTCTCTGCTGCTGATCGAATCGCCGTGTCGCCAGTACCGGAGCCGCGTCCGGCTGCGGGTGAAGTGCTGATCTCTTTGAAAGCGGCAGCGCTTAATCACCGCGATGTGTGGATCAAGTCCGGGCAATACGCCGGCATCCAATATCCGTGCATCCCCGGCTCGGATGGCGCTGGCGTGGTGACCGCGGTGGGAGAGGGCGTCGATGCCGCATGGATCGGACGCGAAGTGATCATCAACCCATGCTTCGATTGGGGACCCTCTCCGGGCGCGCAAAGACCCGATTTTTCCATTCTCGGCTTGCCGCGCGATGGCACGATGGCGGAGTCGATTGCTGTGCCGGTGAAGCAAATCGCGGAGAAGCCGGAGCACTTGAGTTGGAAGGAGGCGGCCGCGCTGCCGCTAGCGGGTCTCACGGCGTATCGCGCGGTGTTTACGCGAGCGAAGGTGAAGGCAGGCGAGCGCGTATTGATCACGGGCGTCGGCGGCGGTGTGGCTTCGTTTGCGTTGCAGTTCGCGCTGGGTGCGGGTGCGGACGTATGGGTGACGTCGAGCTCCGAAGAAAAAATTCGCCGCGCAGTCGAGCTCGGCGCGCGGGGCGGCTTCGATTACCGCGACAAAAATTGGGTGGCTGAAGCGAAGAAACAGACGGATGGTTTCGATGTGATCGTGGACTCCGCAGGCGGCGACGGATTTGAGGCGTTGATCGATGTTGCCGCTTCGGCGGGGCGTCTCGTGTTCTTCGGAGCGACGCGGGGGAATCCTTCCGGCTTTGCGCTGCGCAAAGTGTTTTGGCGTCAGATTTCGCTACTCGGTACGACGATGGGCAGTCCCGCGGATTGGGAAGCGATGCTGGAGTTTGTGCGGTCGCGCAAACTGCATCCGGTCGTCAGCACGCTTTTGCCGATGGAGCACGTGGAGGAAGCGTTCGCGCTCATGGAACGCGGCGGGCAGTTCGGAAAAATCGTGCTGAAGCTCGATTGAGTCAGACGGGCTTCGGCTTGGTCTCGGCGAGCGCGACAGCGGCCACGAGCAGCGCACCGCCGAGCGCGAGCTGCGGAAGGTCGCCAGATTCATTGAAGAAAATGAGCGAGCAGGCGACGCCGAGCGGGACCTTGGCGTTGTTGAAGACGGCGAGCGTGCCGGCGTTGACGCGAGTCGCGCCGAGATTCCACCAAAAGAAACACAAACCCGACGCGAGTACACCGAGATAGACCAACGTGCTGAGTTGCGTCGTCGACAAGGATTCAGGGATGGCGCCGTCGCGTATCCACATAATGGGTACGGTCACGGCGACGGCGCCGAGATAAAGCAGGCCGAAGATCTCGCGATCGCGAAGCGCAGGACGCTGCTGGCGAAAACGGCGGTAGAAAACCTGTCCAAACGCGAAGGCGAGGTTGGACCCCTGCACGAGCAGAAGACCGGAAAGCGTGCTCGCGAACGTGGTGCTCTCGATGACCACAGCCATCGAGCCGATGACGGCTAACAAGGCCGCCACAAGCGCGCGAGGGCGTAGCGTGCGTTCGAGAAGATCAGCAAGGACCGTGACCAGCACGGGGGTTGTCAGTGTGAAAAGCACGACCTGGTGCGCGGCGAGGTGACGGTAGCTCTCGTTGAGCGCGAGATACATGAGACCGAATTGAACGGCGCCCAAAACGATCAAGATCGCCGCGTCATGTCGCGACAGACCGCGCAGTCGCAGAAATGGGAGAAATACCAGCAACGCCAATCCGAGACGCGCGGCAGAGATGAAAGCACTGTCGAGTCCGTGAAGTTTGTCTTTGGTCAGTCCGAAGGAAAAAGCCCAGACAAGAGAAACGACGAGAAGATGGAGCACGGGAGAGGGACGTGGAAGCGGATTACCCGAAGAAAAAGACGGAAGCTCGGTTGGCGATAGAAATTAAGCCTTTCTCACAGGTTGGTTTACACGCGGAAAATTGCGCCGAGTTTTTTCCCGAGCAGAACCGTCAGTCCGACGATGGTGACACCGAGAAAAGCCATGGCCCATACGCCGAGCGCGCTGGCGATGAATTTGCCGTCACCGAGTAGCTGGAAGAGCTCCATGATGGCTTTGGTGATCGGATAATAAACCTGTTTCTGCGCGAGGATGAGCGAGTCGCTGACTTCGAGCATCGCGAACGCAAACGCGAGCAGACCGCCGGCGATCAAGTTGGCAGCGATGAGCGGCAGCGTGACTTTGAACGTCGCTTTGAGCGGCGGGCAGCCGAGATTTTGCGCGGCTTCTTCGAGCGTCTCGCTGGTTTGTTGGAACCCGGCCGCAGCTGAGCGCACGACATACGGCAGACGACGCACCGAGTAGGCGATGATGAGGAGAATGGTGGGATCTTTGGCGGGGTTGAGTGCTTCGAAAAATTTTCCTTCCTGGCTCATCGCGAGGTAACCAAATGCGAGCACGAGGCCCGGAACTGCGAGCGGCAGCATCGCGAGGAAATCCAAGATCTGGCGTCCGGGGATTTTGCTGCGCACCACAACGTACGCGATGGCGATGCCGAGGATGATATCCACAACCGTGGACAAGCTAGCGAACTTCAGGCTGTTCGCGATCGCAGGAACGGTGAGGTCGTGACCGAGCGCGATGCGGAAATTTTCGAGCGTGTAACTTTCGGGCAGGATGCTCGCGTACCAGTCGTTCGAGAACGCGACGAGGACGACGCCGATGTGCGGCAGCACCGCCAGAAAAGTCACGCCGCCGAAAAGTGCGGTGCAAAGCCAGGCGCGCGCGGCCGGGAGTTTTCGAGCGCCGCCGCTGCTCGTCGCCTTGGCCATCATCGCGTAGTTTTGGCGTCCGAAAAGTCCTTTGCCGATGGCGTAGATAGCGACGGTGCTCACGAGCATGATCGACACGAGCGCGTAGGGGCGAGGATTGCCGCCGATCTCTTTCAACCCGGAATAAATCTGCATCGAGGTGACGCGATCGTAGTCGAAGATAAGCGGCACACCGAGTTCGGTGAACGCCCAGATGAAAATGATGGTGCCGCCGGCGAAGAGGCCGGGTTTCATCAACGGCAGCGTCACTTTGAAGAAACGGCGGAAGCCGGTGCAGCCGAGATTTTGCGCGGCTTCTTCCATCGCGGGGTCGATGTTCGCGAGCGCCGCGACGGCGTTGAGATAAAGAATGGGGTAGAGCGAAAGCGCTTGTACGACGGCGATGCCCCAAAATTGATTCGTTGCGAACCAATCGTAGGTCCAACCCTCAGGTCGCAGGCCGAGCTGGATGAGGAGAGCGTTAAGCGCGCCGTATTGGCCGAAGATTTGTTTGATGCCGATCGCGCCCACGAAGGGCGGCAGTATCATCGGGACCAATACAACGGAGGAAAGCAGTGCTTTGCCGGGAAACAGAAACCGGTCCGACACAAACGCCAGCGGAAGCGCGATGAGCAGGCACAGCGTGGTTGTCGCGCACGCGAGCAAAAATGAGTTTCCCAATGCTCCGAGATGAATCGGGTCGCTCAGGAGCAGACCGAAATATTCAAAGGTGAGCCGGTTGTCGGCGTCGACGAAACCGCCTTTCAGGATTTGAAAAATCGGCCAGATAAAAAACGCAGCGAAGAAGACTGCGGTCAGCGCAAACACGAAGCGTGCGAAAGACTGCGACATCGGCCGCGGAGTAAGGCGCGAACGTGCACAGCTGGAAAGCGGGAAGTTATGTGACGCGGGTCACATGTCGGTTTGGCGTCGACCAAAAGAAAAAAGCCGCCGGTGAACTCGGCGGCTTCGAAAGGTGAAGCGAACGGCAGCGCGTTAGCCGTGCGGTTGTTGGCGCAGCGATTTCGATTCGATGAACTCGCGGATCACCTGCATGCGTTTGCGCTCGCGATCTTCCTGCTCGATGTCTTCGACCGTGCGTTGCGCTTCGTTGGCGGCGATGGCCTTGCGCATTTTTGAGAGCGCGAGGTTTTGAAGCTGGCGTACGCGTTCGCGGGTGACGTTGAAGCGCTTGCCGACCTCTTCGAGCGTGAGCTCACTGGAACCATCGAGACCGAAACGCAGTTTGATGATTTCCGCTTCGCGCGGATCGAGCGACGCGACCATCGCGTGCAGATCGGCGTTGCGGCTGCGTTCCTTGAGGCTCTCAAACGGACTGAGCGCGTTTTCGTCGCCGACGATTTCGCCGAAAGTGGACGAGTCGCCGTCGTCGCCGATCGGCGCATCGAGAGAAGTGGGACGCACGGAAACGGATTTCAGATGCGCGACCTTGCTGGTCGGGATCTGGAGCTCCATCGCGAGTTCTTCATCGGTGGGTTCGCGGCCGAGTTCTTCCGTGAGCGCCATCGCGGTGCGGCGCATCTTGGAGATCTTGTCGACCAAGTGAACGGGCAGGCGGATGGTTTTGCTCTGATTGGCGAGGGCACGCTTGATGGATTGTTTGATCCACCACGCGGCGTACGTGCTGAGTTTGCCGCCCTTGCGCGGGTCGAAACGCTCGACCGCTTTGATTAGCCCGATGTTGCCTTCGCTGATGAGGTCCAGAAGCGGAAGGCCGAAATCTTTATAGTCATGGGCGATCTTCACGACCAACCGGAGGTTGGCGGAAATCATGTGGTCGCGAGCAGCCTTGTCGCCCTTGCGAATACGACGGGCGAGCGCGATCTCTTCCTTGACCGTGAGGAGCGGGGTTTTCCCGATCTCTTGAAGATAAAGTTGGAGATTACTGCGGTCGGAAGCGGTCGAAGGCGTGGCCGGGGCGGCGTCGTTTTTTTCCAGAAACGAAGGCGGGGCATCCAAATCGGCAGGCTGGAAGGGGACGGAGGCTTGTGTGGTTTCCACTTCGTCGGCCTCGGCGTACTTGCGGGTTTTGATCACTTGCTGAGCCATGACAGTTCCTCGTTGAGGGTTTTATGCGCTTTGACCGCGTCGGAGGATGCGATCAGCGCGCGCCATATTTTTGGTAACGGATTCCTTTTAGCCGGAATCGTTCCAAAAAGATATACGCACAACTCCCCTCGGAACCCCCGAGGAAAGTGGGTTGTTCGCTGTGACAGCGTCGCGCCAGAGTGACGCGGAGGAGGTCCTGATGACTCAGGAAGACTCAGAAGAATTTGCGTGAATCAATTTGCACGTGATCACGCCGAACGCAAATGGCTGCAAAAAGAAGGAGTGTCCGCCGCGAAATCGGGATATTTGCAGTGAGTGAGCTGCGGAAAATCGCCGAACTTCCTCAAATACGCCGTCTTTCGCCGTGACGTTTGAGGCAGTTGGCCGGCGCTAGAATCGGCCGAGGCCGGGACCGTGTTAAAATTGTTCGGCGATCGCGACGGCTTTAAAGAGCGCGGAGGCTTTGTTGATCGTCTCCTGATACTCGGCGATCGGCTGGCTGTCCGCGACCACACCGGCACCGGCTTGGATGTGGATCTGGCCGTCTTTGATGAGCGCGGTGCGGAGCATGATGCAGGAGTCGAGATTGCCGTCGTAGCCGAAGTAGCCGAGCGCGCCGGCGTAGAAGCCGCGTTGAGACGGCTCGTTTTCGGCGATGATCTGCATGGCACGGATTTTCGGCGCGCCGCTGACAGTGCCGGCGGGGAAAGTGGCTCGCATGAGATCGTACGCGTTTTTGTCGGGCGCGATGCGGCCTTCGACCTGCGACACGATGTGCATGACGTGCGAGTAGCGCTCGATGACCATCATCTCGGGCACGTGGACGGAGCCGTATTGGCAAACGCGGCCGATGTCGTTGCGCGCGAGGTCGACGAGCATGAGGTGTTCGGCGCGCTCCTTTTCGTCGGCGAGAAGATCTTTTTCGAGCGCGAGGTCATCCGCCGGCGTGGCGCCGCGTTTGCGCGTGCCGGCGATGGGGCGGATTTCCACCAAACCGTCGGTGAGGCGCACGTGTACTTCGGGCGAAGCGCCGACGATCGCGAAATCGCCTGTATCGAGCACGAACATGTAAGGCGAAGGATTCACCGTGCGCAGCGCTCGATAGAGATCGAGCGGAGCCTTGGAGAAAGGTTTGGTGAAACGCTGCGAAGGGACGACCTGGATGATATCGCCGGAGCGGATGTATTCCTTCACGCCTTCGACGACTTTCTCGAACGAGGCTTGTGTGAAATTGCCGGGTGGTACCGCGACATGACCGGGATCGATCAACGGCGCGGGTGCGAGCGAACTCGGGCGGCTCAGCAAATCGTGCAGATGATTCAACTCGGCGACGGCCGCATCGTATGCGGCGGCAGGATCGCCGTTGATGTGCGCGTTGACGCAAAGACGGAGTGTTTGTTTCGCGCGATCGAACGTCAGCAGCGAGTCCGTCAGCATGAAGTACAAGAGCGGCGTACCGAGCTCATTCTGCGGCGCTGCAGGGACGGTGGGCTCGATGCGTGTGATGTATTCATAACCGATGAAGCCCACGGCGCCGCCGATGAAACGCGGCAAGCCCGGCAGGTTGACGGAACGCGAACGCGCCATCTCTTCCTGAATCAATACAAGCGGGTCGGCAGGCGTGGGGATTGTTTGCGTCGGTTGTCCCGGAACGCGGATCTCGGTCGTTTCGGGACCGCAAACGAAGACCTTGCGCGGGCGGCAGCCGATGAAGCTGTAGCGCGACAGATGTTCGCCGCCTTCGACGGATTCGAGCAGGTAGGACGGGCCGGTGCCTTTGAGTTTGGCGTAGGCGGAGACCGGTGTTTCGAAATCCGCCATCAAGTCCGTATAAACGGGGATCACGTTGCCTTGGGCGGAGAGCCGGAGAAAGTCGTCTTTGCTCGGGTGGATGTTCATCGGCAAAAGGCAGGTTATGCGCGGCGGGGCCGGGGGCCGGCAAGGCGAATGACAGTGCCGAAAAAAAGTCGCGGCGCGATCGGGAGGGATCGCGCCGCCAGGAAGGGTTTATTCGACGGTGACGGATTTCGCGAGATTGCGCGGCTTGTCGACATCGCAACCGCGTTCGCAGGCGATGTAGTAGCTCAGCAGTTGCACCGGGATCGTCGCGACGATCGGCAGCACGGCTTCGTGGCACTCCGGGATCGTGATGATGTCGTCCGCGACACCCTCGGGGAACTCGCAGCCTTCCGTCGTGATGACGATGGTTTTCCCTTTGCGCGCTTTGATCTCCTGGATCGAGGAAACGAGTTTGTTGAAGATCTCGGTCTTGGGCGCGAAGAACACAGACGGGCATTTCTCGCTGATGAGCGCGATCGGACCGTGTTTCATTTCCGCCGCCGGATAACCCTCGGCGTGGATGTAGGAAATTTCCTTCAACTTCAATGCACCCTCGAGCGCGATCGGGAAGAGCGAGAGACGACCGAGGAAAAGCATGTCGTCGTAATTCGCGTAACGACGGGCGATCTCCTTGATGCGCGGCGCTTGTTCGAGCGCTTTGCGAACGAGATCGGGGACGGCCTTGAGGGCTTTCACGTACTCGACGCCATCGCTGAAACTCATGTCGCGCATGCGCGCGAGATAGAGCGCGAACATGGCGCCGATGAGGAGCTGCGAAGTGAACGCCTTAGTCGAAGCGACGCCGATCTCGGGGCCGACGTGTTGATAGATACCGCCATCGGCTTCGCGCGCGATGGACGAGCCGACGGTGTTATTGATCGCGAGAACCTTGTAGCCTTTGCGCTTGGCTTCGCGGAGCGCGCCGAGCGTGTCGATCGTTTCGCCGGATTGGCTGACAACAAAGAAGAGTGTGTTTCCGTTGAGCGGCGAATTGCGGTAGCGGAACTCCGACGCGTAATCGACTTCGACGGGCAAGCGCGCGAAGCGCTCGATGAGATGCTCGGCGACGAGGCAGGCATGCCACGCAGTGCCGCAACCGCAGAAAACGACGCGATCCGTCTGGCGAAGCTCGATCGGCGTGAGGTTCAGACCACCAAATTGAGCCGTGCTGCCGTCGGCCGAGAAACGTCCGCGCATGGCGTTTTCGAGCGCGGCCGGTTGCTCGAAAATTTCTTTTTCCATGTAGTGCGCGTATTCGCCGAGCTCGGCTTCTTCCGCGCTCCACGTGACGCGATTCACGACCGGAGAAACGTCCTCCTCGGTCTGCGTGATGATGGAGAAATTCTTGTCCGTGATGTGCGCGAGTTCGCCGTCCTTGAGATAGACGACGTTTTGTGTGCGGCTGATGAGCGCGGCGACGTCGGACGCGACAATCAGCTCGTTGTCGCCGACGCCGATGATGAGCGGGGACGCTTTGCGCGCGGCAACGAGTTCGTTGGGGCAATCGACGCAGAGCACGGCGATGCCGTAGGTACCTTCGACGTGCATGAGACTGCGACGCACGCTTTCGAGGAAGCGGCTTTTGTCGGCCTGCTCAGGCTCTTTGTCGTAGTGATAAGCGATGAGATTGACCAGCGCTTCGGTGTCGGTCTCGGAGGTGAACGTGTAACCTTTCGAGAGGAGGAATTTTTTGATCGAGGCGTAGTTCTCGATGACGCCGTTGTGGATGATGGCGAATTTGCCATCGCTGCTGACGTGCGGGTGTGCGTTTTCATCGGTGACGCCACCGTGCGTGGCCCAGCGCGTGTGGCCGATGCCGGTGGTGCCGACGAAGCGATGCTTGCTGGCCTCTCGGACGAGGTTTTCCACGCGGCCGGTTTTTTTGGCGACGTCGATGCGTTGCTCTTGGATTACGGCGACGCCTGCAGAGTCATAGCCGCGATACTCCAGCCGTTTGAGGCCTTCGAGGATGATGGAGGCCGCTTTCTGCTTCCCGACGTATCCAACAATTCCGCACATAGTTTTTTGGGTTTTAGCTGGCGAAAGTACGGACTGCGTTAAACGTGGTGCAAGGCTTTCCACACATAGCACATGCCAATTCCCAAAGTCATCTCCGTGATCATGGGCGGTGGACGCGGCACGCGTCTTCATCCGCTTACAATGGAGCGTTGTAAACCAGCCGTTCCACTCGCCGGCAAATATCGTCTGGTCGATATTCCGATCAGCAACTGCATCAACTCGGGGTTGAATCGCATCTTCCTGCTGACGCAGTTCCATACGGCTTCGCTGCATCGGCATATTCAGACGACGTATCACTTCGATCCATTCGGCGGTGGATTCGTCGATATTCTTTCGGCGGAACAGACGGAGAAGAGCGCGGATTGGTATCAAGGTACGGCCGATGCCGTGCGGCGGAATCTGCAACATTTCCGCACGTTTGCGCACGACCTCGTGCTGATTCTTTCGGGCGACCAACTCTACCGGATGGATTTCCGGAAAATCATCGAACAACACGTGCAGACCGGAGCGGACGTCACGATCGCGGCGGTGCCGTTTCCCGTTTCGAAAGTGGAAGGCTTGGGCCTGATGCGCGTGAACGACGACCTTTCCATTTCTGAGTTTGTCGAGAAGCCGAAAGATCCCGTCGTCATCGAGGGGCTCGCGCTTAGCCCTGCGGTGCAGAGCCGTCTGCAAAACACCGGGGCGACCGAGAAGCACTGTTTGGCGTCGATGGGTATCTACGTGTTCAACCGCACGGCTCTTGCCGAAGCGCTCGACAACACGATGACGGATTTCGGCAAAGAAGTGATCCCCGGTCTTCTCGGAAAAAAGAAACTCTTCGCCTACATTTTCGAGGGGTACTGGGAAGACATCGGCACGGTCAAAGCGTTCTTCGACGCCAACCTCGCGCTCGCGCAGCCGTTGCCGCCGTTCAACTTCTTCGACGCGAAAGATCCGATCTATACCAAGGACAACTACCTGCCGGCCTCGAAGATCAACAACTGCTCGATCGACTATGTGGTCATCGGCGATGGTTCGATCATCGAGGATTCCACGCTCAAACATTGCGTGCTGGGGATTCGGTCCTTCATCCGCGAAGGTTCGCGTCTCGAGGACGTCGTGATGATGGGCTCGGACTCCTACGAGACGCCCGATCAGCTCATGGCCAACGTCGCCCAGAATCGTCCGCATCTGGGCGTTGGCAAAGGCTGCAACATCCGGGGTGCGATTATCGACAAAAACGCCCGCATCGGCGATCGCGTCACGCTGACCGCCGAAGGCAAAGCGGACGGCGCTTATCCTTACGGCGTGATTGTGCGCGATGGCGTTCTGCTGGTGCCCAAAGGCGGCATCGTGCCGAGCGACACGGTGATCTGATCGGCGCGAAGTAGCGCCTCAGTTTCTCACCGGCGGTTTAAAAGAACCGCCGGTTTTTTGTTTTCGGTGCCGAATATGCGAGCCGACGAGTTTACCGTGTGGACTCAGCAGCGACCGCGGTTTTGGCTTCGCGGCGTCCGCGGACGAATTCCACCACGATGGGCACTACCGAGAGGACGATGATCGCGAGGATTACCAACTTGAAATTTTTTTGGATAAACGGGTGCGCTCCGAAGAGAAACCCCGCGTAAGTGAAAAAGTAGATCCAGATAAACCCGCCGATGACATTGTACGCGATGAAGCGCGAGTAGGTCATCTTACCGACGCCCGCTACGAACGGCACGAACGTGCGCACGATCGGCACGAAGCGTGCGAGGATGATCGCGCGGCCGCCGTACTTTTCGAAAAACGCGTGTGCGCGATCGAGGTGTTTTTTGCGGAGAAGCAGTGAGTCTTCGCGGGAAAAAACCTTCGGTCCGATTTTCGCGCCGATCCAATAATTCAACGTGTCGCCGAGCACCGCTGCGACGAACAACAGCAGCGCCATCAAATGAACGTTAAGTCCGGTTTCCGGTTTGGCGCAGAAGGCGCCGGCAGCAAACAGCAGCGAGTCGCCTGGCAGAAACGGCGTCACGACAAACCCCGTTTCGGCGAAGATGATCAAAAAGAGCACCGCATAAGTCCACAGCCCGTAATCGCGAATGATCTCCGCCAGATGCGCGTCGATGTGGAGGATGAAGTCGATGAGCTTTTTGATGAGATCGAACATAGAGTGGGGCGACAGCAGTTTTCGGGCGCAAAAAAGGCAGGCGTGGAAAACACGGCCTGCCTGAATAGAAAAGGAAAAATGCTGGACGGCTTAGACCTCGGGCTTGGTTTTGCGGAGACCGAGAACGCGATCACCCGTTTTCCACTGGCCGCGCTTCTTGAGGAGATCGACGCGCTCGAAGCGCTTCAAGACGTTGCGCTTGACCACGATGCCGCTGGAACCTTGGAGACTTTTGTGTTGTGACATGACGTTTAGAAAGGGACGTGCGTTGGGAGGAAAGGGTCAGGAGCTAGAGTTCGCCTTCGCCCATGACAAGTATTTTTCCGCAACGATTTCCGAACGCACCGCGATCCACTCGGGCGTTTCGTAAGGATGATGAGCCGCGATCCACGCGGCGAGGGCGGTCTGTTGTTCGGGAAGAAACTTCACGCAGAGGCGAAACTCGGTCGCAGTCTCAAGGCGGCCTTTCCAGCGGTAAACCGACGTAATAGGTCCTTCGATTTGCACGCAGGCCGCCAGTTTTTGCTCAATCAAGCCGCGCGCCAGCGTCTCCGCTTGCTCGCGTGTCTCCACCGTTGTCCAACCGATCATCAACATGCGGCCATAGTTCGCGCAGCCGCCCGCGCGGCAAGTGGGTAAAATGCCCTTGACGGTCCCGAGCTTTGGGCCTGTCTTACGCGGTTTCACCGCAGCCAACCACCCAGTCATTCATGAGAGACGACTATCTAAAGGAAGCCCAGAAGGTCATTAATGATCCCAACGTTTTGATCAACGTGGTGTCCCGTCGGGTGAAGCAGCTCAAACGCGGCAGCCGCCCGCTGGTCGAATCCCTTGAAAAACTTTCCTCCGAAGACGTCGCCTTGCGCGAGATCATCGAGGGTAAAATCAGTTTCGAACTCGCCGCTGGCAGCGACAACTAAGCCCGCGGTGCTCATGCCGACTGGCGGCTGCGCCCACGCCCGGCGTTGAGGAGCCTCCATGTCCGCAAAGAAAAAAGATCCCGTTCGCTACTCCGAAATCCGCAACGCGAAGGCGTTGCGCGATTATACGGTGGACGAGCGTTTTGAGGCGGGCATCGCGCTCAAGGGCACCGAAGTGAAATCCATCCGCGCCGGTCGCGCGCAGATAAACGATGCGTTTGGCCGCTTCGAAAAGGGCGAGCTCTGGCTCTTCAATGCGCACATCGAAGAGTACGCGTTTGGCAACATCTACAACCACGACGCCAAACGGACGCGCAAGCTCCTGCTCAATAAACACGAGATCCGCAAGATCGCCCAAGCCATGCAGGCCGGCGGCAAATCATTGATCCCGCTGCGGATGTATTTCAAAGAAGCCCTTGTGAAAGTCGAAGTTGCCCTCTGCACCGGAAAAAAGCTCTACGACAAACGTCAGGACCTGAAGAAACGGGCCGAGATGGATGAAGTGGCCAAACAGCTGAAATTCCGTCGCGCATGAGTGCCGCCGCTTCGCCCGCCTCCCACGTGACGGTACGAGTGCCTGGCAGCACGTCCAATTGCGGAGCCGGCTTCGATACGCTCGGTCTCGCGCTTCAGATCTACAATCGGGTCTCGCTGCGTCGCTTGACGGGCGATTTCGGGATCCAGCCGCTGCGCTCGGAAGATGCGCGCGGGCAAAAAATGGTCGAGATTACCGCCGAGGCGTTTTTCGCCGCCGCGCAAATCGCGCCGCTCGGATTTGAGTACACGATCACCGGCGAGGTGCCACCTGCGCGCGGCCTCGGCTCGAGCATGACGGTGATCGGTGGAGTATTGGTGGGTCTCAATGCTTTGACGGGAGCTGCGCTCAGCACTGATCGTTTGGTCGAAATTGCCACCGAGTTGGAAGGGCATCCTGACAACGCGTCGGCCGCGATCCTCGGCGGATTTTGCGTCGCGCGCTGCGATCCGGAAACCAATCGCTACCTCGGAGTCGTGCGCGTTCCCATTCCGAAGGATCTCATCTTCATCGTGGCGTCGCCTGCGGTCGAAGTTTTGACCAAAGAGTCGCGCGGCGTCTTGCCGTCCACGTTGCCGTATTTCGAGGCGGTGAAGAGCATCAACAGCGCCGCGTTTTTCGCGGCTGCGCTCGCGACCGGCGACTACGAGCAACTGCGTCATGCGGTGAGCGATTTCATGCACGAGCCGTATCGGCTGCCAAAGATTCCCAATGGGCGCACCGCGATCGACGCGGGCATCGCCGCAGGCGCGTTGACCGGCTGGCTGAGCGGAAGCGGCTCCAGCGTGCTCTGTCTGGCCCGCGCTGGCTGCGAGGCGGTGGTCGGCTCCGCGATGCGCGAGGCGTTCGCCGAAGCCGGCTTGGCGAGCGAAGTCCGCATCTTGCTGGCCGACAATCAGGGCGCGGTGATCGAGTGACGTTTGGCTGTATTCGAAAATCGAATACACAAGGTTCCATGCTCCACATCGTCCTTTTTCAGCCCGAAATCCCGCAGAACACGGGAAACATCGGGCGCATGTGTGCGCTGACCAAATCGCGTCTCCATCTGATCCATCCGCTGGGGTTCACAATCACGGACCGGCATCTCAAACGCGCGGGGATGGATTATTGGTATTCGCTCGACGTGCATCATCACGCGGACTGGGCCGCGTTTCGCGCGAGCGAAACGGGGCCGAAGCGCCTTTGGTTGTTCACGACGAAAACGACGCAGTCGTATTGGGACGTTCAATACGCGGACGGTGATGGGCTTGTTTTCGGCAACGAAGGGCATGGCGCGCCTGCGTGGCTGCATGCGGAGTTTGGTGAAACCGCGCGCGTGACCATTCCTCACGCCAATCCCGACCTTCGCTCGTTGAATCTCAGCACGGCGGCGGGGATCGCCTGTTACGAGGCGCTGCGGCAGATCGGATTTCCCGCGAAGACGGGCGCGTGATGCGCGACGATCAGCGCGCGAGCGTGCGGCGATAAAGTTCTTCGACCTTGGCGCGGGCCCACGGCGTGCGCCGGAGGAACTTCAAACTCGAGGAGATGCTCGGGTCGTAGTTGAAACAGCGAATATCGATGCGTCGTCCGAGCTCGGCCCAGCCGAGATGTTCGACCAGCCGGTTTAAAATGGTCTCCAACGTGAGACCGTGGAGCGGGTCGTTGGATTTACCGGGCGCTGACATGGGGAATCGCGCTCAAGAGGGTACGCGTGTATTCATGTTTTGGATTCGTCATCACCTCGATGGCATCGCCCATTTCCACGATCTTCCCGCGATACATCACGGCGATGCGATCGGAGATGTGTTTCACCACCGCGAGATCGTGCGAGATGAAGATGAGCGTGAGATTCATGCGGCGCACGAGGCCTGCGAGCAGGTTGAGGATTTGCGCCTGAATGGAGACATCCAGCGCGGACACGGGCTCGTCGGCGATGATTACCTTGGGTTCGAGCGCGAGCGCACGGGCGATGGCGATGCGCTGACGCTGGCCGCCGGAAAATTCGTGCGGATATTTTTGCATGTAACGCGGCGCGAGGCCGACGTCTTTCATGAGTTGAATGACGCGCTCGCGGATTTTTTCCGGAGGCACGACACGATGCACGCGGAGCGGCTCGGCCAGCGTATCGAAAATCGTCATACGCGGATTGAGCGACGCGAACGGATCTTGAAAAACCATCTGCAGTTCGCGTCCGGCGATGGTGAGCTCGCGGCGCGAGATTTCGGTGAGATTGCGGCCTTCGAGCACCACCGCGCCTCCGGTCGTGGGAACGAGCTGCATGATGGTGCGCGCGAGCGTGGATTTGCCGGAGCCGGATTCACCGACCAAACCGAGGACTTCGCCGCGGCGCAGCTCAAACGAAACGCCGTCGACTGCGCGGACGACGGTGGGATTCAGGTCGATGATTTTGCCGGAGCGGATCTTGAAATGAGTCTGAACATTTTCCACGCGCAGCATGGGCTCCGCCGAATCGAAAACACGTGGAGTGGGATCGACGGCGTCGTTCGTCGAAGGAACCGGTTCGAAGCGCGCCAGGAGTTCTTCTTCAGTAATCGGCTTCGAGAGATCGGGCGGCATTCCGGGAATGGAGTAGAGCTCGCGCCCTTTTTCCTGAAGCGACGGGATGCAGCGTTGCAGCGCTTTGGTGTACGGATGTTGGGGATCGCGGAACAGCGTGCGCGTATCGGCGCGCTCAACGATGCGGCCCGCATACATGACTTGCACGCGGTCACACAGACCGGAAACGACGGCCAAATCGTGTGTGATAAAAATAACCGCCATGCCGAGCTCGGCCTGCATTTTTTTGATCAAGGCGAGGATTTGCGCCTGCACGGTCACATCGAGTGCGGTGGTGGGTTCGTCGGCGATGAGGATGTCGGGACGCGTGATCAACGCCATCGCGATCATCACGCGTTGACGCATGCCGCCGGAGAACTCGTGCGGATAGCTCTTCATGCGTTTCTCCGCATCGACGATACCGACAGCTTCGAGCATCTGGATCGCACGTGCGCGCGCTTCACGACGGGTGATCTTCTCGTGAATGAGCAGCGGTTCGATGAGCTGTTCGGAAATCCGCATAAACGGATTCAGCGACGTCATCGGGTCCTGAAAGATCATCGAGATGCGTTTGCCGCGAATGCTGCGCGCTTGAGCGGGCGTGCAGTGCAGCAAATCGACACCGTCAAAAATCGCTTCGCCGCTCTCGATTCGTCCGGGCGGTTGAGGAACCAGACCCATCAACGAATAACACGTGACGGATTTTCCTGAGCCGGATTCGCCGACGATGCCGAGCGTCTCGCCGCGCTCGAGATCGAAACTGACTCCATCGACTGCACGGTAAACACCGCTGCGGGTATGAAAGTAAGTACGAAGATTTTTGACGGAGAGAAGTGGCACGATGACGAAACGTTTAGGAGGAGAGTGTGTAGCTGGATTTCAGTTCGGAATCCATCGCGGCCAAAACCGTATCCGGCATCAGCCGCGAAAGCGAACCGCCACCCGTCGGCGGGCAATCGGGTGGTTGCAGGATGATGTGCGGTGCGGAGAAAACCGGGCCGGTGCGAACGGGATTGGTTGGACCGAATAGAGCGATCAACGGCACGCCGAGCAGATTAGCCAGATGCATGCCGCCGGTGTCGTTTGTGATCAACGTCGTGCACTGGCGAAGGCGCGAGATATAGGCGGGCAAGTCGGTTGTACCGGCGAGATTTTGCACGCGCTGTGCTGGCAATCCCTCGGCGATGCGGTCGGTGATTGCGCGATCGTTGGCGGTGCCGAAGAGCAAAATTTCCAGATTGGGTTGCGAGAGCAGCTTTTCCGCGAGCGAGCGCCAGTGTTCGATGGGCCAGCGTTTTTCGGGATTGTTTTCCGAACCGGCGATGAAACCGATGACGCGCGTATCGTTCGGAGAAAGCCCGGGGCGGGCGAGCGACATGCGATCGGCGGGTTGAAGCAGTCCGAAATGGCGGAAGAAATTTTCCCACAGCTCGAGCTGATGGTGCTGACGCTCATCAAAATCCTTTGGCACTTCGTAACGATGCGTGAGCAGCGGACGACGGCGGCCGGGTTTCACGAGGCCAAAGCGTTGGCGGCATCCTGTGAGGCGCGCTTCGATGTCGCCGCGCGCGGAATGCGTGAGCAGCACGTATGTATCCGGATATTCACTACGCAGCCGGCGGAAGAAGCGGAAATACCCCCAACCGCGCGCGGGCAGCGAAATGATGCGATCGGCCAGCGCGGTTTCTTTCAGCAGAGGAGCGAAGGCGGATTTGGCGATGAACGTGATTTCCGCGTCGGGTCGCGCCTCGCGGAGCGCGCGTAGGAGCGGAACCGCCATGACCACATCGCCGAGCCAGTTGGGCAGGCGGATCCACAGCCGTGTTTTGCGGGGCAGGGAGGTCGTGCCGCGGGCGGCGAGATCGGCGGCGAGGAGGTTGCGTTTCGATTCGAGGCGGAAACGCGCATGCGGCGAGTCCTGATGCCGCCAGCGCGCATGACTCCACAACCACGAAGCGCACAGGTTTTCATCGGTCGCGAGCGCGGTCTCGAGCCAGCGATTGAGCGCGAGCGTGGCGGACTCGGCGGTGCCATCGTGGGCGAGCTCGGCGAGCTCGAAGCGCACGCGCCAGAAGCCGAGACGCCGCGGGAAGAATGTCACGAGTTTCGCGCCGGAGCGCGCGACGAGCATGCCGGGAAGTTCGGTGGTCGAGCACACGCGACCGAGGAGCGTCGTGAGCGCACCTTGATTGCCGGCGTTTTGGTCAAAGAGAACACCGACCGTGCCCTGGCGTTTGAGGATGCGAAACGATTCCGCGAGCCCTTCCTTGCGCGAAAGCAGACGCATGCCGTGGCGCTCTCGTGTGGATTTCACCCAGGCGTCGGCCGTCGGATTGTCGAGCGGGCGGAAGATGACGCCGAACTCGCGCATCGGCACCGGCAAGAAAAGCGAGAGCCAGGTGAGGCTTTCCCAGTACGCCATGTGCGGCGTGCCGACGACGAGCGGATGCGGCGATTCGGAGTGATGGCGGAAGCAGTTGATGACGGGATCCGCGACTTCGACGATGCGGCGCAGACGCGTTTCGCTCAGAAATGGACTGGCGAGCGAAAGAAAGGCGGTCTCAAACAAACGCCGGCTGCTTTCGCGCGCCATGCGGCGATACCACGCGCGTTCTTTTCCCGGAAATGCGTGATGCAGATTGGAAAACAGCAGATGGCGGCGGCGGGCGGACAGGATCAAAAGCAAATCACCGAGGGCAAATACGCCGAGACGGAGACAGCGTTCAGGGGTAAAGGCGATGAGCCGGCCTGTGAATTGGATGACGGTTTTTAGCACGCGACGTGGAGGGTTCGTCGGCGGTCGCCACGCGCTGGGCGATTAGCGTTTGATTTCGCCGAAGAAAGTTCATCAAACGAAGCGGTCTCGCGGTTAAAAGCAGAATTTGCGCGGCGCCTTTCTTTCATGGTCGAACTTCTCATCATCAAACCTTCCTCGCTCGGGGATATCGTGCATGGCCTCCAGGTCGCGTCCTCGATCAAGGCACAACGTCCTGATGTGCGCATCTCGTGGATCGTGCGCGATATTTTCGCTGCTTTGGTGCGGCAGTGCGAAGCGGTCGATCGCGTGTATGTGTTTGAGCGCAACAGTGGGTTAAACGGTTTTTTCCGTCTCATGCGTGAAGTGCGCGAGACGCAGTTTGATTATGTTTTCGATCTTCAGGGCTTGCTGCGCTCGGGGCTGATGACGCTCCGTGCGCGAGGACGCCGCAAAGTCGGTCGTGCGGATGCACGTGAAGGCGCTGGTTTGTTTTATCACGAAAAGGTGTCGATGCCGCCGTCGGGCAAACATTCGCACGCGCTGGAGATTTTGCTGCAATTTCTTCCCGTGCTCGGGCTCAAACCCGAACTTGCGGGCCAGCTGCGTTTTCGCGAAGTCGATGGGCTGAATCTCAGCCACATCGAAGGCCGCGGCGGTGCGCAACCGGTGGTGATTTTCCCTGACAGCCGTCGCGCCGAAAAACGCTGGCACGGGTTTAAGGAGCTCACGGAGTTCATCGCACGCGATGGCTCGGGGCGCAAAGTCGTGTGGGCGGGAAACAACTACCTCGATTACAAGGACGCGCTCAGCGAATCGCAGTTTCTCAATCTCACGGGCAACACGAGCCTCATGGCATTGCCGGCGCTGATCAAACGCGCGGGCTGGGTCATCGCCAATGACAGCGGTCCGCTGCATCTGGCGGCGGCGTTGGGCGTGCCGGTGCTGGGGATTTTTGGGCCGACCGATCCGCGTTTGTACGGGCCGTTTCCGCTCACCGCACCGACCAATCACGTCGCGCAGGCGCCGATCGGAAACTTGAAACTGCTCTCAGCACGCGAGGTTTACGCGCGATTCAAGCGTCTCGACGGCACCCGCGTGCGCACCGCGCATCCGTTTCCTTTTCCGCAGCGAGGCATCTGAACGCGGCTGCACGAACCGCGCGCCCGCTGAAAAATTGGCGTGAGTCGCGCGGCGTTAACGGTTTCGCTGCGTCTTTCCCATGCTCGATCCCAAACTCCTTCGTGAATCGCCGGACCTCGTCCGCGCTGCGATTGCCAAGAAACATCTCGATGTCGATCTCGACGCGGTGCTCGCGCTCGATGCGTCGTGGCGTGCTCAGCTCCAGGAAACCGAGCAACTCCGCAGTCAGCAAAAAGCGGCCAACACCGAAATGGCGAAGCTGCCCAAGGGCTCGCCCGAGTTCATCGCGAAGGTGCAGGAGATGAAGGCGCTGTCCGCGCAGGTGAAAGAGCGCGAAGCACAGCTCAAGGAGACGGAAGAAAAATGGAAACAAGCCGTGCTTGCGCTTCCGAATTTGCCGCACGAAAGCGTGCCGGAAGGACGCACGCCCGAAGAAAACGTGGTCTTCTCGACGCATGGCGACGTGAATGCCGTGTCGCCGCATGCGAAAGCGCATTGGGAGGTCGCTGGCTTTGATCGTCTCTTCGATTTTGCGCGTGGCGCAAAAGTCACGGGCGCGGGTTTTCCGTTTTATGTGGGCGACGGCGCGAAGATCGTTCGTGCGTTGCTTCACTTCTTTTTGGATGAAGCGGGCCGCGCCGGATACTTGGAAGTAAATCCGCCGATTTTCGTGAATGCGGCGAGCGCCACCGCGACCGGTCAGCTGCCGGACAAAGAAGGGCAGATGTACGAAACCGCAGACAAACTCTACGCCGTGCCGACCGCGGAAGTGCCGCTCACGAATTATCTGCGCGACGAGATCCTCGATGAATCCGCGCTGCCCGTTTATCGTTGCGCGTACACACCCTGTTTCCGCCGCGAAGCGGGCAGCTACGGCAAGGATGTCCGCGGACTCAACCGCCTGCATCAATTCGACAAAGTCGAGCTGCTGAAATGGGTGCATCCGTCGACGAGTTACGAAGAACTCGACAAGTTGCGTCTCGATGCGGAGCGGCTGTTGCAAAAACTCGGATTGCCGTATCGCGTGCTGCTGATGTGCGGTGGCGATCTCGGATTTGCGCAGGCGAAAAAATACGACCTCGAAGTCTGGTCTGCCGGACAAAAGCGTTGGCTGGAAGTGTCGAGCTGTTCGAACTTCGAAGCGTTTCAAGCGCGTCGCGCGCAGATCCGTTTCCGCGCGAAAGGCGCGGACAAGCCGGAGCTCGTGCATACGCTCAACGGGTCGGGTCTCGCGGTTCCGCGCGTGCTGGCGGCGATCTTGGAGAACAATCTTCAGGAAGATGGCCGCGTGAAGATCCCGGACGCGCTCGTGCCGTATTTCGGCAAGGAGTTCCTCAGCTTCGCCTGAGCGCGGATTATTGCGCCTTCCCGCCGTCGGACGTCGTGTCGTTTTTGTGATGAGTGCGTCCGTCGGTATGGAAAAAGTGAATACAGTCGCGGGCTTGCTGACGCGCGGCCGGCTGCATCCTACGGCGGTGGTGCATGCCGATCGCGCGCAGACAGAAGCGCCGAGCCAGCCATGGTGCATCGCTTTTTCGGGCGGAGCCGATTCGCTCGCGTTGCTGATCCTCGTACTGGCGCATTGGCCGGGCATGCGAAGCTCGCTGGTGGCATTGCATTTTAATCACCGGCTTCGCGGAGAAGCGAGCGACGCGGACGAACGTTTTTGTCGCGAGGTCTGTGCCGCGCTCGGCGTATCGCTGCGAGTCGGACAATGGGAGAACGCGCGAGCCGATGCCGGCGAAACCGAGGCGCGTGAGGCGCGACAACGTTTCTTCGCAAACGCGATGGAGTCGGTCGGTGCGAAAATTCTTTGGACGGGGCATCATCGCGACGATGTCGCCGAAACCCTGCTGATGCGGATCGCGCGAGGAAGTAGCTCGGCTGGATTGGCGGCGCCGCGTCCCGTGCAACAGCGGCGGGACGGGCGTTGTTTTTTGCGACCGCTCATCGCGATTTCCCGACAGGAAATCGAAGACGCGCTTCGAGCCGCGAAACTCACTTGGCGCGAAGACGCGACCAACGCCGGCCGCGATTTTTTTCGCAACCGCGTGCGTCACGATGTGCTGCCCGCGCTCAAAAAAGCGGCGGAAAACGATGCGTTGGCGGGAGCGGCACTGACCCGCGAGCTTTTGGACGAAGACGATGCCGCGTTGGAAACGTGGCTCGCGGAGCTAATGCCAGACGGTAGTGGTGCGACGGATACATCGCTGGATCTCCGCCCGCTGGTCGGGCGTCCGCGTGCGTTGTGGCGCCGCGCGCTGCGACGCTGGACGCCGTTGACCGAACTCGCGCGCGCGGGCTTCGAGGACGTGCTGGCGTTGTGTTTGCGTGGATATGGCCGTGCGAACGCTGGCGACGGTTGGGTCGAGATGTGCGAAGGCGTGCTTTATTTTCAGTCTGCGACTGACGGCGACGAAAGTTCAACGGCATGGGCTGCGGTTTCGCTTGTTGTAGGCGGACGCTTATTTTTGCCCGATGGCGGTCGGCTAACGGCGCAGTCGATCTCGTTGAAAGAAGCGCGCGAGCTGATCGCTGCACGTGCGATCGATGTTGATCGCGAAGCTCTCGTCGCGACGAATGCGCGGGAGTTGCGCGTGCGGCGCAAGCGAGTGGGCGATCGTTATCATCCGCTCGGGGCGCCGGGTTCGGCGAAACTACAGGATTTGTTTGTGAATCGAAAGATTCCGGTCTCGCAGCGACAGATTTGGCCGCTGGTTTGCGAACCTGACGAAAAAATCGTATGGATTCCCGGATTTCCCCCTGCGGAGGGATCGAAAATCACCGATACTTCTGTAACGGTCGTGCGTTTGACTTATGAAATCGGAACCCACACCGTCCACCCTCAGTCCCAACGAGTAAATGTCCGATCTTAAAAACGACAAGAAACGTCGCCCCTTGAAGAACCTGCCTCCTGAACGTTTTCAGCCCAAAGTTCTTCTGATCTGGCTGTCCATCGCGGCAGCCGTGCTGGCTCTCTTTATGTTGAGTCCGGCGCGCTCCGGTGCATTCGCCGAAGTGAAGATTCAGGAGGTGGTCCGGCTCGCCGAGCAGGGCAAAATCAAGGAAGGCACGATCCGTCCCGAGCAGTCGGGAGCACGCGATCAGAACTTGATCCGCGGCGAAGCGACTGAGCCGATTTTCTCCGATGGCATGGGTGGCAAGACCGCCAAGTTCATTGCCCGCGGGCGCCTCACCGACGCCAATCTCGAAAAGCTCCAAGCGTCCATGGCGTTTGAAGAGCTGCCGCCTTCGACGTGGCTCTCGGCGCTGGCTTCGCAACTGATCCCTTTCATCCTCATCATCGGCTTGCTGTATTTCCTCTTCGTGCGCCAGCTGCGCAATGCCGGTCGCGGTGCGCTCAGCTTCGGCAAGAGCCGCGCGAAGTTGCTTACGCGCGATCGCGACAAGGTGACGTTTGCCGATGTCGCCGGCTGCGACGAAGCAAAGGAAGAAGTCGGCGAAGTCGTCGAGTTTCTCAAAGAGCCCAAGAAGTTCACCAAAATGGGCGGCAAGATTCCGAAAGGCATCTTGATGGTCGGCCCTCCCGGCACCGGTAAAACGCTTCTCGCGAAGGCCGTGGCCGGCGAAGCCGATGTGCCGTTTTTCTCCATCAGTGGTTCGGACTTCGTGGAAATGTTTGTCGGCGTCGGCGCGAGCCGCGTGCGCGACATGTTTGAGCAAGGACGCAAAAACGCGCCTTGCTTGATCTTCATCGACGAAATCGACGCGGTCGGTCGTCAACGCGGCGCCGGTCTCGGCGGCGGTAACGACGAGCGCGAACAAACGCTCAACTCGTTGCTCGTCGAGATGGACGGTTTCGACACCACCGAAGGCGTTATCATCATCGCGGCGACCAATCGCCCCGATGTGCTCGACGGCGCGTTGCTGCGCCCGGGTCGTTTCGACCGTCAGGTGTATGTGGATCTCCCCGACATCGTGGGGCGCGAACAAATCCTGCGCGTGCATGCGCGGAAAATTTCTCTGTCCGACGATGTCGATCTCAGCGTCGTTGCGCGCGGCACGCCGGGTCTCTCCGGTGCTGAACTCGCGAATCTTCTCAACGAGAGCGCGCTTCTCGCCGCTCGCCGCAACAAGAAGAAAGTCGAGATGATCGATATCGAAGACGCGCGCGATAAAGTGCTCTTCGGTCGCGAGCGCCGTCGTGTGATGGACGACAAGGAAAAGAAGATGACCGCCTGGCACGAAGCCGGTCACGCGATCGTCGGCGCGGTTCTCGATGACGGCACGATGCCCGTTCACAAAGTTACCATCATTCCGCGCGGCCAAAGCCTCGGCAGCACGACGTACATTCCGACAAAGGATATTCTCGGTCGCACGAAGAAGCAGTTGCTCACCCGCATCTGTACCGCGATGGCCGGCCGTATTGCCGAACAATTTGTCACGGGCGACATCAGCGACGGCGCTTATGGCGACATCAAACAGGCGACCAAAATCGCCCGTGCGATGGTCTGCGATTTCGGCATGAGCGATCTCGGCCCGATCGCGATGGGTGAAAACCAGGACACGGTATTCCTCGGTCGCGACATCACCCGCTCGCAGCACATCAGTGAAGACACTGCGCGTCGCGTCGATGCGGCGGTGGCTGAAATCATCAGCAGCGAATATCGCCGCGCTGAGGAAATCCTGACGCAGCATCGCGAAGCTTTGGATAAAGTCGCGCAAGCGCTCCTCGAACACGAAACCATCGAAGGCAAACACGTCCTCGAGATCATGAAACAAGGCGAGATTTCCTCGCCGATTGTTCGCGAGTCTCTGTCGCCACAGCCTCCGAAGAAAATCCCGGGTGAGGCCCCTGCGGGTGAACGCGATCCGGAAGATTTGGGCGGAACCGCTCCCGCGCCGCATCCGGCCTGATCGTTTCTATTTTTATCCTTAAAGGCGCGACCACTCGTCGCGCCTTTTTTGCATCGCGAGCCGAGAGCCGCCCGTCTCCGCCTGACGAACGTGTCAGGTAATCTCGTAAATTGCTCGCAGTTAACCCGCCATGCTTGCCCACGATATGTAAATCGGCCTTGCTGGGCGCCTCCTATGAAGAAAGCGCTAATCACTGGTATTACCGGACAGGACGGCAGCTACCTGGCCGAACTCCTTTTGGAAAAAGGTTATGAGGTGCATGGCATCATTCGCCGCGCCTCGAGCTTTAACACGAGCCGCATCGATCATCTCTACCGAGATCCGCATTCGCCCGATGCCCGACTATTCCTGCACTACGGCGACCTCGCCGACTCTGTGCAGATGGTGAAGCTGCTGTATAGCCTCCAGCCCGACGAAATCTATAATCTTGGTGCGCAGTCTCACGTGCGCGTGTCGTTCGATATTCCGGAATACACGGGTGATGTCGTCGGCCTCGGCGCGGTGCGCATTCTCGAAGCGATTCGCGAAGCCGGTTTGGTGAAGAAATGCCGTTATTACCAGGCGTCGTCGTCCGAGATGTTCGGCAAAGTTCAGGAAGTGCCGCAGACGGAGAAGACGCCGTTCTGGCCGCGTTCTCCGTACGGCTGCGCGAAGATGTACGCCTACTGGCTCACGGTGAACTATCGCGAATCGTACAATCTCCACGCGTCCAACGGCATTCTCTTTAATCACGAGTCGCCGCGCCGCGGTGAGACTTTCGTCACCCGCAAAATCACACGTGCGGTCGGCCGCATCAAAATGGGACTGCAAGACAGCCTCATCCTCGGTAATCTCGATGCGAAGCGCGACTGGGGTTACGCAAAGGAGTACGTGGAGATGATGTGGATGATGCTCCAGCAGGACGAGCCGGACGATTACGTGGTCGGCACCAACGAAACGCACAGCGTGCGTGAGTTCTGCGAAGTGGCTTTCGATCGCGTCGGTTTGGATTGGCAGAAGTACGTCAAATACGACGCCCGCTACGAGCGCCCGGCCGAAGTCGACTTGCTCATCGGTAATCCCGAAAAAGCGCGCAAGAAGCTCGGTTGGGAACCGAAGGTGCGTTTCAAAGAGTTGGTCTCCATCATGGTCGATCACGATCTCGAACTCGCCAAACGCGAAGCGCAGATCGCCAATTTGCCGGCGGTCTCGTAATCAGCGCGTGTCAGCGGCCCGGAGTTTTTGGCTCCGGGCAAAATCATCGTTTCCATGAAACTTTTTATCGCAGGTCACCAAGGGATGGTCGGTGGTGCGCTGGTTCGTCGTTTCCGCGAAGAACCGGGCGTGGACCTTCTCCTTCGCACGCGACGCGAACTCGATCTCACGTCGCAAGCCGCAGTCGACGCGTTTTATGCCGCGGAGAAACCCGACACCGTCATCATGGCCGCGGCCAAGGTCGGGGGTATCCACGCGAACAATACATATCCGGGCGAGTTTTTGTACGACAACCTCGCCATCGCGGCGAACACCATCCACGCCGCGTGGCGCCACGGCGTGAAACGCTTCCTCTTCCTCGGCAGCTCGTGCATTTATCCGAAACTCGCGCCGCAACCGATGCGCGAGGATTGTCTGCTCACAAGCGCGCTCGAAGCGACCAACGAAGCCTACGCGATCGCCAAGATCGCCGGGCTCAAACTCTGCCAGTATTACCGCAAGCAATACGGTGTGCTGTTTCATTCGGCGATGCCGACGAATCTGTATGGCCCGGGGGATAATTATCACCCGCAAAACTCGCATGTGCTGCCGGCGTTGATCCGTCGTTTCCACGAAGCGAAGCAAGCCGGTCTTTCCGAAGTGACCGCGTGGGGCACGGGCAAACCGATGCGCGAATTTCTCCATGTGGATGATCTGGCCGATGCGTGTGCGTTTCTGCTGAAGCTCGAGAATCCGCCCGATTGGGTGAACGTCGGCACCGGCGCCGACGTCACCATCCGCGAGCTCACGGAAACCGTCGCACGTGTCGTCGGTTTCAAAGGCAAGGTTGTGTGGGATGCCTCGAAACCCGATGGCACTCCGCGCAAGCTCATGGATGTCTCGTTGCTTGCTGGTCTCGGCTGGCGCGCGCGCATCCCGCTCGAAGACGGCTTGGAGCGTACCTATGCGTCCTTTCTTCGCGAGAGCGAAACGGGGTCGCTGCGTGCTTAAGCAAATCACCCGCAACTGATTCCGCCAAAAAATGCGCTGTTGGGTCGCATGACCTTCAGCGCATTTTAATCTTTTGCCTCAAGGCGAAGGCGATCGGGCCGTTACTATAAGAAGCTTTTACACTTAAGTAACATGCAGACCGATCCCGAAGAGGTCAGGGGCCCCGATTCCCCTGACAACAGCGGCGGCGAGGGATTGGTGGACACGACGGGTTCCTCGCATGGAGGTGCGCCGCTCGTGCCGGGCCAGCGCTGGCATGTTTACCAGATCGGTGACGAAATCCCTTACGCGGATGGCTGGGCATACCATGCGGTGAATGTCGGCATGTTGGAGGACGTGCGCCTGCAAGTGCGTCCGATCGAACTCGCCGGGCCGACGCGTGCGGAGACATGGAAGCGTCTCCAGAACGGAAAATATCCGGGCCTCATCCAGATCTTCGACGCGATCGAAGAAAACGGACTTCGTTACGAAGTCACCCAAGTGCCGCCGCCGGCGACACTGCGCGAATGGGCCAACACGCACAAAGCGAGTCTCGACGATGTCGAGTCGTTGGTCAGGCAACTCGCGGCGACGATCCAGGCGCTGCATCTCGTTGGCATCGTTCATTGTAATATAAATTTGGATACAATCCACCTTGTCGCTGCCGATGCGGGATTGAAGGTGGTGATCGGCGGACTCGAACGTGCGACCTTGTACGACCAGGCCGAGCTCATCGAATTGCCGGTGAATCCGCTTTATGCGCCGCCGGAAGCAGCCGGGCTTACACATCACCGCGGTGGTCCAGGGCTGCGAGCATGGGACTGGTGGTCGCTCGGACGTGTGATGCAAGAACTCGTGCTCGGACGTCCCGTGCTCGGGCTCGTGCTTGGACGCGATGTCTCGCGAATGACGCCCGAATTGCGTGCGCGTGCGGAGGAGCTGTTGCTTGAACGTGACGCCGCAGGCCCGCGCGCTGGCGCGGTGGAGAAAATGCCGCCGATGAGCGACGATCTCGCGCGTTTGCTGCGCGGTTTGTTGGCGAGCTCGCGTGACGGTCGCTGGGGATGGCGCGAAGTCGAAGCGTGGCTGAAACGCGAAGTCGTCCCTGATCGCTATGATCTTGGGCGCGATGACCGGTTGTTTCTGTGGAACGACCGCGCGTTTACGGTCGAAGAAGCTGCGGACTTTTTCACGCGGGAAGAGAATTGGGAAGAGGGCGTGCGGCAGATCATGGATGGCGCGAATCCCGCGCATTTCATCGCCTTCGTCGCCCGCGAGGCGGATCTCGCGTCGCTGCGCGAAAAACTCAACGGACTGCGCGAGTTCATGCAGCTGCGAGCATGGAGCAGTGTGCCGGTGGAAGTCGCCAGCATTCTCGTCGCAGCCGTCTCATGGCTCCACATCGGTGCGGAGCGCCGTTCCTTTTTGCTGAAAGGCAAGCGCGTCGATCTGTTATTTTTGCGACAGTTGATTCGCGACACCGAGAACATTGATGGCGTCGCGCTTCTGCGTGCGTTGATCGCGCCACCGTTCGTGCAACTTGTCGCTACGCGCGATCCGGAGACTGGACGAGTGCTGTCCACGCTTTCGGCGAATGCGCAGGAAATCGAGACGGCTGCGCTGCAGAACGGCTGGCTCAAAGCCGACGACACGGAAGCGATGACGCAGCTGCTCTTCTATTTGCTCGAGGGTGAAGGCGAGTTGATGAGGCGCCGCGACGATTTGAAGAAGCGGTATGCCTACGTGCGCGACGAGCAGCTCGACACGATCTTCAAGGCATCGAAATCAAAACAGAAGGAACTTGTCCTTTTGGCCTTTGCAGCGACGCAGCCTGACCGCGCGGGATTCGTGACGCACGAGGACTGGGCCAATGAACGACGCGTCTCGCTGCAACAGCGCGGTGAAGATCTCGCGACACAGTTGTTCTGGCTGAAGCTTGAACGCTTGCAGCGGAGAGGATCGTTGGTTTTCGGACGCCAGCCGTGGGTCGCCATGGGCTGGGTCGTGCTCGCGGTGGCGGTGGCGCATCTGGTGCCCTCGATGTGGGCGATCCCAATGGGGCTGGCGGTTTTTCTCGGGATGTATCTGCTGCGCGTGCTGCCGTTCGCCGTACATCGGAATAAAATTCGTCAGTATTCAAAAAATGGATACGCTACTCCTTGGCATTGCGACGCGGCGCGCTGTCGAGCGGAAGCGACAGCCATTTTCGAAAATGAACCGCTGCGCGCGCCCGCCGAAGTCGAGCGGGAGCTTCGTGGCATCAATGAGGAGATCGCGGCCCTCAAGCTCGCGCAATCTGCCGCGCTGGTTGAAAAACCTGCGGTCTGCTGGACCGGACATGCCGCCGTGGTTGGCAGTTGGACGATAGCGGCGGTCGCCTTTGGATGGAATTTGGTTTCATTTGAACAGCGTGCTCGTTCGGCGGCCATCGCCGCCGAGGTGGAACTTCGCGAGCGAACCGAACACATCGCCGAGGAAGAGAAGGCCAAGAGCCCCTACACGCCGGAACAGCGTTTCTTCACGGACCCGCACGTCTCCAAGGAGCCATGGCCATTCGAAGAACCAGCCGAAGCTCCGACTTTGTGGGTGCGCGGTTACGCCACGCCGGCGCCCGAACAAGTCGCCAACGCGTTGATCGACGGATGGAAACTGCTCACGCCGTTCACGCCCAACACGACCCGCGGAATCATTGCCGTGCCGGTGGCGACGGGAACGTCGGAGCCGGGTGTCGTGTTGTACGACGCGCAGCGGAAGGTGCTTCTCGATCGACGCATCTACAAACTCGACCAGTTGCCCGAAGCCGCGCGCACGTGGCATCAAATGGATGGACGCATCGTGCTGTATCTTGGCGAAGCACCTAACGTCAGCCTGGACCGCATGGCCCGATCCGCGGACGAGAAAACGATGCAGCGGTGATCGATTAGCGGGACAGGTGACCGGCGGCGACGGCGTCGTCGATCATACGCCGCGCATATTCCCACAAGGCCGTGGAGCCATTGGCGATGTGTTGATTGCGCGCGATCACGCGCTCGCTGGTCACACCATGTCGCCTCCAAGCGGCGCCTTCTGTGAGGCAGTTGAGCAACATGGGTTGAAAACGATCCACCGCGGCGGCGAATTTCGCTTCTGGTGTCGCACGCTCTTCGAACTCATCCCAAAGCGCACGGAACTCTTTGGCCTGGTCGTCGGGAAGCAGTCCAAAAATGCGGTCGGCGGCGATCGCTTCGCGCGCGTGTTGATCGGCCATGCGCGTAGTATCGTACGCGAAGGTGTCGCCGGCATCGATCTCCACGAGATCGTGCAGTATCAACATTTTCAATACGCGCAGTACGTCGAGCGGCTGGTGATTGCTGTGTTCCGCGAGCACGATGACGATCAGCGCCAGATGCCACGAGTGCTCGGCGTCGTTTTCCTGACGACGACTCTGCGAGCACAGAGTCTGGCGAAAGATTTCCTTCAGTTTGTCGACTTCGATGATGAAGCCAATCTGACGGGCGAGGCGCTCGGAATCCATGGACGAGAATTGAGAATTCCCTGCGCGGTTGGCGAGAGCGCTTTTGTACGCGCCGGATCGCGATGATCCTGACTAGATGCGTTGGCACGCGTATAAACGAGCGCGGTGAGCACCAGGGCGGAGAGAATGATCAACGTGCTTAGCCAGCGACCGGTGTTTGTTTCCGCGAAGAGTTCAGGATGCGCCTGAAGGAAATACGCCACGGGGATATGGATCGCAAAAGCCGCGAGTGAGCTGCGTCCGATCAAGGCGAGTGGCTTCCATGAAAACGCGCGCGGGAATCGGGTCACAACGAGATAACCGAAATACAAGATCAGCGCGGTATCGAGCAGCCGGAACGGCGCGAGATTGTTTTTGTTGGTCAGCGCGGCGAGGACGGGCTCTGGCAGGAACGACGGCATGAAGGCGTGCCGCACGGAGAATAATAACAGTGCTACGCCACCCAGAAGCGCCCAGCCGAGCGGTGGGGGCGCAGAGAGAATCGGCGGCAGCGGGGCAGCGGATGCTTCCGCTTGTCGGCACGCCCAGCGGTGTCCGAACGCGAGACCGGCCACGAAGATGAATTGCCACGCGAAGAGGTTAAAGGCGCCGGTGTCCACCACGCCGCGGATGAAGGGCTGTTGGGGACAAAGGATGTTCGCGATCGCCCAGATGCAAAGGCTGCTGAAAACCACCGTCGCATAGCCGTAGCGTGCGAACCGGCGCAGGCACCACGGCGTCAGCGCGATAAAAGCGCAATAAAGAGGAAGCACGTCGAACAGTGGCGGTTGTTGCACGAGCGTAAACGCCGCGAGCGAGAACATTGCCGGACGTTCGATGAGTGCCGTCGGTGTATGGGCGGGGTGGATACCGGTGATACCGCCCATCAACATCAATGAACCCAGCACCAGCACGAGCATGAGAATATGCCAACGATAGATGAGGACGGTGCGGCGCACGCAGCTTTGCTTGAGTTCCTCGATGCCCGCGCGGAACCACTTGCGCGTGTATGTGAGACCGGCCATGAGGCCCGCCATAAAAACAAACCCTTCCGCCGCGCTCATAAACCCAAACGGATGATCCGTCACCGCATGCAGTGGACTCGGGACGTGATTGACCGCCATGATGACCAGCAGCATCCCGCGAATCGTATCCACATGTTGGAGACGCCGGGACGGCGCCAGCGCGGATACTGCCGGTGTTGTGCGGAGTTCGAGAGAAGGGGCGGCTGAAACAGGCATGCCAATAAAAGGCCAGTGTCGTGCCAAAGGCACTCAGAGGAAGATTTTCGTTTTTCGCATTTGAAACATGATTATGCGTAACGGATTACGTTTGGAGCGAGTTTGTTGGATTTGTGCGAAGCGGGTAGACAGATTGCAAACGACACGATTTGCGTGCGCACCTCTTGCAATTTCCCGGAAACGAGCTGTTTGACGTGTCTTTTTCACGGAAAGGGCGGTGAAGAACGTTTTCCTTGCCCCGGAAGCGGGCGGAATGTTCGCTCGACCCTCTTTTCCATGAAAATCCTAGTCGCCGATAAGATCTCGCCCAAAGGAGTCGAATACCTGCGCAAACAGCCGGGTTTTGAAGTCATCGAGGCTTACGGGTCCTCTCCGGCCAAAGTCCTTGAGTTGGTGAAGGACGTGCACGCGATCGCGGTGCGTTCGGAGACGAAGATCACGCGCGAAGTATTTGCTGCGGCCCCTTTGCTCAAGGTCGTCGGTCGTGCGGGCGTCGGCGTTGATAATGTCGATGTCGAGGCCGCCACCGAGCGCGGTGTCGTCGTGATGAATACGCCGGCCGGCAACACCATCGCCACCGCCGAGCTCACATTCACGCATATGCTCTGCGGCGCGCGTCCGGTCGCGCAAGCGGCTGCCTCGATGAAGGCCGGCGGCTGGGACCGCAAATCGTTCAGCGGCGTGGAGCTTTTTAAGAAAACCCTCGGCGTCGTCGGCATGGGCCGCATCGGTGGCGAAGTGGCGAAACGCGCGCTCGCGTTCGGCATGCGTGTGCTGGCTTATGATCCTTATCTCGCGCCGAGCCGCGCGAAAGCGATGGGCGTCGAAGCGGTTTCTCTCGCCGAACTGCTTCCGCAGGCGGACTACATTACGGTGCACATGCCGTTGACCGACGAGACCCGCTACATGATCGACGAAGCGGCGCTCGCGAAATGCAAAAAAGGCGTGCGTCTCTTCAACTGCGCGCGCGGTGGTATCATCAAGGAGTCGGCGCTCATCGAAGCGCTGAAGAGCGGTCATGTGGCCGCGGCCGGCCTCGACGTTTTCGAGGATGAGCCGCTCGCGAAGGACAGCGAATTGCGCAGCCTGCCCAATGTCGTGCTCACGCCGCACCTTGGCGCGTCCACGGCCGAAGCGCAGGAATCGGTCGGCATCGAAATCGCCGAACAAATCGCCGATGTGTTGAAGACCGGCGCGGTGCGCAATGCGGTCAACATGCCCTCGATTGACGCGGCGGCCGCGCAAGTGCTTTC
Source organism: uncultured Opitutaceae bacterium (assembly GCA_937958045.1). Lineage (GTDB taxonomy): Bacteria > Verrucomicrobiota > Verrucomicrobiia > Opitutales > Opitutaceae > Nibricoccus. The sequence goes on along the minus strand of CALFXL010000005.1, from coordinate 51,419 downwards.
CCCGTATCTCGATCTCGGCGCGAAGCTCGGCACGTTGCTGCAGCAGATCGCTCCGAAGCAGATCGCGAAGTTGCGCGTCACTTTCCAAGGCCGCGTGGCCGAGCTCGACGTGAACGCGATCACGCGTTCGATCCAGCGCGGTTTCTTGCGTCGCATCAGCGGCGATGGCGTCAACGACGTGAATGCGCCGGTGCTGATCCAGCGTCTCGGCGTCGCGTTCGAAGTGTTGAAGAACACCGATGCCGGCGACTACACGGATCTCATCGAGATCGAAGCCGCCGCTGGCGATGGCACGACGCATTCGGTGCGCGGCACCCTCATCGGCAAGGCCAACGAACGTCGCATCATCGGCATCAATGGCCGCGAAGTCGAAGTGGCTGCCGAAGGTTCGCTGCTCGTCCTCGAAAACGTGGACCAGCCCGGCATGGTCGGTGCGGTTGGCACGTTGCTCGGTCAGGACGGCGTCAACATCGCCGACATGTCGCTCTCGCGTCTCACGCCCGGCGGCACCGCGTACATGGTGGTGCGTGTCGACCATGAGCCGAGCGAGAAAGCCCGCGAAGCGATCAAAGCCAACGCCGCGATCAAGCTCGCGAAGTTCGTGCAGCTTTAAACCAAAGCCGCGTTTCTACTTTCAACCCGCGTCGCACTGACGCGGGTTTTTTTATGGGCCGCTTGATAATGCGGGGAGGATGCCTGCGATGGCTTGGTGTTGCCTTGCGAGACGTGTTGGCGAGCATGGCGGCGTGATCGCTTCCGTTGCTTTCCGGAACTTCAAGGCGCTGCGCAACGCGCACCTCGCGCTCGCTCCCTTCAACCTTGTCATCGGTCCCAATGGCTCGGGAAAAACGAGTCTCGTGCAGGCGATGATGCGGCTGCGGACATTATCGGCATTGCCGCTGCGCGAACCGATTCCGCGCGAAGCGCGCGAGGTGTCGAATGGGCCGGAGATCACGTTTCGATTTTTGCCTCCGTTCGAAATGACGGAAGCCGTGCTCGCGTGTGAATCCGATGTGCGCTGCGATCTCTTGCAAGTGACGCCTGCCGATGAGGGGTGGCCGCGTTTATGCGAGCGCATCCAAGGCATGCGCAGCTATGTGCTCGATCATCGCGAGATCGCGAATGCCGCGCGGGCTGATGAGGGCGACGAACTCGCGAGCGACGGGCACAATCTGGCGGCGGTGATCGCGCGACTTCAAAGCCAGCATTCGGAAAACTACGCCGCGATGCGCGACGAACTCGTGCGCATTCTTCCCGAGTATGCCGACATCGCCTGCGCGCCGGGACGCGATGGGCTGATCGAGCTCGGTTTGATTTTGAAAGGCGGAAGCGAACGCATCGTCGGTGATGCGATTTCTCAAGGCAGCTTGTATCTGCTCGCGCTACTGGCCCTCGCGTTTCATCCGGCGCCGCCGACGGTTCTATGCATCGAAGAAGTCGACCGCGGTTTTCATCCGCGTTTGCTGCGCGAAGTGCGCGATGTATTGTACCGATTAAGTCATCCGACGAGCTTTGGTTGGAAGCGTGATCCGGTGCAGGTGATCGCGACGACGCATTCGCCGTACTTGTTGGATCTGTTTGGCGATCACCCGGAGGAAGTCGTCATTTCGGCAAAACACGGGACAGCAGCCACGTTCTCACGGCTCGCTGATCGTGCGGATCTGCAAGACCTGCTCGCGGAAGGGACGCTGGGCGACATGTGGTACACGGGAATCCTCGGAGGCGTGCCGGAGGAAACTCATGAGTGAACAACCGGCGCCTTGGCGGCTGGCCATCCTCAGTGAATCGCCCGCGGACGAAACGGCGTTGCGAGTGTTGGTGGAAGCAGTTTTGCGAGCGCCGGTGACGTGGGTGACTCCGTCGTTGCGCGCTCGCGGGTGGCCGTCCGTTGCGCAGGTGATGCCCGCGGTGATTCGTCATCTGCATTTCAACACCGATGCAGACGGTCTCGTTGTTGTGGTGGACTCCGATGATTCGGTGACGCACACCGCAGAACACGATGCGCCCAACTACTTTCATCCGCGCTGTCGCATGTGTCAGCTGCGTGCCATTCATCGCCAGACGACGAAGAAATTTCCTCCTGCGCACGGTCGCGCGCGCATCTTGCGTGCGATCGGTGTCGCCGTGCCGGCGATCGAAGCGTGGTATCTGTGCGGCCGCGATGAACGTGTGACTGAAGAAGCGTGGGTGAAAGGGCAGGAGACCGGTGCGCGTCCTTATTCGCGGGGCGAACTCAAATGGCGCGTGTACGCCACCGATCGCCCGAGTCTGGTACTTGAGACGGAACGTGCACTGGTGGAAGTCGCGCGCCATCGAAAAGACACGCGACGGCTTGAACACGAATTCCCTGGATTCGCCGCGTTGGCGAAAGACCTGCGAGGATGGCGACGCGAAGAGAATAGTTGACATATAAACAATTGTTGTAATCTCCGTTGTGACATGTCCGATCCAGCGTTCGATGTCATCACGGCGATCATGTCCACGGCCGATGCGTTTATGCGCGAGAGCCGGCGTTTGTTTCGTCCGTTTGGAATCACGGGTGCGCAGTATAATGTGTTGAATCTTTTGGCTTCGGCCGAGTGCGGTCGGAGTCAGCGCGAGCTGAGCGAGCTGCTGGTCGTGGATCGCTCCAATGTCACCGGTTTGATCGATCGCATGGAGGAAGCCGGATGGGTGACTCGTCAGGACGATCCGGCCGATCGCCGCGTGTATCGGATCGTGTTGACCAAAGAAGGCCGCCGGCTGTGGGAGCGCGTGCATCCGCGCTATCTCGATGGCGTCGCCGCCGTGACGCGCGGGCTGAGTCCAAAGGAAATGAAAACCCTGATTGCCGCTCTGCGTCGTCTCGAAGAGGCGGCGCCCGACTGGCGAAAAAAGGAAGCGCCGTGCGCCAAGGCGTCCGCTGCATGATCTTTCATTATAAGGAAAATAAGAAACTCCCGCGGACGCTTTCGGTGCGCCCATTTACCCGCGGGAGACCCGCCCGGTGAGATCGCTTTGAGTTGCCCGGGCGTTTTTTCCTCTAACCTTTTTTGCCCCCATATGGACTTCCCGGTCTTCCGGCGGTACTCGTACCTGCCTCGTTTCATTGAGATTTTCGCGGTGCTGATTGCGCGTCTGTTGTACCGTGTGAAGACGTTTGGCGCGGATCGCGTGCCGAAGACGGGTGGCGTGCTGCTGGTTGCCAACCACCTTTCTTATGCCGATGTGATCGTGCTGCAGCTCGCGTGTGGGCGTCGGTTGCGTTTCGTCGGTTATGAGGGACTACGTCGCAACGCCTTTTTGGATCTCGTTTTTAAGCTTAGCGGCACGATCACGATTTCGCCGACAAACACGCGTCGTGCGCTGAAACAAGTCATCGCCGCGTTGCAGGCCGGTGAAGCGGTATGTCTGTTTCCGGAAGGCGAAATTTCCCGCAGCGGTCAGCTCATGCAGATACGACGCGGTTTCGAGTTGATGGCGCGTCACGCGAATGCGCCGGTTTTACCTGTGGCGCACGATGGATTGTGGGGCTCGGTGTTTTCGTTTTCCGGAAACAAATATCTTTTCAAATCGCCGCGCATTATGCCTACGCCGGTGTGCGTGTGTTTTGGTGAGCCGATCGCTCCGCAAGAAGCGACACCGGCGCGCGTGCGTCGCGAGCTGCTCGATCTCGGTTATCAGGCATTTCAAGAGCGCCCGGTGTTGCGTCGTCATCTCGGCCATGAGGTCGTGCGTTCGTTGGCGAAACGCCCCGGTAGAGTGCAAGTGATCGATCGCACGGGTGAACGACAGGTCGTGAAAGCGGCGCGTTTGTTCGGAGTGGCGGCGGCGTTGTCACGTCGTCTGCGCAAAACGATTCCGACGCGCCGCGTTGGCATCGTGCTGCCGCCTGGCGCGGGATGTATGATCGCCAATCTGGCGGTTTTATGCGCGGGCAGGATTCCGGTGAATTTGAATTTCACCGCCGGCAAGGCCGCGATCGAAGCGAGTCTTCGCAATGGCGAGATCGACACGGTGATCAGCGCGGAAGCGATGAAGTCGAAAGTCCCGGCGTTTCCCTGGCCTGAGCGCACGCTCGACTTGCGCACGGAAATCCTGGCGGCGGGCAAACCGTCGATCCTTTTCTGGATGCTCGCGGCATGGGTGGTGCCGAATCAATTGCTGCCACTCATACTCGGTGTGCCGCGCAAAGGCGGCGATCAGGAGGCGGGATTGTTGTTCACGAGCGGTAGCGCGGGAGAACCGAAAGGTGTGGTGCTCACGCATCGAAATATTCTGGCCAACTGCTGGCAGATTTCGTCGCTGTGCATTCTTCCCAACTCGGCGCGTTTGCTGGCCTGCTTGCCGATTTTCCACAGCTTCGGTTTCACCGTCACGTTGTGGTATCCGATGTTGCGCGGATGTCAGGCGATCACCGTGCCGAGTCCGCTGGATACGCGCAAAGTCGTCGATGCGATTCGCGACGAAGAAGTTTCGGTAATGATCGGTGCACCGACGTTCTTGCGCCCGTTGCTGAAACGCGCGGAGCCATGGGAACTGCGCTCGCTCGATCTGTTGGTGTCTGGCGCGGAAAAAATGCCGGTTGAGTTGTACCATGCGTTTCAGGAGCGCTTCCACATAGAGATCATGCAGGGCTATGGTCTGACGGAAACGACGCCGGTGTGTAACGTGAACCAGCCGAATCCGCCGGTGATCACGGAAACCGCGCTGCCGCAGGAGTGCAAACGACTCGGCTCGGTTGGGCGCATGCTGCCAGGCATGACCGCGCGTATCCTGCATCCGGATACGTTGCAGGAGTTGCCGCTCACGGAGCAGGGCATGCTACTGCTGCGGGGACCGAACGTTTTCGGCGGGTATTTGAACGATGAAGCCAAAACGAAGGCGGCATTTCACGACGGCTGGTTCGTGACCGGCGACCTCGCACGTTTTGACGAAGATGGTTTTTTGTTCATCGAAGGCCGCTTGTCGCGTTTCTCGAAGATCGGCGGCGAGATGGTGCCGCACGGCACGGTGGAGCAGGCCGTGATGGCGGCGTTTGATCTGGAGGCGGAAGATGCGCCGGTTGTGGCGGTCGTCGGCGTGCCGGACTCTACGAAAGGCGAGGCGCTGGTGTTGCTGACCACAGAGCCGATCACGGTCGATGACTTGCGCGATCGCTTGCAGGACGCGGGCCTCGCCGCGCTGTGGATTCCCCGATTGATCAAGCAAGTGGATGCGATCCCCATGTTGGGAACGGGGAAACTCGACATCAACGGATGCCGGGCGCTCGCGATGGAAGAGCTCAAGACTGATTGACGGTTAGGGTGGGGCGCCGCGTTGACGTCGTCGTGCAAGCGCTTTCAGTGCGGCCCATGCGTACAACGCGATTTCTAGGATTTTCGGCCGTGGCGATCGCGGCTTTTTTCCTTTCGTCGTGCGCATCCGCGCCTGCCTCAAAATCCCGGGTGGATCACCGCGCCGCGGCGACGGTTTCCGGGACCGGCGAGCCCATCAAAGCGCCGTTTCGTTATGAACCCATGCGCGTGCGCAACGGATGTTTTGTGGAGTCCGTGCGCGTTTATGACGAATATCTGATGCGTTTTGGGAAAGAGCCGGATCATTGGGTGCGCGTGCTCCAGTGGCGGAATCACATCAACGACATGGAGCTGGGCCTCGGGCATGCGGTGACGGTTTTTACCTGGCGGGACGCGGTGTGGACCTTCGATATCAACCACGCTTTCACGCGGCTACAGGTACCGGTGGATCGGCGCGCGGATATCACGGATGTGACGCCGGAGATTTTTGCGCGCTACGAAAAAGACCGGCCGGTGCTGCCGACTTATCGGCAGGATGGTTTTCAGAAAGAGTTTCAGAAAGTCCCGGAGTATTTGTTCTATCACAAAAATCCGGACGTTCGCGAAGCGACCAAAGTCGCCAGTGAGCTGGGACGTTTTCGTCCGGTAAAGGTGCTCGAGTTCAAGTACGAAGATCGCGGGCAAATCAAAACCGGTGCCGCGGCGGTGTTTGTTTTTGGGAATCGTCCCTGCCTCTACATGCCGTCGAAAGGCACCCAGGTCGGGCGGGTGCGCGTCACGAGCATCGACGATCTGCGTTTGCTCGAGCGGTTGTTGAAAGGCGCGTATTCAAAAGTCTCCGACGTGAAGTGGCATGAAGGCGGTTACTGGCTGTTTCCGCCGAAAACTTGAATCAACGCGGGATGTGGAGCGGCTTGCCTGCGCGTTGTTTCGGCGCTCCACTCCGCGCCCACTGGCGATGGATGCGATGATCGCCGGCTTTATTTCCCATGTTCGTTTCGAAGAAAATTCTCATAGCGGACGATGATTTTGGCGCCAGCGGCCTGCTGGCGAAACGCCTTCGCGCTCTCGGAGCCGAGGTAGGACCGGCGCAAGCCACGCTGGCCGAAGCGGTCGAGGCGGCGGCGATCGCGAAGCCCGATCTCGTGCTCGCAGCGATGCGTTTGATCGAGAACGCGGCGGGAGGCGCGGATGGCCTGCGCAAGCGCTTCTCGGCGCCGGTGGTCTTTATCGCTCCGCATATTAGTGCGGGCGCCGCCGCCGGGCTGGCTCCGGGAGATTATCTGCCGGCGGACGGAAGCGAGCGGGAGATCTTGCTCGTCTTGTCCGCGCAGCTGGCAAGAGCGGAGGCGGTGCGGCGAGAAGAGGAACTGCTGAAAAAACTTCGCGACGAAGAAGCGCTGGCGAATCTCGGTCGGACCGCGGGGCACGTCGCGCACAAGTTCAACAACCTGCTCACGACGGTCGCGAGCGCATCGGCGTTGATCCGCATGGAGCTTGGCGACGATGCGCGGATCCTGGGGCATATCGAAAAATTGGATACAACGGTGGAGCGCGGGGCGGCTTTGTGCCGACAGTTGTTGACCGATTCCGGACGCGAAACCCGCGCGATGCCTGCGGCCGGCGAAAACAGCGCGCCGACGATACCGCCGCCCGTGGCGCGTCGAGCGGGTCTTCACGGCGCGGTGTTGATTGTGGACGACGATGAATCGGTGCGGGCGCTGGCGCGATGGGTCGTGGAACGCGAAGGTTTCCCCACCGTGGCAGCGCGCGATGGCGATGAAGCGTTGGAAAAATTTCGCGCCGATCCAGGAGCGTTTGGCCTCGTGCTCCTCGATTTGACAATGCCGCGCGTGAGCGGTGCGGAAGTGCTCACGGGGCTCCGAGCGGTGCGACCGAGCATCCCGGTGGTTGTCGTGACCGGCTATGATGCCACGGCAATGCGCGACATCGATCGAGCGGGCATCAATGGATTTCTCCAAAAGCCTTTTAGTCCCGACGCCTTGCGGGCGATTCTCCACCGATGCGCGGGCACGACACCCAAGGCGGTGTGATCAACGCGTTCCCGCGCTCGCGAGTTCGAAGCGCAGATCGAAGGTGATCTCGACGATATTTTCCGCGCGAATGAGTCCGAAAAACGCCGTCGGCGGCGTGATGGAGAAATCGGACATGCGCAGCGTTTGGGTCGCGAGCACGCGGAAACGTGTGGCGCTTTCTTGCTGCACGTCTGCGGTGATGAGGAGCGGACGCGTTTCGCCGGCGAGTTGGAGATCGCCGCGCGCGGTCACACGATAAGCCGGCCACGAGCCGGACGATTCGGCGTGTTCGAGCGCTTCGACGGCTGTGAGTTGGAAGATGATTTCCGGAGCCCGTTCGTGATGGAGCGCACGAAGCAAATCGGCGCGCATGCCGGGCTTGTCGCAGCGCAGCGACTCCACCGGAATCACGATGCGCGCATCGGGCGGAGCCGGCGCGGCGGTGTCGCCAGCGTTGTTGAGGGTTTGTCCCAAAGCAAACGCGACGACGCGGGGACCAGGCGCGATCGTCGCACGAATATCGGAGGTGTCACATTCCCACCTGCCGATGTTGGCGCGTCCCGAAATCGAGACGCGGCTGTCGGTCGAAGTTTTGAAAACGAAAAGAGTTGTTTCCTCGCCAGCCACACCATCCCCGACAAGGCAGGTGAGGAATGTCCACAAAACCGCCGCCCACGACCGGAGGGGGAAGGGGCGGCGGATTATGCTTACAGAACAACTCATGGACTAGCTTACGACCCAGCCGGTAACCGGTTGAGACGCCACACGATCTTGACGGTGACGTCGTTGCCGGTGCGCACCATGCCCATGAAGGTCGGCGGTTTGACACCGTAGTCGGTCATCTTGACCGGCACTTCGGCTTCAAGCTGCAGCGAACCATCGGCGAGCAGAGACACGCGGGGGCTGAGAGTGATATCGCGGGAAGTTCCCGCAAGGGTGAGGCGACCACGCACGGTCCAGACTTCGGCCGCGCCGGCGACGATGTCGTGAGCGGGCAGGTCGATCGACGTCGCTTCGAAAACGATCTTGTCGTACGCATCGGCTTTGAGCGCGGTGTACATGCGGCTCTTTAACCCGTCGGATTCATGGTCGAGTGAAGTAGCGACGACCGTGAGTTTTCCAGTGAGCGCTGCGGGATTCGTCAGATCGATTTCACCGGAAGCGCGATTACTCGCGACTTGCCAGTCGTGAAGTGTCGATGTGCCGGAAACCACGGCGCTGAATTCGGCCGAGGACCAGCGTGCGGCCCGCGAGGCCTCCGCGGCCGGGAGGATGGCCGCGGAGATGAGCGAGAGGAGCGCCAGGAGGGATGATTTGAGAGAGGTCATGATGACGTCGAACTGAGGAGATGGAGTGGACTCAGTACGAGAAGGTGAACTCAGCGATCACGCCTTGGAACGAGGGTTTGCGCCAGGCCTGTACGCCGCTGACATTGCCTTCGGCTTCGCGGAAGCCGGACATGCGTTCGTTCACGTACTCGAGTTTGAAGAGGATCGATTTGAACAGCCAGTAGCCGCCACCGATCTGGATGCGCTCTACGCGTCCGTCGCTTTCAAGACCGCGCAACTTGTCGGCGTAAGCGACGTTGTAGCGAGCATCGACATACAGGCGATTGGTGAAGCGGTAGATCGCGTCGAAGGTCGCGTACTGCCAGCTTTCTTCGCCGGTGATCACGTCTTCGGAGACATAACCGACATGGCTGTAAAGCTCGTAGTTGGGTTGGTACCACGTGGCATCGACCTGATATGCGGTGAGGCTCTTGCCGGCGCCGACGAAGATGTTGCCCGGACCGTTGCCATTGTCGAAGACGCCGTTGTACTGACCGCCCGAGCGGCTGGAGCGATAGAGGTTGGAGAACGACGTGCTGCGCGTGTTGTGGTCGAGCGAGTAGGCCGAGCCGGCGATGCGCAGATTTTCGAAGTTCACCCAGAGCTTGCCGTGCATGCCCATGTTGCGGCCGTCCTCAAAGGTGCCGGTTTCGGAACCGCTGCCGACGCCGACGAGCCAGTTGATCTTCGAAGGCTTGCTGAAGATTTCCACACCGACCTCGGTGGCCGACGGATCGATGAGCGTATTGCCGATAAAAGCGTTGCGCTGACCGCGGGCGTTGTCGGTGCGGCGATAGCGATGATCGCCGAAGTCGATGTCGAACTGACCGGCTTTCACGTTCGCGATGGCCATGAGCTGCTTAAGCCCGGGCACTTCATCGAGAGGCTCAGGCAGACTGCGCATCAGCATGTAACCTTCGTGGCCCTGGAGCTGATTCGCGTGCGCCTTGGTGCTGAGATAAACGTCGAAATAAACTTCGAGCTGACCGTCGAAATCGGCGAGAAACTCAAAGCTGCCCCAGGCGGTTTGGAAACCGGGCTCGAGACGAGCGGGCGAGGTGGTGCTTGTTCCCACCATGACATTCTTCTGTTGAAGGGCCTGGAAGCGGCCTGCGGATGTCATGCCGGTGAAGAGCTCGAAGCCGGGACCGCTCGCGATCTTGGCGTTCATCTCGTCATAGCGAGAATGATCCATCCACGACCAGTCGTCGGAGCGGAAGCGTTCCCAACCGGGTTTGAAGTTACTGACGTCGAGATTGAGTGCGACGTTGGCAGGTTTCGAGGTGGCAACAGGCGTTGCAGCCTGGGGCGGTTGAGCGGCGCTATCCATGGCGTCCAGACGCTCGCGCAGCGACTCGAATTGATTTTTGAGCTGCTCGTACTCACCGCGCGGCACGTAGTCGGACGCGTCGGCAAAAACCGGAGCTGTGGCGGTCATCGCGAGGGAGGCGGCGACCAGGGTTCGTAGGCTGGTAGTTGTCATGAGTAGTTGTTCGTTTGGGTTGTGCAGCGCCCAGCGGCGCATGACGCAAACGATGCTAAACACAGCGCGATTTTCTCGCTGCGCATTTCTTGGCGTTCACCGCGCACTCCCGGCCAAACGAGCCGAAAACTAATTCACGGCAGACTTATTTCGGGGCGTGTATAAAAAATGCGGATACAACCTATCCTGGCCGTCACGGCTGGGTGACGGCTTTCGGCAGCGCGAACTGAAAAGTCGCGCCTTCACCAGGTTTGCTTTCCGCCCACACGCGGCCGCCGTGGCGGTCGACGATGCGTCGAACAGTCGCGAGTCCTACGCCGGTGCCCTCGAAATCCCTCGCGGAATGTAAGCGAGAAAATGCGCCAAAGAGACGGTCCGCGTACTTCATGTCGAAGCCCACGCCATTGTCACGTATCCGAAAAATCACTTCACGCGCATTTTCTAATCGCTCGATGGCGATGTATGCAGAATCGCTGCGACGCGTGTATTTGACGGCGTTCGAAAGCAAATTGACCCACACTTGGCGCAGCAGATCGGGATCGCCCAAAACAACTCCGAGCGGCGCGATCGACCACTCGATGCGACGATCCTGAATGTCGTGCTCGAGTTGCTCCCGCGTTTCGCGAACGAGGGCATCCATGTCGGCCTCTTTGGCCGCGAGCGGACCGCGTCCGATCTGGCTGATGGAGAGAAGCGCGTTGACGAGCACGGTCATGCGCGCGGCGGATTCCTTGATGATGTTAAGCTGCTTGCGCGCGGATTCGTCGAGATTCGCGCCGATCGTTGTATCCAAAATGTCGATATACCCTTGGATGTGGCGGAGAGGGGCGCGGAGATCGTGCGAAACGGTTTGATTAAACGACGCCAAGTCTTCGTTGGCTTCGCGCAGTTCAGCGTTGGTTTTTTCGAGCGCGCGATTGAGCGCTTCGATCTCGGCCGCGGCTTGTGCGCGCTTGGCCATTTGCTCGTGGAGATGCGCGCGCGCGATCGCGAGCTCGACAAACACTTCGACTTTGGCGCGCAGGAAGTCGGGGACGATGGGCTTGATGATGTAGTCAACCGCACCGGAAAGGTAACCTTGGGAAATCCATTCGTGCGTGTGTCCGATGCCGGTAAGAAAAATAATCGGAATGTGGCGGGAGCGTTCGCGTTTACGGATAAGACGCGCGGCTTCGAAGCCGTCCATTCCAGGCATCTGCACATCGAGCAGGATGACGGAGAAATCGTGTTGGAGCACGAGACGCAGCGCGTCGTCGCCCGACTGGGCTTCGACCAGATTCTGGTTCAGGGGCTCTAGAACAGCTCTAAGCGCGAGGAGGTTTTTGGGTTCGTCGTCGACGAGAAGAATGTTCGTGGAAGGAGATTGCGCCATGACTGTCCGAGCCGAGGGGTATGAGCGGACCGTGGAGGTCGTGCGCGGATGCGCAACCCTGCGAACATGCCGGATTCGGGAAAGTGTTCGGAGCCGGCCGCGCACCGCTTAACGACGATATGGCGGACAGCCGGTGAAATGTATCCATTTTTAGGATACATTGACGCTTGTGTTCTGTGATGCGAACGCTGCCTGAGCGCGCTCAGTTGCGCTGACGGTTTTCGCGCATGAGCTGATTCAGGCGCCGGGCGTTTTGCTGGTTCGCCTGTTGTTCCCGAAGGACACGCAGTTGGTCGGGCGAGAGAATGGTGCTGGCTTGGTCGATCATCGCATCGGTGATCTCGACGGGGCCTGCGCCGGCCATTGGTCCCGGGCCGCCAAGACCGACGGAACGCGCTGGCATGGTCGTCTGCGCGTTGGCTTGTGAGAAAATCTGCACGAGTGCGCGGCTCTGCGATTCGGACAACGGAGTCGCGGCATAACTCATGGTGCGGCTGATCTGCTCGACCATGAAGCGCTGTCCCGTGGTGGCTTCGAAATTTTGATATTGGTTGAACTTGTCCTGGCCGATGGCGGCGGCGATGGCGGCGTCGGTTTCAGCGCGTGCTTCGGCGATGAGTTTGTTGAGCTCTTCGCGATTCTCGCGCGGGTTGAGACCGGACTCGTTGGCGGCCATCATCACATCGCGCTGCACGTTTTGTTTTTCGATCAAGAGATTCTTGAACGCGTCGAGCTGCGCGGGGGTGAGATTGAGTTCTTTGAAGAGAGCGGCGTAGCGGTTATCGAGCATCGATTTTTGCTGCTCGGTCATGAGCTGGACGACTTCCGGGTTGTTCATCCAAGCGGCCATCGCGCCACCGCGACGATTGCCAGGGCCGGGCGGACGATCGGCGGGAGGACGCGGAGTTTCGCCCGAAGGCGCGGGCGGCGGTGTGCTTTCGCCGGAAAAAGGGCTGGCCTCCAGCGCGGCGAGGCGGGCTTCGAGGTCGGCGGCGCGACGCTCGGCCGCCGCGAGTTTTTTAAGAAGTTCGTCGTTGTCGGACTCGGCTGCGGCCGCGTGGTTGGCGCGGTTGTATTGTTGCCAGGCAAGGACGCCGGAGGCGACGGTGCTTAGGGCGAGCAAGACGATGAGGACGTTCTTTTTGGAGTTCACGTTGGCGGAGTAAGACGCCCTCGACCGAGGGGAAGTTTCATCGAGATCAATCAACTTTGAGGCGTTTGTCGCGTGTCGCGCTGGAGCCTCGCCTCAACTACGCGAAGCGGCGTTCTCGACATCGGCCAGCACGGCTTCGATGGGTCGCAATGCGGAAGCGGGGAACAGGCTGTTGATGCGGGTGATGACTTGCTGGATGATGCCGTCCGGACAAGAAGCGCCGCCGGTGAGGAGCACGCGGAAGGGTTTTCTTTCGGTCACGGGCGGAAGCGAGTGGATCTCGATCGTATCGCCACCGCCATGTCCGGACGGACCTTTGGCGGGAAAAACGTAGTGTTCGATGGCGTCGCGCGCACGGATGTTGGCTTCGCTTTGGATAAAAAACGCGGCCTTGCCGAGACGCTGTTCGCAGAGGCGATAGAGCTGGTAAGTGTTGGAGGAGTTTTTCCCGCCGATGACAAAGGCGGCATCGAGAGGCTCGGCGAGCGCGCGGCTGAGTGCATCCTGATTGACCTGTGTGGCGTAGCAGAGCGTGTCGCGTTTACCGCCGCCACCGACGCGTTCGCGCGCCTCGGTTTCGCCGTACAAACGCGTGAAAAGATCGCGGAGATAGTCGATGATCTCGAGCGTCTCGTTCATGAGCAGCGTGGTCTGGTTGACGATGGCGATGCGCTCGAGGTGTTGGTTGACGTCGAAGCCGGGCGTGAATTTGCCGGCGAAAAGCGTGTAGAATTTTTCGCGTTCGACGGGGTCGCGGCTGGCGATGATTTCGCCGAGGAGGCGCGTTTCTTCGAGATTGCGAACGATGACCGCGTGCGCGTGACGGCGAGCGTTGGAGAAGGTGGCTTTCGTTTCTTCGTGCTCGTGCTTGCCGTGAATGACGACGGTGTAGCCGGATTGCCCGAGCGAGCGCGCGGCTTTCCAGACTTTTTCCACGAGCATGCAGGTGGCGTCGTATTGATAAACGGGCACGCCTTTGCGGACGAGACGGCGCTTGTCGTCATCGGTGGCGCCGAAAGCGGGGATGATCACGATGTCCTCCGCGGTGAGCGTGTCCCACAATGTCGTTTCGCCGGGGAGATTTTTTGCGGGGCGTCCATCGACGAGATAGGGGACGCCTTTGTCGGTTTGCAGGTAGCGCAAGCCGCGGCGCAAGAGGTCCTCGTTCACGAACGGATTGTGGATCAGTTCGCTGAGCATGAAGACGCGGCGGCCGGGATTTTCGGCGAGCGTTTCGTAGGCGCGCTCGATGGCGTTTTTCACGCCGAGGCAAAAGCCGAAGTGGCTCGGCAGAAGATAATGCACCGCGCCGAAATCGAGCCCGACCGGCGCGGTGGCGCTGCGTTCGTGCGTGCGGGCGAGGGCTTTGATCGCGGCACAGAGACGCGATTGATAGAGCACGCTGGCGGCATCGTCGAGTTGGTAGATGTCGCGATTGCGGGATTTCTCGGTGCGGAATTTGTAGATGAAATCGTTTTCGCCGAGATGCAGATAAGGCACTTCGATCAAATACGGTTCGATGCCCGCGAGCACGGCTTCGAGGGCGGGAGAACAGGCGCCGGAGTTTTGTAGTTGATCGATGGATACAAAGGAAAGTCCGGCCGCCGCCGCGCCCGCGGTGTCGCCGACCTGGCTGAAAAACACGTGACAAGACGCATCGGCGATCGGCGCGGTGTAATATTGAGCAGGCGGCGTGTGCGTCGGAAATATGCGCGCGAGCTCGGCGGAAAGCGTTTCGCGAGATTCGCCGAAGAAAGGCAGGTCGCTGATGCCATCGCGTGTGCGCACGGCGAGGCGATTGCTCGTGTCGAACGCGAGGAGGGCATTGCTCTCGGCAGAAAGGACGGCTGGCGCGGCGGATACCATGGCACACCAACAGAACGGCCCAGAAGGAGTCCGGTCAAGTGGCGCGAGCGAAGCGACTCAGAGCGGTGTGGGCGGCGTGGTGCCGGAGCTGCCGCGACGGGCTTTGCTTTGGCGTTGGAGTTTTTTGGCGCGGGCGAGTTCGCGCATATCCACGGCGACGTCGTCTTTTTCGAAAATTTCGCGGCCGAGGAGTTGTTCCATCACGTCCTCCATCGAAACGACGCCGGCGGTGGAGCCGAACTCATCGACGACCACGAGGATCTGCTGGTGAGTCTGCAGAAAAACCTGGAGCGCGTTGGCGACGGTGACCGTTTCCGGAATGAACTGCACCTCCTGCATGAATTTTTCGACCAAGTCGTAGTCCTGATCGTTGGCCTTGGCTTTCAGCAGATCGCGACGGCGCACGATGCCGGCGACATCGTCGATGTTTTTCCCGTAAACCGGCATGCGTGCGAACGGAATGTTCGGATACTCGCGAAAAATCTCGGCGACGGTCGCGCTCTTCCGCAGCGCGGTCACGACGGTGCGCGGCGTCATGATTTCGCTCACGCGAACTTCATCGAGCGAAAGGGCGTTGGCGATAATGTTGGATTCGCTGTGCGTGAGCGTGCCTTCCTGGGCACCGCGTTCGGCGAGAAGGATGATTTCTTCGCCGGATTTTTCTTCGGGTTTCGGCGCTTTGACAAAAATCCGGACGATGAGATCGCACACGTAGATGACCGGCTGCAGCGCTTTGATCATCGTGGAAAGCGGAAACACGATCAGCGGTTGCAGCGCGCGGCGGTGGGCGAGGGCGAGATTTTTGGGCAAAACCTCCGAGAAAATCAGCACGGTGAACGTGAGCGCGCAGGCGAGCAGTCCGAGAACGGTTTCACCGAAATGGCGGATCGCGAGTCCGCCGACCATGACCGAGCAGAGCGTGGTGGCGGTGGTGTTGACGGCGAGGATGGCGAGAACGGTTTCGTTGAGATTGAGGCGAAGCTGTTCGAGGCGTTCGCCGTGTTTGGGCCGTTCTTTTTTGAGCGTTTCGATTTCGCCCACGGTCGTGCCGAGCATCACCGCCTCCATCAATGAGCAGAGGAAGGAGATGCCGAGCGTGGCAAAGAGGGCGACCAAGAACCAGACCATGAGCGTGCAGTGTATGGACGGCTGATTTTTGACGAATCAAAACTGAGCGGCGGAGAAGATGATGCGGACGGACCCGGGGGCGAGAGAAGTTCCTTGCCGACCAGCGGACTCGGGCGCGTAGTGTGGAGCCATGAGTCTCCTGAAGCGGACACCTTTGTACGATTTTCACGTAGCCCACGGCGGTCGCATGGTCGATTTCGCCGGCTGGGAGATGCCGGTGCAGTATAAGAGCATTCTCGAAGAGCATAAGGCGGTGCGTCGCGCGGCGGGGCTTTTCGACGTGAGCCATATGGGCGAAGTGGACGTGAAAGGCGCCGGCGCGGAGGCGTTTTTGCAGCATCTGGTGACGAACGACGTTTCACGCCTCACGCCCGGCCGCGTTCTCTACACGTCGATGTGTTATGAAAACGGCGGCGTGGTGGACGATCTGCTCGTGTACAAACGCGGCTCGGAAGACTTTTTCCTGTGTATCAACGCGGGCAATACAGACAAAGATCTCGCGTGGATTCGCGAACGCGCCGCAGGCCACGCGGTGGAGATCACGGATCGTTCGGCGGATTATGCGCTGCTCGCGGTGCAGGGTCCAAATGCAAAGGCGATCGTACAATCGCTCACCGGCGCGAAGCTCGATCTGATCAAGTATTATCATTTCGGCGAGGGCACGGTGGCGGGCGTGCACTGTTTGATCAGCCGCACGGGCTACACGGGCGAAGATGGTTTTGAGCTGTATCACGCCGCGGGGGATGCACCGGCGCTGGCGGCGGCATTGCTCGAGGCGGGCGCGGCGCACGGGATGGAATTGGCCGGGCTCGGCGCGCGCGACAGTCTGCGCCTGGAAGCGGGGTATCCACTTTATGGACACGAAATCACCGCCGACATCTCGCCGCTTACGGCGGGCCTGGGCTGGACGGTGAAACTTAACAAAGGCGCCGATTTCATCGGTCGCGCGGCGTTGCAGCAGGAAGCCGCGGCCGGCTCTGCGCGGAAAGTGATTTACTTCAAAACCGGCGACCGCCGCATCGTGCGCGCCGGGACTGCCGTGCTCACGACCGACGGGAAAAACGTGGGCACGGTCGTGTCGGGGACATTGTCGCCGATCCTCAACGAAGCGATCGGCTCGGCCCTGGTGGAAACCGCCGCGGTCGAACAACCGTTGGAAGTCGATATCCGCGGGACAAAACTCGGCTTGAAGCTCGTCAAACCGCCCTTCATCGAACTTAAGAAAAACTCATGAGCAACGTCCCCGCCGATCTCAAATACGCCAAGTCACACGAATGGCTGAAACTGGAAGCCGATGGCACCGCCACCGTCGGCATCACCGATTATGCCCAGAGCAGCCTCGGTGACATCACGTTTGTGCAGCTGCCCAAAGTCGGCACCGCGCTCAAAGCGGGCGACGCATTTGGCGTGGTGGAATCGGTGAAAGCCGCGTCCGACCTCTATGCGCCCGTGGCCGGCACCGTCGTGGAAGTCAACACGGCGCTCGATGCCGCGCCGGAAGCGGTGAACCAAGCTCCGTACGAAGGCGGCTGGATGTTGAAGCTGAAGCTCGACGATCCGGCGGCAGCCGGCTCGCTCCTGGACGCCGCGGCCTACACGCAGCTCCTCGGATAACATTTATGACAGGCCTGTCGTGTATGCGGCAGGCCTGCTGCATTTAGCACGAGCGAAAGACGCCGCTCGTGTTTGCCCCGTCGGCGCCGGACGAAATTTTCTGCCCCGGTTGCTTCACGCGCAACTCTCACGCACCCTCTGCGTCATTCCAGCCATCGCATGACCCGTCTCTCTACCTCACTCGTGGTTGCGTGCTTGCTCGCCTTCTTGGGCGCTTGCTCGCGAACCCAAGAAAAATCGGGACAGGCCGCAGCGTCCACATCGGGACAAAAGCAGCCTGTCGAAGTGGCCCCCATCGAGCACCGCCGGCTCGAAGAAGTTCTCACCATTGTCGGCTCCATCGCGGCCAATGAGTCGGCCGTGATCCGTGCGGAGATCGCCGGGCATGTGCGCGCGGTTTATTTCGAAGAAGGCCAACGGGTCACCCGCGGGCAGGTGCTGCTGAAGATCGACGATTCCGAACTGCTCGCGCAGGCCGCGCAGAGCGAAGCGCGCTTCAAGTTGGCCGAGCTCAATCTCGCCCGAAATCAGGGACTGCTCGAGTCGCGCACCGTTTCACAAGCCGATTTCGACCGCGTTTCCACCGAGCATTCCGCGAGCGCCGCCGAGTTGTCGCTGCTGCGCGTGCGCTTGGCCAAGACGGAGATCAAAGCGCCGTTCGACGGCATCGTGGGCGCCCGCACGATTTCGCCCGGCGATTATGTGACCCAAGCGAGCGCGATCACGCAGATCGACGACCTGAGCCGCCTGAAAATCGATTTCCAAGTCCCGGAGCGTTATCTCGGCAAAGTCCGCCAAGGCGCTCCGTTTGTCGTTCGCGCCAAAACCATCGACCGCACCGCGGTGGTGCGCGGCGAAGTGTATTTCGTGAGCTCGGTCATCGATCGCAGTACGCGCTCGAGCGCCGTGAAAGGCATTTTGACCGATCCGCCGGCCGACCTGAAACCCGGCATGTTTGCCAACGTGGAGCTCGTGCTCGATGTTCGCGAAAACGCCATGACTGTCCCCGAAGGCGCGATCATGACCTCCGTGCGCGGTCCGCAGATTATCGCGGTGAAAGACGAGAACGGTGAAAAAGTCGCCGACTTCATCCCGGTGCAACTCGGCCTGCGCGCGCGGGGGTTTGTGGAGATCCTTTCATCGGAGAAACCCCTGGCTGTCGGCCAGCCGATCGTCGCCGCGGGCGTGGGTTCACTGATCCTTTTCCCCGGTGCCAAGCTCGAGCCGCGGCCGCTGAGGGCCGATTTCCTGCCCGCGGAGTGATCCCATGATTCTTTCCGATCTCTCCATTAAGCGGCCGGTCATCTGTTTGGTCGCCTCGATCCTGGTGGTGTTGTTGGGCGCCTTGTCCTTCAATCGTCTGCCGGTGCGCGAATACCCGAACACGGATTCGCCGATCATCTCCGTCGACACCACGTATCCCGGCGCGTCCGCCGAAGTCGTCGAAACCAAGGTCACCGAGCCGCTCGAAAAGGAAGTGGCCTCGATCGACGGCATCCGCGTGATCAAATCGACATCGTCGGAAGAGCGTTCGCGCATCTCCATCGAGTTTAACCTCGATCGCAACATCGACGAAGCAGCCAACGACGTCCGCGATCGTGTGTCGCGCGCACGCGGCCGTTTGCCGCGCGAAATCGAGAACGTGCAGGTCTCGAAAACCGAGTCGGACTCCAGCCCGATCATCACGTTGTCGTTTAACTCTGACCGCCACACGCGCCTTGAAATCACCGACATCGTCGAGCGCATCGCGCTGCAACGTTTGCAGACGATTCCTGGCGTCGGCGCGGTGAATATTCGCGGTCCGCGTTACGCGATGCGTTTGTGGATCGATAGCGATCGACTCGCGGCTTACGGTCTCACGGTTGCAAACATCGAAGAAGCGCTTCGCCAGCAAAACGTCGATATCCCCGGCGGCCGCATCGAATCGGCGAGTCGCGAGTTTCCGGTGCGTCTGCAGGGCAACATGGCCGACGTGCATCAATACGAGAATCTCGTTCTCGCGACGCGCGGCACGTACCAGGTGAAGTTCTCCGATGTCGGTCGCGTGGAGCTCGGCGCGGAGGATTATCGCAGCGAATCTTACTACAAAGGCCGGCCCAACGTCGGCGTGCAGATTCTGCGACAGGCGCAGTCCAATCTGCTCGATGTGGCCAACGCCGTGAAGGAATTGATTCCCGTGATCCAGGCGGAGATGCCGCCGGGGCTCGAAGTGGGCATCGGTTACGACACGAGTGTGTTCGTCGAACGCTCGGTCAAAGAGGTGTACAAGACGCTGTGGGAAGCATGCGTGTTGGTCATCCTCATGATCTTCCTCTTCCTGCGCGACTGGCGGGCGACGTTTATTCCGCTGCTTGCGATTCCCGTGTCGATCGTCGGCTCGTTCGCGATCATGAGCATGCTCGGATTTTCGATCAACGTGCTCACGTTGCTCGCGCTCGTGCTCGCGGTCGGCCTCGTGGTCGACGACGCGATCGTGATGTTGGAAAACATCTACCGACGCATCGAAGACGGCGAGAAACCGCTTCATGCTGCGGTGCACGGGGCGCATGAAGTGGCCTTCGCCGTCATCGCGACGACGCTCACACTCGCCGCGGTGTTTTTGCCGGTCGCGTTTCAATCCGGTCAGACCGGACGACTCTTCTTCGAGTTTGGCATCACGCTCGCGGTCTCCGTGCTCGTATCGGCTTTTGTGGCGCTCACGCTCACGCCGATGCTGTGCTCGCGCATGCTCAAGGCGGCCAAGAACGTCGATGGGCATCTGAAGCACGGTTGGCTTTATGAGAAGACCGAACCGTTCTTCGTGCGCATGAACAGCATCTTCGAAAAAGTGCTGCGCGGCGCCTTCCGCGTGCCGTTCGTCGTGCTGGGCGTGGCGCTGATCTTCGCGGTCGTCGGATTTTTCTTCTACACGAAACTGCAGCGCGAACTCACGCCGATCGAAGATCGCGGTATTTTCACGGCCAACTTCATCCCGCCCGTCGGCTCTTCGTCGAACTACATGAAGGCGTATTCGTCGGAGATGGAGAAGATCATCCTCGATGTTCCGGAGATGGATCGAACCTTCCATCGCAGCGGCGACGGCTCGCGCGCGTTTGTGTTCGCGACGCTCAAGCCGTGGGAGGAACGCGATCGCAAGACCCAGCAGATCCTCGCGGAGCTGCGCGGAAAATTCCGCCAGATCACTGGCGGCCAGGCGTTCGCCACGCCCGTGCGTCCGCTCGGTAGTCGTCGCGCCGGCGCGGGCGGCGTCGAAATGGTTTTGCTCGGAAGCGATTTCGGCGAGCTTCAGGAAATCGGCGCCAAGGTGATCGAGAAGATGCGCAATAGCGCCGTTTTCTCGCTGCCCCGCATCGATCCGTCGCCGACCAAACCGCAGCTCGATGTGCAGATCGATCGCGCGCGCGCGGCGGATCTCAACGTACCGGTTTCCGCCGTCGCGACGACGCTCGAAAGTCTGCTCGGCGGACGTCGCGTCACGCAATTCCAGCGCGGCAATCAGCAGTATTACGTGATCGTGCAGGTCGAAGACGCGGACCGCACGACGCCCAACGATCTCTCACGTCTCTACGTGAAATCGACCGATGGAAATCTCATCCAGCTCAGCAATCTGGTTACGGTGAACGAGAACGTCGTGCCGGAGAATTTCCCGCACTTTAATCGCATGCGATCCGTCACGGTTTCCGCGCAGCTCAACACCGGCATGACCATCGGCGACGGCGTGCGATTCCTCGAAGAAAATGTGCGTCCGTTGCTTCCCGCCGGTTACACCTACGCGTGGGACGGCGAGACGCGCGAATACGTCGAGAGCGGCAGCGACACGTACATGCTGTTCGGACTCGCGCTGTTGTTCACCTTCCTGATCCTAGCGGCGCAGTTCGAATCGTGGATTCACCCGATCACGATTTTCACCGGTGTCGCGCTGGCGCTCGCGGGTGGCATCCTTGTGCTGTATTGCACGCGCTTCTTCGGCACGCCGATGACGGATAATCTCTTCTCCCGATTTGGTCTGATCATGTTGATCGGTTTGGTCGCAAAGAACGGCATTCTCATCGTCGAGTTCGCGAACCAACTTCAGATCGCCGGCAAGAACGCTTTCGACGCCGCCTTCGAATCCGCCACATTGCGCTTCCGTCCCATTTTGATGACCTCGATCGCGACCGTGCTCGGCGCGGTGCCGATCGCCTTCGCCACCGGTGCCGGTGCGGAAACGCGCAATCCGATGGGTTTGGTCATCGTCGGCGGACTCACGATCGCGACGTTCATGACGCTGTTTGTGATCCCGATCTTTTACGTGCTCGTGGATAAGGTCTGCGTGAAAATCACCGGACGCTCGAGTGCCTACGGCTTGAAGCGCGCGGAAGAAATCGAACGCGAAGTGCACGCACCTGCGGCCGCTCGCTAAGCGGGTTGAGCGTGATGCGTTTGATCGGGCAGGGCGGTTGCTCCGCAGCCGCCGCCTCCGCCCGTCCTGCGCTCGGTGATGATGTCGGGCCCGGACAATGCGGAGCGTTGTCCCTATCCGCGCCGCCTCTCTCGCGGTCAGTGGCCGGGTGGATTTTCTGGCGTTGCTTTTGACCGGCCCGGACATTGATTCGACAACTTTTCCGTCCATGGATGCGCCTTATGTCATCGCCGCTGTCGCCGGCTATTTCCTCGGAGCCCTGCCATTTGGCTGGCTGGTGGCACGTTCGCGCGGGATTAATATTTTTGAGCACGGTAGCAAAAATCCCGGCGCGACCAACGTCCGTCGCGTGTGTGGCAAGGGTCCGGGCAATCTCGTGTTCGCGCTCGATGCGCTCAAAGGCGCGGCGGCCGCCGGTTGGCCTCTGCTTGGGTGGCGAAACGCGGCCGATACGGCGGCTGCGCACGACGTCACGCTGCTCGCCGTCATCGGGCTCGTGGCGGCGCTGATCGGCCACAGTTTTTCTTGTTTCACCAAGTTTCGCGGAGGCAAAGGTGTCGCGACGGCTGCGGGCGGTTTCCTCGTGTTGATGCCGCTGCCGTTGCTTTGCGGACTTGGTGTGTGGCTCGCGACATTTTATACGACGCGCTACGTATCGCTTGCGTCGATGCTGGCGGCGATCGCGCTTCCCATCGCGGCGTACTTTTTTAAGCAGCCGACGCTGCTGATCGGTCTGGCGGGAGCGATCGCGCTCTTCGTCGTCATCCGGCATCGCACAAACATCGTCCGTCTGCTGAATGGCACCGAATCGAAGTTCGTGAAAAAACCGGCCACCTCGTCCACGCCTTCTTCCCAATCATGAGCAAACCCAGGACCATCAAGATCGGCCTCTGCGGCCTCGGCACCGTCGGCCAGGGCGTCTGGCAGCATCTCGAACGCGCCCGCACCGACCTCGAAGCGCGTTTGGGCGTCACGCTCGAACTGGCCCGGGCTGCCGTGCGCGATTTGAAACGCGCACGCGATGTCGCCGTCCCCGCGGACAAGCTCACAGACGACGCACTCTCCATCGCGCGCGATCCATCGATCCAGATCGTGTGCGAACTTATCGGCGGCACTACGCTCGCGCGCGAAGTCACGATGGCCGCGCTTGAACGCGGTGCGGTCGTCGTCTCCGCCAACAAAGCGCTCCTCAGCGAGCACGGCGCGGAGCTGTTCGCCGCTGCGCGCAAACACGGCGGACAAATTTATTTCGAAGCGTCGGTCGCCGGCGGCATCCCGATCATCAAAGCGCTGCGCGAAGGTTTGGTCGCGAATCGTTTTCCGCAGATTTACGGCATCCTCAACGGCACCTGTAACTACATCCTCACGCGCATGGTGCAGGAGGGCGCGAGTTATCCCGAGATCCTCGCTGATGCGAAACGACTCGGTTATGCCGAGGCCGACGAGTCGCTCGATGTCGACGGTTGGGACACCGCGCACAAGGCCTCCGTCCTCGCGTTCCTTGCGCACGGAGTGTGGATCAAAACCGATCAGATGATCGTCGAGGGCATCGCGAAAATCACGCAGACCGATCTCAAGCACGCCGCCGCGCTTGGTTATGGCATCAAACTCCTCGCCGTGATCACCCGCGATTTCGCGAGCAACGAAGTGTTTGTCCGCGTCCACCCGACGCTGATCCCCGAGGAAAACGTCATTGCGAATGTCCATGGCGTCTTCAACGGCGTGGCGGTTTCCGGCGATGTCGTCGGTGCGACGACCTACATCGGTCGCGGCGCGGGCCGCGATGCGACCGCCAGCGCGGTCATCAGTGATATCGTCGACGCCGCTGCACATCTCGCCGCCGCGAAGGTGGCGATCATTCCCGGCGAAAGTGTAAACACACCGAGGTTGGCTCCGTTGGAAAAAATCACCGGCCGCTACTACGTGCGCACTTTGGTGAAAGATGAACCCGGTGTGCTCGCGCAGATCGCCACCGTCATGGCCAATCATCGTGTGAGCATCGCGAGTGTGACGCAGCCCGAAGTGGCGGAGGAGGGGACGGCCGTGCTCATTCTCACCACGCACGAGAGCAACGAAAAAGCCATCCGCGCCACGCTCGCGGAGCTGGCGCTGTTGCCCAGCGTCGTCGAAGCGCCCTTGTTGTTGCGTATCGGAGATTTTGCCGAGTGATCGGTTGAACGCGCCCGCCCCCGACGCGTTCCCTTGCATGCGCTTCCTCCCCATACACCGTGGCTTCCACGCGCCCCGCGCCCGCGGGGCAGACGGGTCCCGCGCAGCCTTGCCAGAATCCGCTCGCGGTCGGGGCGTTTCCTGATTTTTCCTCACCAACTCTATCCATGGCTCGCATCGTCCAAAAATACGGCGGCACCTCAGTCGGTGACGTCGAACGCATCAAAAAAGTCGCCGAACGCATCAAGTTCATCCGCGATGAAGGCAACGAACTCGTCGTCGTTGTTTCTGCCCGCGCAGGAGTGACCAACGAGCTCATCGCCCGTGCGAAAAGCGTGACGCAGTTTCCGCCGGAGCGTGAATTGGACATGCTGCTCGCCACCGGCGAACAGGAGACCATCGCTCTCGTCGCCATGGCGCTTCACGGGCTCGGTGTGCCCGCCGTCAGCTACACGGGCGGCCAAGCCGGTATCGTGACCGACAAATCGCACACCAAAGCCCGCATTCAGGGCATCTCGCCGTCCGCTATCGAGAAGGATCTCAAGGCGGGCAAGGTCGTGATCGTCGCCGGTTTTCAGGGTGTAAACGCCGATGGCCAGATCACCACGCTCGGACGCGGCGGCTCCGACCTCACCGCCATCGCGCTCGCCGCGCCCCTTAAGGCGGATAAATGCGAGATCTACACAGACGTTGATGGAGTTTATACAGCGGACCCCCGCGTGGTGAAAACGGCCCGAAAACTCGAAGAAATTTCCTACGATGAGATGCTAGAGCTTGCGTCGTCCGGATCGAAAGTCATGCAAAGCCGTTCGGTCGAATTCGCCAAGAAATTCGGGGTCGTTTTCGAGGTCCGTTCATCGTTCAACCACAACCCAGGAACCATCGTGAAAGAAGAAGTCGCTTATATGGAGAAAGTCGTCGTGCGTGGCGTCGCCGTCGACAAAGATCAGGCCAAGGTCATCGTCAGCAATATCCTGGATAAACCTGGTTCCGCGGCGAAAGTTTTTAAGGCCCTCGCTGATGCCAATATCATCGTCGACATGATCGTGCAGAACGTCGGTCGCAACGGTATCGCCAACCTCACCTTCACCGTCCCGCAGAGCGATACGCACAAGGCGCAAAAAGCGCTCGAACCCGTGCTCGACGAAGTGGGCGGCGGTCAGGTCGCGATCCACGAAGGCATCGCCAAACTCTCCGTCGTCGGTGTCGGCATGAAGACGCACTCGGGTGTCGCCGCCATGCTTTTCCAAGCGCTCGCGGATGCGAACATCAACATCGAGCTCATCACCACTTCGGAAATCAAGATCTCCGTCGTGATCGATCAAAGCCGCGCCGAAGAAGCTGTCCGCGTCGCTCACACGACCTTCCAGCTCGATCAAGTTTGAGACAAGGCGGCCCATGGCCGCTTTCGGAGTAACGAGTAGAAATCGCGAGCAGCGGGCATGGACGCTTCCGCGCGGTTGCCCGCTCGCTCGTTTGCCGAGCGACTGAACTCGGTTTTCTACTCGCTACTCACGCTTCGCTTCCCGCTACTTTACCCATGCGCTTCATCTCCACTCGCGGACAGACGCCGGCACTCGGTTTCAGCGATGCGGTCGCCACCGGACTCGCGCCGGATGGAGGACTGTTCCTGCCTGAAACGCTTCCGGACTTCTCGAAGGATTTGGCGCGCTTCGAAAAACTCAGCTACGCGGAGCTCTGTTTTGAATTTCTAAAAACTTTCGCGACGGACATCCCGCAGGATACCTTGCGTGAGTTGATCGCGAAATCGTACACCACGTTTTCGCATCCGGAGATCGCACCGCTCAAGCGACTCGACGATCGCTTGCACGTGCTCGAGCTTTTCCACGGGCCGACGCTCGCGTTCAAAGACTTTGCCCTCCAGCTCCTCGGCAATCTCTACGAGCACCAATGTCGAGTCCGCGGCGAAACCATCAATGTGCTCGGCGCCACCTCGGGCGACACCGGATCGGCCGCGATTCACGGTCTGCTCGGCAAACCGGGCACCGCGATTTTTATTCTTTATCCCGAAGGCCGCACATCGCCGCTGCAGGAGCGACAAATGGCCTGCACGGGCGCGGCCAATGTCTTCGCGCTCGCGATCAACGGCACTTTCGATGACGCGCAAACCGCGTTGAAGGAAGTTTTCGGCGATCAAGAGTTTCGCACGCGCCATCGCTTGTCGGCGGTCAACTCCATCAATCTCGCCCGCGTGCTCGCGCAATGCGTGTATTATCTGAGCGCGTGGCTGCGACTGCCCGCGGGCCAGCGAGAAGAAACCGAGTTTGTAGTTCCGACCGGCAACTTCGGCAACGTGCTCGCCGGCTGGATGCTTCAAAAAATGGGTGTGCCGATCCGCGGTTTCCGCGTCGCCACCAATCAGAACGACATTCTTCACCGTCTCTTCACGACGGGCGAGTATGCGGTCTCCGATGTCCGCGCCAGCCTGGCGCCGTCGATGGATATCCAGGTCGCGTCGAACTTCGAACGTTTCCTCTACTTCAGCGTCGGGCGCGATTCCGCGCGCGTTCGCGAAGTGATGAAAACCTTCCGCGAAACCGGCCGTTACGCGTTTGAGAACTTCGATCGCGATACTTTTACCGCATCGCGCTGCACGGATGCCGAGATTCCGGGCATCATTCGTTCGGTGTATCAAAAGTATGGATACATCGTCGATCCGCACACGGCGTGCGGTTTCAAGGATCTCGCGACGGATCGCCCGAGCATCGTACTGTCGACGGCGAGCCCGGCGAAGTTTCCCGAAACCATCGTTTCTGCGATCGGCATCGAGCCCACGCACCCGAGCCTAGAGATGTTGAAAGCGCGTCCGCTCGTGAAGCATGCGATCGCTGCGGATCCGGCCGCGATCAAGGCATTCATCCACGAGCACGGCGTGCTCTGATGGATTTAACCGAAGACTGCGCGTGGAAAGCGCAGTTATGTCCAAGTGCAGGGTGGTGGACTTGACATAGTCCGCACTCAGGACTTGGGTAACGTCGTCATGATGCTCTGCGATCAACACCCCCGATGCCATGTTTTGAACATGGATCACGTGGTCCAACCGGGTTTCCCCGGTGCCGCGAGCTGACGAGCATATCCGCGCACATAGATAGCCGGCCGCTCGCAGACGAAAACGCGAGCACCGGGAGGTGAGCGAGGGCATTTGATCAAGTCGATCCCTGATCAGCCCTGCATTGGCACGCGCCTTCGGCACACCCGCACGCGCGTTTTTCTTAAACACTAAACAGATCCTCGGCCGCGGCCTTTCGGGATCATCCCACGCATTCCTGCCTGCCATGATTTTTGCAGTATTACTTTTTTTTCGTTCATTCACACTTATCGCGCCTTACGTAGGCGAGGTTCACTGCACGGCGGTGCTGACAAAATCGCGTAATCGCGGTGGAGGGGAGGTGTGCCGATGAAACGTCGTCAACTCGGACGTACGGGCTTGAGCGTCTCGGAAATCTGTTTCGGAACGCTCAATTTCGGTTGGAGCGTCGGAGAAAACCAAGCGTGGGCGCTGCTCGACGCTTATCGCGCCGCCGGCGGAAATTTCATCCAAAGTTCGGCCGTGTCCCATGCGGAAGGCGCGCTGCCGATCGCCGCTGGCGCCAGCGAAGACTATGTCGGTCGCTGGTGGCAGGATCGCGGTATCCCGCGCGAAGAGCTCTTTCTCGCGACGCGCATCGTCGTCCAAAACGCGCGACCGCACGGCGCGAGCACCCTTGAGTCGTACATTCGACAAAGCTGCGAAGCGTCTCTGCGCCGACTGCGCACCGATCATCTCGATCTGTTGTTGATCGAATGGAGCGAAACGCTGCCGCTGATCGACGACATTCTCTTTGTGCTCAGTCGTCTGAAGCGTGCTGGCATGGTGCGTTATCTCGGCGCATCGGGTTTTCCAGCGTGGCGTTTGATGGAGTCTATCCATCGCTCCGTGCAGCGAAACACGGAGCGCTTTGAAGTGCTGCAGGCGGACTATTCGTTGCTCGCGAATACGCGGAGCCAGCGCGATCAACTGCATCTTTGTCGCGACTATCGGCTCGGTTTTCTCGCGCGCTCACCGCTCGCGGGCGGATTGCTCGTGGGCGATGATAAACGTAGTGCGTTGTCCCTGCAGCGCACGCGTCGCCTCCGCGGACAATACGCGGGTGCAGACGTCGCGGTTCTCCGGGCAGCACTCGCGGACATCGCAGAGTCCCGAAATCTAACGCTGGCTCAAACCGCGCTCGCGTGGGTTTTGACCGACTCGACGGTGACCGCGCCGGTGATCGGCGTCAGTACCGTGGAGCATCTTCAACCGCTGCTCGACGCAGCGAGCACCGGCCTCACGACTCAGGATTTTTCAGCGGTATATGGCAGCAGCGCAGAGTTGTCTGTCGCCCCCACATCAACCCTCAACCTCGCATAGCATGAACCTCAAACCCATCAGTATCTCTCAAGCCGACCACACTCGCATCACGCTCCTTCTCAACTCGCTTCGGGGCGATCCGAAGGCGGCAAAAATCATCGCCCGTCTTCGTGAAGAACTTGAGCGCGCGCTCGTGCTCCCCGAGTTGCCGCCGCACATCGTCGGCATCAACTCGACCGCCGAGGTCCTCGATCTCGATTCCGGCGAAGTCGATCGCTTCACGCTGACGTTGCCCGAGCAGGCCAACGCCGCCCAAGGCCGTTTGTCGCTGCTCGCGCCGCTCGGCACGGCAATCCTCGGTTTCTCCGAGGGCGACGAATTTGAGTGGGAGATGCCAGGCGGCGTGCGTCGTCTCCGCATCAACAAAGTCGTGCCGCCGGTGCCGGTGGCCGTCCCGCAGTTATAGCCAGTTCAACTTATCCGTATCCAAATCATGAATACATTAGAAACGGTTCCCATCGAACCCACGACATGGTGCATGTCGAAGAATATCCTCACCGAGGGTGAGCTCAGCGGTGCGTTGACCTTGCTCGGGCCCGGAAGCTCGACCGAGGAGCAAACCTCCGCGCTCGCTCGCGTGGTCTTCGTCGCTCATGGCAATGTCACCGCCGCCATCGGCACGGCCAACTTCATTTTGAAGGCTGACCAAGCGCTGCATGTGGCTCCGGACCGTCCTCTCGTGGTGCGAAATCACGGAGAATCGCCCGCCAAGGTTTTTATCTTGAGCGTGCCGGCGCCGTCGCGTCCGAAGGGCAATATCGTGTACTTGAATTGAAGTCTTTGCCCTGCGACTCGAGCTACGCCGGGAAACGTCATGTGCGTTCCCGGCGTAGTTGTTTTACACTACACGATCGGACTTCGTGTGCTGGACGTAGATGGCGGTCGCTTGCGAGCGACGATTGACGTCGAGTTTGTCGAAGATGTTAGCGAGATAGTTTTTCACGGTTTTCTCGCTGAGATTCATTTCGGCTCCGACTTCTTTGTTGGTTTTGCCTTCGGCGATGAGCGCGAGCACGCGGCGCTCCTGCGGCGACAAGGAAGCGAGCGCGTCATTGGCACCGCCGGTTTTAAGCAGGCGCATCACGCGCGCGGTTACGGCGGGATCGAGAATGGATTTGCCCGCGGCAACATCGAGCACGGCCTGCACAAGGCCGCGGCCGTTGATTTCTTTGAGAAGATAACCGTGGCCGCCGGAGCGAATCGCTTCGTCCACGAGATGATCGTCCACGACCGAAGTGAGAAAAAGCACCTTGGTGTCGGGCAGGTCTGCGAGGATGCTGCGACACGCGGTGAAACCGGTGCCGTCGGGCAGGCGGATATCCATCAACACAACATCGGGCGTGAGTTTTTTGGCAGCGGCGACACCCGAGGCGACATCGCCCGCTTCGCCGACGATCTGGATGTTGCGTTCGGCGGCGAGCAACGCGCGAAGTCCCATACGGACGAGTTCGCTGTCGTCGATGAGAAGGAGGCGGAGTTGCGGAGCTCGTGAAGCGCTCATGCGGCTGAAGAGTTATCCGTGGCGAGAGTGAGGATGAGCTTGGTGCCGGCGCCTGGCGAACTGGAAAACTGAAGCTTTCCGCCCAGGCGTTCGGCGCGCGCGCGCATGTTGGCGAGACCATGACCACCGCCGGTTGCGGACGGCGGCGAGAATCCGCCGCCGTTGTCCTGGACGAGCAACGCGAGCTCGTTGGCGCTGCGATGCAGCCGGATAGTGATGTGGCTCGCGTGACCGTGACGCAGCGCATTGCTGACGGCCTCACGCGAGATCTGGATTAAATGCGTGATTTGATCCGCGGTGAGCGCGCGTGCGGCCTCGTCGTCGATGCGCAGATCGAACTCGACGCCGCGTCCGGCATCGAGCGTTTGCGTGAGCGAGCGAATCGCTTCGGCGAAGTTTTGCCGCTGCAGGTTTTCTGGTGCGAGGCCCGAGATGTAGCTGCGTACTTCGCGGATGGTGGTGTTGATCGTCTGCAGGCCGGCGTCGAGCTGACGTGCGGCTTCGTCGGCATTGGTCGGAATGAGATTTCGCGCGGCTTCGACGGTGAGACCGGCGGCGTAGAGCGATTGAATGATGCCGTCGTGCAGATCGTGGCCGAGGCGGATTTTTTCCTCCAACGCACGATTAAGAAGCATCTGCTGAAAGTGCGCGTCTTCCTCGGCGCGCTGACGTTCGAGACGTTCGCGTTCGAGTGCGGAGTTTTGTTGCACGGATACCTTGGCGAGCTCGGTCAAACTCTTCATCTCTGCATCCACGGCGCGCAGTTCGGAATCCGTGGCCGGCATCGAGCGATTGCGGAGAGAAAGAATGACCGCGCCGATCCATGCCAGGGCGAGACCGAGCGCGAGGATCAACAGCATAACCGCGCATTGGCGATGAAGCGCGGCGAGATGTTCGACGGCTGTTGGCGGGAAACGAACGGTGATCGTTTGCGCTTCGCCGTCTGCGCCCGCGGACAGCGTGCGGGTAAATTCCCAATGTCCGATCCGCGCGATCCGCGAAGTCTTCTTGTCTGCGGTTTCTCCCGACAGAATTTGCGCGCCGAGCAATTGGCCGAGGACGCGCGGCGTATCGTCGTTCCAGCCTTCGGGAGAGTTGCGAATGAGCGCGAGTGCTTTGTCGAACTGCGCTTCTTTGAGCGCGATGGTTTCGCGACGGACCTCTTCGGTCTGGCTCCGGAGCCAGCTTTGGGTCATCGCCATCGCGCCCAAAAACAGGAGCAAAAGCACCAGGGCGAAAGCGACGAGACGGGCGAAACGATTCATGGGAAAGCGGCGCGGGAAACACAAACGCCGGGGTCGGGTGTAGCTGAGAGACGTCGCCGCCCGCAAGCATCGCCCTCGCGGAAAACGGTTTTCATAACATTTCGACTTTTTCCAGCCGCTCGCTTTGTTAGGCCGTTCTGTCCATGAAAAACTTCTACATCACGACCGCGATCGACTATGTGAACGGTTCGCCGCACTTGGGGCATGCCTACGAAAAGGTGCTGACGGACGTCATTGCCCGTTTTCGGCGGCTGATGGGAGACAACGTATATTTTCTCACCGGCGTGGATGAGCACGGCCAGAAGGTGCAACAAAGCGCGCGGGCAAAGGGTGTGCCGCCGCAGCAGTTTTGCGATGAGATTTCCGCGGAGTTTCGCGCGATGTGTGCGAAGCTCGATATCTCGAACGACGATTTCATCCGCACCACCGAGCAGCGTCACAAGAAGGTCGTGCGCGATCTGCTTCAGCAGCTCTTCGACAAGGGCGAGATCTACAAGGCCGAGTACAAGGGCTTTTATTCCACGCGCCAGGAGCAGTTTCTTCAGGAAAAGGACCGAAATCCCGACGGCTCGTGGCCGGAGATTTTTGGCGAAGTCACCGAGATCACGGAGAGCAATTATTTCTTCACGCTGGCGAAGTATCAGGACTGGCTCGTCGATTTCGTGAAGCGCAATGAGAACTTTATCTTCCCGCGCTATCGCCAGAAGCAGGTTCTCGAGTTTCTCTCCGAGCCGCTCAACGATCTCTGCATCTCGCGTCCGCGCGAGCGCTTGGAGTGGGGCATTCCGCTGCCGTTCGACGAAAACTTCGTGACCTACGTGTGGTTCGACGCGCTCGTGAATTATTACTCCGCGGTCGTGGACAAACCGGGCGTGTGGCCCGCCGACTTCCACGTGATCGGCAAGGACATCCTCGTGCCGCCGCATGCGGTCTATTGGCCGATCATGCTCAAGGCCGCCGGTATCGAGCCGCCGAAGTCGCTGCTCGCGCACGGTTGGTGGTCGATCAACGGCTCCAAGATGTCGAAGAGCACGGGCAACTTCATCGAGCCGATGGCGTTCGCCGATCAATACGGCGTCGATGCGCTGCGCTATTTCCTCATTCGCGAAATGAGCGTGGGCCAGGACAGCGATTTTTCGCTGCAACAGTTTCTCGCGCGCTACAACGCCGAGCTCGCCAACAATCTCGGCAATCTCGTCAACCGCACGCTCAACATGACCAATCGCTTCGCCGGCGGCGTCATTCCCGCGGGCGAAACGGGCGACGACGTGGAGCTCGAGCTGCAACGACTCTGGGATAAAACCCGCGACGAAGTCATCGCGCTCTACGAAGGTTTCCAATTCCACATCGGCCTCGAACGCACGCTGGGTTTCGTCACCGCGACGAACGCGTACATCGAAAAACGCGCGCCGTGGAAGCTCGGCAAATCGACCGAGGAAAAAGACCAGGCGTTGCTGCGCACGGCGCTTGCGACGATGGCCGAAGCGCTCCGCCTCGCCAACGCGCTGCTACCCGCCGTCATGCCCACCACGTCGAAAAAGATCAACGGCGTGCTCGGCCACGAACCCGGTGCCAATTGGCGCGAAGAGCTCGTGTGGGGCGCGCGTCTCACCGGCAAGAAAGTCGCCGAGACCGCGATCCTCTTCCCGCGCCCGGAAAAGCAGGCGGCGGAGAAAAAGTGAGCGCGTTTTTTATTAAGATACAGGGGCACTGAGAACTCGGAGTCCGCTGGAGATCGTCTAGATTCTCTCGAGAAAGTCCCCGTGTCCTCTGCGCCTCCGTGGTGAAATGAGCATGACCATCCTGCCGCTTAATCCTGCTGAAAACTCGTCGCGCGAAGCGCTGCAGGCGTTTCTCGCACAGTGTCAGCAAGCGGCGGCGAAGGCCGGACGTGCGCGGCTTGTCAGCATCTCGCTCGAAGTGCCCGCGCTCGATCCGCTTGCGGTGCTCGAATCGATTTTCGAGGCGGGCGAGAAACATTTTTATGTCGAGCGTCCCGCCGAAGGTTTTGCGCTCGCGGGGGCTGAAGCGGTGCTCAGTTTCACCAGCAGCGGCGCCGATCGCTTTGCGGCGTGTCAGCGTTTTATCGACGATACGCTTGCTTACGCGCTTGCGGTGGGCGATCAACGCGCGGCTTTTGCGGGACCCCATTTCTTCACGAGTTTTGCGTTCTACGATGACGTCGAAGCAGGTGAGCCGTTTGAAGCGGCTTCGGTTTTTGTGCCGCGTTGGCAAGTCGCTCGCGCGGGTGGCTGCACGACGGCGGTGGCTAATCTGTTGATCGCTCCCGACAGTGCGCTCGAGCCGTTGGTCGAACGTTTGTGGCGCGCGCATCAAAAGTTCGGCGCATTCGATTATTCGGAGCCGGAGTTCACCGAGGCAACTCGTCCGCAACCGGCCACGGTGAACGAAGTGGGCGGCGCCAACGCTTATGGTGAAGCGGTGCGTCGCGCGGTTGCTCACATTGAAGCCGGCGACTTCGAAAAAATCGTGCTCGCGCGTGCGAAAGATCTGCTGGCGGACGAATCGCTGCATCCGCTGCGCGTGTTGAACGGACTGCGCGAACGCTTCGCCGATTGTTATGCGTTTTCCGTCGCGAATGGTCGCGGCCAGAGTTTCATCGGCGCGAGTCCGGAGCGTTTGTTGCGAGTGGCGGATGGCCGACTTCTCACGGAAGCGTTGGCCGGCTCGATTCGTCGCGGCGCGACCGCGAGTGAAGATGCCGCGCTCGGCTCCGCGCTTTTGCGCAGCGAGAAGGACCGTCGTGAACACGAGATGGTGCTGCAGTCGATTCGCCGCCGACTCGAACCGCTCGGCCTGACGCTCGAAGCGGCGTCCACACCGGCGCTGCGGCGTCTGGCGAACGTCCAGCATTTGCACACGGAAGTCGGCGCTGTTTTGCCGGAAGGCGTGCGCTTGCTCGATGCGTTGGCGCGGTTGCATCCGACTCCGGCCGTCGGCGGAAAACCGCGTGAAGCAGCAATCCCGCGTATCCGGAATTTGGAGACGTTTAGCCGCGGCTTGTACGCTGGTGCGATCGGCTGGATCGATGCGCGCGGCAATGGCGAATTTTTTGTCGGTCTGCGCTCAGCTTTGATCGATGGAAAACGCGCGCGGCTGTACGCCGGCGCCGGCATCGTCGCCGGTTCTTCGCCAGAGAAGGAGTTTGCGGAGACGGAGCTGAAATTCCGTGCGATGCAGGACGCTCTGCTGGCCTGAGCGATTTCATTGGAAATCGTGGCGGCTGTTTTACGAAACAGTTTGCAGGGCTGTTTTGCGAGTGGCGTTGGAAAAGCGGCCGAATGCGGTCATGATGCGAGCATGGTTCCAGTATCCGTCCTCGATCTCTCTCCGATAACGCAGGGAAGTGACGCGACGCAGGCGTTGCGCAACTCTCGCGATCTCGCACGTCATGCGGAGCGGCTCGGCTACAAACGATTCTGGATGGCGGAGCATCACAGCATGCCCGGCATCGCGAGCGCGGCGACGGCGGTGGCGATCGCTTATGTGGCGGAAGGCACGAAGACGATCCGCCTCGGCTCGGGCGGCATCATGCTGCCGAATCACTCGCCGCTGGTGATTGCGGAGCAATTTGGAACGCTCGACGCGCTTTTCCCGGGACGCATCGATCTCGGACTCGGGCGCGCGCCGGGAACCGATCAACGCACGGCGCGTGCGCTGCGGCGCGAGCGTATTCACGCGGCGGATACGTTTCCGGACGATGTGATTGAGCTGATGGGTTATTTCCAACCGTCGCGTCCGGGGCAGGCGGTGCGCGCGGTGCCGGGGGAAGGGCGTGAGATTCCGATCTGGCTGCTGGGCTCGAGCTTGTTCAGTGCGCAGCTCGCGGCGGCGCTCGGTTTGCCGTACGCATTCGCGGGGCACTTCGCGCCGGATATGATGCTGGAAGCGCTGGCAATTTATCGACGTGAGTTTCGTCCATCGGAAGCGCTGGAAAAGCCGTATGCGATGGTCGGCGTGGGTGTCGTCGCGGCGGAGACGGACGAGGGAGCGGCGCGATTATTCACCTCTTGGCAGCAGCAATTCATCGCCTTGCACCGCGGCGTGCCTGGACAACTGCAACCGCCGGTGAGCGATCTAACGACGATCGCCACGCCACCGGAAATCGCGGCGACGAATCACACCTTGCGCGAAGCGATCGTCGGCGCGCCGTTGAGCGTACGGCGCGGATTGGAGTCGCTGCTCGCACGGACTCAGGCCGACGAGATCATCGCGACCACGCATGTGTTCGATCATGCGGCGCGAGTGCGCTCCTACGAAATTCTCGCAACCGTACGCGATGAGTTGGCGGCCGCGCAGCCGGTGAAAGCATGAAGCGGCAACGATGTGACCTCGTGCGGAGCTTGCTCCGTGTTGGACGAGGTCCAGCGTTTGTTCATGCGTTTCATTACCCGACTAAAAGGATTTTTGATTCTTAGCCCCTTGATTGCCGCCTCGGCGCTGGCGTCGG
The DNA here is from genome assembly GCA_937958045.1 of uncultured Opitutaceae bacterium. GTDB lineage: Bacteria > Verrucomicrobiota > Verrucomicrobiia > Opitutales > Opitutaceae > Nibricoccus. The sequence continues at coordinate 15,944 of CALFXL010000005.1, read as the reverse complement.
ACAAGATCGACTACACGCAGCGTATCGATGGTGTCAGCGCGGTGCCGGAGTATCCGGTGCCGTACACGCTGCCATCGCGTGAGGCGATCAAAGCGCAGCTCGATCGAATCAAGGCGCGTGTGGAGCAGACCACCACGCTCAAGGTTTTCGACAACGCGACCGGCGAAGAAATTGTGAAGCCCGATTTCTCGCGATTGATTTCAACGGCAGTGATCGATCGACGCTATGGCGGGCTCAATCAATGGGACTACACGAACGGCGTGGTGATGTCGGGCTTCGCGATGGTCGCGGAGGAAACGGGCGATCAGTCGTACTTCGACTACAACGTGCGCTTCTTCGATTACACGTTTACGTGGATGCCGTACTTCCGTGCGCTGGAGGAGAAGACGAAGAAGCGAAACGACTTCTCGCGGATGATTCATATGTCTGCGCTCGATCATTGCGGATCGATCACGGCGGCGCTCATTCGCACGCATCGCAAACATCCGGATCCGCGTTTTCGCGAATGGATCGATGTGGTGGCGGATTATATTTCGAACAAACAGTTCCGCTTTGAGGACGGCACGCTCGCGCGCCAACGTCCGCAGCCGCGTTCGTTGTGGACCGATGATTTTTATATGGGAATCTCGTTCCTGTCGCAGATGGGGCTGCTCACGGGCGATCGGAAGTATTGGGACGATGCGGTGAAGCAAGTGGTGCAGCTTTCCGCGCGTTTGTTTGTGCCGGAAAAAGGACTCTACGATCACGGCTGGAGCGAGAACACCGATGGCTATGATCCGCGCTTCTATTGGGCGCGTGCGAATGGCTGGGCCACGATGGCGATGATGGAACTGCTCGATGTGTTGCCCGAGGATTTTGAAGGCCGTGATGCGGTGCTGCATCAGTTTCGCCAACACATGCGCGCGATCGTGGAGCTGCAGGACAGCACGGGCCTGTGGCATAACATGCTCGATAAAAGCGAGACGTACTTGGAGACATCGGCCAGCGCCATGTTTGTGTACGGACTCGCGAAAGGCGTGAATCGCGGCTGGCTGAGTCCGATCTACGGACCGGCGGCGATCACCGGCTGGAATGGTGTGTCGACGCGGATTCTTCCGGATGGTCGCGTGGACGGCATTTGCGAAGGCACGACGTATGCGAACGACAACGCGTATTATTTCCATCGCGGCGCGAGCTCGGACACGACGTTCTTCGGATCGGTGGTGTATGCCGGCGTGGAAATGATGAAGCTCTTGAAAAATCCGGAGCTGCAAATCGACGCCGCGCGACCGAACTCGGTGAACAGCGCGATTCACTTTAAGTGGACGAAGGACGTGCCTGCAGTGCGCCACTGATCGCGAGCGATGTCCGTCGTGTATCCAAAGTTTGGATGCAATAAAAAACCGGAAGCCCTAGGGCTTCCGGTTTTTGATTAAAGCGACTTGGCGCGTTGCTCAGGCGGACGGAGCGGCTTCAGCGGCAGGCGCGTCGCCGGACTCGGCGGCTTTCTGAGCTTCCATTTCCTTGAGGGCGGCCTTGCGGGAGAGGCGGACCTTGCCGGTCTTCTCATCGATGCCGATGCACTTGACCCACATTTCGTCGCCGACCTTGCAGACATCTTCGGTGCGACGCACACGGAAGTCGGCGAGTTCGCTGATGTGAACGAGGCCTTCCTTGCCGGGCGTGCATTCGACGAAGGCGCCGAACTCCTTGGTGCCTTTGACGACACCGCGATAGAGTTTCCCGACCTCGATCGGAGCGCCGCCACCACCACCGCCGCCGCAGAGGGCGTCGATTTCCTGGATGGCGCGGTTCATGGCTTCGCCGTTGTTGGAATAGATAAAGACCTTGCCGGAATCGTCTTCGGCGATGTCGATCTGCGCGCCTGTCGTTTCGACGATGCGGCGGATGGTCTTGCCGCCAGGACCGATGAGCAGACCGATCTTTTCCGGATCGATCTGGATGGTCTGGATGCGCGGCGCGTACTTGCTGAGGTCGGAACGCGGCGCGGGAATCGCGGCGATCATCTTCTTGAGAATTTCGATGCGCGCTTCGCGAGCCTGGTAGATGGCGGTCTTGGCGATTTCGAAGGGCAGGCCGTTGATCTTGAGGTCGAGCTGGAAGCCCGTGATGCCCTTGGTGGTGCCGGCGAGTTTGAAGTCCATGTCGCCGAAATGGTCTTCTTCACCGAGGATGTCGGTGATGGTCGTCCACTTGGTGATCGAGCCGTCCGGACCGTTTTCGGTCATAAGGCCGCAGGAGATGCCGGCGACGGGAGCGACGATCGGCACACCGGCGTCCATCAGCGACAAACAGCCGCCGCAGATCGAGGCCATGGAGGTCGAGCCGTTGGAGGACATGATCTCCGACACGACGCGGATCGAATAGGGGAAGACGTCTTCGGGTGGGAGCACGGGAACGAGCGAACGCTCGGCGAGCGCGCCGTGGCCGATTTCGCGACGACCCGGAGAGCCGAAGCGACCGGTTTCACCGACGGAGAACGGTGGGAAGTTATAGTGAAGGATGAACGATTTCGAACGAGCGCCGCCAGTGAGGGCGTCGAGTTCCTGAGCGTCCTTGGTAGGTCCGAGCGTTGTGAGCACGATGCTCTGGGTGTCGCCGCGCTGGAACATGGCCGAGCCGTGCACGCGGGGGAGAACACCGACTTCCGCAGAGATTGCACGGAGCGACTTCGCATCGCGGCCGTCGGCGCGGACGCCGCGTTCGAGAACGGTCTTGCGGTAGGCTTTGTACTGGAGGTCTTCGAAGACGACGTTGAGATCGACATCGGTGAACTTGCCTTCGCCGAGTTCGGCGAGGAGAGCGGCTTTGGCTTCTTCCTTGAGGGCTTTAACGGCGGCGCCGCGGGCGGCCTTTTCTTTGCCGAAGATGGCTTCCGTGATGCGCTCGGCGGGGACGACGCGCTCGATGATGGCGCGGGCTTCCGGCGTGGCGCCGACGAGCGGGAAGGTGGCCTTGGGCTTGCCGCAGAGGGCGACGAGTTCCTTGATGCCGCGGATGATCGGCTGGATGGCCTGATGACCGAAGGCGAGGGCCTCGATGAAACGGTCTTCCGGAATCTGGTCCGCGGAGCCTTCGATCATGAGCATGTCCTTCTCGGTGCCGACGTAGATGAGGTCGAGCGTGGAGGAATACATCTGCTCGATGGTCGGATTGGCGACGAACTGGCCGTCGATCTCCGCAACGCGGACGGCGCCGATCGGGCCGGACCACGGAATGTCGGAGATGGCGAGGGCGGCGCTGGCGCCGTTGACCATGGGGATGTCAGCTTCGTTGAGCTGGTCGGCCGACATCAGCTGGCCGATGATCTGGACCTCGTTGAGGAAGCCTTCCGGGAAAAGCGGCCGGCAGGGACGATCGCAAAGACGCGAAGTGAGGATTTCTTTTTCGGACGGACGGCCTTCGCGCTTGAAGTAGCCACCGGGGAAACGGCCGGCAGCGGCGTATTTTTCGCGGTAGTCGACGGTGAGCGGGAAGAAGTCCTGGCCGGGTTTGACGGTCTGCGCGACGCAGGCGGTGACAAAAACGTTGGTTTCGCCGACGGAGACGTTGACTGCGCCATTGGCGAGGCCGGCGATCGAGCCGGTGGAGAAGGTGATCCCGAGTTCGGGAACGGTGACGGAATATTTCTGATTCATGTATCGTTGCGGTTGCGTATCCGGAAAATACGAGCGGCCCGCGATACGCGGACGAGCCATGCTCGGGGTTTATACGCCACCCATAACCGCAAAACCGTCTAAGACGAAGCGGTGGGGACGTTTGAGTTGGGCGGTAACCGGCCCTGCAATCCTCGATCAGTGACGAGAGATTTCCGTTTGGCGCCCGAAGACGAGAAGCAAACGGAAATGTCCCGGCCGATGCGAGTGTCTGTAAAGACAACAGGCGACCCGCCGATCGGATCGCCTGCGTCGCGAAAAAGTCGGTTACTTACGGAGATTAAGTTTCTGCAAGATCTCGGTATATTTCGGCAGGTTGGTGCGCTTCAAATAATCGAGGAGCTTGCGACGACGGCTGGCCATCTGGAGGAGGCCGCGGCGGCTGTGAAAGTCTTTACGGTGGGTACGGAGGTGCTCGGTCAGGTGATTGATGCGAGCGGTGAGCAACGCGATCTGGACCTCGGACGAGCCGGTATCCTTATCGTGTGTTTTGTATTCTGCGATGATTTCGGGTTTTGCTACGTTGGACATTTGGTTTTTGTCTAGGAGTTACACGACTGTAGGGAGCCTTTGCAGGCCCCGTGCCACCCGCTGCCACCGCGAAATCGCGGTTTTGGCCGATGCCACCGTTCCAATCCGGCAGGGGGCCGGACCAGTCATGGCGGGAGTCCGCAACCGGACGGACTTCCACTAACGCAAGGCGTGTGTATCCCGTTTGCCGTTAAGTGGCGCAAGCAGAATTTTACGTATCCTCCAAGTCGTGCGCATTTATCGGGGTATCCCATCCGCCGTCGTGGAGTTAAGTGAGTTCAGGCGATCGGCGGAGTGGGCGTCGGGGCTCCGGTGCCGTAGCCAAAAAGACGGCGTTTCTTGATGGCTTCGACGACCAAGGGCGGGACCATGGTTTCCCAAGTGGCATCGCCGGCTTTGAGGCGGCGGAGGACGTCGCGCGAAAAAATGCCCAGGATGGTTGGATCGTAGCCGACGATGCAGTCGATGTAGTGGTTCTCGAGCAGATGCGCGTAGAGATTGCGCAGATGATCGGCGACTTGGAGGTTCTTGGCGTTGATCAAGACGCTGCTGGCGAAAGCGTTGCTGGAGGAGAGATGTCCATCGGCCAACGAGCCGCCGGCGATGTAGCGATCGTAGGCGGCCTGCTGCATCGGGTAGATGTAGAGTTTGACCGCGTTGCGGAAGAGCCGGCCAAAGGATTCGAGAATGCCGCCTTCGAGGTGCTCGTAGTATTTCTCGTTAAACACTTCGAGGAGGTTGTTGATGCCCATGGCCACGCCGATCATTTCCTTGGTGTAGCGGCGGAAGTAACTCGTGAGGCGGTAGTATTCCGAGTAGTTGGAAATCAGCACCGTGAAGCCGATGTCGCTCAGCAAATCCACGCGCGAAAGGAAGTCCTGCGCGTCCAGATCGCCGTCGGAGAGCAGGTTGTTCATGGTGATTTCCATGAGCACCACGACGTCTTTGCCTTTGACCATCGGTTCTTGGACGAACTGCGCGCAGGCGCAGTTGAGCATGTCGACGTTGACGTGCGTGACGGGACGGAAACTGCCGCGTTCGACGAGGATGGCTTTCTTATAAAGCACCTCCGAGGGTTGGAGCACTTCGCCGCCGGTGCCGAACATCACCGCGTTGGTGAGTCCGAGTTGCACGAGGTGCAGCGAGAGCAGGCGGTTGTCGACATTGGGAAACGCCGGGCCGCTGAACTTCAGCATGTCCACCTCGAGTCGTCCGGGCGCGAGATTATCGAGGAGCGATTGAATGAACTGCGGCGGATTATCGCGGTAATAAAACGCGCCGTAGATCAAATTGGTGCCGACGATGCCGAGCGCTTGCTGTTGGAGGACGTTTTCTTTGTCCCACATGCGCACGTGCAGGATGATCTCGCTGACGGGACCGCCGGGCTCGGTTTGAAAACGGATGCCCATCCAGCCGTGGCATTCGTTGGTGCCTTGGTAGTTCCGCGCGGAAACGGTGTCGGCAAAAACGAAAAACGTCGTGCGCTCGCCGCGTTGCGCCGCGAGTCGCTCCGTGAGCAACGCGTATTCGTGGTCGAGCATGAGCGCGAGGCGCTCCTTCGAGACATAACGTGGCGACTTTCCGTAAATGGCGTCGCTGAAGTTCATGTCGTACGCGGAGATCGACTTCGCCACCGTGCCCGCCGCGCCGCCCGCCTGGAAGAAAATCCGCGCCACTTCCTGGCCCGCGCCGATCTCGGCGAACGTTCCATACTTCGCCTCGTCGAGATTGATCGTGAGCGCCTTGCGGTTGGTCGTGAGCAATTGCTTCTGGTCGCCGGAAGTATCCATGGAAAACAAACGGTAAACGGCACCGAAAGCGTTGCCGAGCAAAAGCGCATCACGCCGAACCGCGCGGGACGGCGTTCGTTTCAGCGGATAAAGGCCTTCCTACGGTCTTGTCCGCGCGCGGCTTCCATGAGTTTGCACTGGATGGGGAAGTCATTCCCGCTACGTTGCGCGCACCATGAAGAACTTTTTTGCGGCTCTGCTCGGCACAGTGGCTGGATTCGTGATTTGCGGGATCGGATGCGTGATCATTGGCGTGGGACTGCTCGTCGCGCTCATCTCGTCGGCCAGCGCGGAGAAACCCGTCGCGATCGAAAAAGGTTCGTACCTCGTGCTCGATTTGTCGGTGAACATCACCGATGCGCCGCCGCAAGTGGACGGCACGGAATTGATCGCCGCGCTCTCGGGCGAAGAGACGCGCACCGTCTGGCAACTGCGCGAGTTCACGCGGGTGCTGCGCGCCGCGGCCAACGACGACCGCATCGCGGGCATCTTCATGCTCGGGCAATTCGTGCCCGAAGGTTACGGAACTGGTTTTGCCGTTTTGAAAGAAGCGCGCGCGGCGCTCCACGAGTTCAAACAATCGGGCAAGCCGTTGATCGCCTATCTCGATTTCGCGACGGTGCGCGAAGCGTATCTCGCGTCTGCCGCGGACGAGTTTGTTTTCGATCCTTACGGTGTGCTGCTGCTGCCGGGATTGGCGTCGGAGCCGATCTTTCTCGCCGGCGCGTTGGAAAAATTTGGCGTGGGCGTGCAGGTCACGCGCGTTGGAAAATACAAGTCGGCGATCGAGCCGTTTACGCGTCGCGACATGAGCCCGGAAAGTCGCGAGCAACTTCAGAAACTCCTCGACGATATTTGGGGCGACCTCCGCGCCGATCTCGCGGCTGATCGCGGATTACAGCCGCAGCAACTGCAAGCGCTGGTGGATGCGGAAGGATTGATCATGCCCGCGTCGGCGCTGCAAAACGGTCTGGTGGATCGTCTCGCGTATCGCGACGAAGTGCTGACCGATTTAAAACGCCGCACCGGCCGCGAAGGTTCGGATCAACCGTTTAAACAAATCTCGCTCGAAGCCTATGCGGCGACGCTCGGCGACGACAAAGGTTCGTTGATCGCGGAAAGATCCGCTTCCGGTCGAGGCACGATCGGAGTTGTTTACGCCGAAGGTGCGATCGTGGATGGCGAGGGCGATCGCACGCAGGTCGGTGGGGTGCGTTTCGCGCGCGAGCTCCGTCGTATGCGACAAGACGATTCCATCAAAGCGATCGTGTTGCGCGTGAACAGTCCGGGCGGTTCGGCCACGGCGTCGGAGCATATTCAACGCGAGCTGCGGCTCGCCGCGAAAGAGAAGCCCGTGATCGTTTCCATGGGCGCGTATGCCGCGTCGGGCGGGTATTGGATTTCTGCATACGGCGAACGCATTTTTGCGGAGCCGAGCACGATCACCGGATCGATCGGTGTGTTCGGCGTGCAGTTCGACATCGAAAAACTCGCCGGCAACCTGGGCATCACCTTTGACCGCGTGAAGACCGGCCGCTTCGCGGACGCGGTGACGATTTCGCGTCCGAAAACACCCGAGGAACTCGCGATCATCCAGCGCATGGTCGACTGGGTGTACGAGGAATTTGTCGGCAAGGTCGCCGAAGCGCGTCGATTGCCGCGCGAGCAAGTGCACGAGATCGCGCAGGGACGCGTGTGGTCAGGCGCGGAGGCGTTGAAGCTCGGGCTCGTGGATGAAATCGGTGGACTCGATGCGGCCATCGCTGCCGCGGCGCGGGCTGCCAATCTCGGCCATTACGAGATCAGCGAGTTTCCCAAACGGAAAACGTTTAACGATTTTCTCGCGGAAGCAGTGGAAGGTCTGTCGCCTTCGCGCACAAAACTGTCCGGTCCGGTGGGCGCGGTCGTGAATCGCCTGGAAAGCGAACTGCGCATGTTGAGCGAATACAACGACCCGCGCGGCGTCTACGCGCGTCTGCCTGTGCATGTGGCTTTGCAATAAGCCGCGATCACGCATATAGAATTTTCTTTATGAACCACACCCTCTCTCGCGACGTCGAAGCCACGATCATCCCCGCCGGACAAGTCACCTTGTTGCCCGCAGGCACGGAGGTGTTCATTGTGCAGACGCTCGGCGGCAATGTGACGGTGCGCACAGACCGCGGACTGTTTCGGATCGCACGCGAAGACAGCGACGCGATCGCCGGCTTCGCGCCTATCCAAGAAATGGATACAACCTCCGCGGGCGAGTTCAGCGAGCAAGCGGTGTGGGATGCGCTCAAAACCTGTTTCGATCCCGAAATTCCCATCAACATCGTCGACCTCGGTCTCGTCTACGATCTGAGCATCGAAGACATGCCTGGCGGCGGGAAGTTGGTCGAAGTGAAGATGACGCTCACCGCGCAAGGTTGCGGCATGGGACCGGTCATCGCGGAAGATGCGCGGCAAAAAATCGCCGCGCTGCCATCCGTCGCCGAAGCGAAAGTGCACATCGTGTGGGATCCCGTGTGGACTCCGCAGATGATCTCAGCCGAAGGCCGCCAAAAGCTCGGCATCGAGTGAGGCTAACGCTAAATATTTATATCCATCGAGTGGGTTCGGGAGCTTAACGGAAAAAAGACCGCGTCTCCCGAACACGATAGGATGGGATTACGTTATTTGTTGGGTGCTACTTCGACGATCACCAGCACGACGGCGTCACTAACCCCCGCTTTTTTAAATGCGATGAGGCTATCGGTAGACGCATCGAGTTGCTGCGGAGATGCTTTGATCTTCGATATGATCACAGCGTCCGGTAGTCCGGCCTGCGCCATGGCAATAACTTGCTCGTTCGTTAAAGCGTCTGCGCGAGGGGCCGTTTCTACTGCTATCGATGCCGTGGCATCGATGGGGCGTTCTTCTTTACGACGTTGCTCTTCTTGTAGCGCGATCGCTTCTCGAGCAGTTTTGATGGCTGCTGCAGTGATGCTGGTGGCTTTAATGGCCGCTGCTTTTTGCAGCTGGTCGAGCGCTTCTTGCGGATGTCCCGAATAGAGTAAGGCTATACCGAGATTATAGTATAGCTTTCCTTGGTATTTTGCATCTTTTTCGGAAAGTGTCGCTAACGAGGCTCGTAAAGTCTGGGCGGCACCCTCGAAATCGCCAACTTTTATTTGCTGCGCGCTCAACTTTAAATTGGCGCGATTGTCGTCGTATACAACGAGGCGTACTGTTTCGATCCAGGGAAATACGATACGTTTCATTTGCTCCACCGCATCAAGATAGGCCGCAGTGATGGCTTCATCCTTACTAGGGTAGGGGGGGACGCCAGAGTCTGATTGATTTTCCAACACTTTGACTGCTTCGATCATTTTTCCGGTGTAGGTTTTCCCGGTGGTGAGATCGACGAGTTGGATACTGGCGGTTATTCTAGCAGTCACCTTTGCATAGTGGGTCGTCTTGGTGTCGTTCTTTCCGTAGGACTGCGTTTTATAGGTGATAGGAGATACTTCCACTCCGCTACGATTCACACGTCCCACGAAAACGGCGCTCGATCCGAGCGATCTCCCTATTTTCATAGCAGACTCGGGAGTAAGTGCGCTGGCCGCCTGCAATCCTTGTTCACGCAGCACTGCTTCTAGATTCGCACGATCGATGATTTCCAGTCCCCCTTCAGTGAGCGCTTGTACCAAACGATCAGAAAGTTCTGCGCCGCCGTCGCCGGCAAATTCTCTCACGGCAATTTTTTGGCCCTCCTTCAACACCACTTGAGGCGGATGTTTAACAGGCACTTCCATTTCAGGATTTGTTAAACGGTCCCACAACTGGGCGTGACTGGTAGCTGCCAGAAACGGGAGCGTGGTGAGCAAACACCATTTTCGAACAATTTTATGCGTCATATATAGGTGGTCCGCCGAAGAATACCCTCATCTCCGCGCGAGAACTCTAAAACGACACGCTCTCCACATGCATAAAGCGTGGCAGTTTTTGTATAAGCGCCGGCGTCCCAATGGATAAACCTCGCTAATTGCCGACGTGCGTAGACGTATCCTCATCGGCGATTGCACACGTGCTGAACAATGCCGTACGAAAAGCTGACGCTAAGTCTGACTTAGCTTTCTCCGTTCGTCGCGGGATCGCGACGTTGGTGGTGTTATTTACGCGCTGATCGTTTCGAGCGAGCAGCCGTCGGCGGCGCCGTCGGGGGTTTCGCAGTTGGGGCGCGCGATCACGCCGGGGTAAGGCTCGAGCGAGAATGTTTTGTCCGGTTCGGTGAGCAGGTGACGGTCGCAAACCGCGAAGAGGGCGGCGGCGTTTTCGGTGCGGCGCATGTCGTGAAGAAATGCGCCTATCGCATCCACACCCTGACCGACGAAGTTGAGGTACTTCTTCATCTTGTTCACGTGCGCGCGCTCGGGAATGCCGTCGTGTTTCGTGGCGTGAAAAAGCCGCTCAACGTATTCGCGGACATCGGCGAGCGTGATGTGCGAGACGGCTTGTCCGGCGAAATGTTCGCGACACTGACGAAAGATCCATGGGTTGCGAATCGCGTGGCGGCCGATCATCACGCCGGCGGCACCGGTTTTGGTCACGACTTCGGCGGCTTTCGCGGCGGACGTGACATTGCCATTGGCGAGCACCGGACAGCGCACGCGCGAGACGGCACGCGCGATTTGATCGTAGTGAACCTCGCTGCGATACATTTCCTTCACTGTGCGGCCGTGCACGCTGAGCAGATCCACGCGATGCTCATTCACGAGAGCGAGAATTTCGTCGAAGTAACGCGTATCCTCAAAACCAATACGCATCTTCACCGTGAACAAACCGGGCGACGCGGCGCGAAGCGCGGTGAGGATTTCGGCGATCTTGGCGGGCTCACGGAGCAAACCGCCGCCGACGTTTTTCTTGTAAACCTTGGGTGCGGGACAGCCGAGGTTGAGGTCGATGCCGGCGATCGGATGTCGCAGCAGTTCTTCGACGGTGCGCGTGAGATCGTGGATGTTTTCACCGATCAGTTGGGCGAAAACAGGACGACCGGTACGGTTTTCGTCGATCGCACGGAGGATGTGTTTCTCCGGACGCGACTGACTGTGAACGCGGAAGAATTCCGTAACGAAATAATCGGGCGCGCCGTAGTGCGCGATCACGCTCATGAAAGCGAGATCGGTGACGTCCTGCATCGGCGCGAGCGCGGTGAGCGGCTGGCCGGCGACAATAGGCGCGGGAAGGGTGGTCGGCATGTGGCGAGACGACACGCGAGAAGACGCACGTCGGATGGTGAGGATTCGAATACGCGAAGTTACTTCTTGTCGTCGTCATCGTCGAACTCGGGATCGTCATCCTCGTCCGAGAGATCGTCGTCTTCCACGTCGTCGTTTTCCTCGGCTTGTTGCTGCAAAACGCGTTCGAGGATTTCGCTCATATCCTCGACGGTATCGAAGACTTTGCGAGCGGCGAAGATCGGGCGTTTGTGCTGGAGCGCGAGCACGGTGGAATCGCTCGGACGTGCGTCGAGTTCGACGATCTTTTTGCCGAGCTCGTTTTCCATGCGCAGGAGGATGCGCGCGAAGAACGTGCCTTCGTTGACATCGTTGATGAGCACGTAGTCGAGCCGCGCGCCGAGTCCGGTGAGGATGTGGCCGATGAGATCGTGCGTGAGCGGACGCTCCTTTTTCACGCCATTGATCGTCATCTGGATAGCGTTGCCGACGGAATGATCGACGTAGATGACGAACGTTTTGTCGTCATTGCCCAGGAAAACGGCGCAGCCGTTCGAAGTGGGCATCACTCCTTTCACGGTGACTTCAACAACGTCTTTTTGCATGGGGACGAACGTGAGAGTCGCCGTGGCGGAGCGCAAGCGGGGAGGCGGGCGATCTCATGGTGTGACCGCGGCCAGCAGAAGCCTCCGCAGTTCGGCGATTTCGGTGGCCGATGTTTTTGCGAGGAAGCCGCGCGCGTGCGCAAAACGCACCAAGGGATCGTCGGCGATGCGGCGAAAATCGAAACGCGGATGATCTTGAAAACGCGAGAGGCCGTAGCCGTCGCCGCGTCGATCGGGATAAATCACCGCCACGACTTCCGCTGCGAAAGGAAGCGATGCGACAAAGCGCTCGAGCCCGAACGACGGTTCGTCCGGCAACGGATCGGTGCGCGGAAGGAAGAGCACCTTCGCGTTCTGGCCGGAAAAGGTGAAGTCCCAGAACGTCGCGGTGCGCGCGAGTTCGTCGAGTCGCACGCGCAGGCTGCGCACGTACGACAAAAAATCTTCGCCGACCATGCGCATCATTTCCCACAACGGTTCGCCAGGTTCCAAACGAGAAATCAACGCGAAGCGGCGCAGCAGACTGAAGTCGATCGGCGACGCGAGCTTGCTTAGCACGCCGCGCTCGGTGCCGAGCCAGCGCGCGGTTTCGATCGGGCCGCGGCAATCAAACCATTCGGCGGTTTCCAACCATTCACAAAATTGTCGCGCATCTTCGTAGAGCCCGAGGTGTTGCAGCACGAGCGAGAGCGCGCAGGTCGGCGTGTGGTCTTTGGGAAACTGATGATGATCGAAATTGTTGAGCGCGGGCTCGTGACGCAGGCCGACATCCACCACGATCACCGCCGGATCTTCGAGATCAGCAGGCGTCGGCTCGCGGCGCACGAGTGGAATGGAGTGAATCGCGAGCAGCACGCTGCATGCGAGAAACTCGTCTTTGTGAGCACCGCCGGGATGCGTAAGCAAAGTGGTTGGCACGGTCATGAATCGGCTGGGCTAAGCGAAGCGCGTGCCATCCGGCAACGATGGAAACGCGACGATATTTTCGCGGCTGCGAAACTTGCACCGCCTTCGCGGGCGAGACACGTTGCGATGAAATGCTTTGGGTCATCGTCATCGCCGTCGCTCTTCTCGCGCTGATTTTTGCGATCTGTGCGCGACGGAACATCTGTATTCGTCGCAAAGACTGCTGCGGCAAAGGATGTGGCTGCTTGTTTCCCGTGAAGCGAACGGATCGCTGAATGCGGACGTGCGGTCGCGCGAAATGCTTCATGGAGCGTGCGCGACTCAAACTGGAAGACAGCATGTGTGCCTTGCGCATCATCGCGCGTCGCGGCAGCAATGGCGCACTTGTCGGCGGCTTATTTGCCGTCGTGTCGATCGATCGTTTTTTCCGCACAACCCCGATCCCTATGCGCCCTTCAAGTTTGTTTTCGTTCCACGCCTTCGCGCGTGCTGTCTGCTTGCTCGCCAGTCTCACGTTTATCGGCTTCGCCGCTGCATTCGAACGTCCGATGTCGGAGATCGCTCGCGAGCAATACGCTTTCGCGGCGCAACAATATGCGGGCATGTTGAAACGCATGGACGGCGATGCCACGCGTTTGCCGCGCACGGTGGACAAGGGAGAGTTTCGCGCCGTGGGACCGCGCGATTGGACGTCGGGTTTTTTCCCTGGATCGCTCTGGCTCTTGTATGAACACACGGGTGAAACGCGCTGGCGCGAGGCGGCTGAGGATTACACGAAGCGCGTGGAATCGATTCAGCATTTCACCGGGCATCACGATGTCGGTTTTATGCTGGGATGCAGTTACGGTGAAGGCCTCCGTCTCGCCGGCACACCGGAGTGGCGCGCGGTCCTCGTGCAAGGCGCGCGCAGCTTGGCGACGCGCTATCAGCCGAAGGTGGGGCTGATTCGTTCGTGGGATGCGAAGGAGTGGAAGTACCCTGTGATCATCGACAACATGATGAATCTCGAGCTGCTGTGGTTTGCATATCGCGAGACTGGCGAGACGCAGTTCCGTGATATCGCGATCAGCCACGCGGATAAAACGTTGAAAAATCATTTCCGTCCCGACGGGAGCAGCTTTCATCTGCTCGACTACGACCCGGAGACCGGGGAGGTCATCAAACGTCAAACAGTGCAAGGCGCTGCCGACGACTCGGCTTGGGCGCGCGGACAATCGTGGGGACTCACCGGATACGCGACGATGGCACGACTGACCGGCGAGGCGCGTTACCTCGAGCAAGCGCGGACCATTGCGAAGTTTTTGCTCTCACATCCACGCCTGCCGGAAGATGGTGTGCCGTATTGGGATTATGATGCGCCGGAGATTCCCGATGCGCCGCGCGACGCATCCGCCGCCGCGGTGATGGCCGTTGGTTTGCTCGAGCTGAGCGATCAAGTGACCGCCGACGAAGCGTCCATTTACCGCGCGATGGCCGAGAAACAACTCCGCTCATTATCGAGCCCCGCCTATCGAGCCACGCTCAACGAAAACGGCAATTTCCTGCTGATGCATTCCGTCGGACATAAAAGTGTCGGTGCCGAAGTCGATGCCCCGCTCAACTACGCGGATTATTATTTTCTAAAAGCCCTTGCGCGCTACCTCACCCCGAGAGTCCCGGCGAAAGCGGTTTATTAAACGCGTTCACAGGATCCGGTCAGCAGTACGCTGGCGGAGTGCCGGCAGCTCGCGTTGGCGAATAATCTTATGCTTCGCGCGCAACGGGAGTCTTTGGCGGCGGCAGGATTTTTGCGAGCGGCCGAGTTGGGCGTATTTGAACCGGAGTTCGTGATGTCGGCGGAGCAGGAACGGAACAAACGGGAGAATACAATCGAACAAACGATTTCGCAGGGCACATCGTTATTTAACGAGGAGAATAAACTTTTCTTCGCGGGTGTGGAGGGATCGGTGCCGACTGGTGCGCGTTATCGCATCGGGTATTCCGATCGCGACATTACTAATAACTTGCGGTTGCGTCCGACGGATCCATTTCGAAGCGAGTATCAAAGTTTTCTCGGAGTCACGGTGACGCAGCCGTTGCTGAAAGACTTTGGTTTTCCCGCGACAGCCGCAAATTATATATCCAGCGGACTCTTCACGCCGATCCCCGGCTTCTTCATCACGTGCAGATAAATCTGCGTCGTCTCCACGCTTTGGTGCCCGAGTAGCTCCTGCACGGTGCGGATATCCGTCCCCGCTTCTAACAAATGCGTCGCAAACGAATGCCTCAGCACATGGGGCGTTACGCGCTTGCTGATTCCCGCCTTCCGGGCCGCCCGGCGCACCGCGCTTTGAAATGCATTGTCGCTTAGATGATGCCGGCGGATCACGCCGGCAACCGGGTCGCGCGCTACCTCGCGCGAAGGAAACAGCCACTGCCATTCCCAGGTTTCCCCCGCGCGTTGATACTTCCGGCTCAAACCCTCCGGCAGCCACACACCCGGCATCCCCGCCGACCGGTCCTCCGTATATAAATCGCGCAACCGGTCCAGCTGCTCGCGCAACGGCCCCGTCAGTTTTGCCGGCAGCACTGTCACCCGGTCCTTGTCGCCTTTGCCTCCGAGCACCCGCAGTTGCCCGCGTTCTATATCCAGATGATGCACGCGCAGTCGCAGCAATTCCATCAAGCGCAGTCCCGCGCCATACATCAGCTCCGCCATGAGTCGCGTCGTTCCAGTCAGCTGCGCAAACAACCGCTCGCATTCCACCCGGCTCAATACCGACGGCACACGCTCCTTCGGATGCGCCCTCTTAAAATCGATTTCGCCCAGCTCCCGTCCCAGTCCCTCGCGAAAAAGAAACACCAGGGCATTCAGCGCCTGCCGCTGGGTTGAGGGACTTAAACGCCAGCGGACCGCCAGATCCGAAAGAAACGTACCGATCTCCTCGGCCCCCGCCGCATAGGGCGACCGCGGCCGGATGAACTCCACAAACTTCCCCGCCCACTCCCGATAAGTCGTCTCGGTCCGAAATAAAAAACCCTTCCGTCGGATTGCCCGGATCAAATCCCTCTCCCAATCCGCACCGCCCAAATCGTCCCGCGCCTCCTTCGGCGGCTGACTGCGCGCGAACGTTTTCTGTGAAGAAAACGCACGCCCTGCGAACGCCGGCGGCCCGCCGGCATCCGTTGACTTCACGTTGCCTCGCGCCGCCCCCCTTTCGCGATCCACCGCCCCTTCGCCGCGAGGAGGCTCGGCCGGCCAGTCTCCGCCCCGTTTTT
>CALFXL010000004.1 GCA_937958045.1 uncultured Opitutaceae bacterium | reverse complement strand
GCCGCACCGTTTGTAGAGAGTCTATAAACACCCACCGTTGCGCCCGTCGCCCCCACCCGACAGTTTTCATCAAAATGCGCCTCTTCACGTTTCTCACCTTTTACGCTATCGCGCTCTCTTTTCTCCCCGCGTCTGCCTGGGCCCAGCGCGAGTCCGTCGTCGAAGCCGCCCGGCGCACGCAGACGCTTCATCTCGGCAATGGCGCCGAACCCGGCGACCTCGATCCGCAGACCTCCACGGTTTATACGGACTACAATATTCTCATCGCTCTCTTCGAAGGACTCACCGCGATCGACGAAGCCACCTCGCAAGCCGTCCCCGGCGCCGCCGAGCGTTGGGACGTTTCTGAAGACGGGCTCACGTACACGTTTCATCTTCGCTCCGATGGACGCTGGTCCAACGGCGATCCCGTTACCGCACACGATTTTGTCACCTCGTTTCAGCGCATCCTCACGCCGTCGCTGGGCGCCGAATACGCCTACATGCTCTACCCGGTGAAAAACGCCGAGGCCTTCAATCTCGGCAAACTCGACGATTTTTCGCAGGTCGGCTTCAAAGCGATCGACGATCTCACGCTCCAGGTCAGCCTCGATCGGCCGACCCCCTACTTGCTCGCGCTCGTCGCCCATCAGGCCTGGTTTCCCATTCATCCGCCGACCGTGCGCAAATTCGGCGGACTCGCTCAGCGCGGCACGCGCTGGACCCAACCGGGCTACCTCGTCGGCAACGGCGCCTTTGTATTGAAAGAATGGATACCCAACGTCCGCATTACCGTCGAAAAAACCCCCACGTACTGGGACGCGGCCAACACCAAGCTCAACGCCGTCGTCTTCTACCCCAACGACAACATCTCGACCGACGAGCGTAACTTCCGCGCCGGGCAGATCCACATCACCTACGATCTGCCACCGGAAAAAATCCCCTCCTATCGTCGTCAATCGCCGAGCCCGCTGCGCATCGATCCGCTGCTCGAGACGCTTTTCATCCGCTTCAACACCACGCGTCCGCCTTTCGACAATAAAAAGCTCCGCCAAGCGCTCGCCCGCGCCATCGATCGCGAGGCCATTTGCCGCATCCTGCTCCACGGCAGCCGCAGCCCGGCGCATTTCTACACGCCGCCCAACACCGCCGGCTACACCGCGGAAGCGCGCGTTCCCACCGATTTCGACGAAGCCCGGCGGCTTCTCGCCGAAGCCGGCTATCCCGGCGGAAAAGGTCTCGCGCCGTTCGAACTCCAGATGAACACCGACTCGATCAACAAAGCCGTCTTCGAAGCGATTCAGGAAATGTGGCGGCGCGAACTCGGCGTACGCGTGCGCCTCACCTCTTCCGATTTTCGTGTGTATTTGGACAATCAGATCAACCTCGCGTACCAAGTCACCCGCTCGCGCTGGGTCGGCGATTACAACGACCCGACCACTTACCTCGACATGTACGTGACCAACGGCGCCAACAACCAAACCGGTTGGAGCAATGCCGAGTACGACCGCCTCATCGCCGAGGCGTCCCGCACGCAGGACCAAGCCGCCCGTTTCGCGCTGCTTCAGAAAGCCGAGGCGATCTTGCTCGACGAAGCTCCGGTCGCGCCGGTGTTTTTCGGATCGCGCACGTACTTGATTCACCCGTCGGTCAAAGGCTGGGTGCCGTCGTTGCTAGGCATCCATCGCTACCAAAAAATTTGGCTCGAATAACGCCGTGGCAGCAAAGCCGCGGAAATTCCAAACGCCAGAGCGTCAAATCGCAAAGACACAGGAAGGGCCAAACTCCAAGAAAGAGTCCCGCGGCCCTTCGGCATTCGGCCTTCCGATTTCGGCGTCCGCCCTCCACCGTCGGCCCCGCGCCATTCGTTGCTTGGCTAATAGTCGCCGATCATTGGTCACTGATCATCGGGCAATTGGTCATTCCTCACTGGTCATTCACCATTGGCCATTCCCCTTCCTTTTCCGTAAATCTCTCTCATGCGCTCACTGGCACACAACCTGCAAACCTCGCTCTGCACGCCGACCTCCCGGCGTTCAACCCAGCCCATGCGTCTCGCACCCGTCCTGTTTCTCCTGCTCGCGCTTCGACTCACCGCCAGTGATCTCACGGTGGTGCGGATCCTGCCGGAGTATCGCACCGAGGCGTCGTTTGAGCGCATCGCGGAATTTTTCGGCGGCCAGGAGAACACCGGCGGTCAGACGTTCCTGCGCAGTCGTCCCGATTCGCGCGCCGGTTATTATTTTCTCATGCGCCTGAAAAACGCCGGCGCGGCCGTGGCCGGCGCGCGCATCGAGCTCGCTTATGTCACGCCCGGCACTCCGGATCCGCGCTCGATCACGTTTCCGCCCGCGACGGTGCCGACGGGCTCGCATGTTTTTCAACTCGGTCTCACCGGCTCCGACTGGACCGATCCTGAGGCCAAACCTGTCGCTTGGCGCGTGCGCGTGCTCGCCGCCGACGGACGCGAACTGCTCAGCGACCAAAGTTTCCTCTGGGGTCAACCCTCCACCGGTTGATCCGCCCGCATTTCTTCACGCATGTCCGATCTCTTCGCCACCTACGAATACGCTCCGTTCTTCGATGAGATGTTTGCTGCGAATGGCCGTCCGCGCCCGCACTACCAGCTTCTCGCCGAACGCTTCGGACGTCTTCAAGGCATCGGCGAAATCCTCCGCCGCCAGCGCACCGCCGACGAGACCTTCCTGCGCCGCGGCGTGACGTTCACCGTTTATTCCGACAACGCCGGCACGGAAAAAATTTTCCCCTTCGATCTCGTGCCGCGCATCGTGCCGGCGCACGAGTGGCGTCATCTCGAAGCCGGCCTGACGCAGCGCATGCAGGCGCTGAACATGTTCCTCGAGGACATCTACGGACCGCAGCGCATTCTCGCCGAAGGCATCGTGCCGCGCGAGATGGTGGAAACCTCGAAACACTTTCGCCGCGAACTCGTCGGCTTCAACATCCCACGCGGTCTCTACGTCCACATCAACGGCACCGATTTGATCCGCGATCAGGACGGCGTTTATCGCGTGCTTGAGGACAATCTCCGCACGCCCTCCGGCGTCAG
Source organism: uncultured Opitutaceae bacterium (assembly GCA_937958045.1). Lineage (GTDB taxonomy): Bacteria > Verrucomicrobiota > Verrucomicrobiia > Opitutales > Opitutaceae > Nibricoccus. The sequence continues at coordinate 65,355 of CALFXL010000004.1, read as the reverse complement.
CTACGTGCTCGAAAATCGCCAGGTGATGAAGCGCGTCTTCCCCAATCTCCTGCGCGATTATCGCGTGCGTCCGGTCGAGAACTACACGCACGATCTGCTCGCTCTGCTCACCCACCTCGCGCCCGACCACGTACCGGAGCCGACCGTCGTGCTGCTCACGCCCGGCGTGTACAACTCCGCGTATTTCGAACACAGTTTCCTCGCGCGTCAGATGGGCATCGAGATCGTCGAAGGCTCGGATCTCGTGGTGGAAAATGATCGCGTGTACATGCGTCGCACCGACGGCCTCGCGCCCGTGCACGTCATCTATCGCCGCATCGACGACGACTTCCTCGACCCGACCGTTTTCCGCAAAGACTCGCTGCTCGGTGTGCCCGGACTCGTCGAAGCGTATCGCAAAGGAAACGTCGCGCTCTGCAATCCGATCGGCACGGGCATCGCCGACGACAAAGCCGTGTATTATTACGTGCCCAAGATGATCCGGTTTTATCTCGGCGAAGATCCGATCCTGCCCAACGTCGATACGTTCCTCTCCGCCGATCCGACCGATCTGAAATACATCTTGGACAACTTGCCCAAGCTCGTCGTCAAAAGCGTCAACGAAGCCGGCGGCTACGGCATGCTCGTCGGTCCGCACAGCACCGCCGAGCAGATCGCGGAGTTTCGCGCAAAAATCATCGAGAACCCGCGCAATTTTATCGCGCAACCGACCATCGGCCTCTCGCGTTGCCCGAGCGTTTGCGGCGACACGATCGAAGGCCGCCACATCGATTTGCGCCCGTACATTCTCAACGGCGAGACGATCAAAATCATGCCCGGCGGTCTCACGCGCGTCGCGCTCCGCAAAGGCTCGCTCGTCGTCAACAGCTCGCAAGGCGGCGGTTCAAAAGACACGTGGGTGCTCGCCGACGACGAAACCCCGCCCACCCACTCGCCCCAATCCCAAACCGCCCCGGCGGAAGAGGTGTTGGTATGAAAACAACCCCGAAAACGCGAAGGCCGAATGCCGACGATGGCGCGTGTTTTTCGTTCAACGAGCCCCGCGCTTACGATCTTGAGGAACGCACCGCGAGGTTCGGGGAAAGCGTGATCGAGTCCTGCCTCAAGCTACCGGACGCTGCCGTCCTCCATCCATTGATTTCGCAATTCGTGCGACCAGCCACCAGCACTGGTGCCAACTACTGCGCAGCGAACGACGCAGAATCCAAGAAAGACTTCCGCCATAAAATCGCACTCTGCCGCAAAGAAGTGCACGAAACGAAATACTGGTGCATGCTGGCCAAAGTAGCCGACGACGAACGTGACACCACCCGCGCACTTTGGACCGAAGCTCGCGAGCTGAACCTGATCTTCTCCGCAATCTTCCGGAAAACCAAAACCGACTAACACACTGCAATCGCCCGCCGGCTTTCATCACCCTCGTCATTCGGCCTTCAATTTTCGGATTTTTCATGCTCTCCCGCGTCGCCTCTCTCACCTACTGGACCGCCCGTTATCTGGAGCGCGCGGAAAACACCGCGCGTTTGCTCAACGTCAACAACCAGCTCGTGCTCGATCTGCAGAGCCGGCAGGCGGCCGATGCACCGCGCGCATGGGAACCGCTCGTGTATGTTTGCGGTGGCGACAGCCTTTTCCGCAAACGTCACGGCACCGATGTCACCGAACGCACCGTCGTCGATTTCGTGTTGTTCGACCGACAAAATCCGAGCTCGGTTTTTTCGTGCGTAGCCACCGCGCGCGAAAATGCGCGCTGCATCCGCGATCAACTCGCGAGCGAAGTGTGGGAAGAGCTCAACAGTTTTTTCCTGCGCCTCAAAGACGACGACTACGAGCGCTACGCGCAGCTCGGTTCGGCCGAATACCTTCACTTTCTGAAGAGCAACATTCACCGCTTCTACGGCGTCGCCGACTCGATGATCCCGCGCACGCAGATGTGGTGGTTCTTCGAACTCGGTCGCTTCCTCGAACGCGCGGACAGCACGTCGCGCATCCTCGATGTGAAGTACTTCATGCTGCTGCCCGCCAACACGCGCGTCGGCTCCGCGCTCGACATGGTGCAATGGGCCTCCGTGCTGCGCTCATGCTCGGCGTTCGAAGCGTTTCGTCAGAGCCGACGTGGTCAGCTGAGCCTCGAACGCGTCGTCGATTATCTGCTTCGCGACACGGTCTTCCCGCGCAGCGTGCTCTTCTCCGTCAATGCGATCCATCGCGCACTCACGTGCATCACCGCCGATGCGCCACATCTCGCCGACAACGCCGCGGTGCGTCTCGTGACCGCGCTGCGCGAGCATTTGGAAAATTGCGACACGCCGCACATCATCACGCGCGGGTTGCATGAATATCTCGACGATCTCCAAGTGCGCACGGGCGATATTCACGACGCGATCCAAGACGTTTTTATTCATTACTCGACCGATCACGCACGTGTACTTGCCTGAGTTCACACACTGCATGTAGCGCGCGTTTTGCCATCGCTTTTTGCATTCGGAACCGGGAACGCCCGCGCGGTTCTGTCCGGGGATGGAAGCCCCCTCGCACTGGATTGCCACCGGCACGCTGCCCCGCTTTCCGCGCCTCGCGCGCAATCTCGCCGTCGACGTCGTCATCGTCGGCGGCGGCATCACGGGCATCACCGCCGCTTACCTTTGCCGTCAGGCCGGATTGAGTTTCGCACTCATCGAACGCGATCGACTCGCGCGCATGGATACCGGCCACACCACCGCGCATCTCACACCGGTCACCGATCTGCTCTTCACGGAGATGACCGATTCGCTTGGCAACGAAGCCGCGCGCGCGGTCTGGGACGCCGGCGGTGCCGCGATCGATCGCATCGTCGCCAATATTCGCAGCGAAAACATCACCTGCGATTTTCGTTGGCTGCCGGGATATCTTCACGCGCCGACCGACGGGGATTTTTCCGAAGCGAGCAAAGAGCTCGAGGCCGAAGCCGAGGCCGCGCGCTCACTGGGCGTCAAAGCGGAGTTTTTGCCGTCGGTGCCGCTCATGGACGCGCCAGGCGTGCGTTTCCCGCAACAAGCGCTTTTTCATCCGCGCAAATATCTCGCCGGACTCGTGCGCAGCTTCGGTGGCAAAGGGGCGCACGTTTTTGAACAAACCGCTGTCGACACGATCGAAGACAATCCGCTCACGGTAAAAGCGGGCGACTCCACCATCACGTGTGGACATCTCATTCTCGCGACGCACACGCCGCTGCAGGGAAACACGGGCACATTGTCCGCACTGCTCTTTCAAACCAAACTCGCGCTCTACACGAGCTACGCGCTCTCCGCGCAGATTCCGCCGCAAGGTGTCGAAGCGCTGTTTTGGGACACCAAAGATCCATACGATTATCTGCGCGTCGAACATCGTCGTGGACACGACCTGCTCATCTTCGGCGGCGAAGATCACAAAACCGGCCAGGAAGAAAGTCCGCGCGAAGCGGGCAAGCGGCTCGCGCAGCGTTTTCAACAACGTTTCCCCAACGCCGTCATTCAACGCCAGTGGTCGGGCCAGGTCATCGAAACGGCCGACGGTCTGCCGTACATTGGCAGCACCGCCGTGAATCAATTCATCGCCACCGGCTACGCGGGCAACGGCATGACCTTCGGCACGCTGGGCGCGATGATGGCCCTCGATGCGATCACCGGGCGCCGCAATCCGTGGATCGATCTTTTCCAGGTGAACCGAAAAAAAGTCCGCGGCTCCGCGTGGGAATATCTCAAAGAGAACAAAGACTATCCCTATCACCTGCTCCGCGATTATCTCGCGCCGGCCGACGCGCACACGCTGCGTTCGCTCAATCGCTCCGAAGGCAAAATCGTCGCCATCGACGGTCGCAAAGTCGCCGCCTATCGCGACGCGTCCGACAAGATCACACTCAGCTCGCCTGTTTGCCCGCACCTCGGATGCATCGTCGGATGGAACGACGCCGCGCACACGTGGGATTGTCCGTGTCACGGTTCGCGTTTCCGCGCGACGGGCGAAGTGATTTCCGGCCCCGCCGAGAAAGACTTGGAAAAACTTCCGGAGCTCGAAGCGGCACACGCCAACGAAACCGGCCAGTGAACGCTAACCAGTGTTCACAACAGCTCCGCATTGTCCGCCTTCATGCCGAGCGCGGCGGCGATTGCGGAGCAACCGCCCATACCGTTACTAGCACACGTATCCACTCCTCAACTACGCGCCGAAGGTTTCGCCGCCCATCACGGGCAAGACGATGCCCGTGATGTACGACGAGTCTGCGTCGGACGCCAGAAACACATAGGCCGGCGCGAGCTCTTCAGGCTGCGCGGGACGGCCCATCGGTGAGTCGGCGCCGAACATCGAAACGCGCTTCGGCGTCAGGCCTTTATCGGACGGGTTCAACGGCGTCCACACCGGGCCTGGCGCCACCGCGTTCACGCGGATGCCGCGTTCGACAAGCTCCATGGCGATCGTTTTGGTGAAGGCATTGATCGCGCCTTTTGTCGCCGAATAATCCGGCAACTGTTCCGATCCGAAAAGGCCCGTTTTTGAACTGCTCGCGATGATCGCGGCGCCGGGTTTCAAATGCGGAAGCGCATACTTCACGAGAAAGAAGTACGCGTAAATGTTGGTGCGAAAGGTACGATCGAATGCCTCGGCCGACACCTTCTGCACACCGTCATTGCGCGCTTGATGCGCAGCGTTCGACACGAGGATGTCGAGTTTCCCAAAATGCTTCACCGTCTTTTCGACAACATCCTTGCACGCGCTTTCCTTGGTGAGATCGGCGGGCAACAACAAACAACGTCGTCCCACCGCTTCGACCGAGTCGCGCGTTTTCTCCGCGTCGCGCTGTTCCTCGGGCAAATACACGATCGTAACATCGGCGCCCTCACGTGCGTACAAAAACGCCACGGCGCGACCGATGCCTGAATCGCCGCCCGTGATGAGCGCGACTTTATCCTCAAGTTTGCCGGCCGCACGATAACGCGAAGCCTGCCACCGCGGTTGCGGATCGAGCCGATGTTCCGCGCCGGGAGCGCGTTGATGCTGCTCCGCGAACTTCGGTTTCGGTTGATCCTGCATCAGCGGTTTGCGTCGCGAAGCATTTCGCGAGCGCTGGCGAGTCTTGGCGTTTTTCTTCATGCGACCGGCGATGAGAAAGATCGAAGATTATTCCTCTTCGGCTTCCGTGGAGACTTCGACCGCGTCCGCGTTGACGGTTTCGGAAAGCGCGGTGAGGCGTTTGTTGGTTTCGCCTTCTTCGTCGAGCGTCTGCTGCAGCAAGTCGGCAACACGCGATTCGCCGAGCGCTTCGGCGAATGCGCGAGCGGTGCCGTACGCGGCGATCTCGTAGTGCTCAATACGCTGCGCCGAACCGATCAGCTGTGCGTCGCGAATCGCGTCGGGCGCTTTGGCTTCGATCGCTTCGGAGCCTTCTTCGATGAGGCCTTCCATCGCGTGACACGTCTTGCCGCGCGCCGGCATTTTCAGGGCTTCGAAGATTTGTTCGAGCCGTTCCACATGGCCCTTCGTTTCTTCGAGATGGTCGAGGAAACCTTGTTTCAATTCTTCGTTGGAGGCCGCGCGCGCCATCTTGGGCAGCGCTTTGAGAAGTTGTTTTTCGGCGTTATAGAGGTCTTTCAACTCCTCGGCGAGAAGGTCTTGGAGCGTGTGTAGAGAGGACATGTTGGATACAGGGTTAAGTTCAGGGGCCCGTGCAAAACCGCTCGCTCGGAGCGCATCCGCCACGGACGTCGCGGCTTATTCCGCTGGTTACATGCCAGCGCTCGCGGGCGGGGGGCCGGGCCTTGCATAAGCGTTTTCCGCGCAGCGGGTTTTATCCGTACAGCTCCCGCATCGACAGGAAGACGCACGCGCCAAGGGCGCATTCTGCAAGCTACGCGAACTGCTCGACCGAGCAATGTGCAGCGCGAAGCGTCGCGCGCATCGCGCGCTCAGTTTTCCTCGTTCTCTCCATGCGGCGTCTCGACTTCCTTGGATTCCGGTGAGTTTCGTTCGCGCAAGAAAATACTGAGGACGACCATCGCGAAAATCGCCAGAAATTCGCTCTGCCAGTTTTGAAACGACTCGAACCAAAAACGCGGCGAACCGAGGTAGCCGCCGATCGTCACGAGCGTTTCGCCATCGGCGACGCGGTCTTGGTTGTAGTTCCGATGCCCCGCAAGGATGTGCAGCGCGAAGGCGACGAGAAACAGCAGCAGAAACGCGAGCGACAACGAATGCTCATACACAGATAACACCCAACCACCGCGCCGCACCGGCCAGGGCGCTCCGGGCGGCGGTTGCGCGGAGTTGTCGCGATGATGACGATGTTTTTTCCGCGGATCTTTCGATTCCGCCGAACCCTTCTGGTAGAGATACGCCGTGGCGAAGACATACACGAACATTTGGAAAAACTCGCTCTCCCAGTTCTCGGCCGTCGCTTCGTAGAAATGCGCGCTGCGCACATATTGCGCCAAGGTGAACTCCGGTTCGCCGCGCTTGCGACGTTCGTCATTGTGCTCGTGTTCCCCCGCCAAGATCTGTCCTCCGAAAAACAGGAGGAAGAGCGCCAGCATCGCCAGCGAAAGCCCGTTATCCCGAAAAAAATTTCGGTGTTGGTTCATGAAGAGAAGGAGCGTCGCGCACGGTAAATCAGTGGCTCGCCCGCGCCCATCGGGCGTGAACCGGAGCGTACCGTCGGACATTCCCGGGAGTGCGAGCATCGTTGTTTTCGCATGGCTGCTGCGGTCTCGCGTCTTTGACTTTCGCCAACCGTCCGTTTGGATGCCTGCAAACTTCGACAAACGACTACACACATGGAGCAGTTGCACGCCTACTGGCGTATGGAATACATCGAGGCGCCTCGCTATCCCGCGGTGAAGCGCCCTTTCACCGAACTCCCCGCATCGGGCGACGATCGCGCCGCACTCATCGTTTATCGCAGCCCGCTCTCGTACCTGATGCTGAATCGTTTTCCGTACAACCCGGGACACCTGCTCGCCATTCCGTTTCGCGAAGTCACCGACATCGAAGAGCTCACGCCCGAAGAAAGCGCCGACCTTTTCCAGATCATCATCACGGGAAAACGTCTGCTTCGCGAGGCGCTCAAACCCGACGGCATCAATGTCGGTTTTAACCTCGGCTCCGCCGCCGGCGGCAGCATCGCACATCTCCACGGTCACCTCGTGCCGCGCTGGAACGGCGACAACAATTTCATGCCCGTCATCGGCCAGACACGCATCCTCCCGCAATCGCTCGACGCCACCTGGGAACGGCTCGCCGCCGTCGGACGGCGATTGACCATTGATCAGTGATTGGCGGCCATCGCAGCCATCGCTCCAGCCCACTCGCCCAACTCCCTAGCTCCACCCGCGCACTCGTCACCGGTCATCGGTCACTCGTCATCCCCCTTCGTCGTTCCGCCACCCTTCGGACTTTCCGCCCGCCCTTTCCTTCATGCCTGCTTCTCAAACCCTCCGTTTTCCCAGCCCGCGCCATCTCCATCAATTGCTTGGCGGACGTGAAGAGAACCTCAGCTACGCGGAACAACACCTCGGCGCGCGTCTCGTCACGCGAGAAGACTGGCTCAAGGTCGAGGGCTCGGCTGAAGCGATTTCGCGCGTAGAAACATTGTTCGGTTTCCTCAACGATGCTCGCGCGCAGGGCGTTTCGATCCGCACGCCCGACTTTCATCGTTTCGTCGACACGATCGCGCGCGGCGACACGGAACAGCTCCGCGCTTTGTTCGGCCAGCCGCTCACGATCGCGACGCGTCGCAAGACGATCGTTCCCAAGACGCTCGGACAAAAACTTTACCTGCAATCGATCCTGCAAAATCCGATCGTTTTCGGCATCGGCCCGGCCGGCACGGGCAAAACCTATCTCGCGATGGCCGCCGCGGTGTCGGCGTTGCTGAAAAACGAAGTCGAAAAAATCATCCTCACGCGCCCCGCGGTCGAAGCCGGCGAAGCACTCGGCTTTCTTCCCGGCGATCTCCGCGAGAAAATCCTGCCTTATCTCCGTCCGCTCTACGACGCCTTGCACGACATGCTCGATAGCGAGGATGTCTCGCGGCTCACCGAGAAAGGCCTGATCGAAATCGCGCCGCTCGCCTACATGCGCGGTCGCACGTTGAGCCGCGCGTTTATCGTGCTCGACGAAGCGCAAAACACCACGCCCGAGCAAATGATGATGTTTCTCACGCGACTGGGTGAAGATTCGCGTATGGTGGTCACGGGCGACATCACCCAGATCGATCTTCCCCGCGCCAAACAGTCCGGATTGATTGAGGTCGGCCGGATTCTACAGGACATCGCCGGCATCGAATTTCACCAATTCAGCGGCTCCGATGTCGTCCGCCACCCGCTCGTGCTGAAAATCATCGACGCCTATGAACGGTATAAGAACCCGATGGGTGAACCAAATGTGAAATAACGCGCCTTCACCTAGGCGGCGCGCGCCGGTTGGAAAATAAGCCCTCGCACCGCGCCGCATACGCGTTCATATTTTGTTCCGCTTTTTGCGCCCTGCGCCGACATGTCTCTCATCGATAAACTCAAAGCTCTGCCCGGCGGCGCCGCCCGCCCGCTTCGGATGCGCAAGACCGCCGATGTCTCCGGCACGGTTGAGTTTCTGGAGACCAGCCAGCTCATCACCGCGCTGATCTTCATCGCGACCGTCGCCGCGATTGTACTCATCAGCTTCGTGGGCGTGAACACGGTCAACCTGCCCGTGCTGCCCAACCAGCTCGCCTCGGTTCGCATCACCGCCAGCGCCGCTTTCACATACGAGAGCGCGGAAAAAACCCGCCAGCAACGCGAACAGGTCCGCACCCGCGTACCGCGCGTTTACCAACTCGAATTTTCCCACCTCCACCGTTTCAAGACGCACATCCACGAACTTCTCGTCCAACTCGAGCAGTTCGAAAAATCGCGCCCCGAAGACCAGCCGGTCGACGCCACGCGCGCCGCGCTCCTACCGATCGTCGAAGCCTTCGACGCTAAAGGTCCGTACCGCGCCAGCGTGGACGATGTGTACACGGTGTTCGCCGCGACCAATGCCGACACGCGTTTCCAGCTCGCCGAGACCGGCCTGCTCGCGCTGAGCGAACTTTATCAAGAAGGCGTGCACGATGGACGCCTCGGCGGCTTCTCCGCGCCGGGTTCGGTCACCGTTTTCCATCTCACACGCAACGACGGCAGCACCGTCCAGCGTCCGGTCCACACGATGGAGGACGCGTTGTCCTCGCTTCGCGCGAATCTCAACGCCGAAGGTCTCGGCCGCGAGATCACGGCCGCGCTCTTCCGAATCTTCCGGAACGGCCTGATCCCCAATCTTGTTTTCGACTCCGCCGCCACCGCGCGCTTGCAAGAACAGGCGTTGGAAGAACTCCAACCCGTCGTCGTCTCGGTCAGTGAAGGTCAGACGATCATCGAACCGGGCACACGCGTGACGCCCGAGCAGTTCGAAATGCTCGAAGCGCACCGCAACTTCCTCCTCAAAAACGAGCAAACCCAAGTCGAGGAAGGCCTCCAACTCTTCGGCCGCATCCTGCTCGTGCTCGCGATGCTCGTCGCCTCCGCTGTCTACATCCGGCTCGAGGATCGTGAAACGCTTCAGAGCAACGGACGCCTCGCGCTCCTCGCCTTGGTCGTCGTAGGCAATCTCGCGCTGGTGCGCCTCACCTACTGGCTCGGCGGACTGCCCTACTTCGTCGAAAATTCCAGCGTAGCTTCGATCCTGCCGTTTATCGCGCCCACCGCGCTCGCGCCACTCATCGTCGCGATCTTGATCGACGCCGGCTCCGCGATTTTTGCGGCGTTGTTCATCTCGATTTTCACCAGCGTCATCTACGGCAACCGCCTCGACATCCTCGTGATCACCTTCGTCGCGTCGATGGTCGGCATTTTCTGTTGCCGCCAGGTTCGGCGCCGCGCCGACGTCGTTCGCGCAGCGGCCTATGGCGGTTTTGTCGTCGCGGTGTTTGCGGGCCTCATGGGCTTCATCGATCAGCTCTCGTTCTTCAGCCCGCCGCATGTGATTCCAAAGCAAATGCTCGCGGGTCTCGCGACCGGCATCCTCACCGGGGTGATTGTCGCCGGCGTGCTCCCCGTGATCGAAGGCCTCTTCAAACGCACGACCGATATTACGCTGCTCGAGCTCACGGATTTTAACCACCCGCTTCTGCGCAACATGCAGATGGAAGCGCCCGGCACCTACCACCACTCGCTCGTCGTCGCACAGCTCGCCGACAACGCCGCCAACGCCATCGGCGCCAACCCGCTGCTCGCCCGCGTCTGCGCGCTCTTCCACGACATCGGCAAAACGCGCAAACCCGAGTACTTCACCGAAAACCAGCGCGACCGCGCCAACCCACACGACGAAAACAATCCGTCGCTCTCCGCGCTCATCATCAAGGCGCACGTCAAAGACGGCGTGGATCTCGCCGTGAAACACAAGCTGCCCCGCGCCGTCATCGACGTCATCCAGCAACATCACGGCACGTCGCTCATCCGCTATTTCTTCCAACGCGCTCTCGGCGAAAAACGCCCGCCGCAATCCTCCGCGGCCATGACGGGTGCTCGTAGTGCTAGTTCGGATACACGCGCCGGCTTGTGGTCTCAACCCGGGCTCGAACCTTCACCCGTGTGCGAAAGCACGTATCGCTACGACGGTCCGCGTCCGCAGTTTAAGGAAAGCGCCATCATTCACCTCGCCGACGGCGTCGAAGCGGCTTCGCGTTCTTTGCGCAAAGTGACGCCGCAACACCTCGGCGAATTGATCGATCAGATTTTCAAGGATCGCATCGAAGACGGCCAGCTCGATGAAGCGCCGCTCACATTCGAAGATCTCACGAAGATCAAGAGCAGCTTCACCTTCACGCTGCTCAACATGCTGCACTCGCGCGTGAGCTACACCCCGCAGGCCGAAGAGTCCGCCGCGCCCGCCACATCCGCCTCCGGCACCACCGCGAAAACGCCCCCGACCTAAAGCGTGCATTTCCGGCCAGCGCCCGCTGGTCATTCGTCATTGGTCCGTCGTCAGTCGTCCTTCGCTTCCCGCGCCGTCCCATTTTCAGTTTGCCCCTCCGCGCAGCGGCCTTCCGATTGCGAGTTTCCGCCATGTCCGCCCGCGAGGTTCATCTCCACAACGCCCATCCCCGTCTCAAGCTCGACCGGCGGGCCGTCACGAAAGTCATTCGCACGCTCGATGCATGGTTCCGCTACACAGAAGCGGATATCCCTCTGCTCACGCCCGCCGCGCAAAAAAACGCCGGGGCTCAGCTCGTCGAAAACGCGTCGGAAAAAAACGCCGCCTCACCCCGCCGAAAATCCGCCACAAAACCAGCGCGTCTTTCGGCCGTGCCCGCCGGCGAACTTTCCCTCGCGTTTCTGACCGACGCCGCGCTGGCGCGCATTCATGCCGATTTTCTCAACGATCCGAGCACGACCGACGTGATCACTTTCGAGGGCAACGCCGCGTTGGAGAGCGCCGGTGAAATCTGCGTCTCGGCCGACACCGCCGCCGCGTTTGCCGCCACGCACAACCGCAACTTCTCGGAAGAACTCACGCTCTACATCGTCCACGGCTGGCTGCATCTCGCCGGTTACGACGATCTGAAGCCCGCGAAAAAACGCCGCATGCGCGCCGCCGAAGCGCGCGCGATGGAGCTCCTCCGCGCGCACAAAGCGATGCCCGTCTTCACGCTCGGCGCCGCGCGCGCCTGAGGAACGTTCTCCGCAGATTCCTGGTTATCAGTCACGTTCGGTTCGTGCGGGCCGACGCGCCTTGCCAAGTCCGCGCGGCGGGCATGACATCCGCTTTCACTGTCCACGATGACCGACCTGCCGCCGCCTTCCCGCTTCGCCACTCTCCGCAACGCCTTCATCTCCGGGGTTCTCCTGCTGACGCCGATCACGATCACCTGGCTCGTTTTCTCGGCGATCTTCGAACGCGTCGGCGGTGGTTTCCGTGATTACTTCTTTTTCTTTATCCCTGCCGATCTGCGCGATCACGACACGCTGCGCCTGGTTTGGAACGTCATCGCCACGTTGATCATTATCATTCTGATCACGCTGCTCGGCTACGTCTCGCGCCACATGCTCGGCCAATATTTCGGCGGTCTGGCCGAACGCTTCGTCCAAAGCATCCCGGGCGTCAGCGGCGTGTACAACACGGTCAAACAAATCGTCGGCACGTTCGGCACGCAAAACCGCAACCTTTTCTCCAAGGTTGTCCTTGTCGAATTTCCGCGCCCCGGTGTGCGCACGATTGGTTTCCTCACCAACCGCGCTCAAGGCGAACCGTCCGCGCGCGTCGGCGAAGAACTCCTCACCATCTTCGTGCCCACCACACCCAATCCCACCGGCGGTTATCTTCTGCTCTTCCGCAAGGACGACGTCATCGAACTCGATATGAGCGTCGGCGAAGGCATGAAAATGATCATCTCCGGCGGCGCCGTCATCCCGCCGTGGCCGCCCATCGCAAAAACCACGCCCACCACGCTCCCTTAAAAACACCCGTGTCTGGTACGCACTGGCCGTTCCCTATTCGGCCTTCGGATTTCGCCATTCGTCATTTCTCCCCCTTCGGATTTCTCATGTCAGGCCCGCAAATCACGACCGACGCCTTTGTGCTCACCAAGCGTCCGCCGGCCGATGCCTTTCAAACCTTCACGTTGTTCACACCTGCGCAGGGAGCGATTCTCGCGGTGCATCGGCTCTCCAAAAAAAACGCCGCCGTTCCCGCGCTCGATTTATTCGATGAAGTCTCCGTCGTCCTCGAAACCGCGAACCAAGGACAAACGTGGTTCGTGCGCGAAGCGCGTCTCGTGCAACGCCACACAAACCTCGGCCGCAACTACGACACGCTTCGACTCGCCTCCGCGCTCTCAACCTTCATCGCCCGCAATCCCATTCCCGAAGAAAGCCGCGAGTCCGTTTCTCAACTCCTGCGCGAAGCGCTCGCCGCATTCGCATCGTCCGATCGACCCGATATCGTTTACTTCAAAAGTCTCTACCGCCTCGCACGCGACGAAGGGCATCCGCTGAAACAACACTGGTTTCCCACGCTCCCGCCCGCCGATCGCACGCTCGTCGCTCATCTGCTGAATCAACCGCTCTCCGCCCAGACCGCCGACACCGCCTCCGTGGCGCGCCTCCAGCGCCGCCTCGACGACTACCTCCGCGATCACACCGAAATCCTCCTCTAAACATCCGCCGAAAACTCGCCCCCACCACTGTCGCTGGTCACTGGCATTCGTCATTCAGCCTTCGTCATTCGGCCTTCTTCTCCCGCCCTCCGCCACATGGAATTCGATCTCGAACAACGCACCGCCCGTCTGAGCGTTGGCGAGTTTGCGGATTTCACGCTCGGCCCGCGCGAGTCGCTCGGAGCGCCTTCAGGACTGTGGCGCGCGCAACTCGGCACGCACTGGCACAATCAACTCCGCGCGCAAACCTCCGCCGAGCGCTCGGATGCGCTTTTCGAAGTTCCGATCTCCGGTCGCGTCGCGCATCGCGGCTGGGTGCTGACGCTCACCGGTCGAATCGATCAGATCGTGCCCAACGATCGCGGACTGCTGCTGCGCGAAATCAAAACCGTCAGCCGCGAACTCCCCGCCGACGACTCCGAGCTGCGCGCGGAATACCCCGCCTACTTCATCCAACTGGCGACTTACGCGGCGCTCGCGCGTTTCGACCCCGCCGCCATTCCTGCCGCAAACGGACAAGCTGTATCCGGCGCAGAACTACACTTCGTCGAGATCGCCTCCGGCCTCGCACAGACCGTCGCGCTCACGAGCGCGGACGAAGTCCTTTTTCAAGCGCAGCTCGAGCGCGTCTGCGAATTTCTCGACCTTCGCCTTCGTGCGCGCGAACGACTCCGCACGCTGCGGTTTCGTCCACCGTTTCCGTCGCTGCGTCCCGGACAAGAAACCACGCGTGAACAACTCGCCGAGGCGGCAAACCGACAACCCATCGTGTTCTTCGAAGCCCCGACCGGCTTCGGTAAAACCGGCGCGCTTCTCGAACTCGCGCTCACCCATCTGCGCGACGCTCGCTGCGAACGCGTCCTCTACCTCACCAGCAAGGCGACCGGGCAACTCCAGGTCATGCGCACCTTGAGCGACATGACCGGGCCCGTTGCATCGGAGGCAACAGCTTCTCCCGAAACGCAATCGACTGCCGTGGCCGCGTGGTTGGTGCGACCGAAGCACGAGCACTGCATCCACACCGTTTTCCACTGTTCGCGCGATGTTTGTCCGCACATCGCAGGCGCCGAAGCACGCTGGCCGCGCAGCGGACTTTCGCGATTTTATCGTCTGGAAAACGAACCGCGCGACATCGCTTCCCTGCGCGCGGCCGGACGCGAGGCATCGATTTGTCCGTACGAAATCACCCGCGCCGCGCTGCCGTTTAACGACGTCTGGATCGGCGACTACAACTACGTCTTCTCGCCGTCCACGCGCGGACTTTTCTTCGACCAACCGGGTTTCGATCCCGCGCAAACGCTGCTCCTCGTGGACGAAGCGCACAATCTGCCGTCGCGCGTGGCCGATGCGTATTCGCATGCTTTCAGCGCCTCGGATGCGTCGGCGCTCGCCGAGACGCTTCATCAACTGCGCGCCCCGCAGAAACTCGTGCAGGCATGCGAACACTGGGCGCATTTTCTCCATCGGCTGCCGACCCACGACGCCCTGCCGCTCGCCGATGAAGACGACGCCCGCGATCTCCTCGCGACACTCGCCGCGCTCATCGCCATAACGCCGTTGGACACGACACAGATTCCGCCCGGGCTCAACGAACTCCTTTGGCAGATTCCCTCGTGTAATGAAATTTTGAATACAACCGATCTTCCGCGCTTGTGGTGGAGTCCTCGTCCGGCGGAACTTGTCATCACCTGCCTCGACGCCGCCGCGGTGATCGGCCCGATGCTGCGTTCGTTCAAAGGCGCCGTGCTCGCCTCCGCGACACTCTCGCCCGCCGACGCTTTCGCCGCGGCGGCGGGACTCGATGAAGCGCCCGTCGTCACGATGCAGACCGAGATGGTCGCCGCCGAGCAACCGGAACGTCTCGGCGATCTCAACAAACGCGATACACGCCGGCTGTTTCGGCAGCTGACTTCGGGAGCCGATTTGCTTCGTCACGAAGAAGCGCGAGAACTCGCATCGCCCGCGATCGTGCGCGCGGAGGCGCCGTGGCGCGATCACGCTTACGACATCGCGATCGATGTGCGGGTGGATACGACTTACCAACAGCGCGCGCGACACACCGCCACCACGGCGATCACGCTCGCCCAACTCGCGCATGCGGCGTCTCACGTAGAAACGAAAGACACTCCGGCTCGGGCCGCTGCCTTTTTCCCGAGCTATGCTTACGCCGAGACGATCCTGCGCGCGCTCGAAGAAGAGCATCCGCATGTGCGCGTGACGCTGCAACCGCGCCTGCCCGATCTCGCCGCGCAAAGCGCGTGGGTCGATCAAGCGCTAGGCTCCGCGGACCTGTTGTTTCTCGTGCTCGGAAGCAGTTTTGCCGAGGGCATCGATCTGCTCGGCGGCCGCATCAGCCACGCGCTTGTGGCCGGTCCGGCATTACCCGAGGTCAATGCCGTGCAGCGCGCGCGCCTCGCCGCGTTTGCGCATCATGGACGCGAGGCGGCCGCGCGCCGCGTTTATCAGATTCCCGGCATCCAAAAAGTGAATCAGGCGCTCGGCCGTCTGGTGCGCGCGCCGGGCCAACAAGCAAAAGTCCTGCTGCACTGCCGGCGCTTCGCGGAGGAAAGTTATTCGCGCCTGCTCGCGCCGGAATATCGCAGCGCGCATTTCATCGCGCACGACGCCGAGCTCATCGAGTGGCTGTGATATCGTCCTGGCTTCGCCGATCGTCAAACGATGGCGTATTCAAACGCTCACTACACGCCCGCTCGCGTTTTCAAACCGCGCCGGCGACGCGCGCGAGACGTTGTTCGAACTCGCCAAGCACACGGCTCCGGCGGAACTGATCCACCCACGCGCGTCCACGCTGCGCCCATTCGGCTTTTTGTTCGGCCGACGCTCGAATGATCGTCCGTGCCGCTTCGCGCAATCCTGCGACATCGCCCGGTGCGACGACGACGCCGAAGCCGCCTTCGCGCGTGGCGCGCGCAAGTTCGCTCGACTCATCGGCGACCGCGAGCACCGGGCGGCCGTATTGGAGGATCGAGAGCAATTTGCTCGGGAAGAAAAATTGTCCCGTGCCGCGTTGTTGCGTGATGAGATTCACGTCGGCTTCGCGCAGGAGCGCGCGATAGCGATCGTCGGGCTGCAGCGGATACAAGCGTGCCCCGCAATCGGGTGCCGCGGCGATCGCCGCTTCCAGCACAGGTTTCGCTGCGCCTTCGCCGCAAATCGCCCAATGCGCATCCACGCCGCCGCGCGCGGCTTCGACGACGACATCGAGTCCTTGTTTCACGCCAAGATTGCCCGAGTACGCGATGAGCGGTGTCTGCGGCGCGAGCCCATATTCACGACGAAACGACGCCGCGGCTTGTCCATCGGCGACACCGGCGGGTGGCTCGTCGGGAATCCAGTTCGGAAACAGATAAATTTTTTCCTCAGGCACGCCTTTGCGGCGATAGGCGTCCATCATGCCCTGCGAAATTCCGGAAACGAGCGCGGCGCGTCCATAGCTCCAACGCTCGAGCATGTACAGCAGCTTCACGGAAAGACCGGGTTTGATCATGCCGAGTCCAAGCGCGGCGTCGGGTTGCAGGTCTTGCACGTGAAACACAAACGGACGCCGCGACACGCGGCTGGCAACAAACGCGCCGATACCGAGGAAAAGCGACGGACTCACCACAAAATACACATCCGGCGTCGGCGTACATAGCGCGCGCCAAGTCGAGGTCGCCACAAAGCTGAGCTCGTGCAGCAAACGTTTCAGCGTGGACGGTTTTTCCGGCACGTAATGCCAGCAACGATGCACGATGACGCCATCCGCGACCGAGCGCTCATGCCATTTGCCGGCGTCTTCGGGACGTTTTTTCCACCATGGGTAATAAGGAAAAGTGGACAGCATCGTCACGGAATGCCCGCGACTGGCCAACCACTTGCAGAGGTCGGTATTGAACGGACCGATGCCGGTCGGCTCGGGATCGTAGTTGATGCCCCAAACGGTGATCTTCACGCGCCGCCGTTGGTAAAGGTCTTCGTCTATTTGGCTAGTCCAAAGGAACTTTGAGGGATTCCCCGGGGGGGTTTGGGGTTGAAATCGCTTCGCAACGAAGCTTTCAAAGCTGGCCCGTTCGGTCTGTCGCTTGACCTGCAATAAACGGAAATATCCTTCCGCACCCATTCAACGAATTCATACCGAATGAAGGTTCCTTCTATTCGCCCCGCCCTGCTCCTGTCGCTCGCATTGATCACCTTTTTTTGGGTGCTGCTGTTTATCCGGATTCACACGGAGTGGATCGTGAACGACCTCTACGCCTACGGGTGGGCGGTGCCGTTCCTGGCGATTTTCCTGTTTGCCGAACGCTGGCGCGATCGCCCCGCACCGGCTTCATCACGCCCTCCGGCGCTCTGGCTCATCGCTCCTGCTGCGCTGCTGTTGGCTTATCTGCCGCTGCGCGTGATCAACGAAGCCAATCCGGACTGGGTGAAAGTGAATTTTTACCTCACCTGCCTCGTCGCCGGACTTTCCTTCTGCGCACTCTTTGCGATGGGACGCCTGCGCTACCTGTGGCATTTCGCGTTTCCGGTGTTGTTTGTCTATACCGCCTTGCCGTGGCCCGTCGCCATCGAAGAAGCCATCGTGCAGACGCTCACGCGTTGGAACACGATCGTCAGCGCCGACACGCTCACGCTGTGCGGCATCCCCGCGTATAACCAGGGTAATCTCATCCAAATCGGCGATACGTGGGTAAATGTCGCCGAAGCCTGCAGCGGTATCCGGTCGTTGCAGACCTCATTCATGATGTCGCTGTTTTTGGGCGAGTTCTACCGGCTCGGTATCGTCCTGCGCGTGTTGTTGATGGCGTCGTCGTTTGTCGTGGCCTTCGTGCTCAATATCGGCCGCACGATCACGCTCACCTACATCGCCGGTGAACACGGCAACGAGGTGATGGACAAATGGCATGATCATGTCGGCACCGTCGTGATGGTGCTCTGCCTCGCCGGCCTGTGGTTCCTCGCGCTCGGCTTCGACAAACTCCGCGCCAAGCTCGCGCAGCTCGACGCCGAAGATGCCGGCCAGCCCGCCACCGAAGAAACCAAGAAAGAGCCCGTGGAGCATCCGCTCGCGCCGGTGCCGTTTCCGCGCGGCTTCGTGATTTTTGGTTTTGTGGCGCTGATCTCCGCCGAAGTCGCGACCGAGGCCTGGTATCGACATCACGAAACGCAACTGCCCCCGCCGAAGGACTGGGCCGTGGCCTGGCCTGAGCAGGCGAGAGATTTCAAGATCGGCGAGTTCCCCGAACGCACGCGCGCCATCCTCAAATACAACGAAGGTGAAACCGCGTCGTGGACCACGCCGGAGGGTTACGAATTCCACATGTATTATGTCCGCTGGTATCCCGGACGCGTTTCGAAGTTCCTTTCCGGTGCACATTATCCTACCGTCTGTTTACCCGCCACCGGACTCGAACTTCGCGCCGAGACCGGACCACTCCGCTGCCCCACCCCCGCCATCGACGTACCATTCTCCACATTTATCTTCGAAGCCGCGGGACGTCCCGTGTACGTGTACCACGCCATCATCGAAGACGTAACCTTCCCCGATAGCAAAAAAATCGACTACCGCCAGGTCGCCAGCCATGAACGCATCGATTCAGTTCTGCGCGGCCATCGCAACCTCGGCCAACGCGTCATCGGCATCTCTCTCTCCGGCCCGATCGCCCGTGATGAAGCAGAAGCGATCGTGCAACGCACCCTCGAGGATCTCCTCCGCCCCGTCTCTCCCCAGTCCTGACCAGCAACCCAGCCCTCCATGTTAAAGCTCCTCCCCAAAAAACGTAGCACCCGCATTCTGGTTCTTTCGTGCTCCGCTGCAGGTCTGATCGCCGCTAGCATCGTCGGGTATCGCTTGGTTCTAAAACCCGGCTACCGCGAATGGCGTGAGAAGCGCGCCAACAGCATCGCCCGCGAACACCTCGAAAAGGGCGATTACACCGCCGCCATCACCGCAGCGCGCAAAGCCATCCAATATAATCCCGCCAACGCCAACGCGTGGAAACTCGCGGTCGACATCGCCACGAAACAAGAATCGCCCCACCTCTTCGTTTATCAACAAGGTCTCGCGAACGCCGCGCCGACGTTGGAAAACCGCCTCGAGTTCATCCGCGTCGCCATCAAATACCGCGCCTACCAGCAAGCGCAGGATGTCATCAACAAGATCGGCACCGAGGCCACCAACTCGCCCGAGTTTTATCAACTCGCCGCCGAGGTGGCGCAGCTCATGCGCAATCCCACGCGCGCCAAGTACTACCTGATGAGCTTGGTGAAGTTGCAGCCCGACAATCACAAAGCCCGCCTCGACCTCGCCCAGCTTCGCCTCCTCGATGGGTTCAACGACAACCACGAATCCATCCGCGCCGAGATCCGCGACATCGCCAGCGTTCCCGAACACCGCATCCGGGCCTTCTCGCTGCTACTCGCCGATTCGATCAAAAATAAGCAGCCCGCCCAAGCCCTCGAAGTCGCCGAACAACTGGCGAAAAGCCCAGGCCTCACTCCCGAGACGGAGCTCATGATCGCCGAGGCCTACCGCCAAGGCTCTTCCTCGCAGTTCAAAGCCTACCTCGACACGCTCAAAGCGCGCTTCGCGACCAGCCCCGAGCAAGCGCGCACCCTCGTCACCTATCTCAACACCTACGAGCAAGCGGCCGACGCCCGCGTGTGGGTGGAGTCGCTTCCCGAAGAAATCCGCGCCGACGAAGGGCTGCAGCTCGGCTACGCCCGCGTGCTTTTCAGCCTCAAAGATTATTCGGCGCTCGAAAACTACCTGCGTCCGCTGAAATGGACGGAGAACGAATATGCCCGCCACGCCCTCCTCGCGTACGCCGCCCGCCAACGCGGCGACGAGCGCGGTTTCGCCGAGCTTTGGCGCCTCTCCGTCATCGAAGTCGGCAACAATACCCGTCGTCTCGAAAACTTGTACAACACCATCGCCAGCTGGGGTTGGGTCGAACAGCGCTTCGAGTTGCTCTGGAAAAAATTCACGATCGATCCTTCCGACAAAGACGTGCGCCGTCAGCTCGCGCTCTGGGAACGCCATCGCCAAAACACGCCCGCGCTCAACCGCCTCTTCGCCCGCATCAACGAGGCCGAACCTGGCAACCGCGAAGAGCGCAACAATTACACCTACACCAGCCTGCTCCTGCGCACCGCGCTCGAGCGCGCCCACCGCGACGCGCGTTCCAACTACGAGCACGATCCGAAAAACCCGTTCTACATCACTTCCTACGCGCTCTCGCTCTATCGCCAGGAAAAGCCCGATGAAGCGCTGCGCATCCTCGAAACCATGAACTTCGGCGCGATCTCCACACCCGAGCGCATGCTGTTGCACGGTGTCTTGCTCGTCGCCAACGGGCGCATCGACGAAGGCGTCGATCTGATGGGCCGCATCAAACTCAACGATCTGCTCCCCGAAGAACGCCAGCTCCACGCCGACGCCGTTCTCCTCGCCGAGCGCAGTCGCGCCAGCCAAGCCCGCATCGCGGCGCTGGCCGACACCATGTCCAACCGCACCGACGGCGAACAACGCAAGAGCTGGCTCCAGGCACTCCCCGCCGCCTACCGCAGCGATAACGTGCAACTCGAGCTGGCCGATGCCCTCTACGCCACCGACTCCTACGCTGCGCTCGAAAGCTCGCTCAAGAACGAGCAATGGCCGCAGCACGATTTCCTGCGCCTCGCACTTATCGCCTACGCGCAGCGCAACCTCGGCCGCGATGCCGATTTCATGACCACCTGGCGCATGATCGAAGCCAGCGTGGGCCATCGCGTCGCCGACCTACGTGTGCTCGAAGAACTCTGCGAACGCTGGGGCTGGGCTTCTCAACGTATCGACGTGCTCAATCGCGTCATCCAGCGCGAACCCACGAGCACGTCGCTCTACGAGCTCGCCGACTACTACCGTCAACAAGGCCAGACCGCCGAACTCGCCCGGATCTACAGCCTGCGCGTCGCTGCGGAAAACCCCTCAAACGAAGACAAGAGCCACTTCGCGTATTACAGCCTCCTCTCGAACACGAATGTCTCTCGCGCACACACCCTCGCGAAGCAGGCCTATGACGCGTCGCCCGACACCCCGCTGCAGGTGAAGGCGTACGCGTTTTCGTTGTTCAAACAATCGCGATTCACCGACGCCGCCCGCACCATCGACAAGGCGCTCAACGACTCCAACGCCGGCGTCTTCGCCCTCCTGCGCGCCGCGATCGCCGCCGAACAAGGCGACACCGCCGAAGCCCGCCAACTCCTGGGCACTTACCAAAACGACAGCGCCCTCCCGGAAGAATCCGCGCTCGCCGAATCGCTCGCCAAGTCCCTCGCCGCCAAAAGCACGTAAGAGAAAAATCTACCGTCCGCCGCACCGAGCGGCATTCCATCTGTCCGTGGAGGAACTTTTCCCGATGAAAGATCCTTCGCGGGAATGGCGGCTGCTCTTTCGGACCGCTCCCTCACTTCCCGTTATCAGCAAATCCCCTACAAAGCTTTCCGCCAGTTGATTTCAAATTGCTAATCGCGGTTTCAAGTCCGACCCGCCAAGATCCCTTCTCGTTTCTGAACCGTCGTTGTCCAAACCGTGATCTCGAATACTCGCCTCGTCATCAGCTCTACCGCGCTGCTCGCCCTCACGTCCACCTCGTTTGGTTTCGCCGAATTCGCCCGTGGCGGCCTGTTGCTCGATACGAACGCCTCGGTGATGTATGACTCCTTTTTCCTGGGATCGGCGGACAACGACCCTGACACGATTTACACGCTCTACCCCGCGCTCCGTTTCGTCCGCCGCGCCGGTCTCGCGCAGTTCACCGCGTCGGGCGGCGTCGCTTTCAACCGGCACGAAGTAAACAAAGACTACGATTCGGACGATCTCCGCATCAACGTGTCGCTGCACATTCCCAGCGATGTCGGCTCGCGCCTCACGGGCGACGTCAGCGTCGGCTACACAGAGGACATGGTCGTGGATTATTCCCTCAACGACCGCATCCCCACCGAGCGCTACTTTGCACAGATCGGCCTCACCTACCCAATCAACCCCGGCATGATCCTTAACGAAAGCCTGTCGTACAGCTCGGTCTCGCGAGCGTTCTACAGCGATCAGGACATGTTCTCCAACCGCCTCCACTTCACCTATCGCGGCATTTTCCCGGGCACCTCACTACTCCTCGGACACGAGCTCACCATCACCAAAACCGACGCCAACGAGTACACGCAGGTCGGTCTCGATCAGTACTCCAACAACCTCAGCATCGGTCTGTCCCGCCCTCTCTACGGCGAAGTCTCCGGCTCCATCCGATACGGCTACAGCGTCCTCAGCCGCTCGTCCGAAGAAGTCTTTGGCGGCGACACCTCGCGCGGCAGCCATTATCTCAATATCTCAATCGACGGTCCCTTCCTGCCGGCCAACCGCTTTCCGAAACTCACCAGCTCGGCCTCGATCTCGTATTCCCAATCCTCCGTCGCGGGCTTTCTCGACGACGGCGGCAAGTTCCTCAGCGGCTCTCTCCGTCTCGCATGGTCCGCGCGCGAACGCACCGATCTCTCCATCCACGCTTCGCGCAGCATGGAACTCTCGGCCAACAATCTCGCGGTGGAAAACACCCGCGTCGGCGGCGGTTTCACCCAAAAAATCGGCCGCGTCACCAAGCTCGACGGCAGCATCTCCTACAACTGGCGCAGCTACCGCGGCGTGACCCGCGACGACACAATCCTGCAGGCAGGACTCACGCTCTCGCGCCCCTTCACCCGCAATCTCCACGGCAGCCTCAGCTACGGTTACGTGGATAATAACACCGACGCCCTCGGCAACCAGTTCACCCGCGTCGCTCCGCGCAACTACGAACGCCACACCGTCACCGGCTCGGCGACCTTCACTTTCTAAAAACTCACAACCGTTACGCCAGCTATGCGCACACTCCGCTTCTCTTCCATTGTCCTCATCGCGCTCCTCCAAGGGGCATGCTTCTGGGGAAAGGCCACTCCAGAAGCGGACCAGGCCGTCACGCCCACCGGCGGATCCTCCGAATCCACCGGCGGCAACTCCTCCACGTCGAACACCACCACCGCGCCCGTCGTCATGGCGACCGATCCCGGTTACCGCCTCGCGCTCGGCGACGAAATTTCGATCACCGTCCATGGCGAACCCGATCTCTCCGCCGCCCAACGCATCGACCGCAAAGGTATCGTCCGCATCCCGTACATCAACGAGGTCTCCCTCGCCAACAAGACCGTCCGCGAGGCCGAAGGCTTCATCGAACAACTCCTCATCGAGCGCCGCATCCTCAAAAAACCTTTGGTCAACATCACCGTCCGCGACTACGCCCTCCGTGAAGTCACCATCAGCGGCACCGGCATGAATCCCGGCGTCTTCCAGATGCCGCGCGAGACCGACAGCATCGAGATCGTCGAGCTCGTCAACCGTCTCGGCGGTTTCCGCCCCACCGCCCGCTCCAACGCCGTCCGCGTGATCCGCATGGATGAAAACGGCAACGAAGTTTCCCACATCGTGGACGTCGAAGCCATGATGAAGAACCGTAAGGGAGCCCCCAAGAGCTTCCTCATATATCCCGGCGACCGCATCCACGTCGAAGAACGTTTCATCTAACCACACGCCACCTCGGGGGGGGCCTTCCCAATGTCAAAATCCGCAAAATCAGTTTCCGCCAAACGCGCGGCCGAGATTCAGGTGCAGACCAAGCCTTCCGGCGGTCAGCTCTCGCCCAAGAGTCTCCTCAACATGTTCCTCGAGCGCTGGTGGATCGGCCTCATCGTAGGGGCCGCCGTCGCCGCCGCGTTTGTGCTCGCCCAACCCAAGCCCGAGCCCGTTTATCGCGCCGAAGCCAAGCTCCTCTTCGAGCCGCACAAGGACCGCGTCATCGGTATTCAAGAAGTCGTCGACCTCACCACGACGTCCGGCCTGCAGCTTGAGCTCCACACGGAGCGCCTCCGCAGCCAGAACTTCTTCGAATCCGTGCAAAGCACGTTCACGCCAAAAGAAATCGAGCAAATCCAGGCGCCCTACCGCGATCCCGATAATCCCAACAAACCGCCGCCTTCGCTCCGCCAACTCGTCAGGGACTCCGTCCGCATCGAGCCCCAACGCAACACCACCATCCTCCGCATCAGCGCGTACAGCCGCGATCCTGAAGTGGCCGCCCTGATCGCCAATCGCTACGCCCGCCACTACATCGAGTTTCAACTCGACCGCGCCTCCACCAACACCGGTTCGGCCATCCTCTTTCTTCGTAACGAAGCCGATAAAAAGAAGGCCCAGCTCGAAGCGCTCGAACGCGAGAAACAAGCCTTCCGCGAAAAGCACAACATGGCCGCCATCGGTGAAAACCAGGGCGTCGTTCAACAAAAGCTCACCATGCTCGGCAGCAGTCTCGCCGAACAAGAGCTCATCCAGACCAATCTCCGCACGCTCCTTGCCACCATCGAGACCTACAAGAAAGAAGGCCGCAACCTGTTCGAGATTTCCCAAATCGCGACCTTCGGCAGCGTCCCCAGCCTCAAAGAGCGCGTCAACAGCCTCCGCGCCAACCGCCGCCTCCTCGAGGAAAACTACTTCGAAGGGCATCCGCGCATGGTGGAAAACCAGGTCGCGCTCGAAGAAGCCGAGAAGGCCCTCGACGGTGCCATTGAGCTTGCCATCGCCGAAGTCCGCGCGCGCTACGACATCGCACGCGAACACGAACAACGTCTCCGCAAGGACTACGCCGAAACCGAAAAGCAGGTCGAGGAACTCGCCAAGATCGCCAGCCGGTACAAATTCCTCGAGGACGAGGCCAGCGTCGAAAACCGCAATTACCAGTACATCCTCGCCCGCTTGAGCGAGACCAGCATCATCCAGAACCTCGGCAGTGATAACATCAAGGTCCTCGACAAGGCATTGGTGCCCTCCACCCCCTCCTCCGGCACGCCCAAGGAAGTCGTCAAACAAGCGGTCGCCATCGCGTTCGTGTTGCTTATCGGCGTTCCGATCGGCCTCGGATTTTTGGATACACGCGTGAAGTCCGTCATCGATGTCGAAGCCGGCCTCGGCCAAGTGCTCCTCGGCGGCATCAAGACGATGAAAAAACTCAGCGAGACGGAACGCCCCAACGTGTTCCGTCTCTCCAAAGACGAAGCCTTATCCGAAGCCTACCGCGGCATCTTTAGTGAGATGGAGATCCGTTCCGTCATCCCGACGCCGAAACGCCTCCTCATCACCTCCAGCATTCCGAGCGAGGGTAAGAGTCTCACCGCGTCCAACCTCGCGGCCGTGTTTGCCGCTCACGGCAAAAAGACGCTCCTGGTCGACTGCGACTTCCGCCGTCCCACACTGCGTCGTTATTTCGGCACGCAAGCCGGCGTCGGCCTCATCCCGTGGCTGCGCGAACATGGTTCCAACCCCAATGCCGAAGCGGATCCGCAGAAGCTCGGCATCGTCAACATCGGTCCCGCGCTCGACCTGCTCCCCGCCGGCGACGCCATCAAGAATCCGACGGAGGTCATCGACCAGATCGCCAACTGCGATCTCTTCAACAAGCTCTCGCAACAATACGACCTCGTGGTCATCGACACGCCGCCTTCCGCCGTCTTCCCCGACGCGTTGCTGCTGTCGCGTTTCTGCAGCGAGCTCGTTTACGTCTGCCGTTTCCGCACCGTCCGCAAGGCGATCATCCGGAAGACCCTCGCGAAGTTCAGCGAGTCCGGCATCTCGATCCTTGGCGTTGTCCTCAACCACATGCCGCACGCTTCGATTATGAACTACGGCTACGACGGCTACGGCGCCTACAAGGCCGATTACTACAAGTCGTACCAAAGCGAAAAAACCGAAGCCTGATCCCGCGCACCTGCCGGGCCCGCCATTTGCTGCCGGAATATCCTTTTGTGATTTCCGGCAGCGTCGTCTCCGGCACCCTCTTCGTACTTTTCCTCCAGCCACGAACCAACAACCGCAGTGAATCAACCGTCTTCGCCCGAACCGATCGAAATCCGCATCCGGCCCAACACCCGCTGGTTTCACTTCGACTGGGAAGGTCTCAAAGCCTACAGCGACCTCCTGTGGATCCTCGTCCACCGCGACTTCACCGCGAAATACAAACAGACCATCCTCGGTCCGCTGTGGTTCTTCCTGAACCCGCTGATCATGACGTTCGTGTTTGTCGTCGTGTTCAGCCGCGTGATGGGCGCGTCCACCGACGGCTTGCCGGACAAACTTTTCTACCTCTGCGGCATGTTGGGGTGGACGTATTTTTCCGCCGTGCTCGGCTCCACCTCCAACTCGCTTGGCGGTAACGCGCATCTGTTCTCCAAGGTTTATTTCCCCCGCCTCATCCCGCCGATCGCCGTCACCATTTCCTGCCTGCTCGCGCTCGCGATCCAGCTGGTCACCTTCGGCGCTTTTTATCTGCACCATCACCTGACGGTCGAACCCGCCCAAGTCGCCACGCCTTCATGGCTCTGGCTCGCTTATCCGGCGATCGTGCTGCACATGGCGTTCTTCGGGCTCGGCGTCGGCCTCGTACTCTCCGCGCTCACCGCCAAATACCGCGACGTCCAACACGTCCAACCTGTGCTCATCAATCTCTGGATGTATGCGTCGCCCGTCATCTATCCATTGTCGAAAATCCCCGAGCAATTCCGCTGGATCGTCGAACTCAATCCCCTCACCGCCATCGTCGAAGCCACGCGTCTGATCTTCCTCGGCACCGGCACCGTTTCCACCTCCAGCTATCTCGTCTCACTCGGCATCTCTGCCTTGGTGTTCTTTATCGGCTTGTTCGCGTACCAACGCGCCGCCCGCACCTTCGTCGACACCGTTTGAGCCCCGCACCATGAGCAAGCCCATCATCGAAGTTTCCGGCGTATCCAAAAAATACCGACTCGGCCAGATCGGCATGACAACGCTCCGCGACGACCTGCAGCGTCTCGGCCGTCGTTTGCGCGGACATAAAGACGCCGTCGCCCATGCGCGCGATTTCTGGGCGCTCAACGACGTCAACTTCCAGGTGCAACCCGGCGAGGTCATCGGCGTGGTCGGGCGCAACGGCGCCGGCAAATCCACGCTGCTGAAAATCCTCTCGCGCATCACCGAACCCACCACCGGCGAAATCGTGCTGCGCGGTCGTCTCGCAAGCTTGCTTGAGGTCGGCACCGGTTTTCACCGCGAACTCAGCGGTCGCGACAACATCTATCTCAATGGCGCGATTCTCGGCATGAACAAATTCGAGATCTCGCGCAAATTCGACGAGATCGTCGATTTCGCCGAGATCGGTCAGTTCATCGACACGCCCGTCAAACGCTACTCCAGCGGCATGTACGTGAAGCTCGCCTTCGCCATCGCCGCGCATCTCGAACCAGAAATCCTGATCGTGGACGAAGTGCTCGCGGTCGGCGACGCGGCCTTCCAGCGCAAATGCATCAACAAGATGCAGTCCATCTCCACCGAGCAGGGCCGCACGATTCTTTTTGTCAGCCATGCCGTCGCCACCATTCGCCGTCTCTGCCAACGCTGCCTGTATCTCGAGAAGGGCCGCAGCCTCGGCATCATGACGACCGACGAAGCCATCGAGCGTTATAGCACGACCGGCATCTCCACCGAGCTCGATATCGACGTCTCCACGCGCAAACGCGACTGGGGCACCGACGGCTCCGAAGCGCGTATCCTCCGCGTCACTACACGCACCGCCCCGCGCTTCAAACAACCACTCGAAGTCGAGTTCCTCGTCCAGGCCGCGCGCCCGCTCGAGAAACTCATGCTCGGGTTCACGTTCAACATGCCGGACGGCCAGCGCATCCTCACGCTCGACTCGGACGGAGACGGACAAACCTTCTCGCTGCCGCAAGGTCGTTCGCTCATCCGCCTGCGCCTGCCCAATCTCCCGCTGCACCCCACACGCTACAACGTCAGCGCAGCCATCGGCGCGGGAAAACATTTCCACGACATCATCGATAACTTCGCGCTTTGGGAAGTTCAGACCAGCAGCACCGATTTCGAAAGCGATCGATCCTTCGGCGGCGCGCGGATTACCCCCGAGATTGTCATACAGCCTGCCGCTGCCCCATCCTGAGCCAAGTCCCGCTTCGAGCCATGGCCCGGCCTAAACTACTCGTCGTCACCCGCCACTCTCCGCTTCCGGAAAACGACGGCGCAGGAGCCTATCTCTTCGATCTCCTTTCCTACCTCGCCCGCCATGGCGTCGAGATCGAGATCGCGTGGGTTCATTCCGAAGACAAGCTGCGCAAAAAAAAGTGGTGGAAGGTTCCCGCGCGCATCCGTCGCGTCGCTCATCTCACCATCATCGGCAGTCTCGCGATCGGCCCGTGGCGTTATCTCGAATGGGGCCGCACCAAGGCGCGCCTCGGTGCGCTTCTCGGACGCATCCGCTCGCTCGGTCGCTCTGCGCCTGCAACCCCGGCCAATTCACCGGCGCAGGCCAATGGCGCGACCGTTTACCAGCCCAAATGGAGCGCCCTGCCCACGCCGCTAGAAGCGCGCTTTTTTCAAAAACGTCTGCGTAGTTTCCAACCGGATACAGTGCTCGCCAACTACTGCTGGTTCACGCCGCTGCTGCCGCAGGACGGCCGACGCCATTTTGTGCTCACGCACGATGTCGCGTCCGCACGCCTCGCGTTCACCGGTCGCACGCCCCCCGAAGAGCTCGCCGATCACTCGCTCGACCCCGCCAATCCTCAAGGCGAGGCCCGCCTCCTCGAACGTGCGCGCACAATCATCGCGATCAGCGAAGAAGACGCGTCCGTTTTTCGCGGCTGGTTGCCGCAACACGATATCGTCGTTGCGTCCAAAGCCGCGCTGCCGCGCCCGCCCCAGGGCTCGCCCGTGCCCGGCTCGTGCCTCTTTGTGGGCAGCAACAATCTTCCCAATCAGCAAGGTTTGCACTGGTTTCTCCAACAGGTCTGGCCGCAAATCCGCGCCGCGCGTCCCGACGCCACGCTCGATATTTGCGGCTCGATCGATCGCAGCGTGCGCCAGACGCCGCCCGGCGTGAACGTGCGCGGTCGTGTGGACGATCTCACCGAGGCTTATGAACGCGCCGAAGTCGTCATCGTGCCGCTCCTCGCGGGCAGCGGCGTGAAAATCAAACTCGTCGAAGCCGCGAGCCACGGCAAAGCCATCGTCACGACGCCGATCGGGCTGCAAGGTCTCGATTTCCTTCGCCCGTCCGTCCGCGAGGCCGACTCCGCAGATGCCTTCGCGCAGGGCGTGCTGGATCTGCTCGGCTCAGAAAACCTGCGCGCGTCCCTTTCACACGGCACACTCGCCGCCATCCGCAACCATCTCTCACCCGATTCCTGCTACCGCGGGATTCTCGAACGCCTGCGCAGCTGACCGCCTATTCCTGGTCGTATCCACATTACCAATACCCATGCCATGAGCTCCCCATCCGCCCCGCATCACCGCGTCGCACGTCACCTCCAATGGCTGTTTGTGATCATTCCGGCCGTCTGCTTTCTCGGCTTTCTCCTGCTCCGTCGGTTCGCTCGTCTCGACTACTACACCTTCGTGCGCGAAGACGGCTTCATCGAAAACCTGCAAAGCCTTTTCTTCGCGCTGGCGGCGCTCGGCGCCGGCATGCTCGCGCGGCGTTTCTTCCGATCGGCGGACAAACTTTTCGGCATCGCCTTTTCCTTCCTCTGTGCGGGGCTTCTCTTTGTCGCCGCGGAAGAGATCAGCTGGGGACAACGCATCTTTGGCATCGAGACTCCGCCCGAGCTCGCCGAGGCAAACATCCAGGGAGAAATCACCGTTCATAATCTGAAGGCGCTGGGCAACGTGGTGCACAAGGTCTTCATCCTCGTGGGTCTCTACACCGTTTTCGGACGCGCCCTCGTGTGGCTTTTCGCGCGGCCGCTCCTGTCCACGCGCTGGAGTCACATCCTTGTGGATTGGTACATCGTGCCGTTCTTCATGCCCTTCCTCGCGGTGTATGTGACGTATGAATACCTGAATGCGATCATCGAGCCCCACTACGGCTTCCCGGTGATTTTGTGGCAGGACCTCGAAACCGCCGAGTTCTTCCTCGCGAGCGGCTTCCTCGCTTTCATCGTTTCCAAGATGCTCCAAGTGCCCGCCCCCGCACAGAGCCCGGCCGCCGTCGCGCAAACCCAATCCTGAGCGATCCGGATCGCACCGTCGTTTTTCGCATGCCTCTTCTCAGCGTCATCATGCCGGCCTACAACGTCGCTCCGTACGTGCGCGACGCGATCGCCAGCGTGCAGGCGCAGACGCTCGCCGACTTTGAACTCATCGTCGTCGACGACGGCTCGACCGACAATACGCGCGGCATCCTCCAGGAGATCGCCGCGCGCGATGCCCGGCTGAAAATCATTTCGCGCCCCAACACCGGCATCGTCGGCGCGATGAACGACGCCATCGCCGCCGCGACGGCCCCGGTGTTCGCACGCATGGATGGCGACGATCTCTGCGAGCCGACTCGTTTCGAAAAACAGTACGCGTTTCTCGCGCAAAACCCGTCCGTGCTTCTCGTGGGTTCGAGCGTCGAATTCATCGACGCGCAAGGCGCCCGTTTGAAAACCTACCGTCCGCCAACCACGCCCGATTCCATCCAACAAGCGTTGCTGCGCGGAAACAGTGGCGCGCTTATTCATCCCGTCGTCATGGGACCGCAGCGTGCGTGGATCGACACTGGCGGCTATCGCGAACAGTACAAATTCGTCGAAGACTACGATCTCTTCCTCCGCGCAGCGCGGCTCGGCCCGCTCGCCAATCTCGAAGAGCCTCTGCTGCGTTATCGCATCCATGCACAAAGCACCAACTACACGCGGCGCGAGCAGCAGATCCGTCTGTTGAAAGAACTCTGCCGCGATGCCCGCACACAGGCCGGACTGAATGAGCCCTTCGATTTTCAACCTGCGCCCGCACATCCCGACGTCAGTTCCGTTCACCGCGAATGGGCATGGTGGGCGCTTGAGGGGCGCGAGTTTCACACCGCACGCAAATATGCCTGGAAGGCCTGGCGCGCGCGCCCGTTCCGCCGCGACAATCTGCGCTGCTTGTTTCACATGCTCCGCCACGCTTAAACACCCACGATGCCTCGCCTGATCTCCGTCATCCTCTGCACGCATAACCCCCGGGCCGACTTTCTCTCGCGCACACTCGAGTCGCTGCGCACTCAGGATCTCTCGCCGGCACGATGGGAGTTTGTTCTCGTGGACAACCACTCCCGCGAGCCGCTCGCCGGGCGCGTCGATCTCGGCTGGCATCCCAATGCACGCATCGTGCGCGAAGAGGAACTGGGTCTCACGCCCGCGCGTCTACGCGGCATCGCTGAAACCAGCGGCGACCTCCTCGTCTTTGTGGACGACGACAATGTTCTCCAATCCGACTATCTCTCCACCGCCGCGACGCTCGCTGACGAGAATCCGCATCTCGGCGCATATGGCGGAGCGTGTATTGGAGAATTTGATACGCCGCCGCCCGATTGGGCCGGCCCTTATCTTTGTTATCTCGCGATTCGCGATGTCACACGTTTCACATGGGCCAACGAATATCGTTACGACATCGCGCCGACGGGCGCGGGCATGTGCATTCGTCGCGATGTCGCCGAAGCCTACGCGCACGCGGTGAAAAACGACCCCATGCGCCGCGAATTCGATCGCAAAGGCTCCTCGCTCACGTCCGGCGGCGACTCCGACATGGCGTTCACCGCGATCGATCGCGGACTCGGCATCGGTCTTTCTCCTCGCCTGCGTTTGCGTCACCTCATGACCGCCGGTCGCTTGGAACTCGCCTACCTCGAACGTCTCATGGAAGGCATCGCCGGCTCCGCGCCGCTCGTGCTCCATCTCCGCGGTGCATATCGCCCGGCCCGCCAACGCGGTCGGCTCCAACGCTGGACCGATGCCTGGCGCCTTTCGCGACAACCCGAACCTGTGCGTCGATTGGAAAAAGCGCGCGCCCGCGGCGCCGCCAGCGCGCAGGCGAAAATCGCGTCATTGTCGTAACGACTGAAAAAATTTCCCGCGCCGAAGCGCTCCCGCAGCGACGGCTGCGGACTAAGCGTTTCCATGAAAATCTTTGCCACCTCCTGCGCCGAAGGCCCAGACGCCTGGAATCATCAGCTCGTCGCGCTCCGCGCGCTCTTTGCGCAAGCGTCGCCGTCGCTCCACACCTGGGTGGATTCGCCTAAAGAGGCGGACATTATTTTTCTCACCAACGCCGCACAACCACACGGCGATGCGCTCGCCGATCACCCGCTGCCACGTCGGTTTCCGGAGAAATGTTTTCATCTCAGCGAACAATGGGAACCGCCTTTTCTGCTCGCCGGCATCTACGCCAACGCGCCGCGTTCGCCTTTTTGGAAAGGTCGTTTCCGCACCGGCTCGTACGCACTGCATCATCCCGATTTCAAAAATCCCTTCGTGGAAAAGTATACTCCCGATCAGGCGCTGCCGGCGTCGGAACGTCGCTGGTTGTTCACCTTCGCCGGACGCGACTGCCATCCCGTGCGACGCAAGCTCTTCGATTTGGGTATAAACGCGCCGGATATCCGAATTTTGGATACATCCGATTTCAACGCCTTCTCACACGATCCTCTCGGCAAGGAAGATGCTCAGCGCCGATATTTCGATGAATGTCTTCGGTCCAAGTTCATCCTGTGCCCGCGCGGCGCCGGCCCCAACTCCATCCGGCTTTTCGAAGCGCTCAAACTCGGCATCGCCCCCATCATCATCGCGGATGCGTGGATTCCCTGCGAAGGTCCTGACTGGTCGTCCTTCGCGCTCTTTATCGCAGAAAAAGACATCGCCTCGGTCGAGCAGCGCGTGCGCGCCATCGAGCCGGAGTTTGAAGAGCGCGGGCGCAAGGCGCGTCTCGCCTATGAGACGTTTTTTGCACCGGAGCGTTATTTCAACTACCTCGTGGATGCAGCCGTCTCCATTCGTCGGTCGCGAGTGGTTCCCGAGCGCGTTTTTCTCATGCTTCGTCCGCTTGCGTCTTTCCTTCGGCAAATGCCCCGACATATTCGGCGACGTGTGACGCGCTCGTAGCGTCATCGTTCGCCTTCATGTCGAATTCAACATCCAGCTTCGGGAACCGCCTTGCCGCGGTCACACCCTCCGACTCCGCCAAAATCTAGCTTTCTTTGCGCATCGATATGGTTCCCCTTTGGCGCCGCGTCGCCCGCAATACCCTCGCCGGCCTTCAAAAATCCGTCTGGTCCTCCGCACCGCTCGATGTCGATGGCGCGCAAAAAATCCTTCGCTCCTACGATCCTCAGGCGGAAGTTCGTCGTCGTTTTCACAGTTGGTGCTGCCAGGCGTTCGACGTGACGTTTCGCGGACGGCACTGCGTCGCGAAATTCGCCGGTCTGGAATTTTCCTGGAAGTACGTGCTTCAACGCGAAGTCGCTCGGCTTCGCCAGCTCGCGAGTGCCGGCATTCGCGTGCCCGAGGTCGTGTTCGCCGACACCCGACGGCTGCGTCGCCCCTTCTACGTGATGCCGTTTCTCGGCGAGAGTGAAAACGACCGCTGGGAGCTCGCGCGGCGCGAACTGGCGTGGAAAGCCGAAGCCGACTTCATCCACGACTTCCCGGACATCGTGGCGCGCGCGCGCCTTTCGATCACCTCGCTCGCCGATTCCGAATCCGTCGCACGCCGCGAGATCGAACGCACCCGAGCGGATCTGCGCGCCTTCGGTCTGCCGGAAGAAAACTACCACCAGCTCTTCGCGGAGTACGAAGCGGTCATTTTTTCCGAACCGTGGACGCCCGGTCAGTGGCAGGCGCCGGTGTTTCTCCACGATGGCACGCATTTCTGGCCGATCGACTGGAGCGACATCATGATGATCCCGCCCAGCCGCTGGGTCATGGACTACACGCTCTACCAACGTATCAACGAACCGGATACGGGCCGCCGGCATGTCGATTTCCTCCTGCGCGAACTTCACGGCGAATCACGCGTGGAAACGCTCGCCGCTGCGGTGGATGTTTGCCACCGCTACAAAGCACTCGCAGATGGACTCAATCTCGTGCGTCGCGAAAACAACTGGGCGTATTTCGACACCATGCACCGTCAGCTTTTCAACGCGCCTTTGCCCGTCCGCCGCTCGTTGGTTGCCACATGAGTTCCCCGCGTCCGCTACGAATCACCTACATCGGCCAAACGCCTACCGAGGGCACCGGCAGTCCGATCATCGTGCTCCGGCATCTGCGCCGTCTCGCGGCCGACGGTTGGAAAATCACGCTCATTCCCGAGGGAGGTCAGGATACTTCCGCGTGCGAGGCCGAAGGCTGGACCATCCGGCATCTTCCCCTGCGCCGTCCGTGGTGGCCGCCGTTTCGACATGACAACGCATTGTCGCGCCGCATTCGCACGTGGTTGCTCGGTCGCGAATGCCGCCGCGCGACGGCTGCCGAGCCGCCGGATGCGATCTTTGGTTATCTCGCCGCGCATGCCGATTTTTCGACCGAGATCGCCGCGCATTTCGCTCGGCAAACAGGCACGCCACTTTCGCTGCTCGTGCACGATGATGCCGCGGCCTTCACCAAAACCGACGAGGAGCGTCGTCGCCTGCATCAGCGCCACGCGTGGATCTTGCGGCAAAGTCATCGTAACTGGTTCGTGTCCCCCGAACTCGCCGCGGTGTACGACGTGCCCGACGAGAAACGGCACGTGCTTCCGCCTATTCCCGAAGGTTGGACGCCTCCCGGACCTGCCGAACCCGATCTTACGTATCCAAAAGTTTACTACGCGGGCCATGTGTGGGCTCCGCAGTATCCGCTCATGTCGGAAATCGCACGCACGCTCGACTCCGTCGGCGCGCGCCTCGTGCTGATTTGCAAAGACTCGCCCGAGCTCCGCGCTTTTCGCGCAGAAGCACCCGTCGACTGGCTGCCGCTTTTCCCCACCAATCGCGAAGCGCTCGCTCATCTGCGTCAGCACGCCGCCGGTTTGTTGGTCGCCTACACGCGCACCGTCGAAGAAATGCCGTGGATCGCGACGAGTTATCCGAGCAAGTTCATCGAATACTCGCACCTGCACCTGCCCTGCGCACTCGTCGCGCCCGCAGCCAGCTGCATCGGGCATTGGGCGGCGCGTCGTTCGTTTCCGGACTTTTTCACCGCCGCCGAGATGCCGCGCTTCGCGCAATGGGCTTCCGAACTGCGCGATCCCATTTCGCGCGCCGCGGCGATTCAACGCATTCGCGCCCTCGCTGAGGGCGAGTTTTCGCCAACAACCATACAGCACACGTTTCAATCGCAACTGCTGGCAACACCAGCATCGGCCGCGCGCTAAAACTCGACGCCGCGCCGCCGACCGCTTTTCTCCGCTTCGCCGTGTCCTCCTCATCCGCCAACGCCGCCCCGCCCATCCCCGTCGTTCTCGTCGGCTGCGGAGCTGTGTCGCAGCTCTTTTATCTGCCCACGCTACGTGCATTGCGTGCGCGCGGAGAACTGGCTGTCCACACGCTCGTCGATCCGTCGACCGCCGCTCGCGGCGTGCTCGCCAGTGCGTTTCCCGAAGCGCGTGGCTGCGATGCGCTCGTCAACTGCGACGCGCCCGCCGGCAGTCTGGTGATCATCGCCACGCCGCCGCGTTTTCACGCGGCGCAAACACTCGAAGCGTTCAGCCGCGGCTGGCATGTGCTGTGCGAAAAACCAATGGCGTCGGACACCGCCGAATGCGAACGCATGATCGCCGCCGCGCGCGATGCACAGCGCCTGCTGGCGGTCGGCCTCTACAAACGTTTCTTCCCGTCGAGCGTTTATCTCAAAACGATCTTCGACCAAGGTCAGCTCGGCGCGCTGAAACGTTTCACGATCGCCGAGGGCGGTCCGTTCCGTTGGCCCGCAGCCACGCCGTCGTTTTTCAACAAAGCGCAGACGCCCGGGGGCGTGCTCCTCGACATCGGCGTGCACGTCCTCGATCTGCTGCTGTGGTGGCTCGGCGAGCCTGCACGTTTCACGTATCGCGACGATGCGATGGGCGGTCTTGAAACCAACTCTGTCGTCGATCTCCACTACGCAAACGGCGCGCAGGGTCGCGTACATCTCAGCCGTGATTGGGCGACGGCCAACGAATACCATTTTCACTTTGAGCGCGGTTCGGTGCGCTGGAAAACCAACGACGCCAACGGCCTCACCGTCGAACTCGCCGGCACGCCTTCCGCGCTGCGCGGACAACTCATCACACCGCCTTCGTCTTCACCGGCAGGCGATGTTCTTCAGCCGACGAATCCGCAGAGTTTTATTCTGCAATTGAGCAACGTGCTCGGCGCGATTCGCGGGACCGACACCGTGCGCGTGCCCGGTGAAGAAGGTCTGCGTTCGCTGCGTCTCATCGAATCGTGTTACCGGCAGCGTCAATGGCTCGAGCAGCCGTGGTTCACGGAAGCCGAAGCTCAACGCGCCCGTCAGCTCGCCGCCCAGCCATGAAAATCGCGATCATCGGAGCCAACGGTTTTATCGGCACGCGCCTGGTTGAACATTTTCACCTCGGCGGTCTTAACGAAGTCGCGCCCATCGTGCGACGTCCCGTGAGTCTCGCGTTGCCCGCGCGCTTTGCGATCGATTGGCGCATCGGCGATGCGCTCGATGCCAACAGTCTCGCGCAAGCGCTCGCTGGCTGCGACGCGATCGTGCACGCCGCGATCGGCGATCCGCGACAGATCGAAGCCATGCCCGCAATCCTCGCCGAGGCCGCGGCACGCGCGGGCATCAAACGCGTGGTTTATCTCAGCACCGCATCCGTGCATGGACAGTCGCCCGAACCCGGCACCAACGAATCTTCACCGCTGCACACCGGCCACGCGCTCGAATACAACGACGCGAAAATCCGTGCCGAGCGCAGTTTTCACACCGCTTGTCAGCGTCACGGACTCGCCGGGTTCGCGTTGCGACCGGGCGTCGTCTTTGGCCCGCGTTCGCGATGGATCACCGATCTCGCCACCGATCTGCGCAGTGGTCGCGCGTGGCTGCTCGATGAGGGCCGCGGCATTTGCAACAGCATCTACGTCGACAATCTCGTCGCCGCCGTGGAGGCCGCGCTCACCGCGGACGCCAAACACGCGGGCGCATATCTCGTCGGCGATGAAGAAACGGTGACGTGGCGCGAGTTCTACGGCGGTGTCGCCACCGCGCTTGGGATCGATCCCGCAACGATTCCGCCGTTGAAAAACATTCCTGATTTCACTCCTGGCACCGCGGCGCGTCTGCAATCGCTCGCCGCCACGCCCGCCGTGCAAAGCGTGCTCCCGCTCGTACCGGGCATCGCCAAGCGCACCGTGAAAAATCTCCTCGTCGCCGCGCAGCGTCCTCCCGCGGTCGACGCGTGGACGTTGCCCGCCGCGCCGGGACCACGCGTCACGCAGGAGCTGGTGTTGTTGCAGCAGTGCCGCGTGAAACTCCCGCACACCAAGGCCGCGCAGGCGTTGAATTATCGCGCGCCGGTCACGTTCGCCACCGGACTCGCACGCAGTCTCGCCTGGCTCGCGTTTGCGGAGGGTCGCGCGTGAAGATCAGCGTGCTCATCGCTGCGTATCATGCCGCGCCGTTCATGCCGGGCGCGCTGGCGAGTGTCGCCAGGCAATCGCACAGCGACTGGGAACTCGTGGTCGTCGAAGATGGCTCGAACGACGGCACCGAAGCGCTCGTGCGCGACTTCGTGCAGGCGTATCCCAAAAACAACGTCGTGTACGAAAACCTCGGCGAAAACCGCGGTGTCGCCGCCGCGCGCAATCGCCTGCTCGCGCTCGCCACGGGCGATGCGGTCGCGTTTCTCGATGCCGACGATCATTGGCAGCCCGACCATCTGGCGCATCTCGCCGCGGCCTTCGAAGCCGGTGCGTCGCTCGCGTTTTCCGGGATCGAGATTTGGGACGGCGATAACAACGTCTCGCGCGGCCATTACGTGCCGCCCGGCGAGTGGGTCGCCCAACCACGGCGCTGGTTGTTTGAGCATTCGTTTATCCAGACTTCGTCGTGCGTCGGTCTCACACGCGCGACGGTGCAACGCACCGGTTTGATCGATGAATCGCTGCGCATCGGCGAAGATCGCGACTACTGGTTTCGTGCGATGGCCGACGGCGGCAAACTCGCGTGCACGGGCGCCGTCACTTGCCGCTACACAAAACACGAAGGCAGCAGCATGACCAAAACGTTGCGCGTCGCGGCCGACACCGTGCGCTTCTACGAGAAGCACGCAACCGCGCCCGACATCCCTCCATCTCTGCGCAAACGGCTGCTAGCCGAGGCGCGGCTCACCGAAGGCCGGCTCGTTCGCGCGACCGATCCGCAACGCGCACGCCAGTTATTTCGCTCCGCCTGGCGCACGTGGCCGTGGTCGCTCCGCCATTGGATCTTTCTGCTCCGCTAGCTGTATCCACTTTGTTGTTACACCCATGAAACTATTCGCCCGACGCTTTCCCGGCGAGATTCCGCATGTGCCGTTTCTGTCGCCCTGGTGGGGGCTGCCGTTCGAAGACGCCAATTCGCTTCACCGCGGTCAATTCGACGCGTGGGCCGCGGATCGCTCGCATCCGTACAGCTTGGTCGACCGCCCGGAAGATGCGGACGTGTGCGTGCTGGCGGTTTCGTGGAAATACACGCGCGGCAACGAACAAGTGCGCGCGTTTGCGCAAAACGAAATCGATCAGGCGCAGCGCCTCGGCAAAAAGATCATCCTCTTCTTCGATTCCGATCACGATGAACCGATGAACTGGCCCGCGCACGCGGTCGTGTTTCGCTTCTCGCTCTACAGCGACACGCGCCAGCCCAATGAATTCGCGATCCCCACGTTCAGCCAGGATTTCCTGGAGAAAAACTTCAACGGTCAGCTTCGGCTTCGTCCGAAAACCGACGTGCCCAGCGTAGGCTTCTGCGGATACGCGCCGCCGCTCGGTTGTCGCATGTCGCGCCGCACGCTGCGCGAAGTCGCGCGCTATCTCGGTTTTCGCGCGGGACTTTTCAAACGACGCCGCGAGTTCATCGCCCACGCCGCACGTGTGCAGGCCATCCGCCATCTTCGCCGCACGCCGGGCGTGGATGGTCGATTCATCCTTCGCGATCAGTTCGCCTTTAACCGTTGGGGCGTTCTCCAACCGGGCGGGTCGCCGGAATCGGCGGCGCAGCAACGCCGCGAGTTCATCGAAAATCTGGACACTTGCGACTACGCGCTGTCCGTGCGCGGTTTGGCGAATTGCTCCATCCGTTTCTACGAGGCCATCAGTCTGGGCCGCATTCCGCTGTTTATAAACACGCAGTGCGTGTTGCCCTACGATCAATGGGTCGACTGGCAGGCCGCCTGCTTGTGGGTGGAAGAGGCCGATCTGCCTGTTTTGGGCCAACGCGTGCTCGAATCGCATGCCGCGCTCACGCCTGAAGCCTTCGCTGAAAAACAGAAGCTCTGCCGCGCTCTATTTGAAAAATGGATTCGCCCGGAGGGATTTTTCAGGGAACTTTGGCGTCACTGCGTGACTACCTAGCGCACCGCTTCGCCGTTTACGCCAGCACTTCCATGTCCGAGTCCCCGGATCGATCCAGTGCCGGTCTTTTATCCGCGACGCCCCGCGCGCTGCGTTACGATGGACATACGGATGACCCGCATGAAGGCGCCGCGTTGATACGCAGTTTCATCCCGTCGCGTAGCCGCGTGCTCGATGTCGGCTGCGGCACAGGCTCGGTTTCGCTCATCGCCAATCGCAACAAAGGAAACACCGTCGTCGGCATCGAACCCGACGCCGAACGCGCTCAACTCGCACGCGCACGCGGGCTTTCGGTTTTTTGCGGTTATCTTTCGCCGGAGTTCATCGCGAGCGAACCGCCATTCGACGTCGTCTTGATGGCCGACGTGCTCGAACACGTTCCCGATCCCGGCGCGTTGGTCGCGCTCGCTCACTCGGCACTGAAGCCAGGCGGCACACTCGTCGTCTCCGTGCCCAACGCCGTGCACTGGATCATGCGCTGGCAGATTTTCTCGGGAAAATTTGAATACGACGCTTGCGGCATCCGCGATGCCACGCATCTGCGCTGGTTCACACGGGCGACGCTGCGCCAACTACTCGAGCAACACGGCTTCGTCATCACCGCGGCCAAAGCCAGCGCGGGCACCGATGCTCCGGAATATTTCACCTGGCGTCCATGGCGTTGGGCACCAGTGCGTTTTCGATCGGTCTGTGTGCGTCATCTTTCTGCAATCTGGCCCTCACTT
Source organism: uncultured Opitutaceae bacterium (assembly GCA_937958045.1). Lineage (GTDB taxonomy): Bacteria > Verrucomicrobiota > Verrucomicrobiia > Opitutales > Opitutaceae > Nibricoccus. The sequence continues at coordinate 25,012 of CALFXL010000004.1, read as the reverse complement.
TTCGGATACCAATGGGTGATCCAAGCCCGCAAACCATGAGACACATCCGTCCCATCGCGTTCTACCTTCCTCAATTTCACCCCATTCCTGAAAACGACGAATGGTGGGGTCGCGGCTTCACGGAGTGGCGGAATGTCGTCAACGCCCGTCCGCGTTTCCGCGATCATCTCCAACCGCATCTGCCCGCCGATCTGGGTTTCTACGATCTGCGCGTGCCGGAGGTTCAGGAGGCGCAGGCAGCCCTCGCCCGTCAGTACGGCATCCAAGGCTTTTGCTATTATCATTATTGGTTCGAGGGCCGACGTCTGCTGCAGCGTCCCGTCGAGCAATTACTTCAAAACCGCCGTCCTGATTTCCCTTTCTGCCTCTGCTGGGCCAACGAAAACTGGAGCCGCACGTGGGACGGCCAGGACCGCCAGATTCTCGTCGCGCAAACGTATTCGGCTGCGGATGACGAAGCCCATTTCCGCGCCTTGCTGCCGGCATTTCGCGATCCGCGCTACATCACGATCGATGGCCGGCCGCTCTTCATCGTTTACCGCGCACATCAACTTCCCTCGCCCAGCGAAACCGCTGCACGCTGGCAAACGCTTGCGCGCGCGGCGGGTCTACCCGGCTTGTATCTCGCGTACGTCGAAGTCACCGCCGCCAACGGCCCGGGCGGTTTGATTCCGGGCTTCGAAGCCGCGATCGAGTTCGCGCCCGATTGGGGCCATTTGCCGCGTCCGTTGCCGATGCGCGGCCAAGCGCCTTGGCGAAAAATCGCTCGCAAGCTCGGTCTCTCCGCGCAGCCCGCGCTCGGCCAGGACATCGTGTACCACTACACCGACCTGATAAAATCCATGCTCGCGAAACCCGTGCCGTCTTACCTGCGCTTCCCCGGCGTCACGCCGAGCTGGGACAACAGCGCGCGACGCAAATCGGGCGCACGCATCTTTCACGGATCCACGCCCGATCTCTACGCGCAGTGGCTTGAAGCTGCGGTGAAACGTTTTCAACCGCCTTCGCCATCCGAGGATTTCATCTTCATCAATGCATGGAACGAATGGGCCGAGGGCAGCCATCTCGAGCCCTGTCAGCGCTGGGGTCACGCCTACCTCGAAGCCACCGCCCGCGTCTTGCGCGCCATGAACACGCGTCCTGATCCGCAGTTGGAGGCTGTTGCCGCCGTATGAACGGCTCCACGCCCGTTGTCTCCGTCATCGTTCCCACGTATTCACACGAGCACTACGTGGAAGACGCGCTGCGTTCCGTCGAAGCGCAGACATTCACCGACCACGAGATCATTGTGATCAACGACGGCTCGCCGGACAACACCGCCGAGCGTTTGCGGCCCTGGCGCGAAAGCGGACGCATCCGTTATTTCGAGCAACCCAACGCCGGTCAATCCGCCGCGCGCAACACCGGACTCCGTCTCGCACGCGGTCGCTACATTGCATTTCTCGACGACGACGACCTCTGGCCCGCCGACAAACTCGCATGGCAGGTCGCCGCGCTCGAATGCGAACCGGACGCCGTGCTGGTTTACGGATTTTCCGAGTCATTCGGCGACGCTGGTCCCGGCTATCGCGCGCCGGAGCATGGAGGTCCGTCGGGACAAGCCAAACGCGCGTTTCTTCGCGGCAATCATATCGTGACACCCGGGCAGACCCTGATTCGCCGTGACGATCTCGTGGCCATCGGCGGACTCGACACATCGCTGTGGGCGACGGACGACTGGGATTTGTGGATACGATTGGCCGATCGCGGGCAATTCCTCTACGAGCATCGACTCGCGCTGCACTACCGCTGCCACGCGGAAAATTCGTCGAAGAACACGCGACGACATTTTCAAAACGGCCTTCGCCTTCTCCACAAACATCTCGGCTATGCGCCTGCGCCCAATCACTGGTCCGATTGGTGGCATTGCCGACATTTCATCGGTCTCTTCACTTCGGCCACCGAACTTTCCAACGCATCTCGCCTCGTCAAACAAGGCGCGCGCGGTGAAGCGCTACGCAGTCTTGCCCGCGCCTGTCGTTTCCACCCGCCCCTGGTGTTGACCAAACGTTTTTGGAAAATCGCCTTTTCTCAAAAAAAACCTGAAACACATCGCGCGTGACGAAGAAGTGGCCCCTATTCTTTTCCCCGCGACCGCGCCATCGCGCCGGCTGGTTCTGGCTGGTGCCGCGCGTCGCCAAACATCATCTGCTCGCCGCGCGCCCTGCGCCGTTCTCGCCGCCGATCCCTTTCTGTTCGGGCAAATCCGTCGGAGAAAATTACTGCGAAATCACGCCCGCGCTCACGCATCGTTTTGATCCCATTCCCGTCTCGCCTCGTCGCGCGCGCCGGCTCTGGGATCGTGTGGAAACGATTTCGTCGGCGCCGTTTTATCAGATGACGCTGCGCAACGCCGTCGTGTGGGGCACGCAGGGCTGGATCGGCACCGCCGACGGACACCTGCTCAACGATATTTTCACCGAGCCCACCGACGACGACTGGCGCGTTCAAGCATGCGCGGCCGCCAACGACACGTCGGCGACACGCACACTCGCCGGCACCACGGCGTCGCTCGCGATGCCAAATCACACCAACTATTTTCACTGGCTCTGGCAGGGTGTCACACGCGCTTCACCGTTGCTCGCGCATGCGAAACAGATCGACCACTGGATCGTGCCGCCCGCCGATCGCCCCTACGTCACCGAGTCGCTCGACGCGCTGGGCGTCCCGCGCGAGAAACGCGTCCACGCCGGCGCAGGCTGCATTCGTTGCGAAAAATTACTGGTCGTCTCGCAACCTCCCACCGCGAGCTTCACGGCGGCCGCTTGTTGGCCCGGCGATTTTCTTCGACAACTTTTCTCCGCGCCGACGACTCAGCCGCACGACCACCTTTTCGTCGTGCGGGGCCGTGTATCCGCGCGACAACTACTCAACGAAGACGAAATCAGCGCGCATCTCGCCCAGCGCGGATTCCGCACAGTGCGCATGGATGGACTCACCGTGCGCGAACAAGCGGCGTTGTTTGCCTCCGCCAAAAGCATCGTCGGTGTCCACGGCGCCGCGCTCGCCAATCTCGTTTTTTGCCGGCCGCGAACGTGTGTGATCGAATTGCTTCCACGCAACTGGGCTTCGCCGCTTTACGCGCGCCTCGCGACAAGCCTTGGTCTCGATTATCGATGCCTCGCAGGCTGCGAACCCGCGTTCAACGCCTTTCCCATCAGAAATCTTTCCGCCGATCTTTGGATCGACCGCGCCGAACTCACGAGCGTCCTCGACGCATCCGGATAACTCGGTTCACCGTCCTGCATGATCTCCCGCCTTCTCGTTACCCTGTTCGCGGCCTGCATCGTTCCGTTCGGCATAGCCGCCGACGCAACAACGCCCACTCCGCCGTCCGTTCTGCGCGCGCTGCTCATCACAGGCGGTTGCTGTCACGATTATCCCACGCAGACCAAAATCCTCACCGAATCCGCCGCGCGTCTCGCCCACGTCGAATGGACTATCGTCAACGAAGGCGGCACCGGCTCGCGCGCGGAGATTTCACTCTACGACAACCCCGATTGGGCGGCGCCTTACGATGTCGTTGTTCACAATGCCTGCTTCGCCGACACGACGAATCCTGACTACATCCGAAAAATCACCGCTGCGCATCGCGCCGGAAAACCAGCGCTCGTGATTCACTGCGCCATGCATACGTATCGCGCGGCGCAAATCGACGACTGGCGCGAATTCCTCGGCGTCACGAGTCATCGCCACGATCACGAAAGCCGCTACCGCGTGCATCCGCTGGTGCCCACGCATCCGGCGCTAAAGAACTTTCCTGAGACCTGGGTCACGCCGATCGATGAACTCTACATCATCGAAAAGCTCTGGCCCAGCGCCGAAGCACTTGCGGTTTCCACGAGTGAAAAGGACGGCCAAAGCCATCCCGTCATCTGGACCAATCGCTATCACGGCGCGCGTGTGTTCGGCACGACCTTCGGTCACGGCAACGCGACGTGGGAAGACCCCGTTTTCCAAGACCTCCTTGCCCGCGGTCTCCTCTGGGCCGCCGGCCGCGAGCACTGAGCCTCGCGTAAATCCTTCGCCGCAGAGACACAGAGAACGCGGAGGCGGACAGCAACTGAAGCAAGCACAGCTCTCGCTGCATCTCCCCCATCTCAGCCGCACAGCTCCACGCGCCTTAAGCCATTTTCTCTGCGCCTCCGCGGCGGGGAAACATCGGTAAAAATTAGCGTCGATTCGCGCCGATCGCTTCGGTTGAAAACGCGCCATGATCGCGCGCTGTCTCCGTCACCGGGCGCCGGTGTTGTGGCTGCTGCTGCCGTTCATGGGAGGAATTGTTGCGGCGAGGACGCTGACCCCGTCGCTTCCCGTGGGCTGGCCGCTCGGCGCCGCTTTGCTCTGTGTCATCGGCGCAACGATCTGGTCGGCACAGTTTCGTCGCTGGGCGCTGCTCATCGCCGTCGCGCTTCTTTGCGCGGGAGCCGGCGCTTACCTGCTTCACCGTGCACGAATCGCCGCGTGGGACAAACTGCCGCCACGCGAAGCGCGCCTGACCTTGCAAGTCGAGCGAACCTTCAATTCCGATCCCCGCCGCCTATCGGGAATCGCACGTATCCGATCTTCGGATACACATCTCCAGGACTTGCGCGGACAGCGCGTGTATTTCTCGCTGACGAGAGCCTCCGATGCAGCCCCTCCTTCCCGTGATACCGAGATCGCCGTCATTGGCGTGATCGAAACGCTGCCGCTCGATGCGGCCATGGGATCGTTTGAAGGCTTTCTCAACGCTTCCGGCGTGAATTTCCGGCTGACGCGAGGTCGCGTGCTTTCCGTCGTGCGCGAGCCGTCGGCATATGCGCGTTTTCGAGAGCGGAGCCTGGCGCGTTTCGGAGCGATCTTGTCGCTCGGACTCGACAAGCACGATCATCTCGCAGGCGTGTTTCGCGCGATGCTGCTCGGGCAAAAACATGAGTTGAGCGAAGACCAGCGCAATCAATACCTCCGCAGCGGCACGATGCACTTGTTTGCGATCAGCGGGCTGCACATCGGCGTGATCGCACTCGCGATCCATGGCTCGCTCGCGTTGCTGCGGCTGCCGGCCCTCATTCGGTTTTTGATCGGCGTGGTAGCGCTTTGGTTGTACGTGGACATCACGGGCGCGAGTCCATCGGCGGTGCGCGCGTTTCTTATGATCACGCTCGCGCAGGCAGCGATGATTGCGCGGCTCCCTATCAATCCGGTCGCGACGCTCGCACTCGCGGCCTTCGTCGGATTGCTGCGCGATCCGATGCAGCTTTTCAGCGCGAGTTTTCAGATGTCGTACGGCACCGTCGCCGCAATCGTGCTGCTCGGGCTGCCGCTTGCTGCGTACTGGGACGAAAACTGGGCGCTCTTCCGCGATCTGCCCAAGGCTACGTGGTCACGCTGGCATCGCGCTGCGGAAGCTCTCTGGCGGGTCGTGCGCAACGCGCTTGCCATCGGTCTCGCCACGACTCTCGTGAGCTCAATCTGTGGTGTGATCTTCTTTCAATTATTCACGCCGGGCGGGCTTCTCGCGAATCTTCTCCTGATCCCCGTATCGTCGCTCGCGATCTTGAGCGGATTTTTGTCGCTTGTCTGCGGACTCGCGGGATGGGCCGGCGGCGCGATTTTGTTCAATCACGCCGCAGCGATCGTGCTGGTCGGCATGGATGCGGTCATCGCGTGGCTGCTCAAAATTCCCGGCTTCTTCTGGACGCTGCAATTTCGCTCCAGCGCCGCAGGCTATCTATCGCTCGCATTGGTGATCGGCGCGATGATGGCCGGCTATGCGCTGCGTTGGGAACGGCGCGGTGGCGGTTTCTGGGCGCCGTTTGTGCTGACGGGACTCGCGCTTGTCTTGGGTGTGCATTTGGGCTGAACTTGTCCCCTATGAAAAGCGCCTACGAACTCGCCATGGAACGCCTCGCCAAGTCGGACCCCGACGCCGGCAAGCCGCTCACGCCTGAACAGAAAGCCCGTCTCGCGGAGATCGATACGATCTACAAAGGCAAGATCGCCGAGCGTGAGGTGTTCCTGAAGCAAAAGCTCGAAGCCGCCCTCGCCGAGGGCAACTACGCGGAAAGCGAGCAACTCAAGCAACAGCTCGCGAGCGAACGCGCCCGTCTCGAAGAAGAACGCGAAGACGAAAAGGAACGCGTGCGTCGCGAGCGCTGAGAGCGCGGTAAACGCGTTGCGCGAATCAGCGCATAACACAACGGACAATGCGGAGCATTGCCCCAATCCTCGCGACGCTGACGTCGACGAGTTTTATTCCGGTTCGGCGGTGCCTTCGACCACCCAGTCGCGCGCTTCGGGCACTTGTTTGAAGAACTCGCGGAGCGTCGCGCTGAGGTGTTCCGCATAGCGGAAATGCGCACCCATACCGGTGCGCAGTTCGGCTTCGTAGATGAACTTGTCCGCGTGCGTGCTGTGCTCAAACGGCGTCTGCGCGCCGAGCAAGAGCGAGTACACATATGCGGGCGATCCGCGCTCCAGCAGTTCGCGTGTGAGCGCCGCTTGTTCGTCGAGCAGCGCCGCGTGATTCCCGTGCGCGATTTCGGGCGGCAGATAAAAACCGGCCTGAATGAGCGGCGTGTAACGATGGCCCGTGCGGTGGCGGTTGAGATCGCGCAGCTCGGCGATCGCGAGATTGTTCCATGCGAAGCTGACGCGCATGCGACGTGAAGCCGCGCCGTGTTGCGCGTAGCGATTCGGGCGATGCCTCAGCGCTTCGGTGATCGATTGCACCTCGGGCAAGAACGGCGGTGTCGCGCGATCGACGTGCACCCACACCTCATCGGCGAGCGGCGCGGTGGAGAGACGTTCGCGGCCGAGCCTCACGCTGGCGGCGAGTTCTTGGCGCGCCTGTTCCTGATAAGAACTTTCGGCGAAACTATGCCGCATGAGTCGCGGCGATTGTTTCAATAACTCCTCGCGGATCAGCGCGGCGGCTGCGCGCGCTTCGGGATGTGGCAACGAATCGAGGTGTTTCACCGTCTGCGCCCACATGCGCGAAGTCTGCACGAGACCGAGATTCGTGCGTGTGGCGAACGGGATAAAATAACGGGCGCGATCCAGCGCGTAGTTTTTGCGCAGACGCGTGACGACGGCGGGTTTCGCATCGGCCGGCAAACGCACCAAGGACGGTTGCTCCGTCGCGAGCGCATCGAGGCGCGCGTATTCGGCGTTATACGCGGCAAACGCTTTGGCCATCACCGCCTGCCAGCGCGTCGCGAGATCGTCGGGGATGCCCAGTTCGGCCGGCGTCGGCAAATTGGCGGCATCCATCGTGATGTATCGCGTGCTCGATTCCTGGCCGTCGGCCATCTGCGCGATCTCGAAGATTTTATACGCGAGCCACATCGAGATGTCGTCGAGCGCGATGGCGATACCGCCGGTGAGCCCGCCGATCGACGCGTGGCCGTAATCGACGAATTTCAAAATGCGGTCGATCGACGCTTCGGGATTGGCGAGGTCCACTTTCGCCAAGATGGCCGCAAGCCCTTCGTTGCTGCGTGAATAACGCGCCAGCACAGACGCCAGGAGCTCAGGCGTGACTTTGGGCTGATCGGCAGCGGACGGAGGCGGGACGATGGCGAGGCCGGTGACTTTCATGAGGCGCACGGGATAAACACGAACCGTGAACCGCTAGGCAACGGGAAAGGACGGCTCCGCGAAACACGCGCCGGCGCGCCGGCGGTTTATTTTTTCCGCAAATCGCACACCGAACCACGCACCACGAGCTCGACAGGAAAAACCAGCGGTTTGGGCTCCGTGTGATCGGCTTTACCTTGGTGCTGCTGGATACGCGCGAGCAGACACTCCACGGCTTTAATCCCCATCGCGCGGAGCGGCTGGCGCACTGTCGTGAGCTGCGGCACAGTCGTGCGCGCCGCAAGCGTGTCATCGAAACCGGTCACCGAAATGTCATCCGGCACGCGCAAGCCCGCCTCTGCCAGCGCTTCCAAGCAACCGACCGCGGCCAGATCTGTCGCGCAAAACACCGCGTCGGGAAGCGGTTCCTTGCGGTTTTTCTTCAGCCACGTCGCGATGGCGCGTTTTGCGACCGCCGAGCCAAAACCGGCTTCGACGACAAGCGACGAGGAAAACGGAATCCCCGCCTCGGCGAGTGCGCGCCGGTAGCCGTTGAGACGACGCTCCGCGCCGAGCAGTCCCGACAAACCCGCGAGGTGCAGGATACGCCGGTGGCCGAGCTCGATCATGTGACGCACGATCTGATACGCGCCGGCTTCTTCATCGCTCTCGATGTTGAGCACGCCGGGGATCGGCACGTTGGCGTGCAGCGCCACGAAAGGCGTGTGCTCGGGAAGATGTTTGGCAGTTTCGCGGCTGATGATCGGGCCGATCAAGATGAGTCCGTCGATCCGGCCATCGCAGAAGCCGTTGAGTCGACCGAAGTCCTGTTCCCAATCGTGCAGCGTGAAGACGGTCGTGTTTTGGTTGTGATGCGCAGCGGCCTCGATCACGCCGTTGAACACTTCGAGAAAGTAGTGGTTGAGCTCGCCCGACTCGTCGAAAAGCGCGGCCACGCCCAGCGTGTTCATCTTGCGCTCGGCGAGCGCGCGGGCGGCGGCGTTGGGACGGTAACGAAGTTTTTTCGCAGCGGCCAAAATGCGTTCACGCGTTTCGGTCGAGATGCGCGACGACGTGCGGGCGCCATTAAGCACGGCCGAAGCGGCCATGGCGGAAACACCCGCTTCGCGACCGACATCGGCCAGCGTGGCGGCGCGGATGACTCTACGTTTGGCTGGACGGGGCATTTTCGGCATAACGCGTCGAGTTTACCGTCGAGGCAAGCAATCAAACCAACGGATGCATCTGCGAAAAAGCCCGCGCGGTCGCGCCACGCGGGCTTAACTTTCCAAGAACTCGGCGGCTCAAAAATCCACGCCCAACGAGAGGCGGTACGAAGAGCCCGAGCCGTAAACGAGACCGTAGCGGCCTTGATCGTCGAGGAGGTTGTCCGCGTTGAGCGCGACGCGGACGTTGTATTTGTCGGCGACACGCGTGCGGTACTCGACGAGGAGATTCACCGAATAGCGCTCCTTGGTGTAGAACTTCACGAGGTTGTTCGGATCCGCGCCGTCGGTAGAGCCATCGACAATCACAATGTTGCCACCACCGCCGCCAAATCCGCTGAACCAAAGACGTTTGTCTTCCCACTGACCGCCGAGACCCACCGTCCAGCCTTTGAGAGCGGGGATGGTCGCGTCGAAGTTGTAACGGACCCAGACGTTGGCGGTGTTTTCCGGCGTGTCGTCCATCGGCTGGTTGTAGTCGGGAACGACAACGCGATACGTGGCGGTGTCGTTGACGTCCTCATACGCTTCTTGCGGGCTGCGATTTTGGCCGAAGGTACCGAAGTTTTGGTCCTTCTGCATCCACCAGCCAGCAGGCCAATAACCGAGGCTCACAAACTGATACGTGCGGCTCGTAACCTTCCGTTTCACATGCGCGTAATTCAGGAGAATCTGCAACGAGTCGTTGGGGGTGAAAATCACCGACGCATCCCAGCCGCGCGCTTGGTCGTTCATCGGCACAAATGCACCGCTGCTGCCGGGGCCGTTGGTGTACCCCGCCGAGCCGTCGGCCCAACGGAATGTCTTACCGCCATCGGTGTAATAGTTCCCCTTCCAGCCCGGCAACGCGGAGATCGCATCGAAGGCTTTCACCACATCCGGATCGCTGAGGTTGAAGAGCGGGAACCACAAATCGCCCGAGTAGTTCGGGTCATAGTTTTCCGTGTTGGTATTCGCCGCATACGCGTAACCGCTGTTGTCCCAGGTCCAGAAGCGGCTCCCTTCAGGGCCCGCGCCGGCATTAGCCACATCCGAAACGCCCGAGATTTCATCGAGCAACGCGTGCCAGCCCGGCGACCAAATGCGCTTCGCGAGTTCGAGCCCTTGCGCGGTGTTCAGGCCCTCCGTGCCATGAATGACGGCCCACATGGCTTCGGGGGTCGCGAAACCGCCAAGCACGGCGTTGGGCTTGGTTTCATCCCAACCGTCCTCGCGCGACTTCCACGGATTCGGCGCCCACCAAACAAGCTTCGGCGTACCTGTGCGTTTGATTTCGTACGCGCTGACCGTTCCCGAGATGCGGCCATCCGCGAGATCAAACTTCACGCCGACTTCCTTGTTCTTCGCCTTGGTCGGCTTGAGCATATTGCCGTTGCCATCCGCGGCGTAGGGATTGGGCACGACACCTTCCGAATAAACACCGAATACCGAAATATCGTCGGTGATCTTGATCGACAGGCCAATCTGCGGGCTCGTCGCCGTGGGCACATCGCCCGTCGTGCCTTCCGTGCCGCGACCGCTGATCGACGGATTGCGCCCTTGTTCATATAGAAATGTGCGCACCGTGCGTGCGTCAGAACGATCCCAACGCGCACCGCCGATCAGCGTCACGCGGTCATTAAAAAACTGACCTTGGTATACGCCGTAATAACCAAGGTCCCAATTACGCTCCACAGTATTATACAGATGATACATCGGTACGTCCTGCACGCCGTCGCCCTGCGCACCGTAGCGAAACGCCGAGTAATCCTGCGGATTCTTGAAGTTGAACCGTTCCCAGCTCTGCACAGACACCGGCACCTGCGTGGTGCGGTTCGTGTAGCCATACGCGGGACCATACTCGTCGCGCGTTTTCTTCAATTTCATATACTGCGCGCCCACGATGAACGTGTGGCGACCCAACGAACCGGCATCCACGTTGTACGTCGCGTCGAAGCGAACCTGGTCGCGCAGATCCTTCACATTCTCATCCTGCCATTGATACCAGATCATGGCGCGGTCATTGACCTGCGGCCCCGTGTTCGTACCGACCTTGTTAAACAAACCTTCGCGAACAAAACCGTACAAACGGTCGGCGCGATAAGAGTTCATCGACCGATTATTATAAATATCCTCAATGCTGTATCCGTTGAAATCGCCGTTGGCCAAAGCCTGGGTGATTGCATCGCGGATATTATATGAGGTTCCGCCGAGCATCGTTGTGCCGTGCTCGTAATAATTTGAGATCGTCGAAATCGGCAGGCTCGCACCATCGAGCGTGCCCGGCGCGACACCCGCCTTGATCTGACGCGAATCAAACCTGGATTCCGACTGTGCGACGCCGAGTTTGATGAAAAGGTCTTCGCCGACGCGTTGCGTCACGTCGATGATCGTATTGCGAAACGGTCCCTGCAGATAAGTATCCGGGCCCGACCAGCGAAAGGTACGCGTATTGATCAGGCCGTTGGAGATATCGGTAAGCCACTCCGCGTTGCGCCCGGGCGCCGCCGCTTGATTGCCGATATTGGAACGGATGTTCTGAAAACCGACGCCGAACTGCTTGGATTCACCGAACTCATTATCGATCAGGATCGTCGTGTTCTTGAACGGATTAAACGAAAACACCGGCGAAATCGTCCAATGCCGCGCACGATAATGCTCGGTATAATCGCCCCGCTCCTGATACGCGCCCGTCACACGATACGCCGGACGCCACGAGCCCGTGCCCATCGGGCCGGTCACATCGAATTCGCCACGATATAATCCGTGACTGCCGATACTGGTGCCGATGTAAGTCTTCTCTTCGCGCTCGGGAAGTTTCGGCATGTAGTTAATAACACCACCGAGACTGCCCACGCCATAGAGCAACGCGCTCGGACCGCGCAGCACTTCGACACGGCCAATATTAATCCAATCGGCGGAATATTGCCGCCGGAAACCATCGCGCAACACTTGATCGATGACGAAACCGCGAAGCTTGGTCGTGGATTCACCGGCACGACGCGTGACACCGCGAGGATCATTGGCGCCCGCACTCGAGACATTATCATCATCCTCCGCAAACGCATCCGCCTGCGACTCCAACACGACGCCTGCGGAATAGCGCAAACCTTCGCGAAGGCTCTTGGCACCGGTATCGCGCAGGAAATCATTGGTGATGACCTCCAAGTTGAGCGGCACATCTTTGATCGGGGTATTTAGCCGCGTACCTGAAGTGGCGTTCGTCGCTTTATAACCTTTGTCCTTTGAGGTGGTGACTTCGAAGGGAGACAAAACGACCGTCTCTTCGTCAGTCCATTCCTGGGTATCCGCGTTGGATACCGCCGGGGTCTGTTGCGCCATCGCCAGACCTCCGTGTGCAGCCAATACGACTGCGAGCGCCTGCGAGGCGCGCACGCATCTACGTATGTTCATAGTTGGGGTGTTATCGGGTTCCGATCCGGATGAAGCGCGGGTACGCCAAAAACCATCCGGCTCGAAAAGGGGTGAAAGCAGCTGAGTGTCGTTACAGTAGCATAATTTTACGTTAAATCACTCAAAAAATTCTGTCCAATCGGCACCTTGCTCATATTTCTGCGCGCCTGGTCCCTGCGGTGAGAGAAACGTGTTTGGGGCGCGTTTCGCGGCCGTCCGCCTGTTCGTTGGTCGCCATCGGCACGGCTTCGCTGAGCGTCCACGCAGGATATTTTTCTCCGGCGATTTCAGCAATCAAACGGCTCCCTTCGCGCTTCACGCGAGCGGCCAGAACCTCTTCCCCATCGATGTCGAAAAGGCGGCTCGTTGCCTCCGCACCATCCGCGAGTTCGTACACTTGGAAGCGGATGTTTTCCGCGTAGTCGTAATCGGGACGTTGATCGTTCGCACCGATAGCAAGCACGGTGCCCGGCCGCACGAACACCGGCAGGCTCAAGAAGCCATGCTGCGCGCGACGCCAGCGACCGCCTTCTTGCACTTCGCCCGTGAGCAGATGCGTCCAACGGCCTTCCGGCAGATAATAATCCACCCAACCGTCTTCTGAAAACACCGGCGCCACCAACAAAGAACCGCCGAGCATGTACTGGCGATCGAGCGTGTCACAGGCGGGATCATCCGGAAACTCCAGATGCATCGCGCGCATCATCGGAATACCTTCGCGATGCGCCGTCACCGCTTCGGTCCACAGATACGGCATGAGCCGGCATTTCAGCCGCGTGAAGAAGCGCAGGATGTCGCAGGCTTCATCATCGTAGTTCCACGGCACGCGATACGACGAGCTTCCATGCAAACGGCTGTGCGAAGACATCAGACCAAACGCCAGCCAGCGTTTATACACCGCCGCCGGCGGCAGTCCTTCGAACCCGCCGATGTCGTGACTCCAATAACCAAATCCGCACATGCTCAGCGAGAGTCCGCCGCGCAGGCTCTCCGCCATCGACTCGAGCGTGGACCAAGAATCGCCGCCCCAATGAATCGGGAAACGTTGCCCCGAGGCGTAGCTCGATCGCGCGAAAACCACGGCCTGATTTTTCCCGCAAATCTCTTCGAGCACTTGGAAGACGACTTGGTTGTAGAGGATCGGATAAAAATTATGCATCCCCGCCGGATCGGAGCCGTCATGGTAACACACGCCTTCCGTCGGAATGCGTTCGCCGAAATCGGTTTTGAAACTGTCGATGCCCATCGCCGCCAAACGCCGCAGATGATCCGCGTACCAGCGGCACGCATCCGGATTCGTGAAATCCACGATCGCCATGCCCGGCTGCCACAAATCGGTCTGCCAGACATCCCCGTTGAGCTTCTTGATGAAGTAACCGTTTTTCCGCCCCTCCTCAAAAAGCCGCGAGCGCTGGCCGACGTACGGATTGATCCACAACGAAATTTTGAGCCCGCGCGCGCGGAGCCGCTTCAGCATGCCTTCGGGATCGGGAAACGTGCGCGGATCCCACTCGAAATTGCACCAGTCGAATTCGCGCATCCAAAAACAATCGAAGTGAAACACATGCAGCGGCAGATCGCGCTGCTTCATGCCCTCAATGAATTGCACGCAGGTCGCTTCGTCGTAACTCGTCGTGAACGAGGTCGTCAGCCACAGACCAAAACTCCACGCCGGCGGCAACGCAGGACGTCCGGTGAGGGCGGTGAGTTTGCGCAGAATATCCTTCGGCGTCGGACCGTAGATCAGGAAGTACTCCAGCTTTTCTCCCGGCAGACTGAACTGCACGCGCGCGACTTTTTCGGACGCGACTTCGAAGGAAATCGGCCCCGTGCTGTTCACGAGCACGCCGTAGCCACGGTTGGTCATGTAGAACGGAATCGCCTTGTACGCCTGCTCGCACGCGGTGCCGCCGTCTTTGTTCACGTTCTCCACCACCTGGCCATTCTTCACGAAGGCCGTGAAACGTTCGCCCAACCCGTACACGCACTCGCCCACGCCGAGCGACAGCTGCTCGTGCACAAAATTCCCCTGCCCCGCCACTTGCAGATAACCCTGACCGCGCCAGCCACTCTTGGTCAGCGTGCGGCCGCCACCTTCAAACGTGATCCCCCACTCGCTGCGATTCAGCCTCGCCGTGAGTCCGCCCGCTCGAAAAGCAACCGCTTCTTTTGTATCCGAAATCTCAATACGGGGCTCCGCCACCGGCTGCAATGGGATGCGCGGATTGCGGTCCGTGACCGCCGAGAAATGTTCCACCTTCACCGCGACCACATCGTCCATCGGCGAACTCAACGTCACCGTGAGCAACGGCCCGCCCAACGTATCACCGCGATGCCGGATCGGACGCGTCGGCGCATGAATCACCACCTCTCCGTCACGCACCATGACATCGTGAATCTCAGTCGCGTAATGCGCGGTCACACCTGGCTGGAGCAGCCATTGGCCATCGGTAAATTTCATAAAGCGAAAAGAGTATCAGCCCGGTCCTCGTGAAAGGCTCCGGCGGGGGGAATTGAGCTTGTGTACTAAAAAGGGGCCGGGTTTAAGGCTAAATCAATCGTTCTCTTTCTCCGCGCAAGCTTAAAACCCGCGTTGCGCTTCGCCCCCACCTCCCCGCCCTTCCCCATGCGTCACTGCTTCCTCGCTCTTCTCCTCGCAACCACCTCCTTGTTCGCCGCCCCACCGCTCCCCATCGGGCCCGCCGCGACCGTGCGCGTCAACAGCATCGGTTTTCTCCCCAACGCCATCAAACACGCCACCGCCCTCGAGAGTGTCACCGAGTTTCGCGTGCTTCGCATCGAAGGCGACAACACGCGCGAGGTTTATCGCGGCACCGCTGGTCAACCGATGCGGGCGATCGCGAGCGACACGCAAGAGCGTCTTCGCACGCTCGACTTCAGCAGCATCACCGAACCCGGCCGTTACGTCATCGAGACCAGAGACGCTCAGCGCTCCGCGGAGTTTTCGATAGGAAACGACGTCTGGAACAGCCCATTCGAGGTCGTCACGCACGCCATGTACCTCTGGCGCTGCGGGACCGAAGTCCGCGGCGAATGGCAGGGCATTCACTATCACCAGGAGCCCTGCCATCTCGAAGACGGCTGGCTCGATCACGTCGGCGGCGGCCCGCATCAACATCGCTCCGTCGGCGGCTGGCACGATGCAGGCGACTACAACAAATACGTCGTCAACGCCGGCGTCTCCGTCGGCTTGATGCTGAAAGCCTTCGAGCATTTCCCAGAGCGTATTCATGGCGTGAATACAAACATCCCCGAAAGCACCAACAACACGCCCGATATTCTCGACGAAGTCCGTTGGGAGCTTGAATGGCTGTTCACCATGCAGCTCGCGGACGGTCGCGTTTATCACAAACTGAGCGCGCTCGATTTCAGCTACTGGGGGCCGCCAGCCAACGATCAATCGAAACGCTATTTCGCGCCTTGGGGCACCGCCGCGACTGCGCATTTCACAGCCATGATGGCCAACGCCGCCCGCGTCTTCCGTCCGTTCGACGCCGAGTTTGCCGACCGTTGTCTCGAAGCGGCAAAGAAGAGCTGGGATTGCCTCCAACGTCACCCCAAGCCGGTCATCCCCGATCAGAGCCGATTCAAGACCGGCAGCTACGAAGCTCGCGACGATTCTCCGCGACTCTGGGCTGCGGCTGAAATGTGGAAAGCCACCGGCGACATCGCCGCGCTGCGCGAATTCGAACGTCGCGCCCGTTCGCTCCATTTCACGGAAAACGGCCCCAGCTGGGCGGAGGTGCAAGACCTCGGTTTCTCCGTGTATTTACTGTCTGAATACAAAAACAAAACCGACGATCCCCGCGATCCACGGTTGGTGAAACGCCTCACCAACGAAGTGATCGAGCGCGCGCAATCTGCCGTAAAAGAGGCTCGCAACAATCCGCATGCACGCCCGTTCGGCGTTGCCAGGAAGCGTTGGTTTTGGGGCTGCAACGGCAATGTCGCCGGCCAGACATTTCATCTGCATCTGGCCGATCGCCTGAATCCCGATCCTAGCTATCGCGCTACCGCGCTGGATGCGCTCGGACATCTTTTCGGAAGAAATTATCATGGTCGTTCCTACGTGACGGGCCTTGGTGCCAATCCCCCGCAACACCCCCACGATCGTCGCGGCGAACCCGCTTGGCCCGGTTATCTCGTCGGCGGCGGCTGGCCAGATGGCCGTAGTTGGGTGGACGAACTCGCCAGCTACGAACGCAACGAAATCGCGATCAACTGGAACGCCGCGCTGATCTACGCGCTGGCGGCATTCGTCGACCCCAGCGCAAGCGAGTAAGCTCAACCATCGGCGGCATTCCCACGCCGATGGCGTATTCACTTAAAGGATACGGTTCTCCGCCATCACTTGCGCGTACCAGCGGGCGGAAACTTTTGGGGTGCGCTGCTGCGTCGCGAAATCGCAGTGCACGATACCGAAACGGCGCGTATAGCCGTCCTCCCATTCAAAGTTGTCGATAAACGACCAGAGAAAATAGCCGTGCACGGGCACGCCGTCCGAGACCGCACGATGTAACTCGCGCAGATGGGCGCGCAGATACTCGCGTCGATGCAGGTCGAACACTTCGCCGTTGATCACCGGTTCGTCGTCGTAACCGCAGCCATTTTCGGTGACGTAGATCGAGCTGACTCCGTAAACGTCCTTCACCAATCGCGTCGCCCAGTAGATGCACTGCGGCACGATGTTGAGCCACACGCTGTCGGCGCGCGGATAGTTGGTCGGCAGTTTCACTTCCTCCCAGCCTCCGCTTTTTGCGGCACGCACATGAGCGGCCGTGTAGATATTTAGCCCGAGAAAATCTGTCGGTTGGCTGATCAGCTTAAAATCGTCGGGCGAAAATTTCGGCGCGTTGGCGCCTTCGCGTTTGAGATATTCCTCCGAATAACCGCCGGCATAAATCGCGCCGAGGATGTGCAGATTTTTCTGCTCGAACCACTGCCGCGCCGCCGCGATGTCGCGCGGTGTTTCGGAAACCGGGATGCAAACATCGCAGTTGTCAGTGAGCCCGACGCGCGCACCGGGGCCGCCGTGTTCACGCACCGCACGTACGCCATGACCATGACACAGCAACGCGTGATGGTACGTCTGATTCACCACGGCATCGCTCTCGCGCCGACCAGGCGCCTTCGGACCGCCGTGTTTGTAGGCGAGCACCGTGAAGCAACGGATTTCGTTGAGCGTGATCCAGTTTTTCACCTTTCCGCCAAACGCCTTCACGATCGTGTCCGCGTACTTCGCAAACGCATCGACCGTATCGCGCACCGGCCAGCCGCCGCGGTCTTCAAGAGCCTGCGGCAGGTCCCAGTGAAACATCGTGACCCACGGCGTGATGCCGTTCTCCGCCATCGCATCAAACAAGCGGTGATAAAAATCGATTCCCGCCTGATTCACTTCGCCGTCGCCATTCGGGAAAATGCGCGGCCACGCGATCGACAGCCGATAGTTCTTCACACCGAGCTCGCGCATCAACGCGAAGTCTTCGCGGAAACGATTATAGTGATCGCACGCGACATCGAGCGTATCGCCGTTGAGCACCTTGCCGGGAATGCGCGCATAGCGATCCCAGATCGACTCTCCTTTGCCGTCGGTGAAGGCCGCGCCTTCGATTTGCGCCGAGGCGGCGGCAACGCCCCAGGTGAAGTTTTCGGGAAACGGGCAGGAGTAAGAGATCATGATGCAAAGGAGAGCGCCGGGGCGTACTTTAGGAGCGATGCTAACGGGGTTTGCGCAGCACGGGCAATGACGCGCTCCCCATCGATTGTTTATCGCTAAATCACCGTCAAGCGCCGACTCTCTCTGCTCATTTGAGTGGCGTCACTCCCGATCGGACAATCTCACTGCAGCCCGAGTCCGCGCGGTCGCTCGAGCTCGTCGTCGTCGGCTTTCGGTGTGGGTGCTGGCGTAAACGCGATCGCGCCGGCGCCGAGCCCGATCAATACGAGACAAAACACGACGAACCAATCGCCGTGCTGCGTATAAAAACTCGGACGTTCCACCCAGCGGCTGTCGCGCGTGATTTCAAACGTCTGCGATCCGCGGAAATAGATGCTGTCACGCTTGTCGGTCATCACGCCGCGGATTTTGCCGAACTCGTCGATCCAACCGCTCCAGCCGCTGTTGCCACAGCGAATCACCGGCCGGCGCGTCTCCACCGCGCGAAGCACCGAATGAGAGGCGTGCTGATAGGCCGCGCCGCCTTCGCCAAACCAGCCGTTGTTGGTGAGCACGACCAGCGCCTCCGCGCCGAGCAGCACATTCTCCCGAGCGAGCTGCGGAAAAATGTCTTCGTAACAAATCAACACGCCGAGCGCGAAGCCGCCCGTGCGTCCCGAGAGATGCAGCGGCAAGCCGCTATCGCCCGGATGAAAATCGCCTTCGCCCACGTCGGTGACTTTCTCCAGCCAGCCGAGCAACGGCCGAAACGGCACAAACTCGCCAAAGGGCACCAGGCGTCGTTTCGCGTACGACACTGATTGCAGGCCCACTTCCGGATCGACGACGAACGCGCTATTCGTCCAACGCTCATCCGGCTGTCCCGCGTTTTCGATCGCGACCGATCCCATCACCAGCGGCACGCGCACACGGCTCACGAGATCTTCGGTCCACGCACGCACACCGTCGTTTCCTTGGATCGCGTAAGGCGTGACCGCTTCCGGCCACACGATGAAATCGGGAAACGTCAGCGCCGCGCGTTGCGTCGTGAGCGCGAGTGTTTCAAAAATTCCCTGCGCCTGCGCCGGATCCCATTTCACCGTTTGCGGGATGTGCGGTTGCACGAGCGCGACTTTGCCAAGCGGCGTGAGAAAATGTCCGCGGTTCACCGTCTCCTGCACATGGACGCTCAAGCAGACGATGAGCAAAAACATCGCCAGGAAAAATTCCTGACTGCGTCGATTGATCCCTCGCAGACGTTCGAAAAACAAACGATGCGCATAAGCCGCGAAGCCGATATTCGCCGCGATCACCACAAACGATATTCCGCCAGCTCCGGTGAACGCCGCGACTTGCAGCACGCTCACTTGCTGCCACTGGCTCGCCGCGAGCGGCAGCCACGGAAAACCGCCGAGAACCCACGTGCGCGTCCACTCGAGCAACACCCATACGCCCGCGAGCCCCAGCATCGCGAGTAGTCGCAGCCCTGTTTTTCGCCCGAGCATTCGCGGCATCACCCACCACGCGGCGAGATACCAAAGCCCCACCCACACGCCGATAAACGGACCGAGTAGAAACAGACCGATCCACGTCACGTGATGCAGCCAGCTCAACAAAATCGTCCATGCCACCGCCTGCGCACCGAGCACGGTCCACGCGAAAACTTTGAAGCGCGGACGACGATAAGCCCAGAGCACCGCCGGCACTGCGAACGCATACGCGAACTCGCCCGCCTTGAACGGCGGGAACGACACGATCGTCAGTCCGACCGTGAAGAGGAAAACCACCAACGCCCAAATCGCGCCTTCATGACGTCGCCAAAACGACGGAGCCGGTTCGGCGTAAGGATCATCTGGAAGGGCGGACGCTGCGAAAGACATGCCCTAAAAGGCACCGGGTTCAGGCCGAGGTGCAACAAAACATCACGCGCGATGCGGCGCTCGAGCGTTTACATCGCGCACGAAAGACACCGGTGCGCACCTCGGTTGGCGAGGTGTGCAAGCGGCAATTAAGCGCCGTGGCAGTTTTTGTATTTCTTGCCGCTACCGCACGGACACGGATCGTTGCGGCCGACCTTCGGCGTTTCGCGACGAATCGTCACCGTGGGCAATTTGATGTCGTCGTCCGCGGTCGCCGTCGCGGCCTGCGCGGCAGGAGCGGCCGGGGCGCTCGCTTGAGGAGCCGAATCCGGTCCAACCGTACGCGCGCTGCGGCTAAGGAGCGCCAGCATGTTTTCGAATGCCTGGATGTTGCTCGCGCTGCGGAACAAGCCCGTGCAGATCTGCAGGCGGACGTTGTTCATCAGCTCTTCGAAATACTTGTAGGCTTCGCCCTTGTATTCGACCAACGGATCCTTCTGGCCGTAGCTGCGCAGACCGACCGCCTGGCGGAGATTTTCCATCTCCGTGAGATGCTCCTGCCAGTGATGATCGATCGCGTTGATGACGACGTAGCGTTCGAGCGACGCGAGCGCCTCGGGAATCTCCACCGATTCCTTCACGGCGTACGCTTCCTTGATCTTGTCGAGGATCAGCTCGCTGGCCGGCTCGAGATCGAGACCGATGATGTTATCGACCTTCAGCGAAATCGGGAAATGCGTGTTGGCCCAGCCTACGAAACTCTCGACCGCCGCCGGAGTCGGTCCGGCCTTTTCGCCGAAGCCCGCGTTCGAAAGTCGATTGAGAATCTCTTCGCCGATCTGCTCGAAGATGATGTCCTTCGGGCGCTCAGCATGGATCGCGGCGTTGCGAATGCCGTACACGACTTCGCGCTGCTTGTTGAGCACGTCGTCGTACTGAAGCAGGCGTTTGCGAATCGAGAAGTTCTGCTGCTCGACCTTCTTCTGAGCGCCTTCGATGGAGCGATTGAGCCACGGATGCTCGAGCTCTTCGCCTTCCTTCATCGAACCTTCCATGAGGCGCGAGGCGAGATTGCCCTGCAGGAACAGGCGCATGAGCTCGTCCTCGAGCGAAAGGAAAAACTTCGTGAGACCAGGGTCACCTTGGCGCGAGCAACGACCGCGCAACTGACGGTCGACGCGGCGAGATTGGTGACGCTCGGTGCCGATCACGTAGAGACCGCCGAGTTCGCGCACGCCTTCACCGAGTTTGATGTCGGTACCACGGCCGGCCATGTTGGTCGCGATCGTCACCGCGCCGCGCTGACCTGCGCGCGCCACAATGTCGGCTTCTTGTTCGTGATATTTCGCGTTGAGGACGGTGTGAACCACCCCGGCACGCTTGAGCATGCGCGAAAGCACTTCCGACGAATCGACGCTGACCGTGCCGACGAGAACGGGCTGTCCGCGTTCGTGCGCGGCTTTGATCTCGTTGACGACGGCGTTGAACTTGTCGCGACGCGTTTTGAAGATGCTGTCGTTTTTATCGATACGAATGCAGGGCTTGTTCGTCGGAATGACCTGCACCGGCAGACGATAGATCTCGTTGAACTCCGTCGCCTCCGTCTCGGCGGTACCGGTCATGCCGCCGAGTTTCTCGTACATGCGGAAATAGTTCTGAATCGTGATCGTCGCATACGTGCGCGTCTCGCGTTCGATGGTCACGTTTTCCTTGGCCTCGACCGCTTGATGCAGTCCATCGGACCAGCGACGGCCCGGCATCACGCGGCCGGTGTTTTCATCAACGATGAGCACCTTGCCGTCTTGGACAACGTATTCGACGTCGCGCTCGTACAACGAATACGCGCGGAGCAATTGGCTGATCGCGTGAATCTCTTCGGAGATCTCGCTGTAGCGTTCCTGCGACTTGCGCTTGATCTCTTCGCGCTGCTCGGGCGTGAGCGAGGTGTCTTTGTCGAGATCGCTGAACTCCGTCGCGAGGTCGGGCAGTACAAACGCATCGGGATTGTCGGGACGCAGTTTCGCGCGGCCCATTTCGGTGAGGTCGGCTTGATGCTGACGCTCATCGATCACGTAGAAGAGCTCTTCCTTGAGGCGGAAAAGTTCCACCTTGTTGAAGTCGCTGTTCATCTCCGTATCGATCTTGTCGAGGAGCTTGCGCCACTCGGGCGTCTCCATGATGCGGAGGAGTTGCTTGTTCTTGGGATGGCCCAACTTCACCTGCAGCAACTTGAGCGCGGCTTCACGCTTGGAGTCGGGAGTTGCATCCGGTTTTTCCAACGCTTCCTTCGCCTCGCTGACGAGGCGGTTGCAAAGACGGATCTGCTCGTTGACGAGGCGTTCGATGCCGGGCTTCAGACGGGTGAACGGCTGTTCGCGCTCGATTGGCGCGGGGCCGGAAATAATCAGCGGCGTGCGCGCTTCGTCGATGAGGATGGAGTCGATTTCGTCGACGATGCAGAACCAGTGGTCGCGCTGCACTTGGTCTTCCTTGCGCGTGGCCATGCCGTTGTCGCGCAGGTAATCGAAACCAAATTCGCTCGCGGTGCCGTAAGTGATGTCGCGCGAGTACATCTCGCGGCGCAGATCGGACGGCATCTGTTGCTGGATACAACCCGTCGTGAGTCCGAGGAATCCGAAAAGATGGCCCATCCACTCGGAGTCGCGGCGAGCCAAGTAGTCGTTCACGGTGACAAGCTGGGTATTCCGTCCGGTGAGGGCGTTCAGATAAAGCGGGCATGTGGACACCAGCGTTTTGCCTTCACCCGTGGCCATTTCGGCGATGCGTCCTTCGTGAATCGCGATGCCACCGATCAACTGCACGTCGAAGTGTACCATGTTCCACTCCAACTCATGGCCGCAAACCATCGCCGTGGTACCGACGAGACGACGCGCGGCGTTTTTCACCGTGGCAAAGGCCTCCGGCAGCAATTGATCCAGCGTCTCCCCGGCTTTGAAACGGGTACGAAACTCATCGGTCTTCGCCCGCAGCTGCTCATCCGTAAGCGACTGATACGACTGCTCGATCTCATTGATGCGCGCGACGATGGGGCGCACCTTTTCGAGGAACTTACGATAATGGCGGCCGGAAAACTTTTTAAACAACCAGGAGATCATGAAAGAGCGTCAACGTGTAAGGGGGCGCGAGAGCATGGCAAATGACAAATCAGACAGCTTAGCCCGGTGTCGGGCCAACTGGTCACGGATACGTCGCCGGCTCGGAAACCCAGCTCAGATTTGCGTGCGGAAGTACTCGATCGTGCGGCGAAGCCCCTCCTCCAACGGAACCGTCGGCTCCCATTTCAGAACCGATTTCGCCAGCGTTATGTCCGGCCGCCGCTGCTTGGGATCGTCCGAAGGCAACGGACGATAAACGATCTTCGACGAACCACCGACGAGCTTCAACGTGAGCTGCGCCAGCTGCAGCATCGTGAACTCGCCAGGATTGCCGATGTTCACCGGCCCGACCGTTTCCGTTTGATTCATCAAACGGACAAAGCCCTCGATGAGGTCATCGACATAACAAAACGAGCGTGTCTGCGAACCATCGCCGTACACGGTGATATCTTCACCACGCAACGCTTGTACGATAAAATTGGATACAACGCGGCCATCGTTCGGATGCATGCGTGGACCGTATGTATTAAAGATGCGCACGATCCGGATATCGACGCCGTTCTCACGATGATAATCAAAAAACAACGTTTCGGCGACGCGCTTGCCTTCATCATAACACGAGCGACGACCGATGGGATTCACATGGCCCCAATAACTTTCCGGCTGCGGATGAACCGACGGATCGCCGTAAACTTCAGAGGTGCTCGCTTGAAAAACACGGGCGCGCACGCGCTTGGCGAGACCGAGGCAATTGATGGCGCCCATCACCGACGTCTTGGTCGTTTTGATGGGATTATATTGATAATGCGGGGGCGATGCCGGGCAGGCCAAATTATAGATCTGGTCGACCTCAAACTTAAACGGGTCGATCACATCATGACGCACCAATTCAAACCGGGGATTAGGCAGGAGATGTTCTATATTGGACTTTCTGCCTGTAAAAAAATTATCGAGACAAATCACCTCATGGCCGTCCTTTAATAGACGATCGCAAAGATGGGATCCGAGAAAGCCTGCGCCACCAGTAACAAGTATCCGCATAATTGGCGCGCAAACATGCGGGAAATCACGCGACACGCCAGAAAATCTTCCCCGCAGTTTCTCAACCACTTGGCGATATTTGCGCCATTCCGCCTAAAAAATTGTCAACCTCACTCATAGAACGAACCGCAGCTTGTCATGACGTTCATGGAACCTACGTTGCAAACTCAAGCCGCGCGCAGCCGTCCGAGGCCTCCGCCCGGCGCTTTCATCTCCCACCAAACATGATTACAACTAAGCAATTCATCGGCGCAGCCTCCCTTGGCTTGGCCTCGTTGGTTACCACTGCGGCGACGGCGCAAGATACAGCGGATTCTGATTACGCCGGTCTCCTTGGAAAACGCTACTACGGCATCGATTTCACGTTGGCTGATTATCGCGACAATCTCGATAACGGCTACGGCGGCACCATCACCGCCAATCTCCCGGTCAGCTCTGTCGTCGATTTCCGCGGCAGCTATCACTACAACATCGTGAACGGTCAAAAAACCGATCTCGAGCAGCACGCGCTGCAGTTCGATGCGGTTTATTACTCCCGCAATTTCGAATACTACACCCCGTTCCTCACCGGCGGTCTGGGTTATGGCTGGGATTCATGGGAGTTCTCCGGCCCTGTCAAAAACGATAACGACGAAGGCTTCTTCTTCGCGATCGGGGCCGGCGTGGAAGTTCCCTTTAACGAAAAGACTTCTGCTTTCGGCTCGATCAGCTTCCGCGATGGCGTGGATAGCGATGTAGAAGATTCTTGGGGCCTCGAGCTCGGCGTCAGCCACTGGGCCACTGAGCGCACCGCGATCAAAGCCTCGGTTTACATTGTCGAAGATGATTCAGTGACCTTCCGTATCGGTTTCCGCACCCAGTTCTAAAAACTCGGTGCTCTTTCCCAAGCCGCAGCTCCTCCAGCTGCGGCTTTTTTGTACCCTGCAACATTCGCCGCGTCGCCAATAACACCAAGTTGCGCACTCTACCGCACGCCACAGTCCCAACACATTCAGCCCTATAAAAAAAAGAGGCCCGAACGCTGGATTAACAGCATTCGGGCCATAGACCTGGCAACAACCTACTCTCGCGGGACCTATCGTCCTACTACCATTGGCTGCT
>CALFXL010000003.1 GCA_937958045.1 uncultured Opitutaceae bacterium | reverse complement strand
CTCTCGACGTCCACCTTGGCAAGGTGGTGCTCTACCAACTGAGCTACGCCCGCAGAGCAGGCGGAGAGAAGTAAAGTTCGCGGGGTATCCGTCAACTGATTTTTCCAAAGAAATTGAGCATTATTTCTGCGCGCGCACGGACGCAGGCAGCGGCAAGCAATCCGATCCTTCGCACAACGCCTGCGCGGCTTCGTCGCTCCACACAAAGCGCAACAACGCCTTCACCTGTGCGTTAGCTCGCTCGCGATAAACTACCCAAACGGGCCAGCGCAGCGGATAATCGCCGTGATGGATATTCTCCAATGTCGGACTAAACGCCGGGTCGTTTTCACCGCGCGCGATCGCCAGCGATGTCCACTCCGCAGCCGTCGGCGGCACGGGCAAAATTGCCAGCCCACCCTCCTCGCTCCCCATTTTTTCGCGTAACGTCTCCACCGATGTATGTCGCTGCACCGCGGGTTTCAGCCGTTTTCCCCGCAAAGCGATATGCTGAAAAATCTCCGTCGAAAGTTCGTCCGCGCGCCCCGCCAATACATGCGTCGTCACCGTCAACGGAGCGAGCGGTCCTTCGACGCCCGCGTGACGCCATTGCGTGTAACCGGCCGGACCTGATGCGCCGAAAAATCCGTCGAGTTCGGTGAGCGAAAGCTGAGAAAGCTCCACGCGTGCAGGCACGGCCACAATCGCCACGCGATACGCCATCGGATCCGCCGCCCACTTCCCCGCCGGCAAAGCTTCGTCGGGCGCGAGCATCACAAACGCGATCTCCGCCGTGTCCGTATTCAACTTTTCAATACCTGCGCGGCTTCCTGAAAGATCGAGCGTCACGGCGATGCCCTCGCGATGGGCGTACGCCTTGAGGGACTCTGCAAATGGTTCCCCCAACAGATCGGAGCCCGCGATGCGCACCGGTTCCTGTGCCGACATGGACACACTCGCGACCAAGGCGCCCAGCGACGCAAGCAATCGCTTCGCCGATCCGTGCCAGCGATTCGAGAATCCAACAGAAACACGCTTCATGAAGTGGAAAACTGGATACACCGCGCGCCTTGCTTCACGCGCGTTTGTCGCCGCGGCGTTCTTCTGGAAAAGCGATCCGTTCCGCACCGGAGCTTTTATCGTCAGCACGCGCACGCCGACGCTTCCCCGAACGCGAAGGACGTTCGTCATGCGAGCGGTAATAAGCGTAGTTGCGTGTGTAATACCCGTAATCGTCGTGCGAGTTCGTCGGCACGCGATTCAGCACGATACCGACCGGTGGCTTGCGCAGACCTTCGAGGATTTGCTGCGCGCGCAGCACCATGCTGTGCGGATTGCGGCGGTGTTGCACGAGGAGCAGCACGTCGTCCACAACGCTCGCGAGCACGGACGCATCGCTCACTCCGATGATCGGCGGCGCATCAAAAACGATGCGATCATAACGACCGCGCAGATCTTCGAGCAGCTTCTTCAGCAAATCCGTGTGCAACAGGCTCAGCGTGAAACCGCCGATCGCACCGCACGGGATGAAATCCACGCCGGGCATGATTTGTTTTTGGAGTGCCGTCTCGAGGGTCGTTTTTCCGCGCAAAAGATCCGCCAGCCCCGGTTCTTTCGGTCGTTCATGCAGCGTGTGCTGCGTGGGACGGCGCAAATCGGAGTCGATGAGTAAAACGCGTTCGCCTGCGGCGCCCATCGCTCGTGCGAGCTGCGCCAGTGTCGTCGATTTTCCTTCGCCCGGTCCGGCAGACAACATCACCAAACTGCGTCCCGGTGTGGTCGCGTTGAGCACGAGATTCAGATTCGTATGCAACACGCGGAAAGGCTCCAGGTCGGCCGCGTCTTCAGCCTCCGTCTCGGCATCGTCGCTTCTTGACGCCGAACTTTGCGGAATCACACCCAGCACGGGTTTTCCGAGACGTTTCTCAAGCTCCGCGACGTTGCGGAAGCTCGTGTCGAAAAACTCGATCAATACCGCGACGCCGACGCCGAGCAATCCGCCAAACAGAATCGCGAAGAGGATATTCACCGGCCACGACGGCAAAGCGGCGCGCCGAGCGGGCTCCGCGTGATTCAGCACTTCGATGCTGCGCTTCGGCGCCTGAAAATCGATTTCGCGCTGACGCAGCGTCACCTTGAGCGTCGAGAGCAAGCGCGTCTCGTCTTCGAGCTTCCGCACCGCTTCTTCGAAGGGACGCATCTTTTCGCGCGCGGAGAGGATTTGATCGACCTTCGCTTGCGAGAGTTGGTTGGTGAGCTCGGCAACGCGCGCCTCGGCTTCTTTGTAGGAAATCTCCAACGCGTTTTCGTAACCGCGCAACTGAGCATCGAGCTGCTCTTTGATCTTCGCGCGATTTTCCGTGGCAGCAATCAACTCGGGATGCGCTTCGCCGAGACGCGCGCGCAGCTTGGTTACGTTTTGATCGGCGACGAGATAGGCCTGCAGGAGATTCTGGATGTTCGGGTCCTGAATGAGTTCGGAATTGATCAGGTTGACGCGCTCCGCCGGCGGGATCGCTTTGAAGCGTTCGTAACGTGTCTTGCGACCAATCGCATCGACGCTGAGCGCGATCAGCGAGTTTTGCATCTGCCGCAGCGTCTCGATCTCCATGTCGGAATAACGCGCGTTGAGATCCACCCCCGAAATGCCGAGGTCATTGCGCAGTTGCTCCACCAAATCACGCTGAGAAGAAACGATGCGCTCCTGCGCTTCGAGTTCTTTGCGCAATTGCGCGATGCCGAGTCGCTGCTCCGATGTGGCGAAATGAATGCGATCTTCCGAGTAGACGCGCGCGATCTCGTTCGCGATGTCGGCGGCCAGCTGCGCGTCGTGTGCATGCACGGTGATCTCAATGACGGAGGATCCGCGCGGCGACTCCACCGAGAGCATTTTGCGGCGCAGGTATTGATACGTTTCGTCGGTGGCGAACGGCATCGGCGCATCGAGCGAGCGCGCGATTTTTTCGTTCAATCCGAGATTCTCGATCACCGGATACAGGATCTTCGCCGACTGCATGATCTTGAACTGATCCTGCAGGAAGTTCGGGTCGTAGTAACCGTTCGACTGGGTCTGAAACAGCTTCACCTCCCCTTCCGGTTTTTCCACGCGAACGTGCGCGGTGGAGCGATACCATTTCGGCAAAAATGCCGTCACGATCACCGTGGTGACGACCACCAGGCCGAGAATCAAAAAAACAAGCGCCTTCCGCAACCGAAGCAGATGAAAGAAATCGGCGAGCGAAGCGCCCTCGTGGTGGGTATGGGCCATGGAGCAGGCGTGAGGCAATTTCCCCGTTATTCGATCAGCAAGCTCCTTTTATCTCCTCGGATCGCAAGCTCGCTCTACTAAAGCAGCAGAGCTGCATTTGGACGATCCGATCGCAGCTCGGCAGTCTCGTGCGCCCGCTCAATAATAAGCCCGCACACTCACTCCGGCACGCGTGCGTTCGAGCCGGCGTCCCGCATCGTCCGAACGCACATCATCGCGATCCCACGTCACCGAAGCCGCCCAACGCACGCCGATGCGATAAGTCAGCGCGACACCGAGGCGCGTATTGGTCTCGTCGCGATCGGGCGCGATGTTTTCACGGCCGTTCAATTTTGAAGGTTCCCAACTCGCCGAGGCCGATGCCGTCAACTTGGGCGCCAACGTGTGCTGCCAGTTCGCGAAAAAGCGATGCACCGCCATGTCGGTGTAGGTATCGAGATTGGAAACTTCCTCCACGGAGAAACCGTATCCAATCGACCAATACGCGCCTTGCGCGTAATCGCTTTTGGCCGCGACCTCCACGTACGGCAGCCATTCGTCGCGCGCGCCTGCGCGACTGCGATGTTCGGCACCCAATCGTGCGCTTAGGGCGGATTTCGCGTTCAGGATTCGATCGGCTCCCGCGAGAAAAAAATGGGAGCCCTTATCCTTCTCCGCGCCCGCCGTCCGGTAACGAATCGCTTGGTGCCGATACTCCGCCACCACCTGCAATTCGCGTGTCGTCAAACGCGTCGCCATGAGCCCGGCGAGATATTCGTCCCGATCCAGCTCCGCCGAGAGGTCGGGATTGTCGTACGAAAAACTTGCGACGCGAAACTTCCCGGTGAGACCGATACGCCGCGTGAGTTCGGCGGCAAGGCGTCCTTCAAGTTGGTTCAAAGCATACGATTGATCCGTGTTGAGCACCGTGGAAAGACCGGGCAGCAACGATTCGGGATTTTTGGAGTCCTGATACGTATCGCTCAGCTCCGCCTGCAAACGCGGGCTGAAAGTGTGACGCACCGTCGCCCCCGCGAGATGGCTCGCCAGCGTGCGACGGCCGGGGCGATCCGTGAAATGATCCAGCGACAACTGATACCACGCCGACGCGAGCGTTTGATCCGTCGCCGAGACATTCGCCACCAACCGCGGTGAGATTTGATAAACAAGACTGCTCCGTTCGTTCGCAGGCGCGCCGAAGATGTTCGAATCATAATACGCGCCCGCCGTCGCGTAGATCGTGAACAACTTCCCCTGTTCCTGCTCCGGGATCGGCGCGTAAACCGCCGACGCACGCGCAACGAGGCACACGGAACAGGTGGCGAGAAACAAGCGCGAGGAGCGACGCATCATGAAAATTTCGGCGCACGCTACGGAGTCGGCGCGCCGCCGCGCAACTGCATTACTCGCCAAGCGGCCGCCGTGACATCGCGTACGGATTCAGGAGCACGTAGAAATTATCCGTCACCTTTTGCGGCGCGCTCAAGGGAAACGCTGGTGGAAATCGATGCGTCACCAACGCCGCATACACATCCGCCCACTCCGTCGTGTTCATCCCCGGATTCTCCCGTTTCATCAGCTCTCCGAAGAACGGTCGATCGAGCGTGCGCGGCGTCAACACAAGCGCGAGCTGAGGTTGTTCCTGACAGACTCCGTAAAACTCGCCGAGCGTGCGCGGCCGCGTCCAGACGCGTTGTCCGCTGTACCACGCGACACCGGCCGGCACATCCGCCATCCACACCGGCAGCGGACCGGCACGACGCGCCATCTCTTCGCCCATGCCGATAAACAATCCCGGATAATACGGTGGAAAATGAAAATGCAGCCGGCGCGGCTCCGCGATGTCCTGCGCGAGCGGGAGTGCTTGCACCGTCAACAACACCGCCGCAGCCCATCGCGATCGCTGCCGCCACACCTCGCTGCTCGCAATCAACACACTGAAAAATCCCGCGCCCCAGATCATCAGCAGCGGCGTCGCATAGGCCATCGGCAAACGTTCGCCTTCGCCCGAATCGAGCGCTGCATGCGCGAGCGTCAGTAGTGCCAGCGTGAATACAAACAACCAGCGCAGCCGGTTCACCTGCTCATCGCGAAACCGATACACGAGGCCTGTCACAAACAGCGCCGTGAGAAAGAACCCGCCAGCCGACCAAAGCTGTCCACCCATCGAAGTCTGCACCGCGGTCAGCACTTTGTTGCCGAGTTTTCGGAGCTGGATCTTCGGCGGCTCCGTCGAAAAACCTGCCCGCACCATCGCAGGATCCGCCGTGGGATCGCCGGCTTTGAGTGCGATTCCTTGCGCCGCGAGTCCGAGCGGATTTGCGGCCAACGACACGTTTCGGGCCATCCAAGGTCCGGCCACGATCAGAAATGCCAGCGTCGCCGCCGCGATATTTACCCAGCGCGAACGTCCACGCGCGCTCAGGCCGATCCAGCCCCACACCGCCACCAGCGCCACGCCTGCAGGATAATCCGTGAGAAACAATCCGCCCGCCAAAAGTCCGGCGAGCGCTGCAAGCAACCAGCCCCGTTTGCCACCTGTATCCACGCCGTCGATACGATGGATCACTTGAAACAGCGCGAGCGTGAGCACCATCGTGAGCGGCACGCCGTTGACCGCCACGGTCTCGCTCCAAATCGCGGACGACAACAGTAACGCAAGCGCCGCGATCGCCCCCGTTTCGCGATCGAACATCCGGCGCGCCAGGAAATACGTCTGCGCTGCGGCAAGCCATAGCAGCGCGATGTTCACACCCAGCAGCACATAATCCGGAAAAAATCCCGCCGGCGGTTCCGGTCGCGTGGAAAACCATTTCTCGCGCACCGTATCCGGCAATATGCCGAGCGTTGCGGCGATGATCGCAGGATACAGCGGCGCCTGCCGGAGCTCGGGCAAAAATGTTTCCTCCGCACGTCCGCGTTCACGCGCCCACGCCACGCTTTGCGGCTCGCGCACGAGCGTGCTGAAACCGTGGCCTTCCGCCAACTGTCGCGCGACCACCGCCTGCGCGAGGGTTTGTTCGGAGCGCGGTCCTTGAAACTGCGTGTATCCAATTCTCCACGACAAGAGCAACACGCCGACGACAATCGCCGCGCGCGTCACCCAGCGCCCGCCCGCTCCCGCCTCGAGCCAATGCACCCAGTCTTGCAGCGAACGCGGTTTCATCGCGATGCAACGCACGCGCAATCGTCGCGGGAGAATTCGCCTCGGGTGCTCACTTGTCGATGACGTCGAGCTCGGGCCACTCGGCCAGTTTGCGATGCAGCGTGCGACGACTGATCCCCATCAACTCCGCCGCGCGCGTGCGGTTGCCGCGCGCTTTGATCAACGCTTCGCGGAGCAGTCGCTTCTCGTTGTCCTGCACCGAGAGCGAAGGCGCGGAAGGCGCCGGCCAAGGCGCGGCGGGTTGCGGAGCCGTCGGCGCGCAGGGCGCACTCGCGGCGGCGCCAGCCGGACCGCCAACAGGCACGGAATTGCCAGGCGGCAGCGCGGGAATCTCTCCGCGGAAACGCGGCTCGAGATCGTACTCCGTGAGCTTGCCGCCGCGATGCAGCACCACGGCGTTTTCGGTGAAATTGCGAAGCTCGCGGATATTGCCCGGCCACGGATAAGCCAGCAGGTGACGCATCGCGCCCGGCTCGATCGTGAGCAGCGGGAATTTATTCTCTTCGCTGAAAATCTTCAGGTAGTGCGCGAGCAGCACCGGAATGTCTTCCGTGCGTTCGCGCAACGGCGGCATCGCGATGCGCACGACGTTGAGGCGGAAAAACAAATCTTCGCGAAACTTCCCTTCGCGCACGAGTTGTTCGAGCGAGCGATTGGTCGCCGCGACCAGGCGCACATCGAGCGAAATCGGTTTCGTGCCGCCCACGCGCTCGATGGTCTTCGTTTCGAGAAAGCGCAACAACTTCACCTGCGTGGACGCGGAGATTTCGCCGATCTCGTCGAGAAACAGCGTGCCGCCATCCGCCGCTTCGAAACGGCCCACACGCCGCTCGGTCGCACCGGTGAAGGCGCCGCGTTCGTGACCGAAAATTTCGCTCTCCAATAAATTCTCCGACAGCGCCGCGCAGTGGACCGCGACGAACGGTCCGCGTGCCCGCGGGCTCGCTTGGTGCACCGCTTGCGCGATCAATTCCTTGCCCGTGCCCGACTCGCCTTCGATGAGGATCGTGGCTTTCGACGGTGCGACGAGTTTCACGCGATCGATCACTTCCTGCAGTTTGGCGGAGTGGCCGACGATGCCTTCGAGCGAAAACTTTTCGTCGAGTCGCTCGTGCAGTTGCTTCACCTCGACTTCGAGCGTCTTCGTTTTGAGCGCGCGCTGGATGAGCACCTCGAGCCGCTCGATGTTGACCGGCTTGGTGAGAAAATCCACGGCGCCGCGCTTCATCGCTTCGACGGCCGTCTCGATGTTGCCGTACGCGGTCATCATGATCACGGCGGGTTTGTTCGGAAGCGTGAGCGCCTTGTCGATGACGCGCAGACCGGATTTTCCCGGCATGCGCAGGTCGGTGAGAATCACATCGTACTCCTGCGCATCGAAGAGATTAAACGCCTCGTCCGCGCTCGCGGCGACAGACACGTCGTAGTCGTCTTCCAACGCTTGCCGGAGCCCTTCGCGGGTATGTTTCTCGTCGTCGACGATGAGGACACTCGGGACCATGGGCGTCATTCACGCGGGCGCGGGAGATGCGGTCAAGCGCGGGCGGAAGCGTCTCATCTCAACATGCGCACCCGTCGATCGCGGCGCGGGAACTGCAAGGTCACCACCGTGCCCACACCCTCCTTGCTTTCGATGCCGACCTGGCCGCCGTGCGCGCGCAGGATGCGTTGCACAATCATCAAGCCGAGTCCGGTACCGCCCGCTTTCGTGGTGTGGTACGGCTGAAACAACTTCGACAAATCCTCTTGTTTGATGCCGCTGCCGGTGTCGCCGAAGAGCAACGAAACGAATTCGTCGTCGGCGCGCGTCTTGATGCGCAACGTGCCGCCCGGCTCCATCGCCTCCATCGCATTTTTGATGAGGTTAAAAAACACCTGCTTGAGCTGATTCCGGTCGGCGAGGATCACCGGTAGTTTGTCCGCGAGCTCCGCCTCCACGGTGATGCCGCGGTCCTCGAGTTCGTTGTGTTGAAAGCTCAGCACTTCGGCCAAGACATCCGTGAGATTCGTCTCCGCCAAATCCGGCGGACGCGGGCGAATCGCTTCGAGAAAATTCGTGATGATACCATCGAGCCGGCGCACTTCCTCCTGACACACATGGATCGAATCGGCCAGCGCCTCCGACTCCGCGGACTTCGCCTGCTTCAGCTTTTTCAGGCGCCGCTCGATCAACTGCAGATGAATCGTGAGCGAGTTCAGCGGATTGCCCAATTCGTGCGCAACGCCCGCCGCGAGCAGCAGGATCGACGAGGTGCGTTCGCTTTCGATGCGTTCTTCGGCCGATTGTTTGTCGCGCGTGATGTCCGACAAAATCACCGCAAATCGCGGCGGCGCTCCCCGCGCTTCACCGCGAAACGGCACGAGATAAAGTCGCACGATGCGCGCTTCGGGATACGTGAGCTCGATCTCGCGCGCCATCACCGGCATCGCTTGCGCGGGGTCGTTCAGCGCGGATTCGAGCGACGGCCGCAGCCCCGGCACGAGCCGCCACAAGGTCTGTCCCGACAAATCGTCTTCACGCAATCCGATCAAACGGTGCGCGGCTTCGTTGGCATACTCGATCACGCCATCGCCGCCGATCACGAGCACACCTTCCTGGAGGATGTTGAAAATATCTTCGAACAACGCTCGCTCACGCGCCAATCGCTGCACGAGGTTGGCGAGATTCACCGAATCCAGCGTGTCGAGCCGACCGAGCACGCGTTCGAGCGAGGAGTGTTTTTTACCGGCCATCGGCCGCGGTTTGTGACGAAGCTCCGCGCACGGGTCAACGACGAGCCGGCGCAGAACGCTTCACCGGGCGCTCACCCAATCGTCCGAAAGAAAATCGACCTGCGCCGGGTCCACACGCCGCGCGAGCAGCTTGCGCAAAAACACTTCGCGGTGATGTGCGCAGCGTCCGATCCGCAGCAAAGCCTCGCGGTGCTCCTCCGTCCCGTAGCCTTTGTGGCGATCGAAACCGTAGCCGGGGCACACGGTTTCCAGCTCTTTCATGAGCCGGTCGCGCGTCACTTTCGCCACGATCGACGCCATCGCGATGCACAACGACCGCGCATCGCCTTTCACCACACCGGTGTGCGGGTACGGAAAACTTTTGAGCGGCAATCCGTCTATCAGGATGCGCGCCGACACTTGCGGCTGAAAACTCGCGATCTCTTCGGGAGACGCGAACAAGTCGGGCTCCACTTTTTGCTGAAACGCCGTCGGAGGATAAATACCTTCGAGCGCGCGCCGCATCGCGAGCTTGGTCGCGCCGAGGATGTTCCACTGTTCGATTTCCTCGACCGTCGCCACGCCGTACGTCGCGTGGATCTGCCGCTGCGCCATCAAGGTCTCCAACTCGAACCACAACTCGTCGCGCTCGGCCGGTGTGAGTTGTTTCGAATCGTTCACCCGATTCGCGCGCGTCACCGCCCAACGACTTTCCAGAAATTCCTTCGTGACCAACACCGCGCCGGCCACGACGGGTCCGGCGAGCGCACCGCGGCCCGCCTCATCGACACCGATAAGTCCGGAAAATCCTTCGATCTGTTTAAGGTCGTAGCCGCGCAGCTGGCGGCGTTTCATTCGGTTCGTTGTAAGAACACGCCTGTGCCGCGCAAGCACAGGGACAGGCTCGCGGCGCCGCGACATCCCGCTCAATGCGAGTCTATTCGCAGTCATGGATTTCTGAATACGCGTTCGCGCTTCGCACGGTTTGCCAAGCAGCGCCGCCCGGTCCATAAGAGCCGTATGACGCTTCTCGAACTTTTCGAATTTCTCAGCTACGTCGTCACCGTCGTCGGCCTGCCGTTCGCGATCGTCGTTTTCCTTCTGGAACAGCGCAAAGAACGCATGAACGACCAGGAGGAAATTTTCCAACGTCTCTCCGACGAATACCGCGAGTTCCTCAAGCTCGTGCTCGACAACGCCGATCTGCAACTGCTGCGCCGCGAGGCCGCGCGCAACGATTTCACCGACGAACAAAAAGAGCGCCGTCTCGCGATCTTCGGCATCCTCATCTCGCTCTTCGAACGCGCTTATCTGCTCGTATACGAAGAGCGCATGGACAAGCAAACACAGCGCATGTGGAAGTCGTGGGAAGACTACATGCGCGAATGGGTGCAACGCGCCGACTTCCGCGCCGCCCTGCCCCTCCTCCTCGACGGCGAAGACGAAGCATTCACCCAATACCTCCGCCAGCTCGCCGCCGACGAAGGCCATAAAAAATTGTAGCCGTTAGAACTGCGGGGAGCGGCGGCCGCGGGCGCTCCTTTGAAATGCTCTCACCGTCGCGGCCTCCCCGCGCGTCCGCGGTGAACCAAACTCACGAGCGTCTCACTCCCACGTCATTTTCGGCGGTGGTGGTTTCAGCGGGAGCTCATCGAGTTTTCCCATTTCGGAAACGACTTCGTACGCCGTGCGGAAATGCAGCTTCGCGAACTCGCCGAGCGCAGGCGCGCCGAACTTTTCGATGATGCCACGCGCTTGTTCTTTCACGAGCGGCCCCGCGCCTTTCTGCAACTTCGCGCCAAACTTCCGCGAGAGTTTCACCATTTGTCGCACGTATTCCGCGCGCGCGCACACCGACGCCGCCGCCACGACGGGATCTTCTTCCGCCTTCGTGCGCATCTTGAGTTCGAAGTTTTTCAGCTCCTTTTTCGCCAGCTCCTTTTGCACGAGCGGTTGTTCGGAAAACTGGTCGAGCAATCCCCACGGCACCCATTTTTTTTCGAGCGCCGCGAGCAATCCTTTCGCGTGCTGCCAGGCGAGCAGCCGATTGAGATTCGCGCCGGGCCGCGCCATCAACTCGTTGTACTTCGTCATGTACTCCCAGACAAAGGTTTCGACGACGACACCGCGCGTGCCGCGGATCAGTTCTTCGAGCTTAAAAATCTGTCCTTCGGAAATCTGCTTCGAATCCTTCACGCCGGCCTTCAGCCAAGCCTCCACCGCATCGCGATCGGCGATCACCGTGGCTGTCGTCACCGGACCAAAAAAATCACCTTTGCCGCTCTCATCGAGTCCCGCGTGCGACTCGAACCAGTCCGGATGCAACACGTCGTCGTAGCCGAGTTTCGGCGCGCCGGTCACTTCCGGCTCGAGCGTGTCGCGCACAAAATCCTCCGTGCCCTTTCCTGCGATCACGACTTTGCCGCTCGTGTACGCCGACACGTTCACCTTGGCCTGTTCGCTTTTGAAGGCGAAACGCGTGTACGCGACCGTCATCGGCTCCCAATGCCGCGCCGCACAGATCGTGCGCAGTTTCTCCATCTGCGCATCGTCGAGTTTGATCGTGTATGACGAGAGTTTCTTCGGTTGATCGGAATCGGAGTCCGTCTTCTTGGGCATCGCGCCACTGGGCATATTTTCGCCGAAAAGACACGCCCAGAAAAAACCTTTTGAACCACCGATAACCACCGCGCACTTCCACATCGCGTTTTCCCGCGCGCCTCCGCGATTGAATAAAAAATCTCCAACTTCCGCCTTCATCCGCCGCGCCCTCTGTGCCTCTGTGGTTCCGATAAACTCCGTGCTCAGTCCTGCCGCCAACGCCAAACGTCTCATCGCCTCGCGCGACGCTTTTCAGCGCGCTCTGCTCGACTGGTACCGCGTGCATCATCGCAAGCTCCCGTGGCGCGAATCGCCCTCCGTCTACAAGACCGTCGTCTCCGAGTTGATGCTGCAGCAGACGCAGGTGAAAACCGTGCTCCCGTATTTCGCGCGCTGGCTGCAGGCGTTTCCCGATTTCGCCGCGCTCGCCGCCGCACCCGAAGAGCGCGTGCTCAAACTTTGGGAGGGTCTCGGCTACTACTCGCGCGCCCGCAATCTCCACAAACTCGCCAAAGCGATCGTCGCGCTCCCCGCCTTGCCGCGCACATCCGACGAATGGCGCGAGCTGCCCGGAGTCGGCCCCTACACCGCCGCCGCCGTCACGAGTATTTCCTTTGGCGCGCACGCCGCCGTCGTCGATGGCAACGTCGTCCGCATCCTCGCGCGCCTCACGGCCGACGCCACGGAATTCAAGGACAACACCACCGCCGTCAAAACCGTCACGCCTCTCGCCGACGCATTGCTCAACCGCGATCACCCTGGCGACCACAACCAGGCCATGATGGAACTCGGCGCGACGATCTGCGTGCGCCACAACCCGCTCTGCACCGTCTGTCCCGTCTTCGATTTCTGCGCCGGACAAAAAAGCGGCGCTCCCGAAAACTTTCCCCGCCTCGCGCAAAAGAAAATCGAACAACTCGCCGTCACCCGCGCGTGGGTTTTGCACGACGGTCGACTGCTTCTGCACCGCGCAGCCGAAGGCGCGAAACGCTTCGCCAACATGCACGAGCTCCCGTCGGCCGCCGATCTCGGCCTCGACGAAAACACATTGCTCGCCGGCCCGCTCCTCGCGCGAAAGAAACGCGGCATCACGCGTTACCAAATCAGCGAATCGATCCACGCGTTCACACCCGACGCCACCATCCGCCGACGCTGGGATAAAACCAGCGCATTGCATTGGATCCCCCTCGCCGACCTCGACACCATCACCCTCTCCGGCCCCCACCGCCGCTGGATCACCGAGCTCCTCGCGAAATACGCACGATAATGTCCCCATCCGCACTCCCCCACCTCCGCGCCTCCGCGGTTAAAATCTCCCACCACCGTCCCCCGCCACCTCTCGCCTCCCTCCGCCCGCGCGCGCTTACTTCCGCAAAATCTTCTCCATCGCTTTCCCCTTCGCGAGCTCGTCGATCAGCTTATCGAGGTAACGGATTTCTCGCATCAACGGGTCTTCGATTTCCTCCACGCGCACGCCGCAAATCACACCAGTGATCAATGTTCGCGCCGGGTTTAGCGTCGGCGCTTTCGCAAAAAACGTTTCGAAATCCGTCTCCGTCTTCAGGTGTTTCTCCAACTGCTTCGGCGTGTAGCCCGTCAGCCAGCAGATGATGTCATCCACTTCGGCTTTCGTGCGTCCTTTCTTCTCCGCCTTCTCGAGATAGAACGGATAAACCTTCGCGACGGGGATCGCGTACACGCGGTGTTTGTCGGTTTTCATGCGGGGTGTGCGGTTGTCACACGCTTACTCCACTTCGCCGCCGGCGCCAGCACGGATCCGTATCCGGCCGCGCCGCGAACCGTCGCTCTTAACGGCCGCGGCCGAACTGCTCTTCGATGAAATCCAAAAACACCGCCCAATCCGACGGCACCGTTCCGTGCCCGCCGTCGTGCATGTAATACGACAACGTGCCGCCCACCCGTCGGCCCGGCGGCGGCATTTGCGGCACACGCAAGCCCGACGCACCGAGCAGTTCATACACGGGCGTGGCCGACCACGCCGCAAGAAACTCGCCTTTAGGGTCCGACCAGATGTCGGTGTCGCCGGTCTGCAGCAGCAACGGTCGCGGTGCGATGAGCGACACCAACAAATTGCCCTCCACCGGCGATGCCTCCGCGCGGCCCGCCCATTGCGCATAGTTCGCCGCGAATTGATACGGGTAACGCGTCGGCGCCACCAGATGCGCGACCGTTTCGCCGTAGTCGCGCCGGCTCACCGCCGCGCCGCCTTCGCCCGAGCAACTCGCGATGATCAACGCAAATCGCGGATCGCGCGCACCGGTCCACAGCACCGTTTTGCCCAAACGCGAAACGCCAAACAGCGCCACGCGCGTCGCATCCACCTGCGCGTCCGTCTCGAAATAATCCATCACGCGGCTGAGCCCCCAACTCCACGCGGAGATCGTGCCCCATTCTCCGGGTCCCGGCTCCGTGTATCCAGAACGCAAATACGCCGCGCGTACGCCATGCGCGACCGCACCGGGCGTGTCGGACTCAAAGTCGCCGTAGTTCACCGTCGCGATGCCATAGCCGCGCTCGATCGTGTCGCGCACGTTCAAGCGTCCGAAGCGACGTCCTTCCGCGGCCGACACGCGCTGTTGTTGTTTGGCGTCCCAGATGCGCCCGACTTTCACGCCGGGTTCGTCCACCATCAGATTGTTGGCCGTGAAACTCGCATTGAGCACCACGGGCACTTTCTGCGTCGCCCCCGCCGGCAGATAAATCAGCACGTCGGCATGCGGGCCGGATTTATCGGGCGTGAAATACAGCGTGACTTGCCGGCGGATCGCGCGGCCTTCGAGCACGGGCGTGCCCGCTTCGATCACCTCCCAGTGCAATCCTTCCGGGCGCTCCGGCACGCGGCCGAATTGCTGCTCGGAGAAAAGTTTCAATAGCTCCGGACGCCGTTGCTCCGTCCACATGCGCGCGTCGCGCACCGGCGTGCCGTCGCGCATCTTGAGCGGATCGGGCAACTCGGGTTCGCCCGCATTGGCCTCCGTGTAGTTGACGGGAATCCCCGCGACGTTGCCGTCCGCGGTATCGGCCACGCGGTTCACCGGTCGCGTCAACAACCGCACCGGCCCCATCAATCCCGACTCCGGCAACGGCGGCTCCGCAAGACGCGGTCCCGGGGGCAACACCGACGCATCGCCGAGCACACGTCGTTCCGGCGCGACCGCGCGATCGCCGATCAAGCGATTCGTCCACTGATTGGTGACTTTGATCTCCAAGAGATTTTCGCCGGGCAACAACACCCCCGTGACATCCAACGCGTGCGGCGGATGCCACGTGAGACCGATCGCGTTTCCATTCACGAAAACTTCCGCGAGGTCGCCGACGCGCCCCAACTCCAGAAACACGCCCGTGCCCGCGCGCAGCGCTTCGGCCGGCACCGTGATTCGCTTCGTGTAGATCGCCGTGCCGGAGAAATACTTCACGCCTTCGTCCGCGTGCGTGGACCACGGCGCCAGTTTGTCGAAGCGCACTTCCACCGGCGCGCCGGTGCCTTCGGGGAAACGCACGGTCCAATCGTCATCCAGCGTCGCCACCACCGTCGACGGCGCGAGCGGCACCGCCGCGCGTTCGGTTTGCTTCGCCGCTTTGCGGAAAACCACAAACACCGCTTCGCGCTCCGCCAGCCGCAGCGGCACCGTCGTGCGTTCGCCCGCGATGCGATAGCCCGCCGCCTCGATCCGCCCCGTCGCCGGACGCCAGAGCTCCGCCTCTTTTCCCGCTACGCGGAAACGCGCCGCAAACTCCCGCGGCTCGTCCGTGTGGTTGACCACGAAATAGACATCCGCCGTCGGCGTGCGGCGATGCAGCCAGACGACTTCCGCGTCGAGCCCTCGCTCGTATTCAAAATCCGGGTACACCTCCAACATCGCCAGCACCTCCGTCAGCGGACGTCCCCACACGACACGGCCTTTGCCAAAAAAACGCATCGTGCGGCTCACGCCATCGAGATCGCCCCACAGCTCCGCGGCGATCGCCTGCAGTTCGCGATCGGCGTCCGGATAGCGCATCAGGCTCGGCGAACTCACCGGCTTCGCGCCCACGATCGTCGCCCCGCCGGCGACGAATTCGCGCAACTTCGCCGCGAGCTCCGGTCGCATGCGCCGCGTCTCCGGCAGCACCAGAACGCGGTAGCTCATGCCGTCGGGCAGCACGAGTCGTCCGTCTTCCGCCACGCTCATCCGGTTCAGCAGCACGTCCGCGTTGATGAAATCGTAGTCGTAGCCTTCGGGCGGCGTCGGCTGCGTGCCCGCGCCCCAGATGGGCGGCGTCGACGGCGCACCTTCGTTCAACAGATACGCGAGATCCGCGACGAACGTCCCTTGCTGCAGCACGTGGCTCACACGCGCGAAATACGTCATCAGCGGCGCGGCCTGCTCCGCCCAGGTGATGTTTCGATGCAGATGCGTGCCGACCATCGTATTGCCCGGCTTGGTATCGAGCGGTTGGTGCGCCGAGGTGTGGATGACGAGACGGTTCACACCCTGCGCGAACCAATAATCCGCCACGCGCTTCAACGTCGCCGGCGATTCGTAGCCGCCGCCCGTAAACGCCTCGGCCGCCACGATCGGTTTGCCATACACATGCGCCGCCGACGCCGCACCGCGGATGTCCTGGAAATACATCAGGCGCGGGTGCAGATCGCGCACCCAGAACTCGCCCATCGGAATCTCGACCTTGCTTTTGTTGAGCAGCGTGTCCTCCGGCATCTCGAGCGACACGCCCGCGGCTTCCGCGTAGATGCCGATGCCGTCGGCGCGCAGTTTTTCCGCCATCGTGCCGTAGTGCGCCTCCGCCCACAGATCGGCGAGCGTGCGCCGAAAATCCCACAGAAAACGATCGCTCCGCTCCGCATCGCCCACCACGCGTCCCGTCAACACCGGCAACCACGGCGTGGGATCGTAACCGCGCCGCGCGCGAAACTCCTCCGCCAGTTCATCGGTCCAGTTGTTGGTCCCCGCTTCCCAGCTATCCATCATCACATAGCGCAGACTTTTTCCGTACAACGGCCCGAGCGCGCGTTTCAGCGGATCGAAGTAACCGTGATAATACGCCTCCATGTGTTTGCGGCTGAGCTTGTCGGCTTCCCAACCCGAGCCCGCCGGCGTCGCCGGACGATTCTTCGCGCCCGTGAGCGAATAGCCGAGTCGCAACACCGTCCAGTCACCCGCCGGCACCTCCCACTCGAGCGTGCCATCCGGCCGCAGACGGTCGGTGAGATCGATCACCTCCGCCGGGGCGACCGTTGCTTCTTCCGGCACCGCGAGCGACGGCACCGGTTCGTAATCGAAAAGAAAACTAAAGCCCGCCTTCTCCTCCCAACGCTGCACACGCGCACCGCCATGCAGCACCGCCTCGCTGAGCACGTACTGCGTCGCCGGTTGCGCGGGCCCTTCGCTCATCGTCGCCGCCGGACCGAGCGGCGCGCCGGTTAATTCGATCCGATAAAAACGCGCCGCGGTTTCGGGAAACGCATACGTGCGCACCATGCCCTGCCGATACAGTTGCGCGCCGGGCAAGGTCACGAGCGTCTGAAAAACGTTTCCGTCCTCGCTCGCGAACACCCGCCCGACCGGGATGCCGTTGGCGCTGCCGCCTTTGCCGCCGAGCGTGATCGCGCGCGCGCGAAACGGCTCCGCAAACTCGTACTGTATCCACGCCGCTCCGCCCTCCGCCGGCGCGGGCAACGTCACTTGCGTGTTGAGATCGTCGTCCAGGAGCGCGTCGCCATTCACCGAGCCCGCGCTGCTGGTCACGACCGGTTTCGCGTCCGCCGCGCGACGCTCACCCACCGGTGTGCGATAGGCGACGACTTTGCTGTCCGCATAAAACGGTTTCTCCGTCGAATCGGCGGTGTAGTAGCTCGCGCCCGTGTTGCGAATCTGGCCGATCGTCGCGGGCGGCGCCTTGAGCTGCCCGGAAAATTTCGTCGGGCCCGTGACGCGTGTTTCGCTCCACACGAACTTCTTCATCGCCTGCTCCGGCTTCACCCACGGCCCGCCCGTCTCGCTCCAACCCGGCGAACTGAAAATCGACATCTCCAACCCCAACCGGTCCGCCTCCGCCGCGGCATGCCGCACCGCCGCAAACCACTCCGCCGTGCCGAACGATGTCTTCGGTTCGATCACCTGCCCGCGCCCATAATTAACGTCGGCCAACATAAACCCGCCGAGCCCGACGCGCTGCATCCACTCGAGATCCTTCGTGATGCCCGCCTGCGTGACATTGCTCATCGTCCAATGCCACCACGTCCGCGGCCGCGCCGCCTCCGGCGGCGAACGAAACCCACTCTCCAACGCATCGCCCGGACCCTGCGCACGCAGCACAACGACGGAAACAAGCAACAACCACACCCGCGTCACACGCAGGCTCGAACGAGGGGAAAAGATCATGACGGAGAGAAAACAAAGATGCCGCGAAGCCAACCGGCCGCGCGGTGTTGATGGGCGAAGCCTTTCATCGAGACGATGCGCCTAGCTCACAAGCGCCTATCAACTTTGACCGTCAATGCTTCCTTCCTTTTTCAGCCTTCGCTTGGCGTACATTGCTGCGTTGCCGACTACTTCACCACTTTCACATTCAATTTTCCGGTCAGTGGCACGGGCATATTCGCAGCTGTCACACGATAATCGATTTGGAATGAAGCTGCAGAATCAAACGTCGGAAAAGTCATGACCAAGGCATTCACTGAAACTTGGTGGCCGTGTTTGATGCGCTTGAAGTGATCCTTCACTTCATAGCTGTTAGTCTTTCGGAGGGAAAAACCACTTAGCGTCGCAGGAGAAAAATCCATCGCCGGGTTAGTTCGTGTGACCTGACCCCACAGGCTGGAGGGATTTCAGAGAGAGTCCTGGGTGGGTGATTGGGTTGTAGTATTCAGTGAGGATGAGGCAAGGGGAGGATTGGTCAGTGGACAGGAGCCCCCATGGGGGCTCGCGCGCCGGGCGAACTCGGCCGGGGTCATTTTATCGAGCGAGCTGTAGGGGCGCTGGTGGTTGTAGTCTTCGCGGTACCCGCTCAATCCTCAGTTCTCCGGCGAGGGCTGCGCCTGCGTCGTCATCAGCGAGACGATCTCCGTCATGCTCGGCACGCATGCCAAGTTCCGCGAATTCACCCCCAAGGCGGTCTGCGATACGACTCAGGCGGTGGAGGTCCTGATCAACCTCAGTTGCGAGAGCCGCGAGGAGGTCGATTCTCTCGTCGCCAAAGCCCTCGCCGCGGGCGGCTCGACCTACGACAAGCCGGAGGACTTCGGCTTCATGTACACGCACAGCTTCCTCGACCCCGACGGCCACGGCTGGGGCCTCTTTCACATGACCGCAACGCCGGCGACTGAGTGAAACGCCAAGAAGCGGGGGCGCTAAGAACTGCCGCCAAGTTCAGATAAAACCTTGGCCCCTTCGCTCCGTCCTTCGCCCCTTTGCGTCTTTGCGATTAAACACTCCTCCGAGCCTCTCCGCCCCGCTGGACACGCCGGAAGTGCACACCCAAATTCACCGCATGG
Organism: uncultured Opitutaceae bacterium; assembly: GCA_937958045.1. Classification (GTDB taxonomy): domain Bacteria; phylum Verrucomicrobiota; class Verrucomicrobiia; order Opitutales; family Opitutaceae; genus Nibricoccus. The sequence goes on along the minus strand of CALFXL010000003.1, from coordinate 48,888 downwards.
GCCTCCTCACCTTCAGCCTCAACCTCACCCTCGACGGCTGCGTCGATCACCAGGAAGGAATCGCCGACGAGGAAACCCATGCTTTCTTCACCCGCCTCATGGACGACAACGGCGCGATGCTGTGGGGCCGCGTCACCTACGAAATGATGGAGAGCTACTGGCCGGCCGTCGCGCGCGGCGAGGTCGAAGCACCACCGGCGATTCGCGAGTGGGCCGTCAAGCTGGAGGCAAAACCGAAGTACGTGGTGTCTTCCACGCGGAACGCTTTCCCGTGGACCAACAGCCATCACCTCACCGGCGATCTGCGCGCGAGCGTGCAGCAACTCAAAGACGCGACCCCGGCTGGCGTGCTCATCGGGAGCGGCCAACTCGCGACCGAATTGGACCGGCTGGAGTTGATCGATGAATATAAATTCCTCGTCCATCCCCGCATCGCCGGTCATGGCCCGACCCTTTATCAAACCGGCCTGCCCCACACGCGAAAGCTCGAACTCCTCTCGGCCAAACCCCTCCGCTGCGGCGCCGTCGCCATGCACTACCGCCGCGCAGATTGACCTGATCAACCGCGAGACCGGGGCGCGCTTCACGACGAGCGCCTTACAAGGTGTCTAAAATGGCGTCGCGCGTGACCTTCTTCGCGGTCGCTACTTGTCGCAAAATCGCACTGAGCGTTCCCAAGCGAAGCGGTTTATGCGCGGGCACTGAAACGCGGTGATGCACCGGCGAGTCTGTTTCCAAAATGATATGGCTGCCGACGTGGTTGACCTCACGGTAACCCCACTCGCGGCAGAGCGCGTCCGCCAAGTCGCGACCATAAACGTCGCGCGGAATCCTCATGCGATGATCTCGTCTCGCACCAGATGCAGACGCAGCCGCTCAGGTGCCGGACGATCAAAAAAATAAGCTGCGACAGCTTCGCGCACATTGACCCGCAACTCATCCCAAGTGTCGGCCTGTGTGATGACACCTTCACCAAGCGCTTCGGCGACAAAACCTCCATCCGCCTCTTGTGTGACTTCAAAAACGAGTTCGCGCATGGCCGCTACTATGCGACTTGCGATCACCAGTGCAAGGGCCTGCTCAGCCATGATCGCTGACGTGAGACAACGCCTACATGGCGCTCTCCTGTGCCCTCCGCGTACGCACCGCACGCCCTCTGTGACCAACCGCCCGCTTTATTCCTCCTCGTCCTCAATCTCCGGCGGTTTGATCGGCATGAGCAGGCGGTCGAGTTCGGCCTGCGTCGGATTGCGGATGGGAAGCACGGTGAGCAGCGATTCTCCGGCGGGCAGCATCACTTTCGTCTGCACGCCGGGCGCGAGGCCGAGCAACACCACCGCGAGCGGCGATGTGTGCGGCAGGCACTCGATGCCCGATTCTTCGTCGGTCGCGGTTTCGCCGTAGGTCGTCACGAGAAAGGTGAAACGGTGTTTTCGTTTCGTCGCGACGTCCTGTTTTTCGAGCGTGACCACATGCCCGAGTTGCACGGTGGCGGTGGGTTTGGTGAGCCACGCGGCGGGATCGACTTCGATGAAGGTGTTGCGCGCCACGAAGCGATCGAGCGCGAACATCTTCCGGTCCACCGCGCGGATCGCTTCCTTCGCCGCCTTGAAGCCGAAGTTCTCGCGGAGATCGCCCTGGCTGTGCGCCTCGACCTTGTCTGCGACGAGGCCGACGCGCTTTTGTTTCAACGCGATGAACTCATCCGCCAGCACACGATTATAGCCCGGTCGCACGTAAATCGTGGTCGGCGGCGGGGGCGGTGGACGGAAAATCTTTTTGCGATGAAGGGGCATGGAGCGCGCGCGGTTCGAGGCGTGGGTTTTGGACCACGGAGACACAGAGGACACGGAGGTCGATCCGGGCAAGCAACCTCAACCATGCGCACCCGCTTATGACATCCTTCATTTCTTCCTCCGCGCTCTCTGCGCCTCTGTGGTGCAGCGCGTTTCGAGTACACTTCGTGGAAATTTTGCGGGGCAATTAACCGAGCTGGCGAGTTGCGGACGGAGCCGGCGTCGTAAAACTGCCGGCCCTTCCTATGCCTAGCCGTCCGTCCGAACGCGCCATCTTGCTGGTGCTAGCTGCCGTCCAATTCACACACATCATGGACTTTATGGTCATGATGCCGCTCGCGCCGCAGTTGATGCGCGAACTTGATCTGGGAGCCGGGCAGTTCAGCGCATTGGTCGCGGCCTACTCCATCGCGGCGGGCGTGGTCGGGTTGTTGAGCGCGCCGTTCATCGATCGTTTCGATCGTCGCACTTTGATGCTGTGGGTGTACGCGGGGTTCACCGTAGCCACGTTGCTCTGCGGACTCGCGCCCAATGCCCACGCCTTGCTCATCGCGCGCGCCATCGGTGGCGCCTTCGGCGGTATTTCCGGTTCGCTGTGTCTGGCGATCGTAAGCGACATCGTGCCGCCCGAGCGTCGGGCGTCGGGCATCGGCATCGTGATGACGGCGTTTGCCGTGGCGGCGTCGGTCGGCGTGCCGGTTGGCCTGCAACTCGCGCAGAGCTTCGGCTGGCGTTCGCCGTTCACGTTTATCGCCGCGTTTGCCGCGGTGGTGTGGGGAATCGCCTTTCGTTTCATCCCGCCGGTGCGCGGACATCTCGCGAGCGGCTCGAACAAGGGCGCGGCATTCAATGAACTGCTGCGCGATGCCAACGCCGGACGCGCGATCGTCTTCATGGCGGCGATGGTGCTCGGTCACTTCAGCGTGATCCCGTTGTTGTCGGCGCATTTTGTCGGCGACCTGGCGCTGCCGGAAAAATACCTCTCGCTCGTGTATGTGATCGGCGGTGTCGCCAGCGTCGTGACCGCGCCTTACGCGGGACGGCTCGCGGATCGTCACGGACGCCAGCGCGTGTTCACCTACATGGTCATCGCGGCGTGTTTGATCATCCTCGTCATCGCCAACGCGGGCGCGCTGCCCGTGTGGGGCACGCTCACGATTGTCGGACTTTTCTTCACCTTCGGCAGCGGACGTTTTGTGCCCGGACAAGCCATCGTGACGCTCGCCGTGCCGTCGTCGCGTCGCGGTGCGTTTTTAAGCCTCACCAGTTGCACGCGCGATCTGGTATCGGGTGTGAGCACGACGCTCGGCGGATGGATCGTGACCAAACAACCCAACGGCCACCTGCTCCACTTCAACTATCTCGGCTGGATCGCCGTGGGATTCGGACTGCTCAGCATCGTGCTCGCGCGCACCGTGCGTGTGAATGACACCGGTCCGACCACGCCCAAGCCGATCATCGATCCCAATCACGAACCGCAGGTGGCGGGTTAAACCGAGCTACTTTGCTGCGCACGCCGTGAACGCCTTCGGCCCGTAACCGCGCATTCACGGCTCGACCACGGGCACCCAACCGCCGAGCACAAACGCCGGGTCGCGATAGTTGGCGATGATCTCCGCGTCGTTCTCCATCGTGAGCTGCTTGGACACCGGATGACGCTGCGAGACGTCAACCGGGCGGCCGTCGAGGTCCATCGTGTTGTATTCCCAGAAGCGCACATTCGAGCTGTCGAAGCCCGGCGCTTCCTCGATCGGCCCCCAGCCCTCGGGCGGGATGCCGCTGGTCTTCGTGTTGATCAAGACCATCTCCGCGTAGGGAAAATTCGTCGCCGTCGCCGTAGGCGAATTGTTGCGCGGCAGTCGGGCAAAGGGCGCTTTCACGATCCTCCCGGCCGGGTTCGCCTCCGTCACCGTCCACGGCAGCGGCTCGTTGATTCCGATCAACGTGCAATCCACGAACACGTTTCCATGACTGCCCTGGGGCGTGCGTGTCCACGTGATGGGACCGTGCGAACGGATTTCGCTGCGAAGAAAATAAACCGCCGCGTAACCGAGCACCGTGTCGCCGTGGCCGGTGAGAAGGCTGTCCGCGAAATAAACCGTGCCGTACGCCGTGAACGCATCGCCCGAGCCGTTCAGCGTCATGTGGTCCACGATGATTCTCTCGCCGCGCACCATCAACGCCTCCGCCTGGCCGATGAAGTAATTATTGATCGTGAAATTGCTGAGCTGGATATCGGAGCAGTTGATGAGCGAGAACGCCCAGCGTCGCCCCGGCTGAAACGCGGAGTTGTTGGCATAGCCGACCTGCACCTTGTCACGATCCTCGCCGCGGATCGTGAGATTCGCGCGATCGCTGAGCGAAACCAGTTCCTCGTAGTAGCCGTTCTTGATGAAAACCGTGACCCGCTTTTCGGGCTTCTTGGGGAAGAACTCGATGGCCGCCTGCACGGTATTGAAATCTCCACTACCATCCGCCGCGACCACCACACGCGTCGCATCCGCCGGCGGCGGCGCGGCTTTCGTCGTGAACACCCAATCCGTGTCGGATGTGAACCCAGCAAACGCGCCCTCGCCTTCCGCCGGCACGAGCACCGACGGATCCATCTTCACGACATACGTGCGGCCGTACTTGAGCGCGCCGTTGTGCGGATGGATCGTCGCAACGTTGCCGCGCACGATGATCGGCCGGAAGAAAAACTCGAGACCGTCGAAACTCGTTTTCTGATAAACGGCATCGGGATCGATGGTCACGCGCGGTGCCGTCGCGACACCGCCGCCACTGCGCGCGGGCGCACGGCCCGATGGATTTGGCGAGACCGGGATGCTCAGATCGAGCGTATCCACAAGTTGCATACCTTCCGCGTCGTAGATGCAAATGAGGCCGGACGAGCCGACCGCCGGCGGTTCTGCAAACGTGAGGACGAGGCGGGTGTCGGGATTGACGCCGGTACTGCCGGGCGCGGGAAACTGCGCCGGCCGCGCCGCGGCGATCGCATTCACGAATGCAAGGGCGCCGATCACTGCGGCGACAAAAGTGCGGACCATCGGAACAACACAAAAACGCATGACGGGATCTGGGGTTGAACGGGAAACAAGAGTCAGCCGCAAGCAACGGCACCGCGAGCGCGCAGACAGAATTTTTTGCCGCACGTTTTCACGGGAGTTTTCGCTGCTCTCGCGTGCGTCGCTCAACCGCGTCGGAACCGCGCCGGAGGCACGCCGCTCCAGCGGCGAAACGCTGTCGAAAACGAATACACCGAGCCGTAGCCCGTGCGCTCGGCGATCTCGTCGATTCGCGCAGGGGTCGAACGCAGCATCGTGCTCGCGCGCCGCAACCGCAGATGCGTCAGATGCTGCATCGGACTGTGTTGGAAATTCGCCTGGCAAAGCCGTCGCAGGTGTTCCTCGCTCATGTTCGCGAGCTTCGCGATGTCCGCGACCGTCCACGCGCGCGACAGATCAGCCTCGACCTTGCCCCACACCCGCGAGAGTCGCAGGTCCACCGACTCCACACCGGCAAGTCGTCGCGCACTCGCATCGAGCAGCGTTACCAGCGCCTCCATCACCGGAGGCTTGGCCACGCCTGCCGCCTCGCGCGTCAGCATCCGAATAATGGATACAAACTCCCCCGCATCCGCATCGATCAACTCCGCCTGCCGGTTTTGCAGCACCGGCGCCGCCTCCGTGTCGTCGAAAAAAACCCACGCGATCGTCCATGGTCCCGCGCCGTCCACTTCGAACGCGTGATGCAGGCCCACCGGCGCGAGCAACACCTGGCCCGGTTTCCACGCGATGGATTTCCCGCCGACAAGCGTGCGGCCGCGTCCGCTCACACACGCGACAACATGACTGTGCACCGAACGCAGCCGCACCATGCGATACGGCGGCCACAGCACACTATGCCCCACCCAGATGAACGGCGCGTTGCGCAGCACCGGAAAGTGCTCGCTGTCCAACATGCTCTCGCGACACCGCCGGCCGACGATGTGGGTTTCGCGAAAAAACTCGGGGGCCTGACGAATTGGCATCGGGAAAACGGTCTGCTTAAATGAGGGCACCGCGGCGGAAGCAACTGCCAACAACCGCCCGCGCCTCTCCCCATGCGCTCCTCATCACCTGCTCTTCGTCTCTTCCTCCGACTCATGCCCGCACTCACCGTTTCCGCCGCCGTCATGCCGGCACAAGCCATCCAAAGTCACAGCGCCCGCGAATATCCCGGCGAACAAACATTCCGCCTCAGCGCGCAGCCGCCCGTTCCTCACTTCACGGCCACGCGCACCGGCAACGTCATTTTGCTGCCCGGACTTTTTCGCGAACGTCGCGAACTCACGAAGGCGTATATTCTCCGCCTCAAAACCGAGAACATCCTCCAGAACCACCTGCTCGAAGCCGGCGTGCGCATCGATCGTCCTTACGAGGACATGCACCAAGGCTGGGAGTCGCCGCATTGTCAGTTGCGAGGACATTTCGCCGGACACTGGCTTTCCGCTGCCGCGCAATTTGCCGCGCTCGACCGCGATCCATTTCTCGCCGCGCGCGTACAAGGCGCCGTGCAGGAATTGAAACGCTGCCAGCACCTCAATCACGGCAAATGGGTCGGCTCCATTCCCGAAAAATATTTCGCGGTCCTCGTCGACAAGCGACCGATCTGGTCGCCGCAATACACGCTCCACAAAACCATGATGGGGCTCTTCGACGCCTGGCGTTTCACGCGCGATCCCGAAGCGCTGGCCGTGCTCAAAAATTCCGCCGACTGGTTCTACACCTGGACCGAAATCAACATCCGCGACGGACGCGGCGCAGCGGTTTACGGCGGCGAATGCGCCGGCATGTTGGAACTCTGGGCCGATCTTTACGACACGACGCGCGACGAGCGTTATCTGCGCCTCGCCGCACGCTACGCGATGCCCGATCTCTTTCGCGATCTGCTCGCCGGCGGCGATCCGCTTTCCAACGACCACGCCAACGCGAGCATTCCGTGGATCCACGGCGCCGCGCGTTTGTACGAGATCACCGGCGACACGCGTTATCGCGAGATCGTCGAAACGTTCTGGAAACAAGCGGTGGAAAAACGCGGCATGTTCGCCACGACAGGAAACAACGCGGGGGAATTCTGGATTCCGTCGCAACAGTTCGGCCGCTTCCTCGGCAGCCGCACGCAGGAGCATTGCACGGTGTATAATATGATCCGCGTCGCGCAGTTTCTCCTGCGCTGGACCGGCGACGCGCGCTACGCCGACTACATCGAGCGCGCTCTCTACAACGGCGTGCTCGCCCAGCAAAACCCGCACACCGGCATGATCGCCTATTTCCTGCCACTGCAACCCGGCGCGAAAAAAGTCTGGGGCTCCGAGCGACACGATTTCTGGTGTTGCCACGGCACGCTCGTGCAAGCGCAGGCCATGTACGAAGAGCTGATCTATCAACACTCCGCCGACGGCGTCGCGATCACGCAGTTCATCCCGTCGCAGCTCGTTTTCGGCGACGAAGGACAACAAATCCGCATCACGCAAAAAAACGACGACCGCGCCGCGATCGCGAATTTTTCCGCCGACGGAGAAACCACGCGCTTCGCCCTCGCGCTCACGATCTTCACCGATCAACCCACCCGCTGGACGCTGCGCATTCGCCAACCCGCATGGGCGGTTGAAACCGGCGCAGTCATCATCGATGGAGCCGCCGTCGAGGCGCGTGTTTCGAAAAACGGTTTCATCGAAATCGACCGAACCTGGAGCGGATCGACCATCGTGAACGTTTCATTTGCGAAACGTATCACCCGCGAACCATTGCCCGGCGATCCACAGCGTTTCGCTCTGCTCGATGGTCCGATTGTGCTCGCGGCGATCGGTAACATCGAGCCCGCGCTTGATGCCGGCAGCAGCCTCGTCCCGCAGTACGAACATCAATACATCGAAGGCCGCGACTGGCAGTCGGGACATTATTCCCTGCGCACGCAGCAAGGCAGTTTCTCGCTCAAGCCGCTCCACGAAATCGCCGACGAAAACTACTGCGTCTATTTTCACAGCAACGAGTGAAGACGGAGGCGCCAGCGTCCTGATCAGCTCGCGACGATTCTGCCGACGGGGACGTCGGCGCTCCCGAGGGCTGCTTTACGGCGTCTCTTCGATCGCGCGGTACGTGAAGTCGCTCAAGCGGATGCTCCCCGCGCCCATCGCACAAATGCCCACGCGCAAGCTCAGGAACCCGCCGAAGACATTGTGGTTCAATCCAGAGACTTCCATGCGCGTGGGATGCAGCCGCCAGGTCGCGCCGCCATCGAGCGAGTAGTGATACGTGACGACGTTTCGGTCGTTCGTGATGCGCGCGCGAACCGTGCGTCCTTTGAGCGGCACACTCGCCCAATCCTCCGTCGTGGCGTATTGATACGTCTTCGCTTTTTCGCCGGTGAAACCGACTCCGACGAAAGCCTTCGGATTATAGTAGAGCAAAAACGCGCCTTCCGCGTCGCCCACCAACTCCATCGTGACTTCGACCTGATACGCGCGATCCGGCACGATGCAGGTCAGCGGTGAGCTGGTCGCGGGAGAATCGCCCTCGCCCGCGAGCTCGAGCGATTTTTCGCCGTAACGAACGCGCTTCATTTCGTCCGCGCTCGGATCGTGAAACGCCCACTGCACGCCGAATTTATTGCTCGAAAAATCGTCCGACAACGCCAGCCCGTGCGGCACGGCTTCGCCGCCTTTCGGCATCGCCAGCGGTTTCCCGAGATCGCCGCCCTTCGCGCGAAACCAGCCGTCGTCCGTCCACTCGATCGGCTCCAACAGCGTCTGCCGGCCCAGTGTGCGAAATCCATTTTCGTAGCCGTGATACACCATCCACCAATCGCCGCCCGGTCCTTCGAGCACCGTCGCATGTCCGCGCGACCACCACGGCTCGCGATCCGATTGCGTGCGCACGAGCGGATTGTGCGGACAATGTTCCCACGGGCCATGAATCGAACGCGAACGCGCCGCGATCACCATGTGTCCCGTCACCGGTCCAGCCGTGCCGCCGACCGCCGTCACGAGATAAAACCATTCGCCGCGGCGAAAGAGTTTCGGACCCTCCGGCGCGAAATTTTCCGTCACCCAATCCTCGGGATAACGCCACGGATCGTACGCGGGCTCGAGTTTCCCGTCGGTCGCGAGGCCGTCATCGGTCAGCCGGATTTTGCGGATGCCGTTCACAAAAAGATACCGTTTGCCGTCTTCGCCCACCGCATGCCCCGGATCGATGCAGCCTTCGATGCCGAGATCGATCGGCTCGCTCCACGGCCCTTCGATCTTGTCGGCCCAGATCACAAAAAGTGACCACGGTTTATCGGGCGGAATCGCGGGGATGTAGATGTAGTAACGTCCGTCGTGTTTGCAGAGATCGAGTGCCCACACGGTGCCGATGTTCTTGCGCAGCGCCGGACCGATCGGCCGCCAGTTCACGAGATCGCGCGAGTGCCAGAGGACGATGCCCGGATACGAATTAAACGACGAAAACGTCATGTAATAATCGTCGCCGTCCTTCAGGATCGTGGGATCCGGCCGGTCGCCCGCGAGGATCGGATTGAGCAACGTGCCGTCGCCGAGATCGGCCTTGCGCTGGCCTTCGACGCCGCGCTGCCAGCGTGGCGCGTCGGTTGTTTCCGCAAATGACATGGTCGTGGAAAAAATCAGGAGTGCGCTGAGCGTGACGCCACGCATCAGGACAGATCGAATCGGTTGGCGTTTCATCTCGGGGTGGAGCGTGGGGAAACGCCGACAAAACAAGCGCCCGCTCCTCAGTTCAACCGCAAGCTTGGCCCTAACAGTTGGGTCGCTTCTCGCGCCTGGCTCGCCGTCGGACGGGAGCGCTGGGAGCGCCGGCGGCCCGCCGGCAGTTTCTCGAGGAGCCGGCCAGCGGCCGGCGCTCCCGGCGCGTTTTTCTCCAACGATTAGCTCGCGTCGATGAAGCCAATCACGAAGGCGTAATGTTCTCCGGCTTATCATACGCCTTTCTTTTTCACCCATGAAATCTCTCCGCCTGTCGTTGGCCTCCACGGCTCTCGCTCTCTCGTCGGCTGTGTTCGCCGCTGACGCCACTCCCCAAACGCTCGCCTTCCCCACGGCCGAAGGTTATGGCCGTTTCGCCAAGGGCGGACGCGGCGGTCGCGTCATCGCCGTGACGAACCTCAACGACAGCGGCCCGGGCAGCTTGCGCGCCGCTGTCGAAGCCGAGGGACCGCGCACGGTCGTCTTCGAAGTCTCCGGTCGCATCGAACTCAAATCGCGTCTCATCGTGCGCAAAAACAATGGCGAGCTCACCATCGCCGGCCAGACCGCGCCGGGACTCGGCATCTGCATCAGCAATTACAACTTCGGCGTCCTCGGCGCGCGCGATGTGGTGATCCGCTACATCCGCGTCCGCCCCGGCAACACGTCCGGCATGACGCTTGACGGCATGGGTCTCGCCTCGGCCGACAACTGCATCATCGATCACTGCTCGATCAGCTGGACGCTCGACGAAGCATTCAGCTCGCGCGGCGCAAAAAACATCACGCTCCAGCGCACGCTCATCTCCGAAGCGCTCAACGCCGCCGGTCACAAAAAATATCCGCCCGGCAAACAGCACGGATACGCCGCGAGCATCGGCGGCGATGTCGGCAGCTTTCACCACAATCTTCTCGCGCACAACGCGGGCCGCAACTGGAGCATGGCGGGCGGTCTCAGCAAACCCGACAACAAGTACGCCGGCCGTCTCGATATCCGGAACAACGTCGTGTACAACTGGGCGCGTCGCGCGACCGATGGCGGGGCTCACGAAGTGAATTTCGTGAACAACTACTACAAGCCCGGCCCCGCCACGAAATACTTCTACGCGCTCAACGCGCAGTACGGCGGCTTCCCCGGCAGCCAGCGTTATTATTTCGCCGGCAATGTCATGCCCGGTCACTTCGGCCTCAAAAACCAAGAGAAGGGCCGCACCGCCACGACCGAGCGCGGCGGCAAACTGCCGACCGATTACAGCCCGTGGTCCGATAAACCTTTCTTCGAATCCTACGTGAAGACGCAGACGGCGGAAGAAGCCTACAAAGACGTGCTCGCCAACGTCGGCTGCAATTTCCCCGCACTCGATCCGCACGATCAGCGCATCCTCGAGGAGACCCGCAAGGGCACCTATAAATACAAAGGCAGCACAACCGGCCTGCCCGGCTTGCCCGACTCGCAGGACGATGTCGGCGGCTGGGACGATTATCCCGTCGTGCATCGTCCGGCCGATTGGGACACCGACCGCGATGGCATGCCCGACGCCTGGGAACTTGCCAACGGTTTCGATCCGAAAGACCCGACCGACGGCGCCAAGCCGTATCGAAATACCGGATACACCAATCTCGAAGTGTATCTAAACGGCCTCGTCGGCGAAAAGATCTGAGAGGCATACGCGCGGTGCAGCGGGCAATGCGGAGCATTGCCCCTGCCCTCGATGGGAGCGCCGGCGGCGACTCACGCACGAAGCCGGCAATGTCCGCTCCTCTTATCGCAAAGGAGCGCCGGCCGCCGGCCGGCAATGAGCGCGAAGCCGGCGAGCCGCCGGTCTCCCGCTTCACCGCGCTATTTGAACGACTTCATGTCGATCACGAAGCGATACTTCACATCGCTCTTCAGCATGCGTTCGTAGGCTTCGTTGATCTGATCCATCCGGATGATCTCGATGTCGCTCGTGATTCCGTGCTTTCCGCAGAAATCGAGCATCTCCTGCGTCTCGGGCAATCCGCCGATCAGCGATCCCGAGAACGAGCGCCGCTTGAGCAGCAACGGAAACGCCGCGACTTCCATCGGTTTGTCGGGCGCGCCGACGAGCGTCAGGTTTCCGTCGCGTTTCAACAGACTCACGTAGGCGTTGATGTCGTGCTTCGCCGAAACGGCATCGAGGATGAAATCGAACGTGCCCGCGTGCACCTCCATTTGTTTCTCGTCTTTCGAGATCACGACTTCATGCGCGCCGAGCCGTTTCGCGTCCTCGGTTTTATTGGGCGACGTCGTGAAAAGAACCACATGTGCTCCGAACGCGCGGGCAAATTTCACCGCCATGTGACCGAGTCCACCGAGTCCCACGACGCCGACTTTCTGACCGGGTCCGACTTTCCAGTGACGAAGCGGTGAATACGTGGTGATGCCCGCGCAGAGCAGCGGAGCCGCGCCGGCCGGATCGAGATTTTCCGGAATGCGCAGCACAAATTCTTCGCGAACCACGATGCTCTGCGCGTAGCCGCCGAGCGTGCTGCCGCCGAGATATTTGTCCCGGCTGCCATAGGTCATCACCATCTCCGGACAAAATTGCTCGAGACCTTCCCGGCATTCGGGACACGTACGGCACGAATCGACGAGACAACCGACGCCGACACGATCGCCGACTTTGAACTTCTTCGCGTCGGGGCCGACTTTCGTCACGCGTCCGACGATCTCGTGACCCGGCACCGCGGGATAATGCGTGCCGCCCCACTCGTTGCGCGCGAAGTGCAGGTCCGAGTGACAAACCCCGCAAAACTCGATCTCGATCTGGATGTCGTTGGCGAGCGGTTCGCGACGCTCGATCGTGGTGGCTGCCAGCGGCGAAACCGCGCCGGTGGTCGCATACGCTTTGGTGGAATAACAAACAGGCTTGCTCATAAAAATCAGCCGCGCCGGTTATGCGGCATGCAAACCGGCGCAAGCCCTTCGTAGTACATCGCCCAGCGACGTTTTTCCATTCGAGAGACGCGTTTTCCGCAACGTTTTCGCCCGCGCCTAAATCCTCCGCTCACCATGGATGCCTGCGCACATCTTGCGTCGCAGGGAAAATCGCGCCCCGCGGATAAGCCCGCTTTCAAACACGGTCCCCCGCGCATTCCTGCGAGACCCAACGCGGCCTCAGGCGTCACCAATCGTTGTCATGAATATTCCCAACAAGAATACCGCGATGCGGCTGGTGAACATCGGACTCTACTTGGCCGGGTGCTTTCTCGCAGGCACCGGCTGGCTGCTCGCAGAACGTCTTCACCGCGGACGGGACGGACACGCGCTGTCCTTTCTCGGACTCAATCGTCACGAATGGGGCGAGTGGCACGAATGGATCTCTTATGGCGTGATCGGCCTCGTCGTGCTCCATCTGCTGCTCAATTGGAAATGGCTGGTCGTCATCGCCTCATCGAAAAAGCCATGGCCGTTGTGGACCGGTCTGCTCGCGGGAGTCGCGATCCTGCTGCTGTTCGTCGCCTGGCCCGTCACACGGGCGTGATCCGCGCCACTGCGCTCAGCTTCCGCTCCAACCGGGCAACGCCGACGATTGTTTCACCCAGTCGGCGAACTGCGCTTCGTCGAATGCCTCGTTTTCATAAATATCAATCCAGCGCGTCTCGCCGCTCTTCGGTGTGCCGCCGGGCGGCTGCGGTTTCAGCGAACGTCCGTTAAAAAACGTCACTTTCACATAGCGCGTGAGCACGTGGAACGAAAGAAACCAACCGCGGCCTTCGACACCGTAAAAAGGCGAATTCCAGCGCACCGCTTTCTTCACATCCGGCACTTGGCGGACGATGAGCGCGTCGAGCTTACGGCCGAGCGCGCTCTTCCATCCCGGCATCGCTTTGATGTAAGCCTGCACCGGCGCGTCGCCGTCCGCTTTCGCTATCTGCGGATTACCTCCGGAAAGCAGGACCACGCCGTCGGCGTTTTTCTTCAAGGCGTTTGGTTTCGACGCGCCGCCACGTTTGACGGGCTTCTTCGCGGTTTTCGATGCGGTGGTGGACTGACGAGACGGGGATGATTTCATCGTTTTTCCAAAGGGAGAAAGGGAGGGGTACGCCTTCGTTCGCGGCGGTAACTTGCGACGAAACCGATGGCGCCGGAAACGAAAAAAATCCCCACGCCGCACAGCGCCAGCACTGCGTGCCAGGAAACCGGTGCATCGTCGGTCGCACGACACCACGCCGATGCGCCGATTCCCAACGCCGTGCCTGCTCCGAAATACGCGAGCAGGCACAACACACATTTCGGCAACAGCGCGATAAGCGCCGCCGGTAACAGCCAGCGAAGCACGCGCGCTCGTTCTTTCTCTTCACCGATCAGCGCTCGGCGACCCGCGATCCCTGAATCTTCCGTGACAACGGTCGGTTTGGGGAACGGATGCGTTTTCATAACAGACTTCTTGCGGTCACTGTTATGACGATTGGCGGTTAAGTTTCCCGACAGGTGCCGGGATTTTTTAGCAAGGCAGTCGCCGTGAGTCCTTTTATCACGGACGTGAACGGAGGACGGCGTCCGCTGCAGATCCACCCAAAAAAGCGGACACGGAGTTCGTCCGCGACGGGCACGACGCGTTCCGCTATCTGCGAAAAATCAGCTCCTTAGTTCCGCGGCGCGGCGCTTTTCGTATTCGCCAATCAGTCTGTCATGCAGCGACCAGAAGCCCGGCCGCGGCGTGCCCGCAAGCTGCGCGACCAGATGATCGAGATGAATGTGCCAGCCCGACGCGTAGTTGGTGAGCTCGCGCTCTTCTTCGGCGCCGCGCACGCGATGCGTCAGCACAAGCAACACGTCTTTACCCTGCGGCGTCAGCTCGATGGTCACTTCCGAATCATCGCTGCCAAACGTGTACGCCAGCAGTCGCGGCGCTTCGCACTTCAAGACGCGTCCTTCGAAACTCACGCCAGGATCCTGCACGTCCTTGTATTTCGACGGCGGCACTTCATCGGGCGCGAGATTCTTGTGCACCATGTGGAAGACCACTTTGCCGCCCTCACGTTGCTCAAGTTCTCCACCGCAAAACCAACGCGCGCGTTTCACGGGATCGGTGAGATATTCCCACACGCGTTCGATCGGACCGGGCAGCGTGCGCACGATGCGGAGTTCGGTGGGCTTGGTAAACTTGGCGTATTTCTCGTCGGTATTCATGGGGATGTTTTTTTCTTCGCTTTGGTTTTCGTCGCTTTCGTCCTCTTCGCGGCGGCGTCCGCCGTATCTTCCGCGCGCAACTCACGTTCCAAAGCATCGAGACGGCTCGACCAGACCGCGCGCATCCTGTGCAGCCACGCTTCCACCTCGTCGAACGCGGCCGGGTTCAACGACTGAATGCGGGACTGCCCTTCCGCTCGCGTGATCACCACCCCCGCTTCGCGCAACACATTGAGATGCTGCGAGATCGCAGGCGCGCTCATGTCGAACTCGGCGACGAGCTCTCCGGCGGTCCGGTCGCGCACCGCCAGGAGCTCGACAATCCGGCGTCGCGTGGGATCGGCGATGACTTGGAGACTTTGCACGACCGAATTAATTAAGTAGTTTCTTAATTAAGCAAGAACTAAATTGAGAATTTTCTCGCGCGCAAAAAACGCAGGGGCTTTGGCAAAAACGCGGAAGGCGGCCCGGCGGGAATTTGCATAATCAACCTTCCGCCACGCCGTAGTTGGCTGGTGGATACATCTTGCAAGTCTTCCATGAACATCTTCCCGCTTCGTCTCTGCGGTTTTCTCGCCGCGGGTCTCATTGCCATGCCGGCTTTCGCGGACGTTTCGTCCTCCATCGAGGAGCGTCTGCGCCGTCTGGAAGAGGAGGTATCCGCGCTGCGCGCGCAGAACGAGCGTCTTAAAGCCGGTCTCCCCGCCGAAGCGCCTGCTCCCGCTGTCGTCGCTCAACCGGTCGCGACGGTGATCAAACCTTCCGGAAAATTAAAATCGGTCACGCTCGGCGGTTTCATCCAAGCGCACGCGGAATTTCTCGATAAAGGCGACAGCCGTTTCACCGCGGCCAACAATCGTCTCTACGTGCGCCGCGCGCGTCTCGTGATGGCCGGACGTTTTCAATCCGACTTCGATTTCAAAGTGGATGCCGAGTTCGCCGGTTCGCTCGGCGATGCCAGCGGTTATCGCGCCCAGATGGCCGACGGTTACGTCACGTGGACGCGTCACTCCGCCGCCAATGTTCGCATCGGGCAGTTCAAGACGCCCTTCGGCTACGAACAACTGGCCAACGATCTCACCCTCGCGATCATCGAGCGCTCGCTCGCCAACGACCGGCTCACGCTCAACCGCCAGGTCGGCGCACAGGTCGCCGGCGAGTTTTTCGACAAACGTCTTTCATACGCCACCGGCATCTTCAACGGCACGGGCGTGAACTCCAACATCAACGACAACGACTCCTTCCTCTGGGCCGGTCGTGTATCCGGCGTTCCACTACACACTGAAGTCGATGGCGTCCCTCTCCGTTGGACGGTCGGCGCCGGTGCCTACGCGTCGAAAGACACGCGCGTCTCCCTCGAAGACTGCGGCTTCTCGGACAACACATTCAAAGGTCAACGCGAAGGGTTCGGTATCGACACGCAGCTGAGCTTTGGCGCGTTTGAGTTCTGGACCGAATACCTGCGGACGCAGTTCAAGCCCGAGAGCGATCTGCCCGCGGACTCGTTTTTCGCCGACGGCTGGCACGCGCAGGCCGCGTACACCTTCGTGCCCAACTACTGGCAGGGCGCGATTCGCTTCGAGTCGTTCGATCCAAACACGAGCATCAAAGGCAACTCGACCGACACGTGGATTCTCGGCCTCAACTACTTCTTCGGCGGCGATAGCGTGAAGCTCATGATGGACTACTTCCTCTTCAACGCCGACTCCCAACCCGATCAGCGACAGAAGGTGCTCGTCCGCCTGCAGACTGTTTTTTGATCAACGCGATCAGCGATCGCTTTCCGAGCACACGATCACGCCGCGTCCTTTTGAGGACGGAGCAAACGTGCATCGGCGATGAACGGTCCAAACGGCAACACCGACGCCAGCACCAGCAGCGCGATCAGTTTCAGTTTCCAGCCGTACTCGATCGCCGCCTGCATCACCGCGAGCAAATACGCGATAAACAGAACGCCGTGCGCCATGCCGACGACGCTCACCGCTCGCGGCTCGCCCGCGAAATACTTTAGCGGCATCGCGATCCCGAGCAGCAGCAGGAACGAAACACCTTCGAGAACACCGATAACGCGCAGGCGCCCGAGCGCCGATTGATACCATTTGGCCATCGCGCGAGCCAACGCCCTGCGGGCGGTGTTTCAAGCATCGTTGCGCGTCCCGTCCGATCGCGCCGCAATTCCTTGCGCATGCTCCGCGAGATCCACGTGCAGTTTCCCCGTGGTCAAAATCTTCGCGCGCAATCCGCCGCGTCCCCGCAACGCCGCCTCCGCGCCCGGCGCCAACGCCGAGTTCATCCAATAACACGGTTTGCATTCGCCCATGCCGCGAAAGCGCACGCCTTGCAGCTCAAACTCGCGCTCGTACCAGGCGGTCAGATCGATGCCGCGCACGATGACATTGCGCCGCACCACCGCGGGACTTTTTTCCGACAATCCCAGCGCCTCACACACCTCTTCAAAAACCTCGGCGGAGAAAAACGTGATCTGCCCTTTGTAGTCTTCTTTGTAATCGAAGAAACGATCGCCCGCGATTCCCCTCCCCGCCACACACATGACTTCGTCGCGCGCTTCCGTCGGCCACGTGCCGGCGTCGGCGCCGTGATGCCCGAAAAAATTGTGGCCGGCCGACACATAGAGGTGCTCGATGCGCACGAAACTCATGCGGACAATCTGCCTACATGCGTCATCCCGCGCCACTGCGAAATCCGCGCGATGCGTGAATCCGCATCATCGTTTTCCCAAAAACGAATCATGCTCGCCGCCGCATTGCGGTTGAGACTCGCGACGGCACTCACCAGTTTCGCGACGCGCTCCTTCATGAAACGTCTTCGTCGATCGCTGCTTCTCGTGCTTTTCGTCGCAGGCGTGGCGCGTGCGCTCGCAGCCGAGCTCACTGTTTTTGCGGCCGCGAGTTTGTCCGATGCGCTGCGCGAAATCGGCTCCGTTTATGAAAAAACCAGCGGCAATAAAATCCGGTTCAACTTCGCGGCCTCGAGTTTGCTCGCGCGGCAAATCAAAGAAGGCGCGCCCGCCGATGTGTTTTTTTCCGCGGACGAACTGAAGATGGACGATCTCTCGCGCGCGGGCCTCATCGCTGACGACACACGACGCGCCTTCCTCAGCAATCAGCTCGTCATCGTCGTGCATCGGGAAAATGGCCCCGCGATTTTTTCGCCCGAAGATCTCGCCTCCCGCGCGATTCGGCGCATCGCGCTCGCCGAGCCGAACACCGTGCCCGCAGGCATCTACGCGTCCGCTTATCTCGAACAACGTGGCCTGCTGAAAAGTGTACGCGGAAAAATCCTTCCCTCCGAAAACGTCCGCGCATGCCTGGCCGCAGTGGAAGCCGGCAATGCCGATGTCGGTTTCGTGTACAAAACCGACGCGTTGATTTCGAAGCGCGTGAAGATCGCCTTCGAAGTTCCCGCGCACGAAGGTCCGCGCATTTCGTATCCCCTCGCCGTGCTGAAAGACACGCGTCACGCCGACGCCGCCCGTCGTTTCGCCAGCTACCTCGCGTCGCCCGATGCACGCGGCGCTTTCGAGAAATACGGCTTCGGGTTGATGCCTTGATACCCTCGGTGGGGCGAACGCCGCACCGTGCGTTTCGATTCGGCGCTTCATTTTCCGTACATTTCCGTTCTTCGTCATTTCGCATGTCGTCCGAGCTTTGGCAGATCACCTGGTTCACCGTCGCCGTCGCGGCGGGAAGCACCGCGCTGATTCTGCCCGGCGGCCTCGCACTCGCGTGGTTGCTCGCACGACGCGACTGGCCGGGGAAATCGATCGTCGAAACACTTGTCGCGCTTCCACTCGTTATCCCGCCGGTCGCAACTGGCTTGTTGCTCCTGAAGCTCTTCGGGCGGCGCGGGCCTGTCGGCGAATTTTTGGAAAACACGTTCGGCTGGCAGATCGTCTTCAACTGGCGCGGCGTCGTGCTCGCGACTGCAATCATGTCCTTTCCGCTCCTGGTGCGCACCGCGCGCGTTGCCTTCGAAAGCGTGAATCCACGTTTTGAATACGTCGCCCGCTCGCTCGGCGCCGGACCGTCGCGCGTGTTTGCGACGATCACTTTACCGCTTGCGTTTCGCGGCATCGTCGCCGGCATCGCGCTCGCGTTTGCGCGCGCGCTCGGCGAGTTCGGCGCGACCATCATGGTCGCTGGCTACATCCCGGGAGAAACCGCCACGCTCTCGCTTTCGATTTACCATCTCGTGCAGCTCGGACGCGACACCGAGGCCTTCGCGCTGCTCGGACTTTCGCTCACCATCGCCTTCGCCGCGGTTTGGCTCGGCGAACGATTCCTCCGAAAAAACGCCCGCGCATGAAACTCACGTTGCACGCCCTGCAGCTGCCGCTGGCGCACTACACGCTCTCAATCGACGCCGTGATTCAGGCGCGTGTCACCGCGATTTTCGGACCATCCGGTTCAGGAAAAACATCGCTCATCGAACTCATCGCCGGACTTCGCCGGCCGCGCGCGGGAAGAATCGTCTTCGACGAAGAAATTTTGGTCGATACCGAGCTCCGCACATGCGTGCCGCCGCAGCGTCGAGCCATCGGTTACGTGCCGCAGGATGGCGCGCTTTTCCCGCATCTCTCCGTGCGGCGAAATCTGCTTTACGGGTTTCAACCTGATCTGCCGCGTCCCGCCGGGCTGAGTTTCGAACACGTTGCCGAGGTTCTGGAAATTTCCCCGCTCCTCTCACGCAACATCGCCACGCTTTCCGGCGGTGAAAAACAACGCGTCGCGCTCGGCCGCGCTTTGCTCGCCGCGCCTCGTTTGCTTCTTCTCGACGAACCGCTCGCGAGTCTCGACGCCGCGCTCAAAGAGCGACTCTTGCCCTATCTGCTGCGCGTCCGCGATGAGTTCGCGATCCCGATGATCTACGTCACGCATTCGCCCGACGAGATCCTGTCGCTTTGCGACGACGCGCTGATCCTGCGCCAGGGTCAGCTCGAAAAGCGGGGCAGTCCGTCCGAGCTTTTCGAGATCAGCGAAACGCCACGCTATCGACTCAAGGACTGAGTCTCATCACTCGCGCGGCGAGGCAGGCGCGACGACTTATTTGGCCGCAGTCGTATTGCCGCCGTTCTTCGCGACCCACGCCTCGTACTCTTTGCGCGGCATAAAACGGAGCGACGCGGAGTTGATGCAGTAGCGAAGACGGGTCGGACGCGGGCCGTCGTTGAAAACGTGGCCGAGATGAGCGCCGTCCACCGTGCAATGCACTTCTTCGCGGATCATGCCGTGGCTCGTGTCGCGCTGCACACCGATGAACGCGGGCTCGATCGGTTTGGTGAAGCTCGGCCACCCCGTGCCGCTGTCGAACTTGTCGCGGCTATCGAAAAGCGGCGTGTCGCTGCACACCGAGAAATACACGCCGTCTTCGTGATGATTCCAGTACTCGTTGCGAAACGGCGGTTCGGTGCCCTGCTTGCGCGCGACGTGAAATTGCAGCGGCGTGAGGCGCGCGCGCCACTCGTCGTCGGTCAGACGCACCTGCGTCTTGCTCATGTCGATCACGACTTGTGAGGGCAGTCCGCACGCGGACATCGATCCGTCGACTGCACATTCGGCCGCTTCCGCGGAGGGTTTGGTTTTATCGCTGTTCATGTTTGCAGATTTATATGGGAAACTGCACGCGCACGCCAACGCCGCCCACGTACACGCGAGGGTCGCCCGGAGAAACGTCGAAGCTTTTTTCATCATCGGAGCAACGTACGCGCTCGCCGTGTTTATTCCAGCTCTTGCTAAATTTGCATACCCGATAAAATACGCGGCTCTTTTCAAAACTCGTATCCATCTATGTCTACCACCACTCCGCAAAAGTTCGAGTTCCAGGCCGAGATCAAGCAGTTGCTCGATATCGTCATTCACTCCCTCTACACGGAGAAGGAGATTTTCATTCGCGAGCTCGTTTCCAATGCCTCCGACGCGCTGGAGAAACTGCGCCACACGCAGCTCACCGAGAAGGAGATTTTCGACGACAAGCTGGAGCTCGAGATCAACCTCACGACCGACGACAAGGCGAAGACTCTCACGATCCAGGACTTCGGCATCGGCATGACCCGCGCCGAACTTATCGAAAACCTCGGCACGATCGCGCACTCCGGCTCGAAGGCCTTCCTCAAGGCACTCAGCGAATCCGGTCAGAAAAACGCCAATCTCATCGGCCAGTTCGGCGTCGGTTTCTACTCCGCGTTCATGGCCGCGAAATCGGTGAAGGTGTATTCGCATTCGTGGCGCGCGGATGAGCCCGGCCATGTGTGGTCAAGCGACGGCGCCGGCAGCTACGAAATCGAACCTTCCGACGGCGAACGTCGCGGCACCAAAATCGTCATCCAGCTCAAGGACGATTGCTCCGAGTTCAGCCAGGAGTGGCGCGTCAAAGAAATCCTCGAGCGCTACAGCGCGTTCGTGTCGTTCCCGATCAACCTCAACGGCAAACGCATCAACACCGTCCAGGCGCTCTGGCTGCGTTCGAAGAACGAAATCAAGGACGAGGAATACACCGAGTTCTACAAGTTCCAGGCTCACGCGCACGACGAGCCACGCATGCGTTTGCACTTCAGCGCCGATGCTCCGCTGCAAATCAACGCCCTGATTTTTGTCCCGAAGGAAAACACCGAGAAACTCGGCTTCGCGCGCCTCGAGCCCAGTGTCTCCCTCTACTGCCGCAAGGTCCTCATCGACGCCAAGCCGAAGGACCTGCTCCCCGAGTGGCTGCGTTTCCTGAAGGGCGTCGTCGATAGCGAAGACCTCCCGCTCAACATCTCGCGCGAAACCATGCAGGACCGTGCGTTGATCGAGAAGCTCAACAAGGTCATCACGAAGCGCTTCATCAAATTCCTCGAAGACGAAGCGAAAAACCGGCCCGACGCGTACAACGAGTTCTACACCGAATTCGGCATCTTCCTCAAAGAAGGCGCGGCACTCGATTTCACGCACAAGGACTCGCTCACGAAGCTCCTGCGCTTCGAGTCTTCGCTCACCGAGCCCGGCAAAACCACGTCGCTCGCCGACTACGTCTCGCGCATGCAGAGCGAGCAGAAGGAAATTTATTACCTTCTCGGCGCCAACCGCGCCGCGATCGAAAACGGCCCGTACCTCGAAGGCTTCAAGGCTCGCAATCTCGAGGTGCTCTTCTGCTACGAACCCGTCGACGAATACGTGATGAACAATGTCCGCGAATTCGACGGCAAGAAGCTCATCGCCGCCGATCACGCCGACGTGAAACTCGCCGACATCCCGCAGTCCGAAGGCGCGCTCAGCGAATCGGAGGTGAAGGATCTCGTTTCCTGGCTCAAGGACGTCCTCGGTTCGCAAGTCGCCGAAGTCAAAGCGAGCGATCGCCTCGTCAACTCGCCCGTTCTCGCGACCAATGCCGACAAGTTCATGTCCCCGCACATGCGTCGCCTCATGAAAGCGATGAAGAAACCCGGCGACAACACGCCCGACGACCCCGTGAAGGTGAACTTCGAGATCAACCCGCGCCACACCGTCATCAAGCGCCTCGCACAAACCCGCGCGTCCGACGCCGATCGCGCGAAACTCGTCGCGGAGCAATTGCTCGACAACGCGCTCATCGCCGCCGGTCTCCTCGAAGATCCTAGCCGCATGGTCGCGCGCCTCAACAAATTGCTCGAAACCGTTTGAGCGATGCGCCGCTGAGGGCCGCGCTCGTTCGCGACCGCAGCGCCAATCGTTCGTTCTCTCGACCCTGCAAGGCGAAGCGTTTCCCGCTTCGCCTTTTTTATGGGCCAAAACCGGCGAGCGGCTGAATCGCCCGCGACGTTTTTTGAGCCGCGCAAAGAGAGAAATTTGCCAGGGAATCTTTCCTTCCCCAGCGTATCACCGGCATGAACCAAGAACACGGCGCCCTCTCCAGACTCCTTCAGCAATGGCGCGTCCGCCGGCCCGAACCAGCGCCGGACTTCGCCAGCGAAGTGTGGTCGCGGATTCATCAATCGTCGCAACAAACACCCGCGCGCGTTTTGCCGTTCTTCGCGAATTTCCGCGCCGCCGTGTGCTGGGCGGTCGCCCTCGCCGCATTTGGCGGCAGCGCCGCCGCCTACGCGTACGATTCGCTCACGCGCGGTGATCGCATGGCCGCCGCTCACGTGCGCACGCTCGATCCTTTCCAGATCGTCGCCGCGCCGCACACCGTGCACCGCCATCCGTGATGAAACGCGCGCTTCCGCTGATCGTCGCCATCGTCTTCGCCGGCGTCGCCGCCTTCGCGGTCACCCAATGGCTCAGTCGCAACCGTATCCCCGATGAGGATACATGGTTGAAACAAGAGTTCACGCTCAACGACCAACAGGTCGCCGCCATCCGCAAAATCCGCGCCGACTACGCCCCCGTTTGC
Organism: uncultured Opitutaceae bacterium; assembly: GCA_937958045.1. Taxonomy (GTDB): domain Bacteria; phylum Verrucomicrobiota; class Verrucomicrobiia; order Opitutales; family Opitutaceae; genus Nibricoccus. Next base: position 25,821 of record CALFXL010000003.1, on the reverse strand, counting down.
GCGCAGCATTGCGGCATGATCGCGGAAGCCCGGCAGCGTCTCACCGCCACCGAAAAATACGAAGGCGCCGACAGCGCCGCGTATAAGGAAGCGCGCGAGTTCTTCGATCGCGTGAGCCGAGAATGCGCCCAAGCCACGCGCGCCCACGTCGAAGCCATCGCCGCGCAAATGCCGCCGGAACAAGCACGCCGTTACCTGGAAATGGTCGGCCCCAAACTCACCTCCACCCAGCCTTCGCTCGCCCAGCCCCAATGACGGTCGTCTCGCGCGTCGGGCCCGACACCGACGACATGATCGCGCTCCAACGCGGCGACAACCAAGCGCTCGATCGCTTGATGCTGCGCTGGCAGGTGCCGCTTCGCGCCTTCCTCTACCGTCACACGCAAAACGAGTTCGATGCGCTCGACCTCGCGCAGGAAACCTTTGTGCGCGTTTATCAACACCGCGCGCGCTTCCGGCCCGACGCCCGTTTCTCCACCTGGCTTTTCCAGATCGCCCTCAATCTCGCCCGCGATCGCGCCCGTCGCCTGAGCCGCCGCGGCACCACGCCGCTCGAAGAGGCCCCCGAGCCGGTCGACCATCGCGATTCGCCGGAAACCGCGACCGAACGCGACGAGCGCGCCGAGGCCGTCCGCAAGGCCATCGCCGCGTTGCCCGACGACATGCGCGCCGCCGTCCTTTTGTTCGAATACGAGGAAAAGTCCCACGCGGAGATCGCCGAGATCGTAGGCGCCACGCCCAAGGCCGTCGAAACCCGCCTCTATCGCGCGCGCCAATTGCTCCGAAAATCCCTCGCCCGCTGGCTGTCCCGCGACCGGTGATCTGCGCGCTTCGGTCGATCGACGGCCTGCGTGAAACTTAACGCCGCCTCAACGCCGGCTAATTCCCGCTTTCGCGGCGCGAATTTCTCGCGCTTGCCCCGCAACTTTCTTCTATCGTGCCTCCATGCCTACGCCCCCGTTCGTTTATCAGGACCCGTTCCCGCTCGGCGCCGATGAAACCGAATATCGCCTTCTTTCCACGGAAGGCGTCTCCACGACGACTTTTGAGGGAAAAGAAATCCTCAAGGTCACGCCGGAGGCTCTCGCCTTTCTCGCGCAGCAGGCGATGCATGACTGCTCTTTCTACCTGCGCCCCAAACACCTCGCGCAGGTTGCCGCGATTCTGGACGATCCCGAGGCGTCGGCCAACGATCGCTATGTCGCGCTCACGCTTTTGAAAAATGCCGAGGTCTCTGCCGGCGGCATCCTGCCGTTCTGCCAGGACACCGGCACCGCCACCGTACTCGGCAAAAAGGGCCAGCAGGTTTGGACCGGCGTGAACGACGCTGAATGGCTCTCCAAAGGCATCTACGAGACCTACACCAAGGAAAACCTCCGCTACTCGCAAAACGCCCCGCTCGATATGTGGCGCGAGGTCAACACCGGCACCAATCTGCCGGCGCAGATCGACCTCATGGCGACCGAGGGCGCGAAGTACGAATTTCTCTTCGTCGCCAAAGGCGGCGGCTCGGCCAACAAGATGTTCCTTTTCCAGGAAACCCGCGCGCTCCTCACGCCCGCCGGTCTGGAGAAATTCGTCACCGACAAACTCAGCTACCTCGGCACCTCCGCCTGCCCGCCATACCACCTCGCACTCGTCATCGGCGGCACCAGCGCCGAGCAGTGCATGAAAACGTTGAAGCTCGCTTCGACCAAGTACTACGACTCGCTTCCCTCCACGGGTAACGAGCACGGCCGCGCCTTCCGCGATCTCGAATGGGAAAACAAGATCCTCGAGATCGCCCGCAAAACCGGCATCGGCGCCCAATTCGGCGGCAAATACTTCGCCCTCGACGTCCGCGTCGTCCGCCTGCCGCGCCACGGCGCCTCCCTCCCCGTCGCGCTCGGCGTCTCTTGCTCGGCCGACCGCAACATCAAAGCGAAGATCACCAAGGACGGCATTTTCCTCGAAAAACTCGAAACCAATCCCGGCCGTTTCATCCCGGAAAATCTGCGCACGTTCAAAGACAACAATGTCGTGCGCATCGACTTGAACCAGCCGATGGACGCCATCCGCGCCGAGCTCAGCAAGCATCCCGTCACCACGCGCGTGCTGCTCAACGGTCCGCTCGTCGTCGCCCGCGACATTGCGCACGCGAAGCTCAAGGAGCGCGTCGACGCCGGCCAGGGTTTGCCCGATTATTTTAAGAAACACCCGGTCTATTACGCCGGCCCCGCCAAGACACCCGCCGGCTACGCGAGCGGCAGCTTCGGCCCGACGACCGCCGGCCGCATGGACAGCTACGTCGATCTTTTCCAATCGCTCGGCGGTTCGATGGTGATGCTCGCCAAAGGCAACCGCTCCAAGGCCGTCACCGACGCTTGTAAGAAACACGGCGGTTTCTACCTCGGCAGCATCGGCGGCCCCGCCGCGATCCTCGCCAAGGATAACATCAAGAAAGTCGAACTCCTCGAATACCCTGAACTCGGCATGGAAGCCGTCTGGAAGATCGAGGTGGAAGACTTCCCGGCGTTCATCCTCGTGGACGACAAGGGCAACGACTTCTTCGTCAACGGCTGCGGAGCCTGCGCTCCCGCGGCCAACGGCAAAGCGTAACCAAAAATTGAATACAGTCTCGAGGCCGCCCTTTGCCGGGGCGGCCTTTTTATTATTCACCGATAATCGTGACGATCAGGCTGCGGCTGTGTGGCGCCCGTCGATGCTCCCACAAAAACACGCCCTGCCAGGTCCCCAAAAGCAGTTTTCCGCCGCCGACCGGAATCGTCTCCGACGTACGCGTGAGTGCCATTTTGATGTGGCTCGGCATATCGTCCGGACCCTCGAGCGTGTGCTCGAAATGCGGATCGTTCTCCGGCACGAGGCGGTTCAACCACGCTTCCAGATCTGCCCGCGCCGACGGATCGGCGTTTTCCATGATCACGAGGCTGCAACTGGTGTGACGGCAAAACACCGTCAGCACTCCCCGCTCGATCCCGCTCCGCGCCAACTCAGCCTCGAGACGACTAGTGACTTCCCAGAGACCTTGGCTGCGGCTCTGTAAACGAATCTCAGCTTGATGAACCATGCGCCAAAAACTGCGCAGCCTCACAAGGTCGAGGCGAGCCTCGCGTGCTTCGGAACGTCCCGTCAGGGCAAAAAAAATCGCCCGGCATGAAGCCGGGCGATAAACCATACGGAGCTAAGCTCTACGTACAGTTTTTGGCGGGAGGGATCTGGAGAATCCCCGATCCGGAGATTAATGCAAGCAATTATTACTGCCTACCTTGGGATTTTTCCCAAGATTCTGATTACAAATAATTTAAATAGCATTTTTTCCGAGAAAATCGTGTCTTTTTTACAAAAACGCTTCCCGCAAACCGTCCGTAGGCGGGTCGATTTTTACAGTGACTCATCCTCTTCCGCCGCCGCGACTAAGCGCATCGAAGTCGACGGACCCCGAAAGGGCATAAAGTGCGCAGCGCCGTGGTAGCGCAACGGTATCGCAAACCCCTGGCGCGGCGTGAGCGCCTGCGCGCGTTGAGAGCGATCACGCCTTTACCACCAACTGCGTCCGTAATTCGCGGCGCAGATAGGTACGGGCGAAGCGCTGGAGATCAGCGATCGTGACCGCGTCGATGTAGCCGTCGTAGTTCTGCCAATCGTTCACGGGCTGGCCGTAAAGCGCGTTGAGCCCCGCCTGCATGGCGCGCGAGGCATTGGTCTGTAGGCCCATCTTGCGAGCGGCCTTTAGACGCGTCTGGCAGCGGTGCAACTCCGCCTCTTCGATCTCGCCCGCTCGCACGCGCGCGATCTCCGCATCGAGCTCCGCGAGCACTTCTTCGTAACGCTGAGGACTCGTTCCCGCGTAGAAGAAAAACATCCCGTTTTGCAGCCCGACCACGCGACTCGAGCGCACGAAATACGCGAGGGCTTTTTCCTCGCGCACGCGCTCGAAGAGTCGCGACGACATGCCGCTGAACAACTCGTCCGCCACTTCGCTCACGTAGTAGTCCGTCGTTTTTAAGCCCGGTCCGGGAAACGCTTGGTAAACGACCGCCTGCTCGCGCGGCTGCGTTTCGATGAAATCGCCGATCTCCGCGGGACGCTCAAAGCTCGCGGTCGTCTGCGGCAACGCGCCTTTCGGCACACGCGCGAGCAAGGCCTTGAGTTTCGGCACGAGCGTGCGCAACTCGAAATCGCCCGCGACCGCCAGCACCACGTTGCGCGAGACGAAGTATTTTTTCCAAAGCTTCGCCAGCGCCGCGGGCGTAAGCGCTTTTAAACCCGCTTCGTCGCCCGTCGCGTCGATCGCGAGCGGATACGCACCGAAGAATTTTTTGCGGAGCAGCTTCCGGCCATACGTCACCACGTCGTCGGCGTCCTGACGCAAATCGGCGAGCTGCGCGTCGCGTTCGATCTCGAAGGTCGTCTTCTTAAACGCCGGCGCGAACAACGCCTCCTGCAACAGATCGAGCGCGCGCGGGAAATCCGTCGGCAACACTTCCAGCGCGAGGCCGAAGCTGTTGTTGCCCGAGAACGGATGGAACGCGCCGCCGACCTCTTCGATCGTCTGCGCGACTTGGGCGGCGCTACGCTTGCGTGTGTCTTTTGTGAGCAAAGTCGCGAGAAGCGCGGTCGCGCCACGTTGGTCGGACGGCTCGTGCATCGGCCCGCCTGCGCAGAGGATGCGCAGGTGGAGATTGGGAAGATTTTTATTCGACTGGAGCAACAGTCGCGCTCCGTTGGGCAACGCGATCTCCTCAAAATTCACCTCGCCGCCGGTCGCACCGATCGAGGTCGCGGACGGCTTTTTCGCCGACGTGGGATTGAGCGACACGCTCGTGAGTTTCGACGACACGAGATAGGTTTTCATCACGCGACGCAGCTCCGCCGCCGAGACCTTCTTCACGCGCTCAAAATACACTCGCGCGTAATCGAGATCGCCGATGACGACTTCCGCCGCACCGAGTCGCGACGCCTGCCCGCTCATCGTCTTGCGCGAATTGATTTCGCTCACCACGGCTTGCTGCTGCGCCTTGCGAATCTGCGCCGTGGTGAAGCCTTTCTGCGCACAGCGAGCCAACACCCGCTCCACGGCGCGCTCGGCCGCTTCGCGGCGTTCTGGTTCGCAGTGAAACGACACCGTAAACAGCCCCGCGCTGCCGGGCGTCCAGCTATGCGCATCGATCGCATGCACGAGACGGGCTTTTTCGCGCAGTTCCAGCCAAAGCACCGAGCTATCGCCGCCACCGAGGATCGTCGCCAGCACATCGAGCACAGGCGTATCCGGATGATCGATACCGGGAATCTGCCAGGCCATCGCAGCGCGACTTATCTCCACGTCTTCGAAACGATGCAGCGCGCGCGGCGCCAATTGCGCCGTCTCGGCGGGAATCGTCACGGGCGCGAGACGTTTGCGCGGCACGCCGCCGAAATGCTTTTCCACCGCGGCCAGCGTCTGCGCCGGATCCACGGCTCCGACGATGACCACGACGAGGTTGTTCGGCACGTAGCGAGCGCGGTAATACGCCGTCAGGTCGTCGCGTGTGATCGCCGAGAAAACATCGCGGTATCCGATGATCGGATACCGAAACGGATGCTGACGGAACGCCGTCTCGAAAAGCGATTCCCACAAACGCTGGTCGGGCTCATCGCGGCCCATGTCGATCTCGCGCAGGATCACATCCTTTTCTTTCGCGACTTCGTCGGCCGGCAGCGTCGAATGCAGCACCGCGTCCGCGAGCAAATCCACCGCGACCTCTACATGCTCGGCGGGCAGGTCGATGTAATAAACCGTGCGATCGAAGGTCGTGTACGCGTTGATATAACCGCCATGCGCTTGGACCGTCTGCGAGATTTCCCGCCCTTCGCGACGCTCCGTGCCTTTGAAGAGCATGTGCTCGAGATAATGCGAAAGCCCCGCGCCGAGATAAGCGTCTTCGTGAATGCTGCCCGTTTTCACCCAGACTTGTACCGACGCCACCGGCGCCGAAGCGTCGGGTTTGATCAACACCGTCAATCCGTTTGGCAAAACGGTGCGTTCGACGCGCTCTTTCCAGAACGGAGCAAGCAATTGAAACTGGGCGGAAGCGGACTTGGCGGACATGCGGATGGGTGAAGTGAGAGCATCGGCGGCGGCGTCTTCATCGCCGCGCCGAGTGCAAAAAAGACGACGCCGAACGGGCTCAGGCCGATTCCAAGGTCGGCGCCACGGTGCCGCTCAAAGCGGTTTTTTTCGTTGGCAGGAACGGTTTCACGAACGCGTCGTCAAACGTATAGGTGGCGGCGAAGTCCTCGCGCTTGTCGTTCTCGGTTTTGCTGAAGACATTGTACTCAATCAGGTTAAACACGAGCTCACCGAAGTCTTCGCAGCGTTTGATGCCCCAGGAGTTGAGGACGATTTTCGCCATCGGACCATATTGATCCAACGCGAACTGACGCAGCCCCTCGAGCAACTCGGGACCAGTCACATGACGCGAGCGTTGCGACTTCTGCGCATCCTTTTTGCGAATCTCTTTCACCGTATAATCCAGCCCTTGGCGGATAAAGGTGTACGCAGCGCGGTCGTAGCGACCGTCTTCTTTGCAAATCAACTCGACGACTTCATTAAACTCCAAGTCCTGCATGGGTGTGGGCGCAACTGTGCGCGTCCGCCGTCCGCTGGCAACTGTGCAGATACAGGGCAATTCCCCGGCTGGACGCCGCGTGGCATTTTGCAACTCAGCGTATTTACAGAATTGCATTTAGACGGCATTAGCTTAGCCACTGCTCATCCCATGATCGCTTCCACCCAGACGAACCACCCCTTGGCGTCAGTATCAGCCGCCAAGTCGCCAGCGTCTCTTGACCTGGCTTGCGCGCGGTTAAAAGCCGCCGGCCTGCGAATCACCCAGCCACGCGTGGCGATTCTCGAAGCCCTCCTCAAACGTACCGCCCCTGCCAGCATCGAACAGATTCACAACGACCTCGCCGATTCGGCGTGCGACCTTGTCACGGTTTACCGCTGCCTCGCCGCATTCCAAGAAGTCGGCCTCGTTCGTCTGTGCTACTTCCACAACGGCACCAGCCTGTATCAAATCGCGCTCGACGACGACAACGCGCCCTATCACATCGTGTCGAAGAACACGAATGAGGTGAGCGAGCTCGATCCCGAAAGCAGCGCCGAGCTCCGCGCCGTCGTCCGCCGCATCGAAGACACGCTTCGCGCCCGCGGTTACACCGACGTCTCCCACCTCGTGGAGTTCTTCGCGCAAAAGCCCAAGGCTTCTTCGCGCGACGACTCGCTGCCCGTGCAGACCGCGCAGCGTTCGCAGGTGCCGGTCGTCAGCGAATAATCGCCCGAGCCTTTTCGTTTTAAACCAACCAACAAAAAAACGCCGGGAAAACCTCCCGGCGTTTTTTGTGTCCTGACGCGAACGTTCAACGCACAGAACGGTAGTAAGCGTTGGCGCGGTCCCAATCCACGACGTTCCAAAACGCACTCACGTAATCCGCGCGGCGATTCTGATACTTCAAATAATACGCGTGCTCCCACACATCGAGACCCACGATCGGGAAGGCGCCCTCCATCAACGGAGAATCCTGGTTCGCGGTCGACTCGACGGACAACTTCTCGCCACGAAGAACCAGCCACGCCCAGCCGCTGCCGAAACGTTTCGCCGCCGCATCGGCGAACTGAGTCTTAAACGCGTCGAACGAACCAAACTGTTTCTCGATCGCCGAACCGAGGGCGCCTTTGGCTTCGCCGCCGCCTTTCGGGCTGAGGATCGTCCAGAAAAAGCTGTGATTCGCATGACCGCCGACGTTGTTGCGCAAGGCCGTGCGGATGTCCTCCGGCGCACGATCGAGACGCGCCAGCAGCTCCGGCACTTCGAGCGCGCGTAGATCGGCGCGATTTTCCAGCGCCTTGTTCGCCGCCGTGATGTACGCCTGATGATGTTTCGTGTGGTGAATCTCCATCGTCTTCGCATCGATGTGCGGCTCGAGCGCATCGTAAGCGAAGGTCAGCGGAGGAAGGGTGAACGGACCTTGTGTCAGGTTTTTGGATACACTGCCCGCGGAAGCATCGCCGCCGGTCTGCGCGGCGAGACGTTGCGCGCCGAACAAACCGAGTCCCAACATCGCCGCTCCGGCCCCGAGCGTTTTGAGGGCATCACGACGTGAACAGGAAACGGGAGTTTTTTGGGTATTCATAGAAACCCTTCCGTAGCGCAAAAAGCGCCGGCCGCAACCCGGCTCTTCATTTCGCTGGCGGCCGATAACGATAACCGACGCCATGCACCGTCACGATCGTCGCCGGCGCGTCCTCGCGCTCCACTTTCTTGCGCAACTGCGCCACGTGCTGATCCAGCGTGCGCGTGGTGCCGAAATAACCGACGCCCCACACCGCGTTGAGCAGTGCATCACGCGTGAGCACTTCGTCCGGATGCGCGGCAAACACCTCGGCCAACTTCAGCTCGCGCGCCGTCAGCGAGACCTCCGTCCCGTCTGCGATCGTTGCGGTAAACTTGCGTCGATCGATCTGCGCCGCGCCGAATGGAAACACGGGCGGCAACTCCTCGCCCGCGTTCAGCGCGGTTTCCTGTCCGCGCGTCCGCCGCAGCAATGCCTCCACTCGCGCGAGCAGTTCGTGCACGCCAAAAGGTTTCGTCACGTAATCGTCTCCGCCGATTTTTAGACCGACGACCTTGTCTATCTCCTCGCCTTTGGCGGTCAGAAACAAAACAGGTACTGTCTCTCCTCGTGCGCGAAGTTCGCGGCAAACATCATAGCCGCTCGTTTTCGGCATCATCACATCGAGGATCACCAGATTGTATTTGTCCTGCGGATACAATGCCAGCGCCTGCGCGCCGTCCGCGGCGGCCGTCACCGCGTAGCCATCGCTTTCCAGCGTGGCCATCAGGCCCAGGCGGATGTTCGCGTCATCTTCGGCGATCAGGATTTTCGCTTTCATGGCAAAGTGAGCACAAACACCGCGCCGCCTCCGGGACGTGCTTCGCAACGCAGTTCTCCACCGAGTCCGCGAGCCAGTTGACGTGCGATACTCAGACCGAGCCCCGTGCCGCTTTTCTCCGCGGTCAGCGATTCATCGACGCGATGGAATTTTTCAAAAATCCGTTCCCGCTCCGCCGCGGGCACGCCCGGACCGCGATCGCCCACACGCACCTCTGCGCCGCCCTCCTCATACGCCGAAACCGATACCTCGAGTTCACCACCCGACGCGGCGTATTTGCAGGCGTTCTCGATCAGATTGAGAAGGATCTGCTCCAAGGCGTCGCGGTCCGTTTTCAGCATCAGCGGCGACTCCGGTAGCTTGCGGATTAACCTCATGCCCGCCTCCGCCAACCGGGGTGTCAGCGCATCCAGCAAACGCGAAAGCTCCTCAACCAGATCGCAGTTTTCTCGTTGATACTTTTTCCGGCCTTCTTCCAGCCGCGAGAAATCCAGTGCATTGTTCACCAAACGCGCGAGTCGCTGCGTTTCGCGCCCGATGATCCGCAGATATTCGCTCTGCTTGTTGGCATCCGCGACGCGTCCTTGCTCCAGCAATTCCGAGTAGAGCCGGATCGTCGTCAGCGGCGTTTTGAATTCATGGGAAACGTTCGCGACAAACGATGTCTTTTGCACCGCATCGGCTTCGCTGCGCCGCGCCTGCCGGAGCAAAAGCCAGCCACTGGTCACAATCGCGAGGACCAGCACCGCCGCCAGCAGCGCTCCCAACCAGAAAAACGACAACGGCGAACTGCTCGTCTTGGGCGGCTCGAGAAACGCGAGCACTTCCCAGCCCGGCAATAGATCGGACGCGATCGGAATACGCGCCACCGCTGTATCCAAATTTTGGATAGGCACGATTCCGCTTTGATGAATCGTGCGGCCTTTTTCATCGCGCAAAACATACCCTTCGCCCGCTCCCGCTTCCTGCGGCAGCGCCCCCGCCAATCGCGGCAGCAACGCCGCCAGCTCCACGTCCACGCCGCGCACGCGCGCCGTTCCGTCTGGCCAGACCCAGCCGAGCAAATGCAGTCGCCCATCCACCGTCACCGGCCACCAACCCGAACGCGCCAGACCCGTTTGAGCCCGCGGGCGAGATTCTTCATCCGCATATGCGACCTTCGGTGCGCCTGACCCCCGCGCGCGCTCCGCGGGAACGTAGAGTTTATTCTGCGACAAAACCTGCACTTCGCGCCGCGCACTTTGAATGCCCGCCACGTTCGAGCGCGACGCGCGTTCCGTGTCACCGTCCGCCCGACTCTTGGCGGACTCCGGCCGGCGCCAGGGAGACTGCGTGCGAAACAATGTCGAGAAACGCCGCACGAAGCCGTGTCGCTCGTCATCGGCGCCGTTTACTTCGGGTCGCAACAAACTCCCGGTGGACGACGCGAGAAACGCGGTCCGCACGAGCGGGTTGCTGCTTTCCCATGCGTCGAGCGACTCAGCGAGTTCGTCTTCGGCGAAATTCGTCAGCGTATCCAACAACCCACTACGCACATCGCCGACGAGCAGTTCGACATTTTCCCCGACCAATGTCGCTCGCGCTTCCGCCGCTGCCCGTCGCGCCGCTTCCGCCGCCTCTGTCCTGACGAGCAGCCGCGACTCTTCGCGTTGCAACAGCCACCACGCACCAGCGCCCACGCCCAACGCCGCCACGAGCAGCAGGAACCAATAGACAAATATGCGTCGGGTCGTGGTCACGTTTCAGTTTGAGGTAAGATAACTCTCCGCCCTCTGCCGAGCCGCTTTTGCAGAGGCGTCAATCGACCTCGTCCGCGCGAATCTCCACGCTACCGATTCGCGGATACTCCGCCGATTTATCATCGTAGAGGATTTCGTAGATCCCCGGCTCGAGCGGTGGTAGTTCAAGTTCATAACGCACGGGAAACTCATTCGTTTCCCGCGTCAGCCGAGCCGTGGCGAGAAGCAGAATCCGCGAGCCTTCTCGTTTCCCATGCCAGCGGCACACATCCGGCGCCGAATGAATGACCGTCGGCTTGCGAGTGATCGCACGCAAGCCGTGGACATCGTACTCCACGGGGAGAATCCTAGCGTCACCACGCCGGAAAACAGATCCACTTTTCATTCCGCCTGTCGCCTGAATCGTCGCCCAATCCAGACTGCGGGCGGGAGACAGCGCCGCCGTGTGGGCGGCGACGGATCCAACCATCGCCAGCCCAATCAGCAGTACACGTGAGAACGCGATCGCATGCATGACACTTCCCGACCGCGCGATCAGCGGCTCGAGGTCGATTGCTGGTTTGCCGTCTGGGCGTTTTGAGCACGGTAAAGCTTGCGCGATTCATTGCTCATACCTTCGCGTTCGAGCCGGGCCGCTTCGGCTTCCTGTTTCGCGGCGAGTTCCAACAGCTGCTTATTGCGGTACGTATCCGCAACGCTCCGCATCTCGGCGGCGCGCGCACGGAGTTCGGACGCAGCCGCGGTCGGCTTGCGTTCATCCATCAACGCGATGGCGACGTCGCGGCTCTCGGCGGCGCGGTTGAGCGCGTAGTCGGCTTGCACACGTTGATTCGCAGATTTGACGACCGCGTCGTGATCGTCGGTGAAACGCACTTCGCCGCGCGCTTCACGCGTCACCGGGCGCATGTTTAACGCATCTTCATAATTCACGCGCGCCGTCGCGAGGGGCAGACGGGCGTTTTTGCGACGCGAAGAAACTTCGACTTCGATCAGCGCAAATTTCTCCTGCCCGCCGTAAACTTGGTTTAGTCGCACATGCGCGCGGCGTCCATCGATCCGACCTTCACGGCCGACGAAACGAAGTGGACGCACCCCTTCGGGAAACTCCACGTCCACGACCACACGGCGCGCGACAACATTGAGCACATCGCCCAACTCGGCGGCGAAAATCTGCGGCAGCTCATCGCTTGATTCCACGAAGTACGTGTTGCCGTCGCTGCGTTGCGCGAGACGCGTCATGAGATCTTCGTTGTATCCGAGACCGAGGCCGATGGTCGTGACGGAAATCCCTTCCTTCATCAACGCACTGCCGAGGTTGCCGAGTTCGTCGGGCGAATTCGGACCGACATTGGCCTGGCCGTCGGAAAGAAGAATCACGCGATGGCTGAAGCGTACGTCTTCGAGCGCCTTGCGCACTTCGGACGCGCCTTGGGAAACACCGCCAAACAACGCCGTCATACCGCGCGGACGGATCGAGCGAATCACCTCAGCGATTTCGCGACCATCGCCGACGAGCTGCGCCGGCACCAATGTTTCCACCGCAGTATCGTAAGCGATGACTGCGAGCCGGTCGTCCGGCGCGAGGCGGCTCAACATCTCGAGCGCGGCTTCACGTGCCTTCACGATTTTATCGCCGTGCATCGAACTCGAACGATCGATCACGAGCGCGAGGTTCACAGGCGGACGTTTTTTATTGGCCGGCAAACGCGCACCATCGAGCGCGACTTTCACGATCACGGTTTCCATCGAGTCTGCCGGCAAAACAGGACGATCGAATTCCAAACGCAGATTCACCGGCTCGGCCGGAGTCTTGGCGAAAGCGGACACAAACAGCGCGGCACATCCGAGCGCCATCGCGAGGCGGGAGAAGTATTTTTTCGTTTTCATGAGAGACGTCCGTTAGGGACGCGCTCATTTCACACGAAAATCGGCCGCGAGTTGTCAGGGTGGCGTCAGCCAGATGTCAGACAATTGTCATGGAGGATCAGAGCTCGCGTTTCGCGCCGGCGGCTCCGACGCGATAGATCGAGAGCGAATCCGTCGGCTCCACCAAAACCGTTTGCCCGCGGCAGAGAATCTCGCCGGAAACCATGGCGCCCGGCGTCACCGGCATGACAGAAACGAGAAGATCGTCGTTGCCGGCTGGAATAGCGGTGACGTACGCCCCCGGAAGCGCGGTGACTGGCGAGGGCAGATTCAGTCGCGCGATCGCGGAAACAAGGTCCGTGGCATCGGCTTCGATTTTGAACGCAACCGGCAGCGACAGCGAAACACGCTCGCCGTCGAGTGTCAGCTCCGGCGCCTGATCGACGACGTGAACGGGGAATTTCGCGGCGACGAGTTTTTGAATAACGGAAAATTCCTTCGCCGTAAGCACGCGGGCACACGGCAACACGACGGCCTTGTAACTGTGCCTGCCGAGCTTGAGCAGGCCATTCTCGAGGACGGCGTCGCCGAGCCAGTTGTCCGAGATAAAATCGACCTGCACGCCGGCGGCGGGCATCGCGCCGACGAGGCGGTTGACCTTGCTCATGATGTCGTCGTTTTCCGGTTCGCGCCCGACCATCATCGTAGCCAGCGGGCAGATCACCGCGACGTCAGCGACCGGAAGTTGGTAGCCTGTGATGGCGTGAACGCGGCGGGTCTTTTCGATGAGTTTCGGCAAAAGGGACCACGTCGGATGATTCGGGAAACCGGGGCCGAAATCGCGTCCGGCGCCAATGCCTTTGGTCGTGCCGTAAGAATGCTGGATCCACTGATTCGAAAAGAGCGCCATCAGGTCGTTCCAGTAAACCGGCACCGCCTCGTCGTAGTTCACGCCCCATTGATTGAAGTAGGCCTGCCCGGTTTTCGAATACCTCGCGAGACTCGTCGCCAAAATCATGAACGAAGTCTGCTCGTATTTGCCGGCCAAGCTGGACTTGAAATACCGCTCGAAGCTGCCCGCATCGGTGTAGCCGGCATCGACGGCCGCAAGACCGCGCCAGTAGTCGGCCGAGCCGTGGTACATGTTGTCGGGAATCGTGTGCCAGTTCTGGTGAATGCCCATGCGCAGCGGCCCGAAACGTTTTTCTCCTTCGCGCCACATGCGCTCCTCGGCGCCGAAGACATAATCCATCACGAGCTGGAAATAGTCGTCGCGCACGCGCATCTGACTTTCGTCATCGAGCGTGAGCAGCAGCGCGTAGAGTCGTTCCTTGAGGTCGTAGCCATACTTCGCCTGAAAATCGCGGTAGATCCGCTCGCTGATCGCGTAGTGGCCGAATTGGAGATAATAACCTGGTTCGTCCCACCAGAAGCCGTCGAAGCGGATACCCTCGGCTTGGTAACGATCGAGCAGTTTCATCATCTCCGCTTCGTGTTCGGGCGCATCGAAGGCGTACAGATTCGAAGCGAAACGTGGAAACGCGATCACCCACCATTCGCCGGGAGGCAGGTCGGGCTTTCCGAACACCTCAACGTAGTAGAGACTGCGGTTGATGAAGAAATGATGCTGCCCGCTGATGTCGCGGACGGACGAGGCGACGACTTTTCCATCTTTGCGCTGGTAGGCGAAAACCTTGTCCACGCCGATGGGGTTCAGCCAAAGGCCGACTTCGGTCAGCATGTGAACATCGCGTTTCTGCGGGTAGTTATAGCGAAGCGAGAAGCGGCCGTTCTCGACCTTGCACTCGTTGAGCAGCGCGCGGTCGGGCGGGAGTTTGTTTCCGGCCGGCGGAACTTTTCCGAGGAAATCGAGACCGGTGAGCAAAATTTCCGCGCCGTACCCGGTCTTCGCGATGATGTGATGCGCGCCAAAACGCGGATCGGGCCCCCAGATAAACTCGATGCCTTCGCGGCGACAGGCCTCGCTCGCGAGTTTCACCGCCGCGATCATCTCGTCGTCGAAAATCTGATAACGCGTCGCACGCGGCATCACGAACAGTCCGTCGAATCCCGCCGCCTTCAGCTCGGCGAGTTGCTTGAGCAACACATCGGGGTTCTCGATCGCGTCGTCCTGCCACGTCCAGAACATCGTGGTGAAGGGGCCGGGCTTTTTCTCCGAAGCGAAAAGCGAAAGCCCGCAACTGACAGCGAGGACCAAAACCAAGGTACGGATGCGGCAAAGGGGCGATAACAGCATGCCAACAGACAGCCGTAGAAATCGCAGCGAGGCAACCCGGCGCAGACACACGCTTGCGCACGTTGTTGAGCAAAGCGCGACGGTAAAGCTCCACGCCACACATCGCCCGCAAGGCGTCACGACGACGCCCGCCAAATATCGCGAAGAATTGCGTACACTCATGCAGAACCGACGTCATCGCCGAAGGTCCGCTCTCCCGTGAAAAAACTGTTCCTGCTTTCGCCGGCAAAGGTCACTGGTCAGCGCGCGAGCCTGCTGCTGAATCCCGCGGCGCAGTTTCCACTGGCGCGGCGGTTTCATCACGCGGGCCTGCCGCTGGCCGATGTCTTCGCTTTCGCGAGCGGCCTGTATTTTCGCGGCAAGATCACCTACGCGCGGCGTTTCGCGGCGGATGACAACGACACCGTCGTACGTGTGATCACGCCTTCTGCCGGCTTGTTGGACCCCAGCACCCTCGTCACGCCCACCGAGCTGCTGGCTTTCGGTGCGGTGGATATTCACGAAGACGATCCGCGTTATCACGAGCCGCTCACGCGCGATGCAAAGAAACTCTTGAGGCATCTCGAACCCGATGGTCGCGCCGTGCTGCTCGGCAGCATCGCGACGGCAAAATATCGCGACGTGTTGCTGGCGACTTTTGGCGATCGGCTCTGGTTTCCCGCGGACTTCGTCGGACGCGGCGACATGAGTCGTGGAGCGTTGCTGCTGCGCGCCGCGCAAGCGGGCACGGAACTTCCGTACCAACGTGTGCTCGGCGCGATCACGCGCGGCAAACGCGCTCCACGCGTGAGCGGTCAGTGACGCGCTTTGATGCGAAACGTGGACGCCGGCCCGATCTCCACAACCAACAGTTCCTTTTGTTGAAGCGCTGCGCCGAGTTCCTGACACCACGCGCGAAGCTTCGCGCGATTGCGCGTAGTGATGAGGATCTGGCGCGAATCCTCTTCGATAAACGCACCGCGCTCTTGGTCCTGCCAACCACCCTTCGCGCTCAATATCGTGAAGCCCTCCGGAAAATGCCGCGCCGTGATCGCGCGCACCCGCGCATCATCCTTCTTCAAAAATCGTTTTCCGGCCGTCGGCGTATTTCTTGCACCGAGGAGAAGCGAATAACAGTTCATGCGGCGATGGACCGCCGTCAGGAGAAGGTGTTGCCTCCATTCACCGCGAGCGTCTGACCGGTGACAAATGCAGCGCCCTCGCCCGCCAAAAACGCGACGGCATCGGCCACTTCTTCAGGCGTGCCGATTCGTTTCAACGGCAGCTGCGCCGCGTATCCGTCGATCGATGCGCGCGGAATGTCCGCGTGGCGCTCCACCGGTATCCACCCGGGCGATACAAGATTTACCGTGATGCCCCACGGGCCAAACTCGGTCGCCCATGCGCGCGTGAGTCCGAGCATGGCCCCTTTGGCGGCGACGTACGCGCTGAAGTTGGCGTTACCCAGATCCACCACCTCGCTGCCGATGTTGATGATGCGGCCCCAACGCGCCGCTTTCATCGCCGGCAACATCGCCTGCGCGATCAAGACCGGCGCTTTCACAAAGAAATCGAGCTGGTCCTGAAACTCGGTCCACGCGTAGTCCTCGATCGCTTTCATCGGTTGCGGGCCCGTGGCGTTGTTGACGACGACTTCGACCGTACCACCAAAATGTTCCTGCGCGGCGTGAAGCAGTGTGGCGATTTGCGAGGGATCGCGCACATCCGCGCGAACGGCGAGCGCTTGTCCGCCGGCGGCAGAAATCTCCGCAACCAATGCCTCCGCTTCACTCGCCGAGCTGAAATAATTCGCGATCACGCGATGGCCTTCGGCCGCGAGTTTTTTGGCGATGGCGCGCCCGAGACCTTTCGAGGCGCCAGTGACGAGGGCGATGCGCGATGGTGCGGAGGAATGAGCCATTTGAGCGGTCCGGCTCAGTGCTGCGCGTTCACCGAACTGCCGGTGATGCGTTCAATCCACGCAAGCACGAGAGCGGACACGACAAAGGTAAGATGGATCAATACGTGCCAGAGAAGCACCTTCTCACCGATATCATTAGCGTTGATGAACGTCTTCAGGAGGTGAATCGACGAGATGCCGATGAGCGCCATCGCGAGCTTCACCTTCAAGATGCCGGCATTCACGTGCGACAACCACTCCGGCTGATCGGGATGACCATCAAGATTGAGACGCGAAACAAAGGTCTCATAGCCGCCGACGATCACCATGATGAGCAGGTTCGCGATCATCACGACATCGATGAGGCCCAATACCGAAAGCATCACAATCGTCTCGGTGTCTTTGACCGATGAAAGCACCGAGGCGGGCGCGTCGTGACCCAGCAACGCGAAACCGATCAGGTGCCAGAGCTCCACGCAGAAGCGATAGACATACACCGTTTGCGCGATGATAAGCCCAAGGTAGAGCGGCGCCTGCAGCCAGCGGCTGAGGAAAATCAGTTGGGACAGTGAACGCTGCGATCTCGGAGCGGACGACGAACTTTGCATAAAAATGTCGGCGAGAAAAACGGAGCACGCTCAACGGCGGAAACTGCATTTAGCGCAGCGTCGTTCGTTCGCCGAAGAGATGTTCTCGTGGCTTCAGCGCGCGATCACATCGACGCGAGAAGCTTGCGCAGCATCTCGTCCACGGCCTTCGGATTCGCTTTGCCTTTGGCGGCCTTCATGACCGGGCCCTTGAACGCATTGATGGCGCTGTCCTTGCCGCCCTTGAACTCCGCGAGCGCCTTCGCATTGCCGGCGATCGCATCGCGGCACCACTGCTCGAGTTCGCCGGCGTCGGTCGGCGCGGCTTTGAGTCCTTTGCGTTCGGCGATGGCGTCGGGTTGATCGCCCGTGGCAAACATCTCGGAAAAAACTTCGCGCGCGGCCGCGGTGAGCACGGTGCCCGCATCGATGAGTTTCACGAGCGCGGCGATGTGCGCCGGTTTCACTTTGGAATCGGCGAGCGCGATCTTCGCCGCACCGAGTTCGCGCAACAGATCGTTCACGATCCAGTTGCCCACCGCCTGCGCTTTTCCAGGACCGGCGAGATTGGCCGCTTCTTCAAAAAAGTCACTGAGTTCGCGATCGGGCACGAGCACCGAGGTAATCGTGTAGGGCACGCCGAGTTGTTCCTGGAAACGGCGCTGCTTGTCGAACGGCAGTTCGGGAATCTCGGCCTGGATGCGCGCCTTCCACTCGGCGTCCACTTTGACGGGCATCAAATCGGGATCCGGGAAATAGCGGTAATCATGCGCCATTTCTTTCGTGCGCAGCGACTGCGACGCGCCGGTCTGTCCATCGTAATCGCGCGTTTCCTGCACGATTGTACCGCCGCTTTCGAGGACGGCGATCTGGCGCTTGATTTCGTGCTCGATGCCGGCCTTCACGAAGGAAATCGAGTTGAGGTTTTTCAACTCCACCTTGGTGCCAAGCGCCGTCGAACCGACGGGACGAATGGAGATATTGGCATCGCAACGCATCTGGCCCTTCTCCATGTCGCAGTCGGAGATGCCGCCATAGATCATGGTCTGACGCAGCGAGGTGAGATAAGCATACGCTTCCTCGGCGGAGTGTATTGCCGGTTCGGATACAATCTCCATCAAAGGCGTGCCGGCGCGGTTGTAATCCACGAGCGAATCGTTCGCGAAATGGTTCAGCTTGCCGACGTCTTCTTCGAGGTGGATGCGCGTGAGCGGGATCTTTTTGTGCTCGCCCATGATGTTGCGCGACGGACCGGGCAACTCGATCTCGACCGCACCGCCGATGCAGATGGGCTGGTCGTATTGAGAGATCTGATAGTTTTTGGGCGAATCGGGATAGAAATAGTTTTTGCGGTCCCATTTGCACACGGGCGCGATCTCGCAGCCGAGCATGAGGCCGGCTTTGATGATGGCGTCGAGCGCGGCTTTGTTCATGACGGGCAGCACGCCCGGCAGCGCGAGGACGACGGGATCCGTCAGCGTATTTTCGTCGTGACCGTAACCGGCGGCGACGCGGGTGAACATCTTCGACCGGGTCTTGATCTGGACGTGAACTTCAAGACCGATGACGGCTTCGTATTTCATGGGACGAACAAAAGGCTGCTGCGGTAGTTTGTAGTTGGTAATCAGTAGTTGGTGGCGGAGGAACGCGGATGTGAGCTGGTTCACGAAAAGAGCGGCTTGGACCAACTACCAATGCCTAACCACCAACTACTCCTTTGATTTTAGAGATTGGGATGACGCGAGGCCCAGTCGTGGGCGCGGTCGTAGGTGTGGGCGATGGCGAGGAGGTCGGCTTCTTTAAAGGGTTGGCCGATGAGTTGCAGGCCGATCGGCAGGCCGCTCTTCGAGAAACCACACGGGATGCTCAAACCAGGCAGGCCCGCGAGGTTCACGCCGATCGTGTAGATGTCGCTCAAATACATCGCGAGCGGGTTGGCGGCTTTTTCGCCTTTCTTGAAGGCAGGCGTCGGTGTCGTGGGCGTGAGAATCGCATCCACTTCCTCATACGCCTTGAGGAAGTCCTGACGGATGAGCGTGCGAACTTTCTGCGCGCGCAGATAATACGCGTCATAATAACCCGAGCTCAGCACGTAGGTGCCGAGGATGATGCGGCGTTTCACTTCCGCTCCGAAACCTTCGGCGCGCGATTTGAAATAGAGCTCGTTGATGTCTTTCGGATTCGCGGTGCGATGTCCGTAGCGCACGCCGTCGTAACGACTGAGATTCGACGAACACTCGGCCGTCGCGATGATGTAATAAACACCCACGCCGTACTCCGTGTGCGGGAGTGAGACGGGCTTAATCTCGCAGCCTTGTTTCTTGTAGAAATCGATCGCGGCTTCGACGGCGGCAGCGACTTCCGGATCGAGACCTTCGCCAAAATACTCTTTGGGAATGCCGAGCTTCCACGGGCCTTTGCGCTTCGAAAGTTCGGCGCGATAATCGGGGATGTCCGCTTTGAACGAAGTCGAATCGAGCGGATCGTGTCCCGCGATGACGCCAAGCGTGATCGCGGCGTCTTCCACCGTGCGCGTGAACGGACCGATCTGATCGAGCGACGAGGCAAACGCGATCAATCCATAACGCGACACGAGGCCGTACGTGGGCTTGAGGCCGACTACATTGCAGAGCGCGGCAGGCTGACGAATGGAACCGCCCGTATCCGATCCGAGCGTGGCGATCGCTTCACCCGCGGCGAGTGCGGCCGCGCTGCCGCCCGAACTTCCGCCAGGCACGCATTCCAGATCGTATGGATTCGACGTGGTGTGAAACGCCGAGTTTTCCGTGGACGAGCCCATCGCGAACTCGTCGAGGTTGAGACGACCCCAACAAACGGCTCCCGCGTTTTTCAGTTTTTTCGTCACGGTCGCATCGTACGGCGAAACGAAGTTCGCGAGCATCTTCGACGACGCGGTGAGCGGCTGGCCTTCGACGGCGATGACATCCTTGAGCCCGATCGGAATGCCATCGAGCGGTCCCCTCGCCTGCCCGGCGGCGCGGCGTTCGTCGGAGGCACGGGCTTGCGCGAGCGCGTCGGCCTCGTCGAACGAGTTGAACGCTTTCACCTGAGAATCGACTGCTTTCGTGCGCGCGATGACCGCCTGCGTGAGCTCGACCGACGAAATCTTTGTCGACGCAAGCTGCTCGGCGAGTTGGGAGATGGGCTGGTAAATGAGTTCGGAGGACACGGAGAAGAATGAGTAGCGGTGAGTGAACGGCTAAATTAAACCGCGCGTGCGAAGATCCGGCGTTTGCGAACGCTGTTGATCGTCGCTGCGCGGCGTCATCATTCGACGACCTTGGGAACGACAACCATGTTGTTGCGCTGAGCCGGAGCGTTTTTCAGCGCGACCTCCACGGGAAGTCCCGGCTGCGGGATATCGTCGGCCCAGACGTTGTAGATCGGGAAACCATGCGCGGTCGGCTCGACGCCGGTGACATCGATCTTCTTGAGCTGCTCGATGTGGCCGAGCACGTCGCCGAGCTGCGCCGCGAATTTCGTTTTTTCCTCGGGCGTGAGTTCGATGCGCGCGAGCGTGGCGATGTGGTCGATGTTGAGGTCGGATGGCGCGGACATATTCAGCGGGGGTTTGTCTAACGACCGAGGCACAGAGGGCTGAGAGAACAATCCTTCCGACTCTCTGTGAGCTCTGTGTCTCTGTGGTTAAAAATTATTTCCGGATCTGGTAAGGCGTGGATTTGGTGAGCTCGTCCTGGATTTTGTTGAAGACGGCGTTCACTTCGTCGTCGGTCAACGTGCGATCGGCGGCGCGGAAGGTGAAGGAGAATGCGAGACTCTTCTTTCCTTCGGGCAGGCCCTTGCCGCGATAAACGTCGAACACGCCCACGCCTTCGAGCGCGAACGCGTTGCCAACCGCCGCGCGGGCTATCTTCGCGAGCGTTTTCTGGACGTCGGCAGCCGGCAGCGCCTCATCGACCACAAGCGCAAGGTCGCGCAACGCGGCGGGGAAAAGGCTGAACGGCTGATAACGACGACGCGTTTCCGCGGAGGTGAGTTTTTCCGGCAAGATCGCGAACTGGCCGGCGTACACTTTGCCTTCGACACCCGCGGCTTTGACGGCGGCCAGATCGAGCAAACCGAAGCGTGTGGTCCAACCGTATTTGATATCGCCCGCCAAGGCGGAGTGGCCCGCTTGCCAGCCGAAGGCATTGATGTCGTTGACGGCGACGAGCGGCTGGCGCGAGAGATCGATACCTGCGGCCGCGGCGAGCGTACCGACGAGATTTTTCGCGGTGTAGAAATCGGCCAGCTCGCGTTTGAGCCAGGAACGTTTATCGGCGTTTTCCGCGATCACAAAAGCGACCGCGACGCACTCGACGAGCTGATCACCGCGCTCGAGAAAGATGCGGCCCGTCTCGAACAAACGCGACGCCGCGACACCGCGCGATTGGTTGAGTTTCAACGTATCGAGCAAACCGGTGACGAGCGTCGGACGCAGGTGCGATTGGTCTTCGACAAAAGGATTGGCCAGCGCGAGCGAGCTGAGCGTCTCCGGCGTCGCCGCGGCCTGAAGTTCGCGCACAGAGCGCAGCGTGTAATTGACGCATTCGTGGAAACGCTGGCCCACAAGCGCATCGGCGACGCGGCGATTAAACACCACAACCGCGTCGTCATCGCCGACGAGGCCCGGCGCGAGCACGCGACTCGCGGGAATTTTTTCCGTGCCGTAAACGCGCAGCACCTCTTCAACGAGGTCGATCGGACGATCGAGATCGTCGCGCCAGCTCGGGATGGAAACCGTCCATGCGGGACCACGCGATTCGGTCGGTTCTTCGCGCACGATCGTGAGCTCGAGCGCTTCGAACGCGGCTTTCATGTCGGCCTCGGGAATTGTGAAGCCGAGTTTTTCGTTGATGAAGCCAGGTGTGACCACGATCTCGCGCTGCCACGGGACATCGGCGCCGATGCGTTGCGTAAAGCCGGCCACTTTGCCGCCGGCGATTTCGAGAATAAGATCGATCGCACGACGACCGGCTTCTTCGAGCGAGTGCGGATCGACGCCGCGTTCGTAGCGATACGACGAATCGGACGAAAGGCCGAGCTTGCGGGAAGTCGCACGGACGGACTGGCGCTTGAAGTACGCGACCTCGAGCACGAGGTCGGTCGTGGTGTCGTCCACACCGGAGTTTTCGCCGCCCATCACACCCGCGACGACAAGCGATTTTTGAGCATCGGCGATCACGAGCATGTTCGACGCAAGCGTGCGTTCCTTGCCATCGAGCGTGACGATCTTTTCGCTCTCCGCGGCGAGACGAACGATGATTTCGGAGCCGCCGATTTTCTTGGCGTCAAACGCATGCGTCGGCTGGCCGTACTCGTGGAGCACGTAGTTGGAGATATCGACGACGTTGTTGATCGGGCGCTGACCGATCGCGCGAAGACGTTCCTGCAGCCAGGCGGGACTCGGTGCGATTTTCACACCGGTGATCACGGTCGCCGTGTACAGCGGGCATTCTTCCGGGGCGGTCACGCGAACCGATTTCAACAAATCCGGGCGCGCCTCGGTCGCGTGCGCGGGCTCGAATTTTACCGCGGGATAGCGGAGCTCCTTTTTGAACCACGCGGACAATTCGCGCGCGATGCCGATGTGGCTGAGGCAGTCGGGGCGATTGGGCGTGATCTCGATATCCAAAACCGTGTCGCCGGGTGGCAGCACTTGATTGATCGGCGTACCGATCGCGGGGCGGTCCGCGAGGATGAGCAAGCCCTGCGCTTCGTCGGA
This sequence comes from uncultured Opitutaceae bacterium, assembly GCA_937958045.1. GTDB lineage: Bacteria > Verrucomicrobiota > Verrucomicrobiia > Opitutales > Opitutaceae > Nibricoccus. The sequence goes on along the minus strand of CALFXL010000003.1, from coordinate 2,812 downwards.
AATCGTGAGCTCCTTCGCGGAGCACATCATTCCCTGCGATTCCTGGCCGCGGATTTTGGAGAGTTTGATTTCGAAATTGCCGGGCATGATCGCGCCGGGAAGCGCGACGGGAACGCGGTTGCCGGCATCGCAGTTGGGCGCGCCGCAAACGATCGTGCGCACGCCGCCATGCTCGGGACCGACATCGACCGTGCAAACGGAGAGTTTGTCGGCGTTGGGGTGTTTGCCGCGCGTGAGGATTTCGCCGACGACGACGTTTTTGAGCTCGGGTGCGCCGGTGCGGATAACCTGCTCGACTTCGAAGCCGAGGAGCGTGATCGCGCGGCAAATCTCATCGGCGCTGATGCCGGAGAGATCGATGTAGTCTTGGAGCCAGTTGAGGGAAATTTTCATGTGAATTGAACCACGGAAGCACGGAGATCACAGAGGCAAAATCAGAGGGGCTTAACTCTGCGCGCTCTGTGTGTCGCTGTGACTAAAAACTCAGGCAAATTGGCGGAGGAAGCGGAGGTCGTTTTGGTAGAAATAGCGGATGTCATCGATGCCGTAGAGCAGCATCGCGAGGCGCTCGAGTCCCATGCCAAACGCGTAACCTGTCCAGACTTCGGGATCGTAGCCGACGTCGGCAAACACGGTGGGATCGACCATGCCGCAGCCGCCGATTTCGATCCACTCCTTGTTCACCTTGGGGAGGTGCTTCGCGCTGAGATCCACTTCGAAGCTCGGCTCGGTGTAGCCGAAGTAGTGCGTGCGGAAGCGGGTCTTAGTTTCTTTGCCGAGGAGCGACGCGAAGATGTAATCGAGGAGCGCCTTCAGGTCGCGCACGGTGACATTCTTGTCCACGTAGAGACACTCGAGCTGATGGAAATTGGCGGAGTGCGTGGCGTCGGTCGTATCACGACGATACACGCGGCCCGGCGAAACGATGCGGATAGGCGGTTCGCCTTTGAGCATCGTGCGAATCTGCACCGACGACGTGTGCGTGCGGAGCAGGTATTTTTCGTCGGGCGTTTTTTTGGAGATGTTTCCGAAGCGCGCGTTCGTCGGGAGATAAAACGTATCCTGCGCATCGCGCGCCGGGTGATCGGCGGGCGTGTTGAGCGCGTCGAAACAATAGTACTCGGTCTCGACCTCCGGGCCTTCGACAACGGTGAAGCCGACTTTGCGGAGGATGCGGCACATCTCCTCGCGGACGAGAGTGAGCGGATGATAGGTGCCAAAATCAGGATCGGGCGACGGCAACGACGGATCGATCGCGGGGCCAAGTTGCGCCTGGAGTTCGGCGGCTTCGATGCGACGCAGCGTGGCGTCGATGTGCGCTTGGAGTTGCGCCTTGGCTTCGTTGATGAGTTTACCCAGCGCCGGTTTCTGCTCTTTCGGCACGGAGCCCATCTGCTTCATGAGGCCGGTGAGCTCGCCATTGGGACCGACGAAACGGGCCTTGGCGGCTTCGAATTCGGGACGCGTTTTCAACGAGGGAAACTCGGACTGGGCCTTGGCCAGAAGAGCGGAGAGTTGGTCTTGCATGAAAAAGAAAGGAAGCGGCAGCGGAGGGGGCGGCGTCGAGCCGGGAAAACAAAAAGGACGAACCTCGTGGAGGCCCGTCCTCGGGAGATAAACCGCACGCCGTGACGGCGTGCGGTTTTCTTGGGGCGAGCCCGCTAGGCTCGCGTTATTAAGAGTTAGGCCTTCTGCGCGGCGGCGGCCTTGTTCTTCAACGCGTCCTGGGCTTTCTTGACCAGAGCATTAAAGGCGACCTCATCGCGGATGGCGATGTCGGAAAGGACCTTGCGGTCGAGACCGATATTGGCGGCCTTGAGGCCTTCGATGAAGCGGCTGTAGCTGATGCCGGCGTTGCGGCAGGCGGCATTGAGACGCACGATCCAGAGGGCGCGGAAATCGCCCTTCTTCTTGCGGCGGGCCGCGTAGGCGTACTGCCAGGCGTGCTGGACCGCTTCTTTGGCGTAGCGGAACAGCTTCGATTTATTACCGAAGTAGCCCTTGGCGTACTTCAGCACTTTTTTGCGACGCTTGCGCGACGCGGGGGAGTTTGTGGCACGAGGCATGTTAGTTTAGGTATTTTTGGGCCGCCGGGTCGTCTCGTTAGGATTCACCCGGCTGGGCGGTTATCGGTTTGCCGTATAGCGGATTAGAGGCCGAACGGCAGAGCTCGCTTCAGGGGCTTCGCATGGCCTTCGGCCACGAGCTTGTCACGAGAGGCACGACGCTTGGACTTCGTGCTCTTCGAGGCCAGCAAGTGACGGAAGCCCGGAGTGCGACGCACCAGCTTGCCCGAGGCGGACAACTTGAAGCGCTTGGCAATGGACTTTTTGGTCTTCTGCATGTGAGGAGCGGGAGAAAACACTGGGCACCGCACACCTTGGCAAGGGTAAAATTCCAGCCCTGCGCAACCGGCATCCCCACCGCCCCCGCGAAGGGTCGCGAATCACAACAGACGAATGTATTCGATATTTGAATACATTCACGCGTGCACGCACATCAAAAACGGAAGTTTCCACCGAAAAGGATTTGACAACCCCGTCCGGAATCTGAGTTTTTCGCCCTCCGTTTTTTGGCTTCCTAGCTCAATGGTAGAGCAGTTGACTCTTAATCAATTGGTTCGGGGTTCGAGTCCCCGGGGAGCCACCAAATTTCGCCTCCACGGCAACCGGTCACGCCGGGGTTCTTTTCACAAACTTGCCAGCTGACAGATGGCTGACCCCGCACCCAACTCCGTGCCGGTGTCGTACACGTTTTTGCCGGCGTAGCTCAACGGTAGAGCACCTGTTTTGTAAACAGGCGGTTGCGGGTT
>CALFXL010000002.1 GCA_937958045.1 uncultured Opitutaceae bacterium | reverse complement strand
GTGAGACCCTGCACGCGAAGGCCGTCGGAGGTGACGAGGAAACCGGTGTCGTCGATGCGGAAGTTACCGGCACGAGTGGCGTAGGTGCGACCGTCGACGGAGTTTTTCACGACAAAGAAACCGCTGCCGGAGATGGCGAGGTCGGATTCGACGCCCGTGGTGCTGAGCGCGCCTTGCGTGAAGCGCTGGGAAATTTGTTGGAGTTTCACACCGGTACCCACCTGCGTCGCGGCTTGGTTGGAGGTGTTGCCGGTCGAGGGCGCGGAGCTGCGCAGGGTGTTGCTGAACGTGTCGGCGAAGGAGGCGGACGACGCCTTGTAGCCGATGGTGTTTACGTTGGAGATGTTGTTGCCAATGACCTCGAGGCCTTTGGTGAAGCTACGCATGGCGCTGACGCCGGAAGTAAGAGTGCCGATGAGTGACATAAGAGACGAGCGGTGGTTGAGGGGACGGTTGTTTGGTTTTCTAAAAATCAGGCCGCGGGTTCAGCGGCGGGTGTAGGCGCGGGGCGCACACGGACAATGGAGGCGAGCAGGTATTTCTGGTCGCCGAGAGAGACGTACACGTTGTTGGCGTCGGCCTCGACGGAATCGACGATGCCGGTGACTTCGCCATCCGCGGTCGCCACGGTGACTTCGCGACCGAGGAAATTTCCGGCGGCCTGCATCTGCGTGTCGGCGCGGAGATAGCCCATCTCTTTGGCGAGCTTCGTCTGCGCTTCGAGCGCGGCAAAGCTCGACATCTGCGCGATGAACGCAGTGTCGTCCTGCGGATTCATCGGGTCCTGATTGGCCATCTGGACGGTGATGAGTTTGAGAAAGTCGTCCTGGCCGAGCGTCTTTTGCGTGACGCGAGCGGCGGTGTTGGCGGCATCCGCGGCGGTGTAGCTGGAGGTGGCGGTGACGGTGCTCATGAGAGATCAGGCGAGAGCGTGGAGGTGAAGCGCAGTATCCGGGCGGACATACGTGCGGCTGGCGGGAGCCGTCGTATCCACGGAACCACTACGCGTGAAACGCGAGCCAAACGACGACGCGTGCGCCCCGGAACGGCTGGCTTCGTCGTCCTGACGAGCTTGCGGCTGGCGGCCGGAAGCATCGCTGTCGGCGAACGAGCCGCGCTCGTCTTGCGACGGGGTGTTAAAAACGGGATCGGCCACGCGATACGGGCGGGTGTCGGCAGACGCGCTGATTTGCGCCTGCCATTCACGCGCAAGCGTGTCGCGCAGTTCGGGCGATTCCGTGCGGAAAGTGGTTTGGACAACGCCGTCCTTGTATTCGACGCGCACGGAAAGCGGTTCGCCATCGCCCATGCGAAAACGGACTTCGACGGAGTTGCGCTCGACCGCCCAAAGTCCATCCGCGATGTCGCGTATCTCGCGAACCATCTGAACCGCGGCGGCGGGCGTGGCGGCTTCGGGTTTCGCGCTCAAGGTCGTCGACGTCCCCGTGTGCGCTTGCGGCGCAACCGAAGCGGCAGGACCGGCGATGGGCGCATCGGCGGAGGGCGTTTTGACGACGGTGGACTTCATGGGATCACCCCAGTTAGCCACGTGCGTGCCAACTTTTTCGTCGTCCAATTTAAGCTCTTTATTATCAACGTTTAAAAACTTATTTTTTGAAACACCACTTGAGGAAACCACCCCAGAAACGGTCGACCCAGGCGTTTGAATGGGCGAAGCGGCAGTTTTTTCCTCATGCCGGATCGGACGGTGTCCAACAACGGGCTCCTGACGCGTCGGCGTCGAGATCGCAGGCGCGCTGTCGAATGCGCGTTCGGCGACCAGCGGTGTTTGCGCGCGCGTGACCGCGGACGGCGTGGATTCAGTCGCAACAGGACGCGCATCCGACGGGAGCTCGTTTGCCGGAGCGGCGATTTTTTCCGGTGTGGGCGTCGCGATTTTGGCGCTCACTTCGGGCGCAGTCGCAATGACGTCGGAGGTTTTCACGGCGGGAATCGCCTGAACCGACGGAGTGGTCGTCGAAGCGACCACCGGACGGAAAGCCGGCGTCTCCGCCCCACCCTCGTTCGTGGACGTGAGCTCGAGTTCGAGCGTTTCGGCGCCTTCGGCGAGCAACTCGCGGACGGACGGCGGATGATCCGCCGTTTTCTGCGCGGGCTGAGCAGCAGCAGCGGCAGAAAATTCCGATGTGGCCGTGCGTGTAGTCGGGAAATTTTGCACGGGCTCAAACGCGGCGCGCGCGTCGCCTTCGTTCGCAGCGGTGGTGACGCGGGCGGCGCCTTCGACCGGCGCCACCGCCGTGTCGCCCTCGGCAGGAGCGTCCATTGCGACGCCAAAGGATTCGCCCATTTCAGGCGTAACCGCGACGGGCTGCGGCTGCGCGGCGGGCGCTTGCATCAATGACAGCAACTCGGCGAGTTGCGCGGGCGTGAGCACGGGCGTCGCAGGATCGGTCGCGGCGGGCGACGGCGGCGTCGGTATTGAAAATTCGGATACGTCGGCAGCCGTGGGCGTGGACGGCGTGGGACCGGCGTTCAGGAGCGACTCGAACGAGAGTCCTGCTTCGGGCGCCGCTTCAGGAGTCGTCGCAAACGCGGTCGGCGTCAGGACGGGCGCGGCGGGAAGCGAGACGGGAAAAGATAAGGTAGAAGGCATTCATCATGACCCGTCCTTGGGTTGAGAGTGGAGCCGCGCCGTCCATGGCGCGGAGGTTGAAAAAAAGGAGCTCAGGAACCGGGCGTGTTGCCGGCCTGATAAAGACGAAGTTTGTCGGTGAGCTGCGCTGCGCGGCGCGCCAGCGCCGGATCGTTGGCGGACTGTTTGGTGAGTTCTTCGAACAGCGGGCTGATCACGTCCTTGTTCATGAGCGCGAGCAGCTTCACGACGGTGGCGTCATCCATCTGCTTGAAAATCGTGAGCGCGGCCTTGGGCGAAAGTTCGCTGTAAGTCGCGGCGAGCATCTTCATGTTGCGCAGCTCGTTTTCCTGGATGGAGATCACTGTATTCGCGATTTCACTACGCAGGTTTTCGAGCTGCTGGCGCTGGCGCGCGAGTTCGAGACGGTCGGACGCGAAACGCGCTTCGCGCGCGAGCACGTCGTCTTCGCGCTGTTTGAGCGCGGCTTTGGCTTCCTTGAGTTCGGCGGCGAGATTCTCGATCTCGATGGTCCAAAAATCCCACGGCGGTTCCGGCGCGTGCGAGACGGTGGTCTGCACGCGGCTCTCGCGGGCCTGGGTGACGATGGGCACCGCCGCTTGCCAGAACGTGGCCAGCGAAACGCCCACGCCGAGGAACAATCCCAGCGCGACGAGGACGAGCGGATGGTTGAGCTTCTTCATGAAACGGGTGTGAGGCTGCGCGCGGCGAGCGCAGAGGCGCGGTCGTCCATCGCAGCTTGATTTTCGCGCTCCACTTCCTGCCGGTGCAGGGCGCGGGCGCGCTGTTCGAGATTTTCGATCACACGCACATCGCGGCGCGCTTCGAACCAGGCTTCGCGCGCGGCTTCGCGTTCTTCGCGGCGGGCGTTGAGTTCGCCGACGAGTTTCGCGATCTGCGCGTTCTCTTCTTTGAACGCGTCCATGAACACCGCCTGATCAGCCGGGCGGAAATTGCCGAGACGTCCCGAGCGGATGATCGCTTCGAGTTCGGCCACGCGTTCGCGCTGGGCTTCGAGCGCACGCTCGGCGAGAGCGCAGGCGCGCACCGCGCGGGAAAATTGTTCGCGGGCTCGCAGTTCGAGGAGATTGCGGACCGTGGCGACTGAACGCAGGGGGAAACGAAACTTCTTCATGAGACGATTTTCTTGAGGCTGGAGAAGGTTGCGTCGCGCTGGACGCGTTCGTGGATCTGCTGACGCAGAAAATTCCTGAGCGGCTCGTGCAGCGCGACGGCTTGGTCGAGCGCGGCGTTGGAGCCTTTTTGATAAGCGCCGATGGTGATGAGGTCTTCGTTCTTGCGGTAAGCGGCGAGGTGTTCGCGCGCGCGACCGGCGATGGCGACTTCCTCGGGCGTGCACACATCGCGCACGAGACGGCTGATACTCTCGAGCACATCGATCGCAGGATAATGATTCGCGTGCGCGAGCGCGCGGGAGAGCACGATGTGTCCGTCGAGAATACCGCGGACGGCGTCGGCCACGGGTTCGTTCATATCATCACCTTCGACGAGCACGGTGTAGAGCGCGGTGATCGCACCGCTTTCGCCGGCACCGGAGCGTTCGAGCAAACGCGGCAACAGCGCAAAAACCGACGGCGTGTAACCGCGCGTCGCGGGCGGTTCGCCGACCGCGAGACCGATCTCGCGTTGCGCCATCGCAAAACGCGTCACCGAGTCCATGAGCAGGAGAACGTTTTTGCCCTGATCGCGATACGCTTCGGCGATCGCCGTCGCAGTGTACGCGGCGCGCAAGCGGAGCGGCGCGGGCGTGTCGGACGTCGCGACAACCACCACGGAGCGCGCGAGACCTTCGGGGCCGAGATCCTTTTCGATGAACTCGCGAACTTCGCGACCACGTTCACCGACGAGCGCGATGACGACGACATCGGCTTCGGCTCCGCGCGCGATCATGCCCATGAGCGTGGACTTGCCGACACCGGAACCGGCGAAGAGGCCGAGACGTTGACCGCGACCGAAAGGGATAAACGCATCGATCGCACGCACGCCGGTGACGAACGGCGTTTTGATGCGTTGACGACGCAGCGGATGCGGCGGCTTCGCAGAAGCGGCGTTGGTGCGGGCTGTGGGGAGCAAGCCGAGTCCATCGTACGGTTTGCCGAGCGCATCGAGCACGCGGCCGAGAAGCTGCGGACCGGTTTGCGGCATCGGCGGACGATCGCACGCAGAGACCTCGCAACCCGCATGAAGGCCGGTGGTGTCGCCGAGCGGCATGAGCAACACGCGTTCGCCGCGGAAGCCGACGACTTCGGCGAGACAGGAGAAATGTTCGCGCTCGGAGCGCAGCTCGCAGAGCTCGCCGAGACCGACGTTGGGGCCTTCCGACTCGATGATGAGTCCCGTGACGCTCGTGACATGTCCCAACCGGCGAGCGGCGGGGATGCTGCGCACTTGAGAACGAAGCGCGTCGATGATGGGCGTGACGGTGGTCATGGAGTGGGGAGAGATCTCGAAGGCCAAAATTCAAACGCCAAAGAAAGGACCAAACGCGCGGCGCGCGGAACGCGGCGGAGAGTTTTCTTTGAGTTTTGAGGCATGGGTTTTCTTTGGCGTTTGGAGTTTTGGCCTTTGGAATTTTCGGCGCGTTTACGCGCTGAGGAGTTCGCGCGAAAGGGCTTCGAGTTTGGATTGGCGGCGGGCGTCGGTGAGGCCGAAACGGCTGCGCACCTGGCAATCGCCGGTTTCGAGCGTCGCATCGATCGTGATGCGCAGACCGGGATAGCGGTTCTTCCATTCGCCGGGGAGCGATTCGAGCATCGCGGCGTCGCGCGGAGAGATGACGAGTTCGAGGTTTTCGTGCTCGGGATAAAGTTGTCGCAGCGTTTCTTCGCAGAGGTGGAGAACCTGCTCCGCGGGCGGTTCGTAATCGGCGAGCAGGCGACGCGAGATCTCGACGGCGAGCAGCGGCAACGCATCGCGCAACTGCGCGGTGATGTCGGCGTCGATCGTGGAAAGGCGTTGAAAAAGACCTTCCTGCAACGCCTGCACTTCGGCGCGAAATTCGACGAGCTGCTGGTTCGCAAACGCGCGCGCGGCATCGGCGCCTTCTTGATAAGCCTGCGTGCGGATCGCCGCCATTTCGGACTCCGTGTAGAGACGTGTCGAGCGTCCGGGAATCGTGGCCGAGACAAGCGGACGATCGAAGGCGACGAGTTTGTTGTGAACAGCCATGGGGAGAAATTTCAAAGGCCAGAATCCAAACGCCAAAGAGAGGTCCAAATGGACTGCGTGACCGCGGAACTTTTGAGCGAATGATTCATGGATATTTTTTGGAGATAGGAGATTTGCACCTTGTGATTTCCGCTTATGCCACGACCTCGCCTTCGGCTTCGCCGCCGAGGGAGATGGAGCCTTCTTCTTCGAGGCGGCGGACGACTTGGATGATGGCGTCTTGCGAGACTTCGACGTCCTTGAGGCGCACCGGGCCGAGCATGGAGATTTCGTCTTTGAGGCTTTCGGCCGCGCGCTTGGAGATCGCGCCGAAGATCTTCTCTTTGAGCTGCTCGCTCGCGGACTTCATCGAGACCGCGAGATTCGCCGAATCGACTTCGCGGAGCACGCGCTGCAGGTCCGCGTTCGCGAGGCGGCCGAGGTCTTCGAAGCTGAACATCTTCTTGCGGATGGCGGCGCCGAGGTGGGCGTTGCGCTCCTCGATGCGGGCGAGGAGGTTTTTGGACATTTCCTTGTCGATGCCGTTGAGCAGATCGGCCACGGCGCGTACGCCGCCGGAGCGGTGATACGTGGGGCGGACCTTGTTGTCGAAATGCTTGCCGAGATTGCGGACGATCTTGCTGACGAGATCGAGCGAGGTGGAGTCGATCGTGCCGAGGCGTTCGATGACCTCTTCGCGGAGATCGGGGCTGAGCAGGGCAAAAATTTCCGCCGCCTTCGGGCCGTCGAGATACGAGAGGACAAACGAGATGGTCTGCGGCTGCTCGTTTTTCACGAGATTGTAGATCTGGCGGCCTTCCATCTCGGAGATGTCCTTGATGACTTCGACCGCGGTGCCGGCGGGGCCGAGGCGGCCGATGATGGAGCCGGCTTTGTAATCACCGCGCGCGATTTCGAGCGCGCGGCGCGCGTAGTCGAGACCACCCATCGTGGCGGCAATGCTCTGGCCGATGATCGGGGAAAATTCTTCGAGCACTTTTTGCCGGAGCGCCTCGGAGACCATCGTGAACTGCGCCATCTCGCGGCAGACGAGTTCGATGTCCGTGTCGTCGAGATGGCGCATGATTTCCGCCGCGGGTTCGGGCCCGAGGATGATGAGGAAAATCGCGAGCTTCTGCTGACGAGTGAGTTTGCTGAAATCGGGATCGGACATGGCGGAACGGCGCGTCGCGCCGTTAGTGAGAGTTTAAGGGGGAAAGTTTAAGGAGAGCGGAGGTGCACGCGGGCTGGGATGAGGTCGTCAATGTCTAGTTTTCACTTCAACTGGCCGGACGTGTTCAGTTCTTCTTCACGGCGACCCAATCGCGGAGGGCGGTGCCGATGTTGGCGGGTTTCTGTCGGATGAGCTCGGTCAGGATTTCGGGCGTGAGGCTGCCGTTGTTCTGCAGCGTGCGCTGCACATCGGGCGGCGCGCTGAGGAGCTCCATCGGGACGGGTTCGAGGCGCTGTTTCTTGAGCGTCTTCCAGAAGATGAAGAGCACGAGCGCAGCGATCAGCACGGCGATGTAGCGGCTGGAGGATTCGATCCACCCCTGCACGCGCGTCTCGGTTTGGATCTGCTGGATTTGTTGCGCGATGGGCTCGGTCTGGAACGCGATCTCTTGCACGCTCACAAGCGAATCGAGCGACTGGCCGGGAGCGGCTTTGATGCCGAGGGCGTTGACGACGATCTGGCGGAGATCCTGGAGCTCTTTTTCGGTGCGGAGATTGGGTTTGCCGTCGGGAGCGACGCCGCGCTGGGCCACAAAGACCGAGGCGGTGAGGCCGCGAATCGCGCCGGGATTGCGCGTGGTGTTGGTGACGATGCGGCCGATCTCGAAGGTCGTGGAGCGGTTCTTGCGGTTGGTTTCGGAAACATTGGCCGGACGCGCCTCGGTGTTGCCGGTGCCTTCGGGCGTGTTGGCGGAAATGCCGACGGTGCCGCCGCCGCGTTGCTCGGTGGAATTGGTGACGTCTTCGACGATCGTCTGCGAACGCACGACCTGGCCCTCAGGATCGAATTTTTCCTGCATGAGCGTGGTGGCTTCGGAATCGATGTCGGCGGAGACGCGCACGATGGCGTTGTTCGCGCCGAGCACGGGCACGAGCATGCTCTCCACTTTCTTGGCGAAATAGTCTTCGACCTGCTGACGGTAGCGGATCTGGCTCGAGGCGGTGCCGAGCGTCGGATCTTGCTTGAGATCTTCCGAGAGCACGCGGCCGCGGTGATCGACGACGGCGACGGAGTCGGGCTGCAGACCTTGCACGGCGTTGGCCACGAGGTGACGGATGGAGTTAACCGCATCCATATCGAGGCGGTTGGAGGAAAGTTCTACGAACACCGACGCGGTAGGCTTGAGATTGCGGTCGGTGAGCAGGAGGCGGTTTTCCGGCTGCACGATCATGACGCGCGCGGAGCGAACGCCATCGAGCTGGCTCACAGTGCGGGCGAGTTCGCCTTGGAGCGCGCGCAGGTAATTGGTGCGCTGCACGAAGTCGGAGAGGCCGAACTGGCCCTTGTCGAAAATTTCAAAACCGACGCCATCGCCCGTAGGCACGCCTTTCGCGGCGAGCTCCATGCGGAGACGATAAACTTGGTCGGACGGCACGTAGACGGTGGAACCGCCGTTGGTGACCTTGTGCGGGATGTTTTGCGCCTGCAGCTGGCTGATGATCGCCGCGGCATCTTTTTCCGACAGGCGGCCGTAGAGCAGCTGCATGTCGGGACGGCCGGACCAAAGCACGAGCGCGACAAGACCGGCGGTGACAACGAGCGCGGCGAGGACGAGCGAAACGCGTTGGTTGAGGCCGAGTTCCTTCCAGACTTTGAGGAGGGATTGAGCGAAATTTTTCATCGGGGGCTAGTGGGCGCCTGGGTGGAAAAAGGAGAGTGATCAGACCGGCATGCGCATGAGTTCCTGGTAGGACTCCACGACTTTGTTGCGCACCTCGACCATGAGCTGGAAGGCCACGCCGGCCTCCTGCATGGCGATCATCGACTGGTGCAGGTTGTCGCTATTGCCGAGGAGCACATCGCGGGTGATGGCCTGCGCTTCCTTCTGTTTGCCATCCACCGCCGAGACGAGCTGGCCAAACACCTGACCGAAACCACCGGGCTGCACGGAGCCGGACTCGGTCGGCGCGGAGACGCCCGGGAGCTTGACCGGACCTTCGGGCGCGTCGTCGCGCGAGATGCCGGGGAGCTTGGCGAGCAGCGGGTTTTGAACGGAAGTGATAGAGCCGAGGAACGACATGGCGAAAAGGAAGCGGAGGACGCGCGGCGATTATTTGCCGATCTCGAGGGCCTTGAGCGCCATCTGGCGGGCGTTTTTCGCCACGGAGAGATTGGCCTCGTAAGCGCGGGAGGCGGACATGAGGTCCACCATTTCGAAGGCCATGTTGACGTTGGGCATCAGCACGTAGCCGTCTTCACCGGCGTCCGGATGCTGAGGATCGTACACGCGGGCACCGGGCGTGGAGTCGGCGCCTATTTTACCGACATGCACACTTTGAAGAGAAGCGGCGCCGGCGGGAGCGCCCGTGCGACGGAGCAGTTCGGTCTCGAAGGAAACGGTTTTGCGCTGATACGGCAGGCCATCCGGGCCGCGTGTGGTGTGGGCGTTGGCGATGTTTTGCGCGACGATATCGAGGCGGGTCTTTTGCGCGGTCAGCGCGCTCGCGGTGACGTCGATGCCGGAAATGATATTCATAAGGAACGCGAAAAAGGGGTGAGCGGCGCTCAGGCGCGGCCGGTGATGGCGAGTTTCATCTGCTTGATGTTGCGGCTCACGAGCTCGGCCAGGAACTCGTGCTCGACGGTGTTGCGGTTCATCTCGAGGAGCTCGCGCTCGATCTCCACGGTGTTGCCGTCGGGACGGACGCTGCGCGCGTGCATGTCTTCCACGAGCGAGGGTTTCACCGGCTCAGAACGCGCAAGCGTGCCGGACTCGAGCTTGTTGCGGAGCTGGGTGGCGAAATCAGCCGAGACCTGCAGGCGGCGGTAGCCGGGGGTTTCGGCGTTGGCGATGTTCGACGCGATAGCCTCCTGGCGCAAAACGGATGCATCCAAGAGGTTCCGCGCGAGTAGGTAGTTGTCGGACTGGAAAATCGGATCGATCATCGAATCCGCAATTAGCAATGCCGGTGCCAAGCGGATTTTTTGTCTCCTAATATGCTAATATAAAACTATTTAAAAAATTCTAGGGATTCTCCCCCATGCCCAACAGGCAAACACCCCGCTCGCCTTGGGAGTCCAACGGCAAAATTTGCCGGCGCGGTTTTGCGACCCGCCAAAACCACCTCCCTTCCCTTAACCCCGAAAGCGCCTTCATTCAGCGCGGATTGGGCCGATAGGCAGTTATCACACCCTGATCATGAGGGACAGCGACTACGACTTTATCCGCGAACTGGTTTATCATCACAGCCGTATCAATCTCGGGCCCGACAAGCGTGAGCTTGTCTCGGCGCGCCTGGGCAAACGCCTGCGAGCCACGAACATCACCTCGATCAGCGACTACTGCCGTTTCCTGCAGCAAAAAGAGGGCGGCGAAGAACTCTCGCACTTGATCGACGCGATCTCGACCAATCACACCTTCTTCTTCCGCGAGCCGCAGCATTTCGATTTTCTGCAAAGCGTCGTCATACCCGAGATGATCGAGCGCCGCGCCAACCACGCCTGGCCGTCCTTCAATATCTGGAGCGCCGCGTGTTCCTCCGGCGAAGAACCCTACTCCATCGCGATTTCGCTGCTCGAGCAGTTCGGCAAAGGCACCCAGTGGCCTTGGCGCATCGAAGCCACCGATATTTCCCACAAAATCCTGCAACGCGCGCGCGTGGGCGTTTACCGCGCGGAATCCGTTTCCAAAGTGCCGCCCGTGGCCCTGCGCAAACATTTCCAGAAAGGTTTCGGCCCGCAGGAAGGAAACTACCGCGTCAAACCGCACGTGCAGGAATGCGTGACTTTCCGTCAGCTCAACTTGCTCGATCGTCACCTGCCCTTCGCCGACTCGTTCCACCTGATCTTCTGCCGCAATGTCATGATCTACTTCGACCGGCCGACGCAGGAAGAACTGGTTGCCAAGCTCACGCGCCAACTCGTGCCCGGTGGCTATCTTTTTGTCGGCCATTCCGAAAGCCTCAGCGGCGTCAAACACACGCTCGATGTCGTCAAGCCGGCCATCTACCGGAAACCTCTCTGATTGCCCCATGCGCCCGCGCAAGATCCGTGTCCTCATCGTCGATGACTCCGCCGTCATCCGCAAAGTCGTGAGCGAAGCGCTCGCGAACGATCCCGAGATCGAAGTCGTGGGCACCGCGCTCGATCCCTACATCGCGCGCGACAAGATCATGCAGCTCAAACCCGATGTCCTCACGCTCGACATCGAAATGCCGCGCATGGATGGGCTGACGTTTCTCAAGATCATCATGGAGGAGCGTCCGCTGCCCGTGATCATCATGAGCTCGCTTTCCAAAACCGGTTCGCAACACGCCATCGAGGCGCTGCGTCTCGGCGCGGTGGATGTGCTCGGCAAACCCGGCGGTTCCTACTCGTTCGGCGATCTCGGCCCGCAACTGATCGAAAAAATCAAATCCGCCGCCGTCGCTCGGCTTCGCAAACCCGTCCCGACGCGCAATCCTTTCCGCCCGACGCCACCGGCCCCGCCCGCGCCGGCTCCGGCTGTATCCAAAAATCCACTACCGGTTCGGCGTCTGCCCGTGCGGCCCGTGTCCGAGACTCCACGCGTGCGCGTTGCGGCGCCGGCAGGTCCGCATCATCCGCGACGCGTTATTTTGCTCGGTTCCTCCACCGGCGGCACCGAAGCGCTGCGCGAAATCCTCACCGCGCTTCCCGGCGATCTGCCCGGCATCGCGATCGTGCAGCACATCCCCGCGCATTTCTCCAAGGCCTTTGCCGATCGGCTCAACAACAGCTGCGCCTTCGCCGTGCGCGAAGCCGTCGATGGCGATCGGCTCACTCCCGGCCTCGCACTCATCGCTCCCGGCAATTTCCACATGATGCTTCAGTGGGCCGGAGACTGTTACCGCGTGCGCGTCACCGACGGCCCTACCGTCTGGCATCAACGTCCCGCCGTGGATCTCCTGTTTAAATCCGCCGCCGACATCGCCGGCCCTCACGCCATCGCCGGAATTCTCACAGGCATGGGCAAGGACGGCGCCGAAGGCTTGCTGCGCCTGCGCGAAAAAGGCGCCACGACGTTCGCCCAAGACGAGGCCACCAGCGTCGTCTACGGCATGCCCCGCGTCGCGTGGGAAAACGGCGCTGCGCAACGCCAGATCGCGCTCGACCATATCGCCGATTATCTCGTGCAAACCGTCGCCACGCCGCTCGCCGCTTCGTCGTCGACGGATCCCGCCCGCCCGAAGCAAGGTGTGGTTTGAACATATTCGCGTACCGCGCCAAGCAACTCAGGTTGACCTACTTCGTCCCGACCGCCTTGCTGGCCCTGACGTTTTAGCGGTTCTTCCTCCGATTTCATCATGACGCCCTCAAGCGCCACATCCGCTCCCCCCGCCTCTTTGCTCATCGTCGATGACGAGCCGATCGTCCTCGGTGCGCTGAAGGAGACCCTCGAGCGCGAAAAATATCATGTGGTCGCCACCACGAGCGCGCGCAAAGCCCTCGAGATCCTCCGCGATCGCGAGTTTGCCGTCATCATCTCCGACCAACGCATGCCCGAGATGATGGGCCTCGATTTTCTCGTGGAGAGCAAAAAGATCCGCCCGCTCTCCTCGCGTATCCTCATCACCGCGGTGCTGTCGCTGCCGACCATCGTCGACGCGATCAACAAGGGCGAAATCTTCCGCTTCGTCGCCAAACCTTGGCTGCGCGAAGAACTCACCGCGACCGTCAAAAATGCGATCAACCGCTACGAGCTCATCGTCCAAAACGAGCGCCTGACCAACGAAAGTCAGCGCCTCAATCAGCAGCTCATCATCGCCAACGCCGCGCTTGCCGAACAGGTCGCCACGCTCGAGCGCCAAAAACAGGAACTCGACAAAGCCAACGCCGAGCTCGCCACGCGCTACGAGCACTCGCTCGATCTCTGTTTCCGCATTCTCGCCACGTACGATCCGCTCCTCAGCGGTCAGGCTAAGACGCTCGTCGACATCACCCGCAAGATGGCCGACACCGATCATTTCACGGACGAGGAAAAACACGTCCTCCGCTCCGCCGCCTGGCTCTGCGATCTCGGCCTCATCGGCGTGCCGCGCGAACTGCTCCGCACGTTCCGCCACAACCCCGACAAGCTCAGCGAACGCGATCAGCAAACGCTGCAAAGCCATCCCATCTACAGCCAGACGCTCGCCACGCATATCGACAACAGCCCCGCCGTCGGCGAAACCATCCGCGCCCACCACGAGCGTTGGGATGGCAAAGGTTATCCCGATGGACTCAGCGGTCGCGCCATTCCGTGGACCGCGCGCTGTCTCGCGGTCGCCGTTTGGTTCGTCGAATCCGGTCTTCCGAAGGAACAAGCCATCGAAGCCATCCTCGCCGAATCCGGCCGCGCGCTCGATCCCGAGGCGGTTCGTCTTTTCCTCAAGGTCACGCATCTCATCCAGCTCCCGCGCAAGGTCCGCGAAATCCTCCTCGACGAACTCGAGCCCGGCATGACGCTCGCCAACGGCCTCTACAGCCCGCACGGCCTGCTCCTCGTAAGCGAAGGCCAGACGCTGAGCCCGGCGATGATTGCCAAGATCCGTAATCACAATCTGATCGACCCGATCAGCCAGCGCCTTCTGGTGTATTCATAAATCGAATACACACAAAGCCCTGCGCCCGCCGCCATCAGGGGCGTTTCACGCATTTTTCACGTGAAAAATTGGCGCTTATTTTGCCCGGTCTGGACCTCAAGTTTGCCCGCCGGGAGCCGTAAATAGGCAAGGCCGCCTTCCGCGGCCTTCGCATGCGCCAACACCTTTCCCACAGTCTCCTGGATAACGGGCGGCCCGAGTCATTCTGATTCACATGGCCGGAGCTCCCACCGTATCTGCCCTGTTCGCTCAACGCGTCGTTGTCGGAGTCGGCGACATGGCCGTCTCTAACAACGAGATGGTCACACTCTCCACGTACGCCCTGGGCTCCTGCGTTGGCGTCATCGTGTACGACCCCGTGGCCCACGCTGGCGGCATCCTGCACCTGATGCTGCCCGAATCCAACATCTCGCCCGACAAGGCCGCAAAACAGCCGGCCATGTTTGCCGACACCGGCCTGCCGCTCCTTTTCAAATCGCTCCTCGGTATTCGCGCGGAGCGGGAACGCCTCCGCATCTTCCTCGCCGGCGGCGCCAGCGTCCTCAATGGCGCAGACCCTTTCAAAATCGGCGAACGCAACTGCGTCTCCGTGCTCCGCTACCTCAAAACCAACGGCTACCCGATCGCGGGCCAGGACATCGGCGGCAACGTCAACCGCACCGTCCATTTGGAGATCGGCACCGGCCGGGTTTCCATGAAACTCCCCAACCGCAGCGAACAATTCTCGCTGTAACCGCCTCGCCTCGGTGCATCCATAGTTTGGATACACCGTTTTCCAACCGCCCGGCGTCTCCGCTCCCATCCGCGGGCAACGCGTGTCCTCGCGCCACGTGATCCACCCACGGATCGTCGTCCGTCTGTTCAAGCGTGGGCGGGCGCTCCGACCTCGCGACACTTCGGCGGTGCTTTCGCTTTCGCCCGCACGCGGGCCGGTCTCGGCGACTTCGTTCCGCGGCTGCCATCGACCAGACGCTGGAGACGATCGAGCAATTCGCGCAGTCCGCTCGCCTGCGTGCGCAATGCCTGCACCGCCGCTTTTTCCGAATTATCGGCGCGTGATCCATCGAGCGAGTTTACGGCCGCGCTGATGCGTCCGATATCGGCCGCCTGCGCCGCCGACGCCTGATTGATCTCTTCCACCAAACGATCCATCTCGCCCACTTTCTCGGCGATCGCGGCGAGATTCGCCTCCGCCTTGGAAGACTCGGCGAGCACCGCCTGCACACCTGAAAACACACGTTCGCTGCTCTCCGCTCCGCGTTTGGTCACGGCGAGCGAGTTCGCGATCATCTCCGCGGTTTCTTTTGCGGACGCCGTGCTGCGCGCAGCCAGGCTGCGCACTTCGTCGGCGACGACTGCGAATCCGAGTCCGGCTTCACCGGCGCGCGCGGCTTCAACCGCGGCGTTGAGCGCGAGGAGATTCGTTTGAAACGCGATCTCGTCGATCGTCTTGATGATGGTCGAAATAGCCTGACTCGATTGCTGCTGCTCGGTCATCGCACGGCGCAGATCCTCCGCGTCGACATGCACACCCCGCAGCGTGGACTGCGTCGTTTCCATGCTGGCAACACCTTGGCGCGCGGCATCGAGCGTGGCGCGGGAAACCGTCTTCGCGATCTCGACATTGTTTTCGTTGCGACGTGCAGCGTCGGCCACTTCGTCCAGCGATACACTCGCCTCTTGCAGCGACTCCGCCATTTCGGCCGAAACCGCCGTGAGGTTTTCCGACGAGACAGTGAGTCCTTTCACCGCCGCGCGCACAGGGCGCGTGACCGAACGGCGCGTGATCACCCAGACCGCACCAAAGCCCAGCGTGATAACCACCAGACTGATCAACGCATCAAAAAACACGCTGGCGGCGCGTCGCCAGCGACACCTCGTGAAGCGATGCATTCAACTCGGCCGCGCTGACCTCGGCCGCTTGCGTGAGAAGTTCGCGCGTGCGCGCGGTTTGTTCGGAAAATTTTTGCGCCAGTGTCTGCACGGCTTCGTACGTTTCTTCCGTCTGCGCGCTGAAGGCGTGATACGTTTCGTTGCCGAGTAGGCGATGCGTCGCCACTTCCGCCGCCGCGACCGTGAACGGGTTGTCCTCGCTCGCCTGAAACTCGCCGAGCGCTTTCAGCTGCGCGACGGTTTGATCGCTTTTGGCCGACGCCTGAGTGAGCACGTCTTCGTCTCCCGTCATCGTCGCGTCGGTGTAGAGCTTCGACGCTTCTTCAAACGTGAACAGCGCCGCACGGCTCGCCATCGCGAGCGGGAACTGCGTCGTGGAGACGTGTTCGAGCCTTTTCTCCGTGCGCATGCCAGCGACGAAGTTGACGGCGATCGAGGCGAGATAGCCGGCGACGAGGATCGCGACGCCGAGCAGGATTTTCTTTTCGATACTGAGAGAGCGAAACATGGCGGACGGCCTGTCGCGAAGCTCCGGCACGCGGAGAGGCGACGGCAGGCCATCGTCGCCAAGTCTGGTCGGTTATTTAATCACAAGGATCTTCACTTTATCGGTGGCGCTTTCTTTCGCGATATAGCCGAAAGCGCCGGGTGTTTTGGATACGTAGTCGATCACGTCCGCGTCGGTTTTCGCCGTGGCGGGCGGCATGCCCTTGCCGGTGAAGACGAGTTTCTTCCAGTACTTGTCGAACTGGTCGGCGGACCGCTGCGTGTGATCGCGGATGACTTTGTCGTTCACCGGACCTTCGGTGAGTACGATGAGTTTGATGACGCCGCCACCGGTCCACTTGGTTTTATTTCCAAGCAAGATCGCTTTGATGTCGTCGGCACTGACAGAGGTTTCGGCGGAAGCCGTGTTCGTGATGAACACCGCTTCTTGAGCGCGGGCCACGAGCGCGAACCCGAGCATGATCGCCGCGAGAAGAAGAAAACGTTTCATCGAGAAAACTCCTTTCGTGTTCAAGGCGCGGCTCAGAAGCTGAACGTGGTTTTCACCACGAAGTAATTCCAACGCGGATCGGTCGCCCCAAGGTTCCGGTCGCCCGCCATGCTGAGTTTACCGAGACCGTCGAGCGCGTGCGCTTCGACTTTGACGAGCCAATGCTCGCCGATCGCGTAGCTCGCGGCGACCGCGATGTCGTCCATCGTGGTGAACTTGTCATCGAGATTCTTCTGATTCTTCGGATCGTAATCGCTCTGCGCGAAATACACGCCAAGTCCGAGACTATCGGTCGCTTGATACGTGGCCTGCACATACCAGTGCTCCTCGTCGGTGCGCACGGGCGAATCTTTCGCATTCAACGGCGCCGCGCCAAACAGGCTGGTCGCGCCTTCGAACGTCATGGTGCGATATTCGGTCGCGAAGATCCATTTCTCACGCGTGTACTCGACCGAAGCCACATGCGTTTTGACATCCACGACGGTGATCGCGCGGGAGCCTGCAAACATACCCGAATAATCCCACGTGCCTTCGCCGTAGGAACCGTCGATCGACGCGGCGACCAAAGCGTAAGACGAACCGACTTCGGCGAGACCCGCACGGCTTTGCACGCGCGCGTTCATTTCGAGATCGGGAAGAAAGGTGTAGGTGTAACTAAAACGCAGACCATCGACCGGTGTGTTCCACACGAGCGCGCCGCCATAGATCGTGTCGGGATTGATGTTATCGGCCGCGGTCAGATCCGCGACACTGCGAGAATAAAGCGCTTCGCCATCGAAGCTCTCGAGCCAGCCGGCGATCGCCTGATACTCGAGGCTGCCCGCCTTGCCCATGCCGATGTTGCCATAAAGTCCGGCGCCGTCGTAACCGGCCGTCAGCGGACGGAGCGCGCGCGGATAAACATTGAGCGAAAGCGACGCGAACGTGCGGATCTGATCGAGGTCCTGCACTTCGCCGTAGAGACCGACGGGAAGTTTATTACGTCCGACGCGTACGCCGATCTGTTGATTGAACGCGTAGTCGATCGTGGCGAAGTCGAGCGAGATGTCTTTGTATCCAGCGAGATCATACGCGTAGAGCTGAGCGCCGAAACGGATACCGTTTTCAAAACGATACGTGCCGTTGAGCGTGATCTCCTTGACGTTGAAATCGAAGCCGTCGCCGGTGGCTCCGTAATAATCGTACTTGTCGGAGTACGCGCCGGTGGCGCTCAGCGAACCTTGTATGGCGACGCCACCAGCATCTAGTGCGTGAACCGCGCCGGTCGCGGCCACAGCGGCCGCTACCAACGCAGAGAGAAAAATGCGTTTGGTAATCATGTGAGGTTAACAAGGTGAACGTCTCCCCTCGCGCCCAACTTGGAAAAAAAGCCCGCCCGCTCCGGCGCCTGCGTTCGGCCAGCGCGAGTTACGCGAGAAAAAAATCGCGCCTCCTCAAAAAAACGCCCGGCCGGACGCTCTTCGCATCCGGCCGGGCAGACCACAACACCTGTATGAAATTCGCGGCTCGCCGATTGGGGTCGTTCCGCGAGGAGCACCAGCATCACTTGGTGCTATTACGCCTGATATCGTCGCACGCCCACAAAGCTTGAATGCATTTTTCGCGCTTCCTCGCGGTGTTTGAAAACAAGAAGGGCGGAGACTGGTATCAACAGTCCCCGCCCCAATAATCCCACGAACTCGCTCAACTCATCGCTTCAAAAGCTGAGCGCTCCGTGAGAAAGATTTTCGCGCAACAAACGACCCGCCCGGGCGAGCACTTCCGGGATGGCGCGTTCAAGCACTTCAGGGGTGAAGCCCCACTCGACGAGCAACGCCGAGTTGAGCTCGAAAAGAAAACCGTCTTCCGCCACGCCGGCACCGATTGACACGGCGATAAACTTGGCGGCGTGTACATGCACGATCAGCGGCATCACCGCCGGCGGCGCATCCGCGCGCGGAGGATTGTGCACGCCCACCGCAACGAGCGACGCGGGAAATTTCCAGGTGCGCAGCAGCTCCGCGCCGACATCCGCATGGTTGTAACCGAAGACCGCGGTCTCCGCCTGCAACCAGGTGCAGCTCGTGCGCGCTTGCTCGTCGCGCACTTCGGCGAAATGCGCGCCACACGCGTGAGCCAGCGCCAGCTTGCCGATCTCGTGAACGAGCCCGGCCGTGTAGGCCGTGTTGGGATCCACCTTGCCGGACTTCTCCGCAAGATACTCCGCAGCGACCGCGGTGACGAGTGAGTGACGACAAAAATCGCCGACTTCCCACTGATAACCTTCGACCTTCTGCGTCATCCAACGGCTCGCGAGCGAAAGCGCCGCGAGACGATAAACTTCGCGCTGACCGAGACGCATCAACGCGTCGGACAAAGCTTCCACCTGACGATTGCCCGCGGCGAAAAACGCCGAATTGGCAAGGCGCAACGTCGAACTCGCGAGCGGCGGATCGACTTGGATCACATCGCGCAGATCGTCGATCGATGCGTCTTCGTTTTCGAGCACGCCGATGAGTCGTGGCAGCAAGGTCGGCGAGCACGGCAGGCGCACCGCTTGTTCGCAGACCTGGGCAAATGTGGGCTTTTCGCTCATGAATGCAGGCGAATCTCGCTCACGCGGCGTTCGAGAAGAGTGAAGCCGGATCCAGGATCAGCGCGATGCCGCCGTCGCCCAGTATTGCTCCACCGGATACACCTGCGATGTGCTGCAGGAATCCGCCGAGGCTCTTGATGACGACTTCTTGTTTGCTGACCATGTCGTCGACCAGCAGCGCGGACGCGCGGCCGTTGTTTTCGACGATGACCACGATGCCTTCCCAGGGATTTTCGATCGCGCCTTGAATGCCGAAACGGCGATAGAGGCGATGCACCGGCAGAATCTTGCCGCGATGATCGAGGACTTCGCCGCGACCGTGAATCGTGGACAGCGCATCCTTCGACGGACGCAGCGCCATCTGCACCGAGGTGCTCGGAAGAATGAACCGATCTTCGCCGACGCGAACCACCAGGCCGTCGATGATGGCCATCGTGAGCGGCAGACGAATGCGGAATGTCGAGCCACGTCCCCATTCGGAAACGATTTCGATTTTGCCGCGCAGTTTCTCGATATTGCGCTTCACGACATCCATGCCGACGCCGCGACCGGAGACCGCCGTGACTTTGTCGGCGGTCGAGAAACCCGGAAGGAAAATGAGGTGATTGATCTCGTCCGGCGTGAGCTGCGCGTTTTCGGGAATGAGATTTTGTTTCTTCGCCTTCGCGAGGACCTTCTCGGCGTTGATGCCGCGGCCGTCGTCGCTGAGCTCGATCACGATGCTGCTGCCTTCGTGGTAAGCCTTGAGATAAACGTTGCCGACTTCGGGTTTGCCCTTGGCGACGCGTTCTTCGGCGGATTCGAGACCATGGTCGAGCGAGTTGCGGACCATGTGCACGAGCGGATCGCCGATGTCTTCGACGACCGTGCGATCAAGCTCGGTGTCTTCACCGCTGACGTGGAAATTGACGCGCTTGTTGAAATCGCGGGAGAGGTCGCGCACGAGACGCTCCATCTTCTGGAACGTCGGTTTCACCGGAATCATGCGCAGCGACATCGACGTGTGCTGCAGTTCCTTGGTGAGACGACCGAATTGAGTGATGTTGCGCAGCAACGCCGCGTTCTCGGTTTCGAGCGAACGCGCCGATTCCATCAACTGGCTCTGCACAATCACGAGCTCGCCCACGACGTCCATGAGCGAATCGAGTTTGTCCGTGTTGACGCGCACCGTGCTGGAACTGGCCACGCGCGCTTCACCCGAAGCGACGGGCTTCGCCGGTGTGGGTTTGGCGGCGGGCGCTTTTTCCGGAGCAGGAGTGAAAGGAACAACAGGCGCCAACGGCGTGGTCGGCGCAGCCGCCTCAGCAGCCGGAGTCGGAGCAGGTGCGCTCGGTGCATTCGCGGGAGCGGTCGGAGTCGATTCGCCGGAAGCGAGACGCTTCACCGCACGGATAAGATGACTGACCGGCACGATCTCGCTCGGCAGCACGCCTTGCTCGAGAGCGAGCGTGATCTGATTCACCATGTTCTGCACCGCGTCGCGGCTCTTCAGAATCTCGGTGATAATCGTGGAGTTGAGGCGCAGCTTGTGATTGCGCGCGAGGTCGAGCAACGACTCCACCTCGTGCGTCAGCGTGTGCATCGGCGTGAGGTGCAGGAAGCCCGACACACCTTTGATGGTGTGGAATGAGCGGAAAATGGAATTGAGCGCCTCGGGATCGTCGGGCGTCTCGTCGAGCGCGAGCAACGCGGCTTCGATCTGCTGCAAGTGATCCAACGCCTCCGCGTGAAACTCCATGAGCAGCTCGCGGTTTTCCTCGAGATTCAGATCGAGCAACACGTCGTTGATCTCGAGGCCATCGCTCGCCGGCGTGGACGCAGCCGCGGGGGCCGGCGCTTGTTCGCTGGGCGCTTTTGCGGGCGCCGCGCCGCCTTCGTGCACAGGCGGCACTGCTTGAGAATCCTTGTTGGCCGCGGCCGCCAGCGGCAGCCATTTCACGACCTTGCGCAGATGATCGAGCGAGGCTTCGTCGAACGGCTGCGCGTTATCGAGATGTTTCTCGAGCTCGTTTTTAAGCGCTTCGAGCGGAGTCCGCAGATCGGGCTCCGTCGCACACACTTCCACCAGTTCGCCCAGCAAGCTGTAGGCGGGAATCAACCCATCATCACGCCCTACCTGCGCCAGAATCGACTCACCGGCGAGTCGGTTGCTGAGATCATCGAGAGCGGCATAGGATTCCGGAGAAAGAGGCATGGAGGGAAGCGAAACGATTTCCCCACATTCGGCGCGCTGGCCCGAAACTTAATCGAATTTGCGTCTCGATTTGCATTCTGCGCCACCGCTCGCCCGCGCGCGTGAGGGAAACACCCTTGGAAAATTCTTCTAAAGCATGCGGTCGAGCGCGCCGAAGCAGAATGCCGTGAGCTGTGCCATTTCGCCGGCTCCTTTTCCCTCCTGAGAACCGATTTCCCAATGAGCACACCCGCTGCACCGAGCGTCACCACCCAAAACACCGGTAAATATCTGACCGTCGTCCTCGACAATGAATCGTACGGCATCGCCGTGTTGAAGGTTCGCGAAATCATTCGCATGCAGAAAATCACGCCGGTGCCGCAAATGCCCGAGTTCGTGAAGGGTGTCATCAATCTCCGCGGCCGCGTCATCCCGATCATCGATCTTCGCGTGAAGTTCGGCCTCCAGGCCGTCTTCGCCGAGCGCACCTGCATCGTCGTCGTCCAGGTCAAAGTCTCCGCCACGCAAAACGTGCAGATGGGCCTGATCGTCGACAGCGTCGAAGAGGTCGTGAATCTCGCCGGCAATGAAATCGAGCCCACGCCCGACTTCGGCACGCGCATCGACACGAGCTACATCCTCGGCATGGCCAAGATCAAAGGCACCGTGAAGACGCTGCTCGATATCGACCGCGTCGTCGCTCCGGAAACCGTCAAAGAAATCGCCGAAAACCTCTGAGATTTTCTCCGGCGTTCTGGCCTCCCTTTTTCGCCGCGCGTTCATCACGCGCGGCTTTTTTGTGTCCTTCGGCGAAGGAACTTCTCCGGCGTATCGCGCACAGCGAGGCTGCGCCGCCGGCTGTCTCCAGTTTTTGAATACATGCCCGTTCCGCCTCGTTCGGCGGGGCTGACATCTCATTCGGTTTTCGCCGGGACGGGCGTGCCTGCACGCGCGCGGGCGAAGGCGGCATCGAGCGCTTCTTTGCGGAGGGGCTTGGTGATGTAGTCGTTCATGCCGGCTTCGATGCACTTCTCGCGGTCGCCCTGCATGGCATTGGCCGTGAGACCGATGATCCACGGCTGACGATCCGCAGGGAGCTTGCGACGAATCTCCGCCGTCGCCTCGAGGCCGTTCATCTCCGGCATGTGCCAATCCATCAGCACGACGTCGTAGAAACGCTCGGAGACGAGCTTGATGCCTTCCACGCCATTGTTGGCGACATCGGCCTCGTGGCCCATGCGCTTCAACATCGCGAGCGCGACTTTCTGATTCACGACATTGTCTTCCACCAGCAACAACCGCAGCGCCCCGGTTTCGTTCGTGACTTCCGCACGAACCGATCCGCTGGGCTCGGGACGCGTGACCGGCGGCTGTGCCGGCGCAGCGACAATGGTGAAATAAAAGACCGAGCCGATACCGACTTCGCTCTCCATCCACGCATCGCCGCCCATGAGTCGGGCGAGGCGTTTGCAGATCGCGAGACCGAGTCCGGTGCCGCCAAATTTTCGCGAGGTCGAGAGATCCGCCTGGCTGAACGGCTGGAACAACAACGCCTGTTTCTCCGGCGGCACGCCCATGCCGGTGTCGCGCACGGCGAACTGCACACAGACTTGTCCCGGCGGCACCGACACCGATGGCGAAACCGAGACTTCGATCGAGACTTCGCCGTGGCTGGTGAACTTCACCGCGTTGCTCACGAGGTTGGAAAGAATCTGCCGCACACGCGTCACATCGCTGTTGATCCACGGCGGCACGCCGGGGCGGATCACGGCGGAAAGTTTCACACCTTTCTCCTGCGCGCGGCCGGAGAAGAGCGCGAGCGTTTCATCCACTTGGCGCGAGATGGAGAAATCGCCGCTATCGAGTTCAAGTTTGCCCGACTCGATCTTCGAGAAGTCGAGAATGTCGTTGAGGATGACCAGCAGGCTGTTGCCGGAGTTGCGGATGGTCTCGAGTCCGTCGCGCTGCTGCTCGGTCAGATCCGTGTCGAGCATCAGCTCGGTCATGCCGATCACGCCATTGAGCGGCGTGCGGATTTCGTGACTCATCACGGCGAGGAAGGCGCTCTTCGCCTGATTCGCGACTTCGGCGGAAAGGGCGAGTTCATTGGCGCGCGCGATCGACTCCTCGAGCTGGCTGTTCGCGGCTTCGAGCTCGGCCTTGGCGAGCAACAACGTCTCCTCGGTTTTGCGACGCTCGCGGATCTCGCGAGCCATCTTGCCCTGCGTTTCGAGCAGCACCTGTCCGCTCGATTGCAGCAACGCTTCGGAGCGGCGGACGCGTTCGAGCTGCTGCTCGAGTTCGCGCTGCTGTTCTTTCGCGCGCAAGCGGCTGTACTCCTCGCCGAGGATGTGACGGCGGTTCATGTACGACCAGAAACCGACCACAAGCGTCTGCAAAAACAGTCCCGAATAATGCAGCAACGCACCAAGCAGGCTGCCCGAGTTTCCCGTGGCGAAGATGTAGGGGAAAACGCCGCCCTGTCCGGTCGCGGCCAAAACCCACGAGACTCCCGACATGACCACGGCGACCGGCACAAACACGCGCCAGTCGGCATAAACCACCATCATGGTCAGCGCGGTGAAGTGAAACAGATGCGCCTCGTACAATCCGCCGAGTTGATACACGTGCAGGCTGACGATGATGTGCAGCGACAACCCCGCGACGCAGCGCGCCGCAAACGACGCGGGGAACTTCCGTATGCAAAGAGTGAATACAATAAACACCGCGGGCACCACGCTGAGCGTCGCCAGCCAGGTGTCGTTCACCGCGGCGAGCCCGAGCGCGAGGGCGCAGTGCAGCCCGACAAAAATCTGCATCCACCGGTCGCCGCGTTTGTAAACAGGCGCCAGCAGTTGTTCATCGCTGGTACGGCCGCGAACCGACGCGATCACTGAAGATGCCTTGGGCAGCAGGCCGGTCTTGTCCGCGGATGGACTCACATCGCCTCCTTCCCCGGTGGAGACACCGGTTCTTTGCGATCGAGCACCTCGCGCAATTTAAACGCGAGATCCTCCAGCCGGTAAGGTTTGGGAATAAAATCCTTCTGCCCCATCGCGGTGAGTTCCTGCCGGGCATCCGTCGTTATGTTGCCGCTGATCACGATCACCTTCGACGTCGGCCGCAGACGCTGGATTTGGCGGAAAACATCCACGCCGTTCATACGCGGCAGATTCAGATCGAGCAGGATTGCATCGATGCGGCCGGGCTCGGACATGAGCATATTGACCGCTTCGACTCCATCCGCGGCCATCAGCAAACGGTAACCGCTCGGAGCCAGCAGCGCCTTCAACAGATCGCGCAGGCTCTGCTCATCTTCGACGACGAGCACGGTTTCCGTGCCGCTCGGGATGCGACGCGCGGGCTGGGCCGAAACGATCGCCGGCACCAGCTTCGCCACTTCGAGCGGCAGATAAATGTTAAACGTGCTGCCCTCGCCTTCCACGCTGTCCACTTCGAGGAATCCGCGGTGATTGAGGATGATGCCGTAAACCACCGAAAGCCCCAGGCCCGTGCCGCCGTTGCCCTGCTTGGTGGTGAAGAACGGCTCGAAGATCCGGTTGCGCACATGCGGAGGCATGCCACAACCCGTATCCGAAACACGGATACACACGTAATCGCGCGCCGTGTCGGCGCCTAGTCGCGTGATGGTTCCGCCCGCCACGCGACGCGTCGAAATGGTGATGCTGCCGCCCTTCGGCAGCATGGCGTCGCGCGCGTTGACGCAGAGGTTCATGATCACCTGCTGGAGCTGATTCGGATCGGCCGAGAATTCCGGCAGGCTTTCCTCCAGATCGAAGGTGAAATCGATCGTGCGCGGGAAGGTTTCCACACACATGCGACCGAGATCCTTGATCTGCTGATTCACCGACACCGGACGGAAAGTGGATTCCGTCTTGCGGCTGAACGTGAGGATCTGTCGCACGAGACCGACCGCGCGCTGCGCCGCATCCTGGATCTCGCGCAGATGACGCGCCTGCGTCTCGTTGGCCGGGCCGCGGCTGATCGCGATTTCCGCGAAGCCGTTGATGATCGCCAGTACGTTGTTGAAATCGTGCGCGATGCCGCCGGCGAGCGTGCCGAGGCTTTCCATCTTCTGCGCCTGGCGAAGTTGCTCTTCGAGTTTCTTGCGCTCGGTGATGTCCTCGCGCATCGCGAGCAGATGCGTCACTTCGTCGGCGAAGTTGCGGATGGGCGACACTTGCACGTGCTCCCAAATCAACGCGCCGTCTTTGCGCCGCGTGCACAACTCGCCCGTCCATTTGCGCCCCGCGCGCACCGTTTCTTCAAATTCGCGGAACGATTCGTCGCTCGGATGTCCGCCGCGCAGCACGGGAATGTTTTTCTCGAAAATTTCTTCCAACGTGTAGCCCGTGGTCTGCGTGTATCGAGGATTCACGTACTGCACGCGTCCGTCGGGCGTGGTCATCACGATCGCGAATGGCGACTGCTCGACCGCGCTGGCCAGCTTCTGAAAATGTTCTTCGGCGAGACGGCGCTTCGTCACGTCGCGCCCGATCGAACGATAACCGATGATCGAGCCTTCATGATCGCGCACAGCGCAATCTTCCCACGAAAGCCAGCGCCAGCCCTGCGCCGTCTGCCAGCGGTTTTCATGCGAACCGCGATGAGGCGGACGATCGATGCGCGCGATGGCATCGCGCCAGCTTTGAAGATCGTCGGGATGCAACAACGTCGCCGCGTCCGTTCCCGGCCACGATGCGCGGGGCACGCCGAATTTGCGCGCAAAGGCTTCGTTGACCGCCAACACGCGTCCATCCGCGCTGCGCAACAACGCGAGCTCCACGCTCGACTGCCACGGAAGCAGTTCCGCGTCGTATTCGCCGCTCCTCAGATCGATGAGTCGCAGCGTCACGATGATCGCGGACGGCTGGCGACGACGGCGATACACCGGTTGCTCGCGCGCCATCAGGCCGAGCGCGTTGAGGTCCCCGAGTTGATCGAATTTTTCTCCGAGAAGCTCGTTGGGCTCGCGTCCCAGCAAGATCGCCGCGCGATGCGTGAGTTGTTGAATGCGCCGTCGGGAGTTGAGGACCAATACGGCCTCTTCTTCCGCCGCGGCGGCGGAGGCTGCAGTTTTGGGAAGCTGAGCAAACAAGGTCATCACGATTCCGTCATTTCATTCCCGAGCCGGATCAGACCAGGCCGCTCAACACCGTCGGCAGCCGTTGCATGCTGTTGGACAAGGCGGCGCGAGCCAGCCGCGTTTCTTTCTCTTCAGTTCCGTAAAGGATGCGCCAGCCGGGCAGCTCGAGCCACGAGTCTTCGCGGATGGGATCGACCTTTTCGAATCCGCCCGCGATGCCCGCGTAACGCACGAGTTGATCCGCGACCTGCACCGCCGCCGCATAAAACGCGTGCTCGGGCGCGCTGGCCGGATCGTTGTGATAATACACCGCGTCGGAAATCTCCGGCGACAACTGGTGACGCTGCAGATAATAACCTCCGATGCGCGCATGATCCCAACCGATCAATTCGCGTTCGCGCACACACACATCGGCGGGCGTGGCGAAATGCGTCTCGAAAATCTTCGCAAACTCCTGCGGGAAAGCCGACGCCATCACGACTTTGCCGACATTGTGCAGCAGACCGATGATGTAGTCCGTATCGTCGTCCACGAGCAGCGTCGTCGTCGCGAGGATTTCGCGCGTCATGATCGCCGAGCCGATGGAGTGCTTCCACAGATCCTTCCACGGCAGACGCAGCGGCGAACGGTTGATTTTTTCCAACTCCTCGATGACCGGCGTGGCCATCGACAACTCGCGGATCTGCCGCAGACCGAGATAAAAAACCGCTTCCTCGATATTGTTCACCTTCGCGGTGAGACCAAAATAAACGGAGTTCACCATGCGCAGCAGACGCGCCGTGAGCGACGGATCGCGACGGATGATCTCCGCGATCTGCGAGTTATAGCTTTGCTCTGAATTCACCAAACCCGCGAGGGCACGATTGATACTTTGCAACGACGCGAGCTTCGGGCACGCATCGATGCGACGCATGATTTCAGCGTCGGAGTACGCCTGGAATGGCGGTTGCGTGGTAGCCGGAGGGGGACTGGACGGAGGCATGAGCGATGCATCGCGCTGCTTTCCACGGGGAAAACAGCACGACGTTGTCCCCTCTAAATCGACGATAACCCGCCCAAGTTTAGGGTCTTTCTACGGAATCCATGTAGGCACTTCTCCTTAAGTCATCGCCGCTGCGGCCGATACTTGTCAGTTATCCCTCTCCCGTTCACTCAACATCTCGCTCTTCCTAGCAGACACTCCTGCATGAACCTCATTCGGCGCCGTCACGCAGGCTCGGCAGCGTTTTGCGCTCACGGGCGTTGGCGTGCAGGCGTTTGACAAGCTTCGCCCGCGCCGCCGTCATCCTCGCACTTTCCATGGTTTCCGACCTCGCCGAGCTTTCCGCCGCGTTCCCCGTGTTTTTCGCCATCGCAGCGTTCGTCCTCGGCGCGATCGTCGGCAGTTTTCTCAACGTCTGCATCTACCGCATCCCGGCGAAAAAATCCGTCATCTTCCCCGGCTCTCACTGCGCCTGCGGGCAACCGATTCGCTGGTTCGACAACATCCCCATCCTCAGCTGGTTCATCCTGCGCGGCAAAGCGCGCTGCTGCGGTCAGCCGTACTCATTTCGTTATCCGTTCATCGAACTGCTCACCGGCGCGCTTTTCCTCACGTGCTGGTGGTTGTTTCCACCGGCCAAAGCGATGTGCGGCTGGGTTTTTGTGAGCGCGCTGATCTGTGCGAGTTTCATCGACCTCGATCACTTCGAGATCCCGGATCGCTTCACCATCGGCCTCGCGCTCGTCGGCGTGGCCCTCTCTGTATTCGTGCCGTCACTACACGGACAACACGACGAGGTTCCGCTCATCGCCTCGATGCGCGCCGGCACGATCGCGCTGCAGGGGATGCTCATCGGCTCGGCTCTCGTGCTGTGGATCGCGATCCTCGCCGAAATCATCCTGAAGAAAGACGCCATGGGCTTCGGCGACGTGAAATTCGTCGGCGCCATCGGCGCCTTCTGCGGCTGGCAAGGCACGATCACCGCGATCTTCGGCGGCGCCATCATCGGCTCGCTCTGGTTCGCCGGCGCGCTGATCTGGCAAAAGGTATCCGGAAAAAAACTACAGTTGAAGACGCCCGAGCCCGACTCCGAAACGGCCGATCTCGCGATGGGCGCACATGTGCCTTACGGCCCGATGCTCGCGCTCGGCGGGCTGCTGCATTTTCTTTTTCTTCACCGCTACATCGCGGCGTATTTCGAGCGATTGCAGGAAGTGCTCTGAGTTTCGTTTCGCCTAAAGCACGCGGGCGCCATCGCCCGTGCGGCAATGCAGGATCTCGGGACGCGCGTCGTATTTTCTTGAATACACCGCCGCGACTTCCGCGGCCTGCGCTTCGCCAAACTGGCCGCTCGTGAGCGCCATCACCGCGCCACCGAAACCGCCGCCCGTCAGACGCGCGCCATACACATGCGGCGTCGCCACGAGCGTATCGACGAGCACATCGAGCTCGGGCGTGCTGTTTTCAAAGAGTGTTTGCGAGCTGCGATGCGATGCCGTGAGCAGCGCGCCGACCGCCGCGAGATCGCCAGCCGCGAGCGCCCGTTGCGCGGCCTCCACGCGCGCGATTTCTTCGATCACGTGGCGCGCACGTTTGTACGAAGCCTCGGACAATTTTTCGCGCGCCGCATCGAGCTGCGCCACGGTCGCATCGACCAGCAAATCGACGCCGAGTGCTTTCGCGGCGTCCATGCACTCACGATGACGCGCCGCGTAGAGTCCGTCGACCAACGCGTGTTTGTGATGCGTGTTGAAGATCCAGAAATGCGCATCGGCCGGCAACGGCACGGTCGCGAACTTCGGGCCGCGGCAATCGATGAACACGAGATGATCTTTTTTGCCGAAGCCCGACACGCCCTGGTCGAGAATGCCGCAGGGCACGCCGACAAAATGATTCTCCGCGTGACGTCCGATTTTCACCACGGTCTCGCGATCCGGATTTTGATCGGTCGCTTTTAAGAACGCCAACGCCGACGCCAACTCGATGGCCGCGCTGCTACTGAGGCCCGCGCCCGTCGGCAAATCCGACATCGCGAGATAATCAAAACCCTCCGGCGCTTTCAGCCCAAACTCCGGCAACGCCGCGATCACGCCGAGCGGATAATTGGTCCAGCCTGCGTCGCCGCTTTGTTTTTGCGGAGCGCCCGCGTCGAGCTCCACCACGCGTCCGGAAAGCGCGCTGAAGAAACGCCGCTTGCCATCCGTGCGACGCGCGAACGCCACTGTCACGCCGCGATCGATCGATGCCCCGAGCACCGTGCCGCCGTTGTAATCGGTGTGATTACCGATGAATTCGATGCGACCGGGAGCACGTGTGACGATTTCCGGCGCGCGACCGAAGGCCGATTGAAACTGGGCGAGGACCTGATCGTTCATGGGGAGAAAGCCGCGAAACTCGCGATCGTCCGCTCCGATGGCGAGACGCTTTTGCCGCGCCCGTCACACAACGTTTAGATCGCGGGCGGCTCGGGCGGACGTCCTTCAAAGCCCGGCGGTGTTTCGCCGTTGCGACCTTTCACCACGACTTCCAACAAATGCGCCATCGCTTCGACCCGCGTGATGCCGCGTTGCGCTGCGATTTGATCCGCGCGCTTGGCGAGTTGCGTCGCCATCGTCTCCGCTTGCGCAGGCGTGGCGCCCATTTTCGCGCAGAGCGCGACGAGTTGTTCGTGTTCGATCATTGTGGAGCAGATCCGAGCGTCAACGCCGTCGGACCTCCCGCCACCAGACTCAGCGTGGCGTCCGCGGGCAAGCCCAGCGTCGAAAGCATCGCCAGTCCTCGCCAGCCTTCGCCCGACGAGTCCGCGCACGCGGAGCGCAATTCGCCGATGCGTTTTTCGCCCGAAAAAACATCCGCGGGCAACGTCGTCGGCATCTCCACGCCAATCGCAGCCACGACCGGCAGCAAACGCCGGCGCACCTGCCCCATCGCGTGCAAACGCGCCATCACTTCCTGCCCAAGATAACAGCCTTTCGTGAACGAAATCGCCGACACCTCGAGTCCTGCTTCCTGCGGCAAATCGCTTGGACCGATGTCGCGCGGAATCGCCGGCACCGCGGCGGTTATGCGCGCGCGTTCGAGTTCTTCCGCGTCGCCGATTTCCGCCGCGCCGAGATCAAGCGCGCCATGCGCGCGCGGCCGCAGCCATTCCCACGCGTCCACGCCGCGACGTCCGCGCCACAGCATACCGGCCGAGCCGATGCTCACCGCATTTTCGCCCGGCAGAGAAACGCCCGTCTGTGCGAGCCATGTCGCCGCTTCGTCGCCCACGAGGGTGAAGCCCTCCCAGTTTTCAGTTTCGTCCTCCAAGGTCACATCGTCCGCGATGATGTAGCTCTCCAAACGCTCGCGAATGATCGCCGCCGGCGAGAAATAACTCACCAGCCACCACACGTCCGCGGCGTCCTTCCACACAAAGCTGTCGGCCAGCACTTTTCCCTTTTGATTCAGCCACAAGCCATACGCCACCCGGCCGTCGGCGCAGGGTTTCAGATCCTGTGTAAATTGCCCTTGGAGAAAAGTTAATGCGTCCTCACCCGTCGCCCGAAGCACCGCGGCCGGGCGGAAAGGAAAAACGCGGACACGCGTGCCAAATTTCATAGCTTTTAAGTGCCTAAAGTTAGGCAAATTGCAAAAACCGCAGTCGAAAAATCCAAGTTTTAATTGACGACACCCACCTTCTCGTTACTCATTTGCTCCATCGAATTTCTCACTTCTCCCGCATAGCGGGAGTTTTGGGGTAACTAAGAAAGCAAATGGCCGGTCGCTTAGGGGTAGGCGACCGGCCAACTTCTTTTCTACGCCGGCCGACCGAGGGAAAATCCGCTGCCGACACCCGAAGCTTGCCACTGAAAGCGGGAACAGGCCAAGGTCTGCCCCTTCCATGCAAAAGACCTCCGACATCAACGTCGTCGAGACGCGCCCTTTGCCCGCGCCGAAACAGCTCCTGGCCGAACTGCCTAAAACCGAATCGCAGGCAGATTTCATCGCCCACTCGCGGAAAGAGATTAACCGCATCATCTTCACCAGCGACAAACGTTTCCTGCTGGTCGTCGGCCCTTGCTCGATCCACGACACCGTCGCCGGCGCCGAGTACGCGCGCCGCCTCGCCGCCATCGCCAAGGAGGTGTCGGACCGCATCATGATCGTCATGCGCGTGTATTTCGAAAAACCGCGCACCACCGTCGGCTGGAAGGGCTTGATCATGGATCCGCGTCTCGACGGTTCGCATGACATCGCGGAAGGCCTGCGCACCGCCCGCGCGTTCTTGCGCGAAATCCTCGATCTCGGCCTACCCACCGCCACGGAATTTCTCGACCCGATCACGCCGCAATACCTCGCGGACTTGGTTTGCTGGGGCGCCATCGGCGCGCGCACCACGGAGTCGCAAACCCATCGTCAGATGGCTTCCGGTCTCTCCATGCCGATCGGCTTCAAAAACGGCACCGACGGCTCCCTCCAGACCGCGATCAACGCCATCAAGGCCGCGTCGCAGCCGCAGACTTTTCTCGGCATAAACATGGACGGCAACGCCTCCGCCGTTTCCACGCGCGGCAACCCCGAAGCGCACATCGTCCTGCGCGGCGGCACCACCGGCCCCAACTACGGCCCGGCGCACATCATCCAAACCGAAGCACTTCTCGCCAAAGCCGGCCTGCCCACTTCGATCCTCGTCGATTGCTCGCATGAAAACTCCGGCAAACGTCCCGAACGCCAACCCGAGGTCATGCGCGCACTGCTCGCCCAAATCGCCGAAGGCAACACCTCCATCATGGGTGCGATGGTCGAGAGCAATCTCCACGCAGGTTCCCAGCCGTTCCCCCAGCCGAAGGAAAACCTCAAATACGGCGTCTCCATCACCGATGGTTGCATCGATTGGGAGACGACCGAGGGCATGATCCGCGAAATCCACACCAGCCTCGCGCCGCGCTTCGCATGAGCGTCGCTACACGCTCGCCAAAAATCCTACTGCATCGTTGCCACGCCGCTAATTCCGCACGCTGAAACACAATCCATGCGTGTCATCGCAACCCGTCCTTTGCTAAACTCTTCCCCACTCTCATGAGCAAATCACCCATCCGTGTCGCAGTGACCGGCGCCGCCGGCCAGATCTCCTACTCCCTCCTCTTCCGCATCGCTTCCGGTGCGATGTTTGGTCCCGACCAACCTGTCATTCTTCAACTCATCGAAGTCCCGGTCGAGAAAGCCATGAAGGCGCTCGAAGGCGTCGCCATGGAGCTCGACGACTGCGCGTTCCCGCTGCTCAAGGGCATGGTGCTCACCGACGATGCACGCGTCGGTTTCAAAGACGCCAACTGGTGCCTGCTCGTCGGCGCCAAACCGCGCGGCCCCGGCATGGAGCGCGCCGATCTCCTCAAGGACAACGGCAAGATCTTCATCGCCCAGGGCAAAATCATCGACGAAGTCGCGGCCGATGACGCCCGCGTCGCCGTGGTCGGCAACCCCGCCAACACGAACTGCATGATCGCCGCCAGCCAGGCGAAGCGTCTGCCCGCCGAGCGTTTCACCGCGATGGTGCGCCTCGACCAAAACCGCGCCCAAGCGCAGCTCGCCAAGAAGGCCGGCGTCGACCTCACCGCCGTGAAGAATATCTTCATCTACGGCAATCACAGCCCGACCATGTTCCCCGCGTTCGCGCATGCCACCATCAACGGCAAGCCCGCCGCCCAAGTCATCAATGACGATGCCTGGCTCCAAGGCCCGTTCTGCGAAACCGTCGGCAAACGCGGCGCCGCCATCATCGCCGCCCGCGGTCTCTCCTCCGCCGCTTCGGCCGCCAACGCGCTCGTCGATCACGTCCGCGATCTCATGACGCCCGGCGCCATCCACTCCGTCGCTGTGAAGTCCAACGGCCTCTACGGCTTCGACGCCAATGTCTGGGCCGGCATGCCTGTGCGTACCACCACGCCCGGCAGCTACGAAGTCATCACCGAATACACGATGGACGACTTCGCGAAGTCCAAGATCGCCGCGACCAACAAAGAACTCGTCGAAGAGCGCGCGGCCGTCGCCGATATGCTCTGAGCCGGGAGCGCCGGCGGCCCGCCGGCCTTTCCGTTTCTGTCTCTCTCGCGCGCGATCCTTCACCGGATCGCGCGTTTTATTTTAGCAACGCCGCGAGCGCCTTGTTTTTTGTGAGCGCAAACGCCGAGCGCACAGCGAGGAATCCATCGAGCAACTCCCGCGGCGATCCCGCGCGCGGAAACACCATCGACAGTTCCGCGCCTTCGAAGCGCACCGTCGCGGAAACGCCTTCGACCGACACCACGCAGTGCCGGCAATCCGAGGGATAATCCACGCGCAACGGGGTCGCGTCCTCTTCGGGTTCGAGGTCTTCGATCGCATCGATCACCGCTTCCACCGGCGCACCTTTCGCCAGCCCGAAAACGAGCTCACTGAAAAGCCCGCCAAATACCTCCGCGCATCCCGGCGTATTCACAAAATCACTACGCGCCAAGCCGTGCAGCGTTCGCGTGAGCGTCCACGACGACGGCTCCGCGTCATCGAGCGCATACATCCACTCGAACGTGAAATCCTTCGTCGTGAGCACCGCGCCCGGGCTCACCACATCGAGCGCCAACTCCTTTCGTTTGTAGCCAAACGCTTCGCGCGATCGTTGGAAAAACGACTCGGCCTCCGTCGCCAGTTCATCCGCGCAGAGTTTTCCGAGAAACGCGGTCGTGGTCGCATTCACCACATCGGGCAGCGTGTGATGCCCTTTCTTGAAACCGCCCAGCGCCTTCACCGCGCCGCTCGACCGGCCCACAAACCGGATCTGCCGCACCACGGAAGAAACATCATCGCTCGCTTTCGACATGAGAAAATGCGCCAACACCGATGACGCCCGCCGCCGCACGACGAAAGCCAAAAGCTCGCGCGCCTTACACACGACACCCACGCACATCACGCTCGCCCGCAACGCACCGCGCCCCTCCGTCGCAATCCCCCTTGAAATTCCGCGGAAACTGCGCACCTTCCGTGCTCCTGTTCTTTGATTGGCTAGCACCCAATCCACGCCAGACCACTGCGGCGCGTCACGCGTTCTGCCTTGGCCCATGGCGCGTGTAACTTCCCACTTTCTTTAAATGGGGGTGTTTTGGATTCGACCCTTGGTTGGAGTGCGCCGCTGCCGTTCGAGGATGAAGGTTGGCCTCGTTAATCCCCCTTCAAAACAATAAACGGCAACTACGAAGAAATGCCCCTCGCTGCTTAAAGCAGCGTCGTTTGCCCGGCGACACCTGCTAGCCGGAGCGAACGTCGACAGCAGGCATAACGTGTGGAGCGGCTCGCGGGCCGCACGTCGTACCTTCACCCGGGAGTTGGTCTGGGGTTAGCGCGTGAATTCGCGAAACCCAGACGAGATTAATAATTCACTATAACGGTAGATGCGGCGTGCGAAGGTCAGGGGCACGCGGGTTCAACTCCCGCCACCTCCACCAAATTTCTTATAGGTAGATCGAGATAAGGACGAAATTCCTGCCGCTCTCCTGCCTAAACATAGTGCGTGTTCAGAACGTAGCCGACGTGTGCGAAGCGCTAGATCTTAAGGGAATCTATCAATTCCTCGCGTCCTCAATCACGATGTCTGGAGTTTTGCGCAGAACAGCGTCCTTAGCCTCCGCCGAGTCAGCATCCACGATTTTGAAGTAGTAGGTAAAAGTGGGAAATCCCTGCGGAGGACGCTCCCACTCAGTCCCGGTAGCGACAGCAACTTTACCCCTTTTCGCTGCAAACTCGTTGCCCGCTTTGATCGCCTTAGCCTGCATGCTAGATTTGCTAGCAAATGCTCCGGCACTGCTGGTTTTGGAAACCATAAATGTGTTTTCCGAAAGCTGCATCACATCGCTGACGCAAGCCGACAAAAGAGCTGCGGCCATGACCAGCACGCTCA
Source organism: uncultured Opitutaceae bacterium (assembly GCA_937958045.1). GTDB lineage: Bacteria > Verrucomicrobiota > Verrucomicrobiia > Opitutales > Opitutaceae > Nibricoccus. The sequence goes on along the minus strand of CALFXL010000002.1, from coordinate 67,995 downwards.
ATACGAGTTTGGATTGAGTTTTCATATCGGACGAGAAGGGTGCGCTGCGTCGACGAAGATATAATCTCCAGCTTTATCGGCAGTAGGGAGCTCGTCGTTAGCTCTGGCCGGGACTTTCGCCAAATTTTCAGCCTTCGATTCGCTGGCAGCACGTCGCTACTGCCACCGTGTCCTTTCAGTCTGCCGCCATCTCCTCGCTCGCGTTGACCGGGATAAGGAAATAAAAATCGCTGCCTTGGCCGAGCTTGCTGGTGCAGCCGATCGCGCCGCCGTGTTCGAGCACGATTTCGCGCGCGATCGTCAATCCGAGGCCGGCGCCTTTGCGCGTCTGGTTGGGTACGCGGTAGAATTTTTCGAAGACTGCGCGCTGGCTTTCTTCCGGGATACCGGGGCCTTGATCGCGCACGCCGAAACGCACCACGCCGTCCCCTCCGGGGCGCGCGTACAACGTGATCACGCCGCCTTCGGGTGAATATTTCGACGCGTTGGACAGCAGGTTGATAAACACATGGCGCAAGCGGTCGGGATCGACGTTCACCGTGCTCACGCCGTCTTCGATGACGATCTCGATGCGCTGGCCGGCGTCGTCCACGATCGCTTTCATCTCGCGCGCCATGTCTTCGAGCAGCGCGGGCACTTCGACATCGCGGCGGTTGAGCGCGCCGCGGCTGTTTTCCAAGCGCGAGAGGTCGAGGATGTCGTTGAGGATGCGCAGCAGACGGTCGGCGTCGCCTCGCGCGGTTTCGAGCATCTCCTTCTGCGCGGGCGTGAGTTTTCCGAAATTTTCTTCCAACAACAAATACACCGCCATGCGCAGGCTGGTGAGCGGTGTTTTGAGTTCGTGGCTCACGGTGCCCACGAGATTCGTCTTCGCGTCGTCGAGCAGGCGGAACTTCGTCACATCCTGCAGGATCATCGCGGCGCCACCGAAGCCCGTGAGCGAATCGCCGATCGAAAGGATGCGCGGCAGATAATGGCGTTCGTCGCGGCCGATATGCACAGTCACGACATGATCGTAATCCGTCGGCACGTAATGCACGCCGGTCGAGAGCACCATGCGCAGCGGTTTCATCAACCACTCGGGAATGCCGTCCGCGAACTCCGGCGATGCCGCGACTTCCTCGGCCGCGGGATTGCGCAGCTCGGGCGTGCCTTCGCGTGAAACCACAAACAGCGGATCCGGCGTCGAGGTGAGCGTGGCCTCCATCGTGCGTTGCGCGCGCACAACCTTCGCCGCTGTGGCGTCGCGATACGCGCGGAGTTTCGCGGCCATGAGATTAAACGTGCGCGCGAGTTCGCCGAGTTCGTCGTTGGAAGTCACCGGGACGTCGCGGTCGAGATTGCCATCGCCCAGCGCGGCGGCGGACGCGGTGAGCGCGCCGATCGGTTTAAGCAACGAACGCGCGAGTCGATACGACAGCAAGAGCGACAACACGATGCCGCCGACCATCGCGCCGGCGACGACGTTGATACTCACGCGCGCGATGTCGGCCACGCGTTTCGCTTCATTCTGCAGCTCGCTGTAGTCGGCGTGCGTCAAATCTTCGAGCGAGCGCAGCGTGGCGTTCAGGACTTGTTGCGCGTGTTGAAAACTCTGCCGCGTGACGGTCGCGTTTTGCTGAAACATCGCATCGCCATACTCCACCATGACGTCGAACGCTTCGGCGACCTTCGCGAGCGCTTCCGTGCGCAACGTGCCGGCGGAGGAAAACGATTGGTCCATCAACTCGCGACGGAAACGGCTGCGCTGTTCTTCATACACGGGACGACTTTCGAGGATGCGTCCGCTCTGCGCGTCGCGGATCGCGTCGTTCATCGCATACGCGGCTTCGCGCATTTCATGACAACCAATCATCACGCGGTAACTGGTGACGAGCTTCGCTTCGATTGAGCGACCGAGATCGCGGCAAATATACATCGCCGCGAGGCCGACACCGATGAAGAGCAACAGCAGCGGCAGCAGACCGAGGTAGAGACGCGTGCGAAGCATGAGGTGTGAGCCGGTGACAATCCGGATCGCTCAGATCAATCCGAGCTTTTGTCGCTTTCGATAAAGTGTCGCGGGATCGATGCCGAGCGTGCGCGCGGCGTCGTCGAGATTGCGCGCGGTCGCGAGGATCCGGCGGATGTGTTCGGCTTCGAGATCCTCGAGAGTCACACGCGCGCCCACCGCGATGCTGGAGTCGGCCTGATACGAAAACTCCTCCGGCAAATCCGCCGTTTCGATCTGATCGCCCGTCGCGAGAATGATCGCCCGCTCGATCACGTTGCGCAGTTCGCGGAGATTGCCGGGCCACGCATAACGCACGAACGCCTCCTTCACCGCGGGCGAAAACGCCTTGATGTGTTTGCCCATGCGCTCGCTGAAAAACGTGCGGTAATTTTCCGCGAGCCGCAGCAAGTCCGACGGGCGCTCCTTGAGCCCGGGCAAGGTGACGTTGATGACGTTGAGACGGTAATAAAGATCTTCGCGGAAACGCCCGGCCTTCACCTCCTCGGCGAGATTGCGATTGGTCGCGGCGATCACACGCACGTCGGCTTTGCGTATCCGCGATTCCCCTACACGCTCGTATTCGCGCTCCTGGAGCAGACGCAGCAACTTCGGTTGGATCTCCAGCGGCAGCTCGCCGATTTCGTCGAGAAACAACGTGCCTGCTTCCGCCGCCGCGACCTTGCCCATCGTGTCGTTGACCGCGCCGGTGAAGGAACCCTTCACGTGGCCGAAAAGTTCGCTCTCGAGGAGTTCGCGGGAAAGGCTCGGGCAGTTGACGGTGACAAACGGGTTGTCGCGCCGCGGGCTGCGCCGGTGAACCTCGCGCGCGAGCACGCTCTTGCCCGTGCCGCTCGGTCCGAGGATGAGCACGGTGGCGGGCGACTCGGCGGCCTTGAACACGATCTGCAGCACCTTCTGCACGGCGGGCTCCTGCGAGGTGAGATCGAGCGCGGGCGTTTCCTCGGTGATCTGCGATTCGAGCTGGCGGACCTTTTGTTCGAGCCGGCGCGTGCGACCGACCTTGTCGAGCACTTGGCGGATTTGGTCGGGCGTGAATGGCTTCGGAATAAAATCGAACGCTCCGCGACGCATCGCCTCCACCGCCGTGGCGATACTCGCGTAGGCGGTGAACATGATCACCACCAGATCGGGCTGCGCTTTCTGGAGTTTTTCCAGCACGGCGAGCCCGTCCTCACTGCCGAGATTCACATCGAGGAAACACACATCGCACGGGGTTTCCTCGAGGATTTTCAGGGCCTTAAGCCCGCCGGGAGCCACGATAACCTCGTGTCCCATGCTCTCCACGGCCAAGCCGGTGATTTTCCGGATGCTGGGTTCATCGTCGACGATCAGGACACGCATGATGGGAGTGGCAAAGCATTCGTGAGCAATGGCGCGATTTCGCAAGGCTCGATCCGTCCGCAGCCATCTTCTCCTCCCCAAAAAGCCAAGGCGGGGCCGCATTTACGCGACCCCGCCAGGTCCAGCTTCAACTAACAATCCCGGAAGTCGCACCTCCGGGAAGTGGGAAAGATTTTGCTCCGAAAAGAACTCCCTGACTAACCTGCCTTCGGCTGCCTCGCGCGATGCCAGAGGTGAACACCCAGCATCACCAAAGTCAGCACTGAGCAGACGGCCATGGTAACACGCGCCAGCAGACTTCCGATTTCCCCGGCGGTTCCCGCAAAAACAAAAAATCCCGAGACCGTGGCGAGCAGGGCAAATGTGATGATCCAGTGCAGCATAGGAAACATTGGTTAGGTGGGACGGCGGTCGCGCGCGGACGAGGGCGCGCATTCGGCGATCCTGTCTTGCGGATTGTTTTGTGGCCCCTTTCCTCTTGCGGGCGCCGTGCCATCAGCGCGGTGCGACGTCCATCTTTTTGACCGTTAACGGGCTGCTTCAGTCTTCGGACTTCGCCGCCTCTTTCCGCCTTTTCGCAAAACGTGCAACTTGCATCCACACAGCCCCTTCCTCTCCCGCAGATTGCAAGAAAACCGCCTGCGCAACTTAAGGACACCTTCCACGTCAACCCTGTCAGAGAATGCACGCGCATGGACAACATCGAACCGACCGCCTTGCTGGAGCTCGTCCAGCAAGCGCAGCAGGGCCACGAGGACGCGCAACGCACTCTCATCGTCGCCTACCAGAACCGCATAGCCGGCTTCATCTACTCCATCACGGGACGCAGCGATAGCGTCGAAGATCTCGCCCAAGTCGTTTTCATCAAAATGATCCGCGCGCTTCCACGTCTCGATCAACCCGCTCAGTTCGAAGCCTGGCTCTTCCGGATGGCTCGCAACGCCTGCATCGATCATCTGCGCCGCCAACGCTGGCAACGGCTGTTCTCCCCGCTCGAGCAAGAGGAACACGCCGAAATTCCCGAGCCGCCCACCACCGTCGACAGCGAAGAACTCGATGCGCTCCGGCACGCTCTGTCCAAACTCAAACCCAAGGATCGCGCGCTCATCGCCCTGGCACAGGAAGGCCGCAGCCAGCAAGAGATGGCCGACTCCTTTGGCATCAGCGTCGTCGCCCTCAAAGCCCGACTCCACCGCGCCCGCGAACAACTCCGTCAATTTTATGAACACGCCTCCTGAATCCCGCGCCTGGCAACAACTCCAGCGACATGCCGCGGCGCAGCTCTCCGCGGATTTCCCCGACCGCGTGCTTCGCCAAATCCGTGTCAGCCGGGCCGAGCGCTCGGGCGTCGCCCGCTTTTTCCTGCATCCCTTTGCCGTGTCCGCTTACACCGCCGCGGCGTGCCTGCTCGCCGTCGTCATCCTGCACTCGCGACAAACCGCCAAAGCCAATGAGCGCCACCTCGCCGAATGGCGCGAAGTCGCCATGCAGACCGCCAGCCTCGACCCCCTATGAACAAAGGCCTGATCGTCGCCTTCTCGACTCTCATCGGTTTCGCCGCCGGCACATTCGCCGGTTCTTGGATGCAGCGGACTAAACCCGTCCCCGCGCCGCCGACTTCCGTGCTTGGCGAGCTCCGCGATTTGCCGCTCAACGCCTCGGCGCCGGAAAACCCCGACGCCCCGCCGCCTTCCGGACGTCCGCTGCCCGACGAGGCTCTGCGGCAGATGGTCGCCGAGATCGAGGCCTTCAAACAAAAGATCGATCCCATCAAAACCGAGTTTCGCACGCAGCTCGAAGCCCTGCTCACCCCCGTCCAGCGCGAACGCCTGAAAGCCATGAGCGAGCGTCCGCCGCCCGCGCCGGGTTCCCCCACCACGATCGATCCCGCGCGCGATCGCAACTATCGCATGTACGGCGGCATGGACTCCACCATCACGCTCGTCGTGATCCCCTTCACGCTAGCCCGCCTCAACGAAGAACTCGGCCTCACCTTTGCCCAACGCGAAGCCGTTTACCAACTGCTCCTCCAGCGCCGCGAAAAATTCCTCGCGCTGGTCGACAGCACCCCGCCACCGAGCTTCAACCTCGATAAAATCGCGCCGACCGACGCAAAATAGGTCCCGCCGCGGACTCACCCTCACGCCTCTCGTCGTCAAGTCCGCCCGTCGTTCGCTCGTTTTTTGGTTCACTCCGTGCAGACACGGAGCGCCCGTTTCGCTTTCCGCGCAGCCGGCATAATCCTGCATTTCCCCGCAACTCTGGTGTCGAATCCCGCCTGCACCTCCCTTTAGCTCGCATTTTTCACTCATGAGCGCGCCCGCCCAAAACACGCCCCCCACTGCCCCCGCCGCCGCCACGCCCGCGCGGCTGCCCGACTTGGAGATCAAGGACGCACAGCTCATTTTCGATGCCGTGTGGCGCGAGCTCGAATCCGAGCTCGGTCGCGAAAACCTCCGCTTCCCCAAAGAGTTCATCCTCCTCGGCGGCGCCCCCGGCGCCGGCAAGGGCACCAACACCAATTTCATCCTCCAAGCCCGCGGCCTCACCTGCCCGCCCATCGTGGTCAGCGCGCTTCTCGACACGCCTGAAGCCCGCCGCATCAAAGACGCCGGCGGCATGGTCGGCGATCGCGAGGTCATCGGCATCTTGTTGCGCGAACTCCTACGCCCCGAATATCGCGACGGCGTCATCCTCGACGGATTTCCGCGCACCAAGGTCCAGGTGGAGTGCCTCAAACTCCTCGTCGATCAATTGCACCAGCTGCGTAGGGAATTTGCGGATACACCGCTCGGCATCCATTTCCGCCAGCCCACGATTCACATCATGGTGCTCTTCGTGGACGAAAAGGAGAGTGTCGCCCGCCAGCTCAAGCGTGGCCGTGAAATCCGCGAACACAACGCCGAGGTCCGCCGCACCGGCATCGGCGAGCTCTTGGAAGAACGCGCGACCGACTATGATCCCGCGCTCGCTCAACGCCGCTACCGCGTTTTTAAGGAGCAAACGTGGGCCGCCCTTCAATCGCTGAAGGAGATTTTCCATTACCACTTTATCAACGCCCAAGGCACCATCGCCGAGGTTGAGGAAAACATCCTCCGCGAGCTCAAGTACCAGAGCTCGCTCGAACTCGATCCGCGCACCTACGACCGCCTCCGCTCGCTGCCCGTCGCGAGCGATATCATCATCCACGCGCGCCAGGAGTTGGTGAAACGCCTCGACAGCTACGAGTACGAACACACCGAGCTCTTCGGCCGCGTCGTCACCTTCGTCGGCAAAAAGCTGATGCCGATCGTCCTCCGCCACGCCATCTCGGGCGTCGCCTTCATCAACACCGAAGACCCCGTGCTCGATGATCCGCTGGCCCTCGCCATGCTCATCGACGTTTTCTCGGAACGCGGTTACCACGCCGTCGTCGATCTGCATCGCATCGAAGTGCCGGAGCGTTTCGATCCCGCCACTGGAATCATCAAATGCCGCGTCAAAAAAGTCTTCCGCCTTCAGATCCGCTTCCACGGCTCGGAAATCCGCCGCGGTTGATGCCCCTCCGCTGCGAATTGCCCGGCCTTTCCGCGCGACTTTTCCTCGCGCTTTCTTTTACGCGAATTTAGCCACTCTCCGTTTCATCCGCTAGGGAAATGGTGCCAGACATTCACGTCACGTCCGCCCGCTATTCCGCGACCACCTCCGCTCCACCGGCGGCGGGTCCTCGCACCTTAACGCGCGTACCGCGTGCATGACGCAGCCGACTTCCAGCCCCGACTCACCGTTTGCCGCATTTCCCCCGGCGCTCGTCGGCATGCTGCGCGATGACGCCACCTTGTCCGTCGCCCTGAGCGTGCTGGAAGAAAGCCGCCGCGAAAACCTCGCCCGCACCGACGAAATCAACGCCCGCAAGCCCGCGCTCGGCGGCATTCTCGCCTCGAAAAAAGACCGCGAAGATTATCAGGCCGCGCTGAAAACCGTCCAAATCCAGCGCGCCTCGATCGACCGTCTCATCACGCGCGCCACGCTCGCGCGCGAACGCGTGCAACCCGGCCTCCGCGAGGCGCTCCTCGCCTACCTCAGCACGCACGATCCGATCTTCCAGCGCGGCATACAGGCTTCGCGTCTTCACAGTCACTGGGCGCATCAACACGCGATCGTCGTCGATCGCATGAAGGGGTTTGTTCGCGATCTGCGCGAAACCGCCGCCGCCCTCGCCGAGGACGCCAAAAACGGCCGGCCGATCCCTTCGAATCACGCCACGTGGAAAATCACCACCGTGCGCACCGCCGCCGCCGAGCTCGAGCGCACCTTGTCGGAGCTCAACGCCGTCGCCGCCGAGCAAGCCGCCGCGGTCGATGGCACGCCCTTGGCCGCCGCCCGCCTGCCGTTCGCGGAGGCCTGGCCGTGTATCAACGAAATCGATACACTCACCGTTTGCCCGATTCCCGAAGCGGCCGCCAGCGCGGCGCGTCTCCTCAACGACTACCTCCAGATCCGCCAGCCCGCGCTCGATACCCTCGAGGGCATGTTCAAGGTCGCCACGGTCGAATACTCGCACCTCTCCGAGGCCGCCCTGCGCAATCGCTGGCAGGAACTCGTGATCCTCGCCGAGACACATCTGGTCGGCGACGCCGAGCTCGAGCCCGCCTTGGCCGACATCGAGCGCCGTCTGCTCGAAGCCGAGCGCATCCGCCTGAACCAGCAGTTCGACAACCAAGCTTTTACCCACGACGTCCGCTGAGCCCGGCAAAAAAACTGGCACAGCCGCACGTTTCGCTCCTTTTTGCAGCCATGTCCGCCCCCGCCCGACGCCATCGACGACATCCTCTTGCCGTCAAACTCATTGCGTGCCGCCGCGATCGGACCCGTGCATGACCTCTCCCGCCGTCACGATCTGCATTCCCGCTTTCAAGGCTCGCGCCTTCATCGGCGAAACCCTCGCCAGCATCCGCGCCCAGACCTTCGCCGACTGGGAAGCCATCATCATTGAGGATGGCTCCGACGACGGCACCGAAGCGATCGTTCGCGACTTCGCCAAAACCGTCACGCAACACGTCCATTTCGAGCGTCATCCCGCCAACCGCGGCCTGCCAGCCACCCGAAACACCGCCATCGCGCGCGCCCGCGGCCAATGGATCGCGTTGATCGATTCCGACGATCTGTGGACGCCGCATCATCTCGAACACGCTGTCGCCGCGGCCCGCAGTTCCGGCGCCGAATTGATCCACACCGGCGTCGTGCTCTTCGACAGCGATTCCGGTCGCGATCTCGAACTGCGCATGCCCTCGCCCGCCACCACCGCGGCGCTCCCCGTCTCTCTTTTTCGCGGCGAATACATCATCCAACCGTCGTCCACCCTCATCCAGCGGGACATCCTCACGCGCGTCGGCGGCTTCGATCCCAACTGCCGCTACGTCGAAGACCGCGAACTCTGGATCCGGCTCGTGCGCGCCGGAGCGCGTATTCATTACGTGGATACATTGAGCTGCCGCTACCGTCAGCACGGCGCCGCGATGACGCGCAACGCGCCCGCGATGGCGGTCGGCGTGGCCGAGGTGTTTGAGCGCAACGTCGATTGGGCCGAGATCCCCGCCGATTTGCGCCGCGAACGTGTCGCCTCCGCGTGGCTCGACGCCGGGCGCATCGTCCTGCGCGCCAATCCACGACTCGCGCGTCAACACATCGCGCGTGCGCGCCGTCATCGCCCGGCTTCGCCTCGCATCCTTCTCTACAGTGCCGCGGCCTTGGTGCTCGGCTGGGTAAAACGCAGTCCGTCGTCATGACCACCGCCATCTGCACGCTCTTCGAGGGAAACTATCACATCGGCGCCGCCGCGCTGCTCAATTCGCTGCATGCTTCCGGCTATCGCGGACGTTTCCTGTGCGGCCTGCGCGGCCCGCTTCCGCCGTGGGCTGCCGGCGCGCGCAAAGGCCCCGGCGATGTGCAAATCCGCGACCTCGATGGCATCGAAGCGTGGTTCATCCCGCTCTCCACGGAGATCCATTTCACCAATTACAAACCGAGTTTCCTGCTCGATACGTGGGGCACGCACGCGGGCGATCCCGATCAATATTTTTATCTGGATCCCGACATCGTCGTAAAATGTCCGTGGGCTCCCCTCGAACGCTGGGCGCATGGCGGCATCGCGTTGTGCGAAGACGTCAATGACTACCTTCCGTCCGGTCACCCGCTTCGCATCGGCTGGCGCGAATGGGCGGCGCAACAAGGCCTCTCCGTTCGTTCCGCGCGCGATCGCTACTATTCCGGCGGCTTCGTCGGCATGCCGCGCGCACAACGCGAGTTCCTGACGATCTGGGCCGACCTCATCCGTCGCATCGGCGAAACCAATGGCTCCCTCAACAACTTGAAGGTCGGCGGCCCCACCGCGCTTTTCCACTCGTCCGATCAAGACGCGCTCAATCTCTCGCTCATGCTCGGAGAATTTCCCGTCAACGCCACCGGATCCGAGGGCATGGATTTCGCCGTCGGCGGGCATTATCTCTCGCACGCCATCGGCACGCCCAAGCCGTGGCAGGGCGGTTTTGTGGGACGCGCGCTGCGCGGTTATCCACCGTCGGCGGCCGCAAAGGCGTTTTTCCAGTTCGGTCAAAATGGACCGATCACGATTTTCCCACCCGCGTGGTTCCGCCGCCAACGTCGTGCACTGGCCGTCGCCGCCTTGATCGGCCGCTTCTATCGTCGCACATGAAGGACTTTCCGCTCGCCTCCAAGCAACGCCCGCGCTTCGGCGGTGTCTGCGCGCCGTCATGAAGCTGGTGTTTATCTGCACTTCCCTGCAACCGGGCCGCGACGGCGTGGGCGACTACGTGCGCCTGCTCGCGAGCGGCTGCGCCGATCAGGGGCACACGTGCGCGTTGATCGCCATCAACGACCAGCATCTCGATGTGCCTGCTCGCCAGGAAATGCAGAGCGACCGCGGCCACGAGTTTCCCGCGCTGCGTTTGTCGCCGCAGCTCACGTGGACGGTGCGCTGCGAACATGCGCGCGCTTTTGTGCAAACGCACGCACCCGATTGGATCAGCTGGCAGCTGGTCCCTTACGGATTTCATCCGAAGGGCGTCATTCCCGACTCGGCCTTCGAAATCTCTCAACTTGGCCGCGGGCGCTTCAATCACGTGATGCTGCACGAGCTCTGGATCGGCATTTCGCAAGGCGAGCCGTTCAAGAATCGCGTGTATGGCTTCTTCCAGCGTCGCGCATTGAAGGAACTCATTCGCCACATCCAGCCGGTCGCGATGGATACGTCGAATCCCGCTTATCGCGCGGTGTTGTTGCGCGAGGGTTTTGCGCCCGGCGTGTTGCCTTTGTGCGGAAACATCCCGGTCGAACCGATGCCGCCCGCGCCGGCCTCCACCGAATGGGTCGGCGGCATTTTCGGCACTGTGCATCCGCAATTCGATCCGCACGCATGCCTCGCGACGCTGCATGGCGCGGCCCAGACGGCGCGACGCTCTTTGCGCATCGTCGGCTTCGGTCGTCTCGGTGCGCATGGCGAACGACTGTTCGCCCAACTCGCCGCGCAGTACGCGGGCAAAATCACGTTTGAAAATCTTGGCGAACGTTCGTCCGCGGAAATCTCGCGCCTGCTGCAAACACTCGATTTCGGCATCGGCACGCATCCATGGGCGCTCATCGGCAAGAGCGGCGCCGTGGCGGCCATGCTCGATCACGGCGTGCCGGTCATCGTGCCGCGCGAGGATTGGGCGCTGCGCGTGCCGCCGACGCCCGCGCCCTTGCGCGATCCGCTGGTCGTGAAACTTTCTCAAACGCCGGTGGAGTTGGTCGCCGGCTGGCTCGGACGCCGACGCGCGCCGCAACCGCGTCTATCCGCACTCACCCAAGCTTTCCTCGCACGCCTGCAGACAGGCGTCGATTATTCCGAACCGCATCCATGAACCTGCTTTTCTACGTTCCTCAAATGGCGGCGTACGGTGGCATGGAACGCCATGTCTGCGTGCTCGCCGAGCAAGCCGCCGCGCGTGGTCATCATGTGCGCATGCTCACAACGAGCGACTCACTCAATGCCGACGCGCGTGCGTCGTTGCGTGCCGCGGGTGTCGATTTTCGCGAGCTTTCGCGTCCGCGTGGCGAAGCGACGAAACTTCAAAAATACCTCTGGCTCTGGCGCGAAACGCTCGCCGTGCGCGGCACGCGCTGGGATCTCGTTTACACCAATGGTCAGAGCGCGCTCGCGAGCATCGTCTGGCGCGCCGCGCGTGGCGACACCCGCATCGTGCATCATCATCACACCGCCGCGGACGAAGGCGAACAGGCGACGTGGTCGCCATCGTTTCGCCGTGTGCTCGCGCGTGCTCCCGAAGTCATCGCGTGCAGCGACGCGACGCGTCGCAACATCGAATCAGCGCTCGGACGAAGCGGCGTGAAATTCCTGCCCTACTTCACCGCGTGTCCTGTCGCGCGCGAACAGGTGATCGAGCCCGGCCCCGCCGGCGAGCGTCCGCTGCATTTCGGCTTTCTTGGCCGGTTGGTTTCGACCAAGGGCATCGACCTGCTCTGCGCGCTCAGCCAACGTCCCGAGCTCGCCGGCGTGATCTGGCATATTCACGGCGAAGGCCCGGATTATCCGGAATCTCATTTCAAAACGTTTCCCAACATCCGCTATCACGGCGCGTATCGTTCGCTCGAGCGCCACGGCGAAGTGCTCCGCTCGCTCGATGCTGTAGTGCTTTTTTCGATACACAACGAAGGCATGCCGCTCAGCCTCATCGAAACGATGTCCGCCGGCCTGCCGTGGATGGCCACCGATCGCGGCGGCACGCGTGAGATCGGACGCGAACCGCGCAACTGCATCGTGCTCGATCATCCCTGCACGCTCGATTCCGCGCTCGCGGGCGCGCTCGAACTCGTGCGTCGTCTTCGCACCGGAGAAACCTCGCGGCTGGCGCAGCGCGAGGTGTACGACCGCCACTTCGAGCCTTCCGTCGTGTCGCGTCAGTGGTTCGAGTATTTCGAATCGGACCCGCGTATTCGAAATTCAACTACACCAGTCGCGCCCGCCACCGTCTGACGCCCAATTTCGCTTCTTCGTCCGTGCTTCTTTTCTCCCATCCCACCGGAAACGCCAACGTCCGCCACGCCGCCCTCGGGCTGCATCGCGCCGGTTTGATCCGCGAGTTCTGGACCTGCATCAACTACCGCGGACGCAATCCGCTCACCCGGCTTTTGCCCGGCGGCGTCCGCGGTCAGCTCGCACGGCGTTCGTTTCCCGATGAATTGCAGCCATGCCTGCGCGCACATCCTTGGCGCGAGGCCGGACGCCTGCTCGCGCATCGCCTCGGCGCGCGGAGCCTGGTGCGTCACGAAACGGGTTTGCTGAGCGTCGACGCGGTCTATCACTCGCTCGATCGCCGCGTTGCGCGCCGGTTGCGCAGCGGCGGGTTCGCGGGGCTCTACGCGTACGAAGACGGCGCGGCGTTTTCGTTTCGCGAAGCGAAGCAGCGCGGGCAGGTGTGTCTCTACGACTTGCCGATCGGTTATTGGCGTGCCGCGCGCGAGTTGTTGTTAGAAGAGGCCGAACTCGAGCCCGGCTGGGCTTCCACGCTGGTGGGCAATGACGACAGTCCCGCGAAAACCGCGCGCAAGGACGAGGAGCTTGCGCTCGCCGATCGCGTGTATGTGGCCAGCACGTACACGCTGAAAACGCTTTCAGCCGCGCCCGGATTTTCAGCGCCCGTCGAAGTGATTCCATATGGCGCTCCGACGAGACCCGCTACCGCGCCGCGGCGAACCGAACGCGAGGGAACCGGTCCACTGCGCGTGATCTTCGTCGGTTCGCTCGGCCAACGCAAAGGCTTGTCGTACCTGTTCGCGGCCTGCCGCGCGCTGGGCCGCGCCGTCGAATTGACGATCATCGGCACACCGCCGCTCACCGAATGCCCCGCGCTTCAAACCGAACTTCGCCGCGAAGGTGTGCGTTGGATTCCGTCCTGTCCGCACAGCGAAGTGCTCGCGGAAATGGCCGCGCACGATGTGTTTGTTTTTCCGTCGTTGTTCGAAGGTTTCGGCCTCGTGCTGCTCGAAGCGATGGCCATGGGCCTGCCGATCATCGCGACGTCGCACACCGCGGCGCCGGATCTGATCGAAGACGGACGCGAAGGATTCATCGTGCCGATTCGCTCCTCCGCAGCGATCGCCGAAAAACTCGAGCGACTGCATCGCGATCGCGCGTTGATCAATCACCTCGGTGCGCAAGCCGCGACGCGCGCCGCCCACTTTACGTGGGACAACTACGGCCAGCGCCTCGCCGAAAGCGTGGCGCGGGCTTGCCAAACTTCAACCGCTCAAGGCTAATGCGCACCATGAGACCGGGTCGCCCGACCGCCATCACACCATGATTCGCTACATTAAATGGGGCATCTGGGCCTACGTGCTGCTTTTGATTTTTGAGGGAGCCTTGCGCAAATGGATCCTTCCTGGCGCATCGGACGTCCTCCTGTTGGTGCGCGATCCGGTCGTCGCCGCGATCTATGGTCTCGCGATTGCGCAGGGTATTTTTCCGCGAAACGGCTTCATCGGTTTCACCTTCGTACTCGCGGTGCTTTCGGCGATTTTTCCGTTCCTCGGCGGCCAGGGAAACATCTGGGTCACGATCTACGGCGTTCGCACGAATTATTTTCATCTGCCGCTGATCTGGGTGATGGCGTCGACGCTCACGAGACGCGACGTGCGCCTGATCGGATATGCGCTACTGGCGATCACGATTCCGATGACGCTGTTGATGGTGATGCAAAATCGCTCGCCCTCCACACACTGGCTTAATCTCGGTGCCGGCGGTGGCGAAGGCGGGCAGATTCACGGTGCGATGGGACGCATTCGTCCGCCCGGTTTCTTCTCGTTCATCACGGGACCGATGGTGTTCTTCCCCTTGGTCACGGCATTCTTCCTCGCCTACGTGACGGAGAAAAAGAAGTGGTACACACATTGGTTTGTGATCGCTGCCGGTATATGTATCGCGCTGGCGCTGCCGATCTCGATCAGTCGCGGCATGGTGGTGATCTGCGGTTGGGTCACGGTGGTTTTCTTTGCGTGTATTTTCCTGAAAGGAGCCTTCAACGCAGCCTTTGCGCGCGTGATCGTCTCCGCCCTGCTCGTGGTCGTCGCGCTGCGTTTTCTCCCCGTTACGCAGGAGGCGTGGATAGTCTTCATGGACCGCTGGAATCAAGCGGCATCCGAGGTGCAAGGCGATGCGTGGGGCAGTCTCACCGATCGCGTCGCGTCCGGTTTTACCGCACCATTCGAATTGATGCTCGATGTGCCGTTCTTTGGGCATGGCATCGGCGTCGGCTCCAATGTCGGCGCAAAACTCCTCTCGGGCCGTCTCGGTTTCTTGCTTTCCGAAAACGAATGGGAGCGCGCCATGCTCGAGCTCGGGCCATTGGTGGGACTCGGCTTCCTCGGACTGCGCGTCGCGCTCACGCTGCATTTGCTCACCGTGTCGTGGCAGGCCTTTCGCCGTCGTGGCGAGGTGCTGCCGATGTTGATCACGGCCGCGAGTATTCCGCCTCTGTTGCTCCAACAATGGTCGCAAGCCACACAGCTCGGTTTCGCCGTCGTCGACGCGGGCCTCGTGCTCGCCTTGGTGAACGCTCCTGACGACGCCGGCGACGACGACGAGGAATTTGAAGGCGATCTCGATGACGAGGATGATGAGGATTCCGAGTCGAAAGAGGAAGAGAACGAGGACGAAGAGGATCCTTTGTCCGAATACGAAAAACGTCGCCGCCGCATGCGGGGGCTCGCGTGAACGCAGTGAAGAAGCTGATCCTCATCGGCAACTTCCCGCTCGATCGGCAGGAGAGCATGTTGCGTTTCGAGAACGCGCTCGCGCAGGGTTTCGCCGCGCGCGGTATCGCGTTGGAAACCTGGCGCCCCACTCCATTCTTCGTGAAAGGCGTCCGCCACTATCGCTATGGCGGGCTCCCCAAATACCTCAGCTATCTCGATAAATTTCTGCGCTTTCCTCGCGAGCTGCGCCGTCGTTCGCGCGCGCAACCCGCCGGCACGGTTTTTCACATCATCGATCACAGCAATGCCGTGTACGCGCCGGCGCTCGCCGCCGTGCCATTGCTCGTGACCGTGCACGATCTGCTGCCGATTCGCGCCGCCCGCGGTGAGTTTCCGCAAAGTCGTCCCGGCCGCTCCGGCGTGAAATATCAGGAGTGGATCCTGCGGAATCTCGCGCGCCTGCGCGCCGCCGCCTGTGTTTCGGAAAAAACGCGCCAAGACCTTCAGCGATTGGCCGGTTTGTCCGATGCTTCTGTGGCCGTCGTGCCCAACTCACTCAATTACCCTTACGCCCCCATGCCGGCCGACGATGCGCGGTCGATGCTCCATCACGCGCTCGCGAGACAACTGCCTCCCGCGGAAGTCACTTCGTTTGCGCCGCACCTGAAAGCGGACGGCTTCCTCTTCGGCATCGGCGGCGCCCAATGGTACAAAAACCGCACGGGACTCATCGCGATCCTCGCGGCCCTGCGCGAACATCACGCGTCGCCACTTCCGCTGCTCTACGCGGGGCCCGCCTTCGATCCCGAGCAGGAAATGTTGATCGCCCAACACGGACTGCGTGAATCCATTTTTCGGATACAGAATCTTTCCAACGAAGAATTGCGCGCCGCCTACTCGCTCGCGGCGGGACTCATTTTTCCCTCGTGGGAAGAAGGCTTCGGCTGGCCCGTCGCCGAAGCGCAGGCGTGCGGTTGCCCGGTGTTCACATCGAATCGCGCGCCAATGACCGAAGTCGGTGGCGACGCCGCGGTGTACCTCGATCCGGCCGATCCACGCGATGCCGCGAGCCGCATCTCGGCAGCACTTGCGAATCCCGCGCCGTTGCGCGCCGCCGGACTCGCGCGCGCGGTGCGCTGGGCCCCCGACGCGATGCTCGACGCCTACCAGGAACTCTACAGCCTGCTCGTCGCTCACCCGCACCGCGAACCGTTTTCCGCCCGATGAAAATCCTGCGCGCCATCGCCACCATCGACCCGAGCGTCGGCGGCCCGGCGTCCACGGTCCGCGCAATCACGCCGGCGCTCGAACGCCTCGGCATCGAGACGGCGTTCGTGACAATGGAGGCGGCCGCGGCGAAACCGTTTGCGGACAATGTGGAAACTTTCCCCATCGGACCGGCGCGCTCGCGCTACGGTTATTCGTCGCAACTTCGTCCCTGGCTCAATCGACATCTCGAAGGTTACGACGCGGTGATCGTGCATGGATTGTGGGAAGCGTTCGGTCCGGCCGTGCGCGCCGCCTCGCGCTCGATGGGAGCGCCACCGTATTTCGTCGTGCCGCACGGCATGCTCGATCCCGCGATCCGACGCACGTATCCATTTAAGCACTTCAAGAAATGGATCTACTGGCACTTCGCCGAGCGTCATGTCCTTCGCGATGCTCGCGCGGTGTTTTATTCGAGCATCACCGAGCAGGAGCGCGCGCAAAAAACCTTCCCGCGCTACCAAGCCAACGCGTGCATCATCCCCGTCGGCGCGGCGCGGCCTGCAGGACTTCCCGCCGACTGGAGCGCGGCGTGGCAAGCCGCGTGTCCTTCCGCTGCGAAGCATCGGTATTTTCTTCATCTCGGACCGATTCAGCCGGGTCGCGGATTAAAACGTTTGCTGCGCGCTTACGCGCGCGTGGCGCGAAACTATCCGCTCTCCCACGCGGGCACCGCGCCCGATCTGGTGATCGCCGGCCCTTCGCCGAGCCCGCGTTATCAACGCACGCTGCAAGCGCTCGCGGAGTCCGAGGGTATTGCGCAAGCGGTGCACTGGCTTGGCCCGCTCACGGGTGATGTTCGCTGGGGAGCGTTGAGCGGCGCGGAAGCATTTGTGCAGCCATCGGAACAAGAAAACTTCGGCGCCTCCGTGATCGAGTCGCTTGCCTGCAGTCGGCCCGTGCTCATTTCCGATCGCTTCGCGTTGTGGAAAGAACTCGATACTGACAACGCCGCGTTCGTCGAATCCGCCACCCTCGAAGGCACCGCGCGTCTGCTGCAACGCTGGCTCTCGCTCGGCGCCGATGCGCGCAACAAAATGGCCGACGCCGCCCGCGCCTGTTTCGAAAAACATTTCGAGGTCGAACGCGCCGCGCGCCGGTTTCGCGACGAACTTTTTCGACTGCTCGACACCCGCTCCTCGGCGGTTGTTTGATCGTTTTCCCGCTTCTTAGCACGTGCGCATCACCATCGTTCAAGGCCCGTTCCTCCCCGTCCCCGCCATCCTCGGCGGCGCGGTCGAAAAAGTCTGGTTCTCGCTCGGACAAGAGTTCGTCCGGCAAGGCCACCAGGTGTCGCACTTCTCGCGCGCGCATCCGCAACTGCCCGCGCAGGAAACGATCGCCGGCGTGCGTCACGAACGTCTCTCCGGCTTCACATCGCCGCGCTCGTTTCCGCGACGCATGCTGTGCGATTTCTGGTACAGCCTGCGGACGCGCGGACGGCTGCCCGAGGCCGACATTCTTGTGACCAATACGTTTTGGATGCCCGTGCTCGCGCGTCGTCGCAGCGGCATCCCCTACGTGCATGTCGCGCGTTATCCCAAAGGTCAGCTCAAACTCTATCGGCGCGCGATTCTGCAAACCGTCTCCGCTCCCATCCGCGACGCCATCGTCGCCGAAGATCCTTCGGCGGAAAAACGCGTGCGTGTGATCCCGTATCCGCTCGCCGATCGTTATCTGCTGCCCACGCGCGCCGAGGGGGAAAACACATTGCTCTACGTCGGCCGCGTGCATCCGGAAAAAGGCGTGCGTTTGTTGATCGAAGGTTTTGCGCGACTGCCGATCGAGCTGCGCTCGCGCTGGCGTTTGAAGATCGTTGGTCCGTGGGAAACGGCGTACGGCGGCGGCGGTGAAACGCACATCAACGAACTGCGCGCGGCGGCGACGCCGATCGCTGATCAGGTCGATTTTGTCGGACGCGTTTTCGACGAAGCTCAGCTCATCGAACACTACCGGCAGGCGCGCGTCTTCGTGTATCCGTCGCTCGCCGAAAAAGGAGAAACCTTTGGGCTCGCCGCGCTCGAAGCGATGGCCGCGGGCTGCGCACCCGTCGTCTCGGGGCTCGCCTGTTTTCAGGACTTCATCACGCCCGGCGAAAACGGACTCGTCTTTAATCACCGCGCGGCCGATCCCGCCGAAGCGCTTTCGCAAACACTGTCGCGCCTGTTGCCCGACACTGCATCCATCGAACGGATACGCGCCCATGCGTGGCAGACCGCGCGCGATTACACTTTGCCGAAGATCGCCGGCGATTTCCTCGACGACTTCGCGGCGCTGCTCGGTAAACGCTGAGTTCGTTTTTCGTGCTTTTCGCGCCAATCCTTCCTAAGCACTTCGCCGTCAGCACGCATGAGCACTGAAATAAAAACCCACGCGCAAGCCACGCCGTATGATTCGCCGTGGACGTTCCGCCAACGCGTGGCGGCGCTCGTGTGGGAATACGCGTGGCTGCTCCTCTGCGCGTGGACGCCGAAGCCGCTCAATCCGTGGCGGCTGTTGGTGCTGCGATTTTTCGGTGCAGAAATTCATGGCAAGCCGTTCGTGCATCAGCGCGCGCGCATCCAGCTCCCGTGGAATCTCACACTGCACCATCGCGCGTGTCTCGGCGATCGCGCCAACGCGTACACCCTCGGACCCATCGTCATCCACGAAGGCGCAACCATCGCGCAGGAAGCGTATCTCTGCACGGGCACGCACGACTTCGCGTCGCCCGCGCTGCCGTTGCAAACGAGCCCGATTCACATCGGGCGCGACGTGTTTGTCGGCGCGCGCGCGTTCATCCTTCCCGGCGTGCGCGTGGGCGATGGCGCGATCGTCGGCGCTTGCTCCGTCGTCACCAAAGACGTCGCACCCTCCGCGATCGTCGCGGGCAATCCCGCAAAAGTCATCGGCACACGACCTGCATCGCGGGCGGAGTAGTTTGTAGTTGGTGTTTCGTAATTGGGAACTCCAGTCCCTCCGCACCACAGTTCCTAACTCCCAACGACCAATTACCAACTACTGCCGTCAGATCCACCGATTTACCTCTTGGCCCAGCCAGTCCACCTTCTCACCTTTGTGCCCTCCACGTGAATCCGAAAGTACCCGTCTCCATCCTGATCCCGATCAAAAACGAGGCTGCCAATCTCCCGCGCTGCCTCGCCGCACTCGCGTGGGCCGACGAGATTTTCGTGGTGGATTCCCACAGCACCGACGGCTCGCAGGCCATCGCCGAAGCCACCGGCGCGAAAGTCGTCCAATTCGATTTCAACGGCGTCTGGCCCAAGAAGAAAAACTGGGCGCTCGAGAATCTGCCGTTCAAGCACGAATGGGTTTTTATCGTCGATGCCGACGAAGTGTTGCCGCCCGAAACCGCCGCGGAGTTTGCCGACATCATCGCGCACGACGGGTATGGAAAAACTGGATACTGGATCAACCGCCGCTTCATGTTCATGGGCCAATGGTTGAAGCACGCGTATTACCCGAACTGGAATCTGCGTCTCTTTAAACACAAACTCGGCCGCTATGAACGCCTCGTCGCCGGCGCGACCGGCAGCGGCGACAACGAGGTCCACGAACACATCGTCGTCCAAGGCGAGACCGGTCGCCTCAAGTCGGAGATGGACCACTACGCGTTTCCCTCGGTCGATGTTTTTGTCGAGAAGCACAACCGTTACTCCAACTGGGAAGCGGCACTTGACGTCCAGGAAGGCGCGCACGCCGCCCAACATCTCCAGCTCGGCGGCACCAAGTTTAAGCGTCGCCTGAAACAATTCGTGCGCCGCCTCCCTTTCCGCCCGACGCTGCGTTTCTGCTATGTTTACTTTTTCCAGCTCGGCATCCTCGACGGACGCGCCGGCTACTACTTCGCCAAGTTGCACGGCTTCTACGAATTTCTCTCCGTCGCGAAAGCGCACGAGCTGCGTCGTAAGAAAGCCGCCGGGCTCTAAAACGAGCGCCGGGGATGGATCGGTTCAAAACACTCCGCTCCGCGCGGTGTTGATCGGCAGGCTTCTCGCCTGAGCACGTAACCTCATGGGATTCATAAAAACTCCTTAAGCTTCAACGCGAAGGACCCGATGCGAAAAGGGGGGCCGCCGGCCTGTCCTTTTCCATGCATCATATCTCCCGCTTTCGTGTTTCAGGTCTTCACTGGCTCTGTGGTTTACTCGCCGCGGTTCTTTTCTGCGCTCAGCCTGCCATTGCGGCGCCGACGGATATATTGCTCAGCCGGACGACGATCTACCAGACCGCTGGCGCCAATGCCGTGGTCGGCATGTTGACCAGTGCCGACGATGACACGAGCGACCACACATACACGCTCGTCGCCGGCGAAGGCGACACGGACAACGCGTTATTCGCCATTTCCGAATCGTCCCTCCTCGCAAATGATTCGAGCACGCTCGTCACAGGGAGTTATTCCATCCGCATCAAGAGCGACGACGGCAACGGCGGCACGTTCGAGAAACAATTCACCATCACCGCTTCCGACGGCGTGTTTGTATGGAGCGGCGCCGGGCCTTATCGGGAGTGGACGATCCCTGAAAACTGGGTGGGTAATGTCGCTCCCGAAGCGGGCGCCACGCTCATTTTCCCCGCCGATGGCGTGACCACTCGCGAAAGCATCAACAATCTTCCCACCGGCACTCCGATCAACTCGATCACGATCGAAGCGAATTTCTACGACATTTACGGCGAGCCCATCACACTGACAGGCGGCATCACGGCCAACTGGCCCGACGGCAAAAGCTGGTATGCGCTCGATACCACGCTGGCGGAACCTCAGGCGATCAACGTCTCGGGCGACGCCGAATTGGTTTTCAACGCCAGACTAGGAGGAGCGCAGGCTCTCACGAAAACGGGCACGGGCACGCTGACGCTTTTCAATGGCGCCGATCACTCGTACTCCGGCACCACCAATGTCAACGAAGGCACCCTCCTCCTCGCCGCGCGTAACAGCGCTGTCGCCGTGGGGACCGCGCTGTCCATCGCCGCCGGCGCTACCGTGAGATTTGCCGAGCCCGAATACGCCGGGGAAATCGTGACGGACGGCCAGATCGCCAGCGCCGTTTCGGTCACCGTGGATGAAGGCGGCACACTCGATCTCAATGGACGCATCGGCACCCTCCACAATCTCACGCTCACCGGAGGACGAGTGATCACCGGTACCGGTGGGAGTTTGATTTTGACGGGCAGCCTCACCACCTATGCAAGCAGCGTCAGCTCGACGATCGAAGGCCCCGGCACACTCGATCTCAACGGTAATACCCTCCAGATCTCCGTGGGCCACCACGCGAGCCTCGCCACTGATCTTGAGATCGGTGCCGTGATAAAAAACGGCGCGCTCACCAAAACCGGTGCCGGCACGCTCAAGCTTTCCGGCGTCAACACCTACGGCGGTGACACCACCGTTTCCGCCGGCACGCTTGCCCTCAGCGGAGGGGATGCCATCTCGGCCAATAGCAGTGTCTCCGTCGCGAGCGGCGCGACCCTGGCGCTTTCCAGTAACGAAACTATTGGCAATCTTTCCGGCGCGGGAAATATCGACCTGGGCAGCAGTGTCCTGACCACAACCCAGACGGACAATACCACTTTCTCCGGCAATATCAGCGGCACGGGTGGGCTGACTATCACCCAGCACATCAACGCGGGCTATTCGCTGACACTCTCAGGCACAAATAGCTATAGCGGCAACACCACTACCACCAATTACGGCTGGGTGCGGCTCGATGGTGACGCTTCTGTCTCCGCCAACAGCGCCTTGCGCATACATGACAGCAGCAAGGTGACGCTCCTCTCCGACCAGACTGTCGGCAGCCTCTCCATGAACACTACAAGTGCCACACTGGATCTTGGTGTTGGAGGCTACACCCTGACCGCCGGTGGCAATAACACCAGCACGAATGCCCTCGGCGCTATTTTCGGCTCCGGCAACCTGTGGAAACAGGGCACTGGCACCATGATAGTCGGTAGTATAAATAACACCTATAACGGCAACACTATAGTCACGGGCGGAACCTTGTCTATTGCCAGTGATGCCAGTCTCGGCAATGGCGCTGTTATACTTGCTTCACCAGACGCCACTCTGGCGATTATAGGCAATACCACCATCGACAATGCCATCGCCATTACAGACACGGCCACCATTAACGTTTCTGCCAACGCGACCATTTCCGGCATCATCAATGGCGACAACCTGATAAAAGCCGGCACGGCCAAATTAACGCTTTCGGGAAACAATACCTATACAGGGACCACCAGTGTCAGCGCCGGCACGCTGAGCATTGGCGCCAGTACCGCCCTTGGTAATGGCAATATACTGTTGGCCTCCGGCACCACACTCGAGGCAACAGGCGTTACGGATATTACTAACAATATAGTGCTCAACGGCAACGCCACCCTCAGCAACTCCGCCAACGTCACTGTCTCAGGGAATATCAGCGGCAACTTCAATTTGACCAAGTCTGGCAACCTGACGCTCACCTTATCCGGAACCAACACCTACGCCGGCACCATTGTCAGTGCTGGCGCTCTCAGTATTGCGAGCGATAGCAACCTCGGCAGCGGAACTGTGAGTCTCGCCAACACCGCCACCCTGTCGATCACAGGCAACACCACCATCGACAACGCCATCACCTTGACCGGCAATGCCACTATCAACGCGGCAGCCAATGCCACTATTTCGGGTGCTATCAATGGTGGCTTCAATCTCACCAAGTCGGGCGCCTCCACACTCACGCTGACCGGCACAAATACCTATACAGGTTCGACCACCATTAACGGAGGCACGCTGAGTGTCGCGGGCGACGCCAATCTCGGCGTCGGCACTATCAATCTTGGTGCGGGAAACAGCACCCTGGCCGTGACCAACGGCGGCACCATCGACAATAATCTGTCCCTCACAGGTTCGGCTGCCTTGCAAGTTGTGTCGGACCTCACCTGGTCAGGTGCCATCAGCGGCAATAATACCCTGAACAAAACCGGCGCCGGCACCCTGACGCTCTCTGCCACTAACACGGCCACCGGGCCTATGACGGTATCGGCGGGCACTCTGTTGGTCACTGGCAGCGTTGTCAGCGCAACCAATGTGTCCAACGGCGCTACTCTCGGCGGCACGGGCACGGTGGGCAATATCGTTACCGTGCAAAATGGGGGAACGCTGTCTCCCGGTGTCAGCGGTGTTAATGGAGGCATAGGTAAACTGACCATTAACGGTGGCCTGGATATGCAATCCGGCAGCATTCTGGCCATTCAGATCAAAGGCACCGATGCAGGGGATGATTATGATCAGCTGGTGGTGTCCGGTGCTGTTAACATTTCCGATGCCATCCTGGCTCCCATCCACAGTTATACTGCGGACAATGGTGATGAATACATCATCATTGATAATGATGGTGTGGATGACATTTCCGGCATCTTTGCTGGTCTGGCCCAGTCAGGCACTATCACCGCTGGCGGCAACGGCGCGAAATTAACCGCCAATTACACCGGTAGCGACGGCAATGACTTCATTCTCATTGGGCCCATCAATAACTCTCCGATTGTTAATAATCTCAGCGGCTCCATGGCTTATAGCGCCGGCGATACTGTGTTACTGGACAGCGGCGCCGATGTGGAGGTTAGCGATGTGGAAGATGATGCCGACAACTGGAACGGTGGCAGCCTGTTGATACAACGCACCTTCGGCGGTATAGCCGACTCCGCCGCCAATGACATCTTCGGTTTTGATGCGGGCATGAGCTTTGCTACCGACGGCGGGAATATAACTTACGGAGGCCAGCGCCTCGCAACTTTCACCAACGGCAGCGGCGTATTAACCATCAGCTTCATCGGAGATGAGATCGCGGTAAATACCTCGATGGTGGAGCAACTAATCCGAAACATCACCTACCGCAACGATACCCCTTACGGTGATGCCACCATTCGCTTCTCCCTCACCGACAGCGGCGGCAGGACTACCCACAGCGATGTGACCCTGACCTGTTCAACCATCTACGTGAATACCACCAATGACGATATCGATGGCGATGCTGCCGATGGCTTTAGCTTGCGCGAAGCCCTGGATCGCAGTCTTGCCCAGGCAAGTGCGGATACCATTTACGTAGTCTTGCCGGACAACTCCACCATTACCTTCGGTGCAGGCGTCGTCAGTGGCGCGGGAGATACATTGAATTTCAGCAGTGCGCGAGGCCTTACTGTCACTGGCAGCACGCTAACACTCGATGGCGCCCTGACGATTAACACAGGCAACTCTGACGTCACCCTGGGCTCCAACCTGGTGGGAACCGCCACCCTGACCAAGGTCGGCACTGGCACCCTGACCCTGACCAACACAGACAACGAAGCCAGCTTCTCAGGCGATATAGCCCTTAACGGCGGCATCCTGGCTGTTGGGGCGGATGATGCCTTAAGTAGCGGCGATTTGCGGTTCGATGGCGGTACCCTCAAGGTTTCCACCGGCGGTACAGTTATCGATAACGCCATGTCTTTTGGTAACGGCGGCGGCACACTTCACGCTGATGTCGACTGGGCCGCTTCAGGTGTTTTCTCCGGTAGTGGCCAATTCAATAAAACCGGGTTTTTCGGCATCCTGACCTTGAGCGGCACCAGTGGCCATACCGGTGTGACCTCAATTGCAGAAGGCATGCTGGCCGTAGGTGGGGATGAGAATCTCGGTACCGGCATCCTGGAGCTCAACGGCGGTGCTTTCTCGGTTAATACCACCGGCAAGACCATCGATAACAACATCCATGTGACCAGCCAATCCGGCATCATCCAAATCGACCTTGGTATAGAAACCACCCTGTCGGGTCTGATCAGTGGCACCAGCGAGATCCTTAAAAACGGCGGTGGTAAACTCAACCTGACCAATTCTGGTAACAGCGCTACCAGCTGGAGCTTGCGCCAGGTTAATGGTACAACTGCCATTGCCTCAGCCGACATGATTGGCAGCGGTAATCTCAGGCTCGGGGGCGGCACCTTGGAAGTCAACGCCACCCAGGATAGCACCTTTAACCAGGCTGTCCAGGTCACTAGTGCTACGACCATTAATGCGGATGGCAGCAACAGCGCCGTCATCCTCACGTTTGGCGGAGCAATGACCGGTAGCGGTGCTTTGAGTCTCAATGCTGGTGATAGCCGGATTTACCTGACCCAGGCCAGCGGCCTGACCGGTGATCTCACCATTTCATCCAGCGGCCCCGACTCCCTGGTAGCGGCAATCAACAGCAGTACTCTAGGCACCGGCCAGATCACACTGACCAATGGCGCCACCCTGGGCATTGCAGGCCCGACTCGCACTTTCACTAATAACATAGTACTTGCCGGCGATGCGACCTTGCGTACCGGTGATTCATCCGGCGGTACCATTACCTTCAGCGGTGTCATCAGCGAAAGTGGGGGATCACGCAACCTGACGACCTATGCCTACACCTCCGGCGGTGGTACGGCGATTGAATTGACCGGGCTCAACACCTACACAGGTACTACGACAGTAGTTGGGGGCAAGTTAATGGTTGCGAGCGATGCCAATCTCGGGGCTGGCAACATCCTTCTCAACGGCGGCACCTTGAATGTCACTGGTGCCACTACCATCGACAATGCCGTGGCCGTGAGCGCGAGCAGTACCATCCAGGTCGATGCAGCCACGACGCTTTCGGGCATCATTTCAGGCGGAGGCAACCTGGCGAAAACCGGCAGCGAATCCCTGACACTTACCGGTATACAAACTCACAGCGGCAATGTGATCCTGAGCGCCGGTACCCTGAGTGTTGCCAGTGATGCCAACCTCACGAGCGGTAACATCGTTTTCAATGGCGGAACCCTGGCAGTGACTGGCGCTACCACCATTGATAACAACATTGCCTTCAACGTTAGCCGCAGCGGCACTATAGAAGCCAATGCGGCAGCCACATTGTCCGGTGTATTAAGTGGCTCAGGCAGCTTTATCAAAACCGGAAGCGCCGAGTTGACTCTAACGGGAACCCAAACCCATTCGGGCACTACCCAAATTTCGGCCGGCACCTTGAGTGTCGCCAGCGATGCCAACCTGGGCAGCGGTTCGATAAGCCTCAACGGCGGCGCGCTCGCCATCAGCAGCGCCACGACGATCGATAATAATATTATATTGGACGCCGTGTCGGCGATTCACACGCCAGCCCCCGTCACCTTATCGGGTGTGATCTCGGGTGGCGCAGATCTCACCAAAACCGGCAGCAGTCTGCTGCTGCTCACCAACACAAACACCTATAGCGGACATTTAATAGTTTCCGCAGGCGAGCTTCGGGTCACGGGCTCCACCGCAGGTGCGATCACGGTGTCGACCGGAAGCACCTTGAGCGGCACCGGCTCCGTCGGCGGCGTCACTGCGCAAAACGGCGCCACTCTCTCGCCAGGCGCCAGCCCCGGAAGCCTTACCATCAATGGCAATCTTTTCCTGGCTCCGGGCAGCAATCTGCTCATCGAAATCAATGGCACCACAGCGGGTACTCAATATGACCAGATCATCGTCAATGGCACTGCGACCGTTGCAGGAGCCACGCTTGTTATAGCACATGATTATCCCGGAACTCCGGACGACATCTATACCATCATCGCCAATGACGGCGACGATGCCATCACGGGGACATTCACTAATATAGAGCAAAATAGCGTATTCTTGGCGCCCGGTAACGACACGTTGCTCAAAGCGAGTTATCTCGGCGATAGCGGCAACGACTTCATCCTCGGCATCCCGACAAATCCCAACGTTCTCGATGTCTCCGCCACGAGTGCAGACGGCACTTATAAAATTGGCGACGAGATCACACTCAGCGTCACCTTCGACATCCCCGTCGTTGTCGGTACAACCGGCGGCATTCCGACACTCCTGCTCGAGACAGGCACAGACGACCGTGCGGCTGTGTATCATTCCGGCTCCGGCACTCCGACCTTGCTGTTTATCTACACGGTTCAGCCCGGAGATAATTCCGTCGATCTCGATTATACGACATCCACGGCGCTCGCGCTCAACAATGGCTCTATTCGCAGCCAAGCCGATTGGGATGCTATCCTCACATTACCCACACCTGGAAGCACCGGGTCTCTCGCCGCGAATAAAGCGCTGGCCATCGATGGCATCCGCCCGACCGCGACCATCGTAGTCGCCGACACCGCGCTCAAGATCGGCGAAACCAGCCTTGTCACCATCACCTTTAACGAAGCGGTTTTCGGTTTTGATATTAACGACCTGACCGTCGGTAACGGAACCGTTTCCACCTTGAGCACCGAAGATAGCATTACGTGGACGACCACGCTTACGCCATCCGAGTCGGTTCAAGAGGCGACTAATGTCATTACGGTCGACAACACCGGAGTCGTGGATGCCGCCGGCAACACCGGCGCCGGCACGAGCAATTCCAATAACTACGCGGTCGATACAACAGCTCCCGAGGCTTCGTCCGCGCCGGATCTCACCGCCGAAAGCGACAGCGGTTTCTCCGAAACGGACAACATCACCAACGTCACCCTGCCGTCCTTCATCGGCACCGCGGAAGCCAACGCTTCGATCGAGCTTTTCGCCGACGCGATCTCCGTGGGCACGACCTCGGTCGATCCCTCCGGCAACTGGTCGATAACCCTCGCCAGCGCGCTTGCTGAAGGCACGTACAGCTTCACCGCACGCGTCACCGACAACTCCGGCAACACCGGCCCGCTCTCCGCGGCGCTCGAAGTGATCATCGACACCACCGCGCCCGCAGCGCCCGTGTTGATCGCGATCTCCGACGACACCGGCTCGAGCGACAGCGACCGCATCACCTCCGATACTACCTTGATCCTCTCCGGCACAGGCGAGGCCGGCCAAAGCGTAGAGCTCTTCCGCAATACCACTTCGATCGGCACTGCACCGATCAACGCCGATGGAGCATGGTCGTTCGACTACAGCGATACGGTTCTCGCGGCAGGCTCACACACCTTCACGGCAAAAACGATCGACGTCGCCGGCAACGTCAGCGCCGAGTCGGCGACCTTTCTCGTCGAGATCGACACGGAAACTCCCGCCGCGCCTGAAATCGTCGCGATCGCCAACGACACCGGCATCAGCGCCACTGATCGTATCACAAATGTGAATACACTCGTCTTCGCCGGCGTCTCCGATCCGTTGGTAACCGTCACGCTTTCGCGCAATGGCGTTGGTATCATTGGCACGACCACCAGTGATGCCGGCGGCGTGTGGTCGTTCGATTACAGCGCAACCGCACTCGCCGATGGCTTCCACGTGTTCACGGCATTCGCCGGAGATACCGCCGGCAACACCAGCGCGACGTCCGCCGACTTCACCGTCACGGTCGATACCACGCCGCCGACAATCACCGCGCAGCCCCAAGGCGGCACCCCGTCAATCAATTCGTCATTTACGCTTAGCGTCCAAGCGGCCGATGCCCACGCACTCACCTATCGCTGGCACCTAAATGGAAATCCCTTGAGCGATTCGCCTCAGCACAACGGTACGCAAACGACTTTGCTCACGCTCACCGCCATCGATCCAGCCCACGCCGCGGGCGACTACACCGTCGTGATCACCGACACTGCGGGCAACACCACGACCAGCGCCCCCGCGAACATCGTTGTTCTCGCCGACTTCCCCGAGCCTCAAGCCGATGGTTATGCAGAGCACACCACGGGCGGTTCGCGCGACGGGGTCATTGTCACCGTGAACACCGCTGCCGATTTCCGTCTGTACGCGGAGTCCCCCACGCCCGCGATCATCACGGTCAGCGGTATCCTCAATTTGGATACAACGCCGGTCGTGATAAACTCCGACAAGACGATCCAGGGCGCCAATGCTGAAGCCACGCTCGTCGGCAATCTCTACGTCGGCCCCGGTGTGCGCAACGTGATCATCCAAGGTCTCAATCTCACAAACCCTGGTGTCGCTGCCGCCCCGCTGCCGATGAACGCCAACTTCATTATGGCCGCCGCACCCGCCGCTCAGGGGGATGCGCTCACCATCGCGGGTGCCCGCTTGGTGTTTGTCACGCGCTGCACCTTCTTCGACGCGGCCGACCACGCGATCCAAATCATCGATGGCGCCGACGAAGTTACTTTGTCGTGGAACGAGTTTTATTACACGTCTGGTCACACCGGTCAGCGCCACAGCGTGCTCATCGGCAACAGCAGCGGCGACGCCACCGCTCCGCGTGTGTCGATTCACCACAACCGCTGGAGCTCTGGCGTCGATGCGCACATCCCGCTCGTCCACCAGGGCCGCGTTCACTTCTATAACAACGTCATCGCGTTCACTGGTAACACCGCGACCACCGAGGTCAGTCCTCGCGCCGAGTTGCTCAGCGAACGCAATCTCTACCAAGGCGTCGCCGCTCCGCTCACCGTGACCTCCAGCGGCAATCAGCAAGGCCGTGTCTTCGCTCACGAAAACACTTACGTGGGCACAACCGGCGCCGCGCCCTACACTGGAAACGACACGGTGTTCACACCGCCTCATTCCTACGAAGCGCTTCCGGTCTCCGACATCGCTGTGGTGCTCGAAGCCGCCGGCAATCAAAGCGGCGGAGATTATACCGCGCCCGTCACCGCCACCGCGCGTATCAGCGGACCGGATACACCGATCCCGCTGCTCGCCGGCTTCACCTTGACCGCCGTTCCCAACGGTTTCACGCCGATTTCCTGGCAATGGCGCTTGAACAATCAATCTATCCCCGGCGCCACTTCGGCCACTTATCAGGTTTCTCGCGCTGAAGCGAAGGACGTCGGCACCTACACCGTCGCCCTCTCGTTCGCCTCAGGCGACGTCGTCGTCAGCAGTCCCCTGGACATCTCCGTGAACACTCAAGTCGAGCCCGAAAAGTTCTCCATGCGTGGTCACGGTGGGGGCGGTTCACCGAGCATATGGTTCTTCGCAGCGATTGCCATGACGGCGCTTCTGCGCACGATCGCACGCCGACGACTAGGTTGATCACCCCGCCATTGCTCTCCACAACATGCGCGCAGCACCCGCGAAAACCGAGGCTCTAATCTACAACGAACTTCGCTCCACCGAGCGCGTCGTTTGGAAATCGGCACCGAACCCGCGGCGCGTCGCGCGAAAGGGAATCCCGGTCGTGCTGTTCGGCATTCCCTGGACCGCCTTCGCGTTGTTTTGGACGGCGGGAGCCAGCGGGTTCAAACTGCCGGACTTCGGTCATCCGACCGGCTGGTTCGCGCTGTTCGGAGTGCCTTTTATCCTGATCGGGCTGGGCATGTTGACCGCTCCGTTGTGGCTCATGCGCAAAGCGGCGGGCACGGCTTATGTGATCACGAATCAGCGGGTGATTATTTTCGAGCCGAGCGGACGCGACATCGCCATCCGCTCGATCGAGCCGCAGCAGCTGCAGAATGTCCGCCGCGTACAACGCGCCGACGGCAGCGGCGATCTGCTGCTCACGAGCGAGGTCACGACCAACAAAGGACGAGGAACCACCACCGACATCGGCTTCTTCGGCATCGCCGATGTGAAATCAGTAGAGTCGATGGTGACCGCGCTCGGCAAATCAGCGACGACGTAATGCTATCGCGCGCCGGGGGCACCCCGGCTCTTTTCCGCAACTCCCGGCGAACCGCCGGCGCTCCCGGTGCAGATTTGGAAGATAGACAACGCGGAGCACCATCCCGCACGGCCCAATCACTGGGAAAAAAGAACCCGGCGCGCTGTCATACGCACCGGGTCTTTATTCTGGTAACCAGCCGAATATCCGACCTTTTCCCTAACCTGATCGGAAAATAAAAGGTGCGCGCCGTTCGCAGCGCGCACCCGAAGTTAAAAGCTGCCTTTGAAACCGAGGTAGATGGTCGCGCCATAGAGATTGTACGTGCGCATCCAATTTTCGTTCACGATATATTGGCGCACCGGCTCGTTGGTAAGATTCTTTACCTCCAAGAAGACCGAATGGCGTTTGTAGAAGGTGTACGCCGCTGAGAGGTCGACCGTACCACGCTTGTCGAAGTACGTGAGCATCGCCTGACCATTCGCACTGTCGAGCGTGACGCCCGACGCATACGCGTCTTTCCAATTATACTTCACGCTCATATTGTACGGCCCATTGCGATACGTGACACCCGCATTAAACATCTCGGGCACGAAACGGAGAATCGGGAGACTTTCGGAGGTCGCCGATCCGTCGTAGGACGCGGTGGCTTCGCCCTTTTGGTACGTATAGTTAGCAAAGACGCTGAACGGACGCAGCTTTTGCGAGATCGAGCCGAGTTGTTGCGAGTAGGAAGCTTCGATACCCCAGATTTTACCGGCACCGGCATTAACCAAGTGGCGAAGCGTTTCGCCTACGTATCCACTGAGATCATACCCGTAATCGACACCGGGCAGAATCGTTTCGTCGGTTTGGAACACGTAGTTTTTGACGTCTTTGTAGTAGCCGTTGATCGAGAGAAGGCCGCTGGGACGGAGATACTTTTCAATGCTGAGCTCGAAGTTATCGAAGTAGACCGGTTTCAACTGCGGATTGTTGGCCGTGACGATGAGCGCAGTGTCATCGTTGCCAGGAGGCGTGACCGTGTAACCGGGAATGATATTCTCGAAGTTCTGACGGCCAATCGTGCGGTTGTACGAGCCACGCACAACCACGTCGGGCGTGACCGTGTACTTGAGCTGCAGATTGGGGAAGTAGTCGTCGTAGTCCTGACGCACCGTTTGACGACGCGCGTAACGGATGCGCGCAAGTTCGACGGCATCGGCACGGAAGTCCGAGAGCATCGTCGCCGTGTGATAATCAGCCATCGGTCCGATGGAGGCGTGATACGCGTCGTTGATGGTCGCGTAACCGCGGCTCTGCACGTGGGCGAGGAGCTGATTCAGCGCAGCGTCGCGAGCCGCTTCGTTGTCGACGACCGGCCCGGTGCCCTTGCTTTCGGTGAGTTCGTAGCGAACACCCGCGAGTACATTCAAACGACCGAAACGGAAGTGCCCCATAGTATAACCCGCGGAGACTTTTTCTTCGATGGACTTAAAGCCCGCGAGCTCGGTTTCGATGCGCCATGCGAGATCTTCCGTGAAGAGTTGGGGGTTCGCTTTGAAGAAGGCGTTTACCGCATCGAGATTATAATACGGAACTTGATAGCCGGACGGCTGCGGCAAGCGATCATTCGCAAGGGTACCGAGATGACCGGCGAGCTTGGCGCGATACGCAGCGTCGGCAGCCGTGCGTTGGGCGGCGGCGGTGGGATCGTTTGCCGCTGCGGCTGCAGCGGCGGCCGCAAATGCCGCCTGGTCAGCAGCATCGCCCGTATAATACCAGCGCGTCTGCCCCCATTTATCCATGTCGCGGTTTTGCTGACGGAATTGGGCACCCGCCTGTAGATAGAATGGAATTGAGGTGCGGAAGGTGCGGCGCACATCGAGCTTCGCGGTGGTGAAAACTTCCTTGGCGTTGGAGCGGCGACCATTGCGGAGGCGGAAGGGGCTGGCATCCATGTTCGACGTATACACATCGGGATACGTGAGCACCGCACGATTACCGGTGTTGCTGAAGGAGCCGGCGGACTTGGTGATGGAACCGACACCGTTGCCATCGAAGGTCAGCGGGAAATCGTACACCAGCGTGCCGGAGGGACCTTGAGTCGGATAGATCGAGGTGTCGCGATTGAGCAGGATCGTGTTGCCAGCATCATCGAGTTTATAGCGAACGCGAGCGCCGCTCACGCGCGTGGTGGCGGAAGTGCCGGCGTTGCTCGTGTAGTTGGTAATATCATACACGCTCGGGCCGGAGTTTTGGACAAAGTACGGATAATTACCCGACTGCGACGCATCGACGGTGTAGCCGATGCCGCGGAGGTAGAGCTCGACCTGCGGGACGGGCATATCGCCTTGATTGTCGTAGTGATTGGTCGAGAGCGAGGTGGAAGCTGCGTAATTGATTTTCCAATCGCCAAACTTGTGATCTGCACCGATCGAGAAGGTCGTGCCGGTGCCGGTCTTGTAGAGATATTCGCCGTTGAGGCGGGCATAGTTGCCGCTCGTCTGTTCAGCGCCAGGGTCGGCGCCGATGGCGGTCCAGCGTTCAGCGGTCCAGTCGGTGGCGATGGAGTTAGCGCCGTCGACGTCGGTCGCATTCGGAGCGATTACGCCAAGTTCAAGACTGCGCGCACCTCCGTAGATGAGACTCGTATTGATCTGATTGCGCGTCCAGATCGTGGTGTTCTCGCTCAGCTTGAAATCGAGGTTCACCGAAAGCGCCTGACGGTTGGTGATGTTCGGTGACAGCCCGTAGCTAAAGGTGCGGGGATAAATGCCGCGCGGCGAGTTCACGTCTGTATCCTCAAAACCACTACGCGTGGACGTAAGGCCGTAGTTTTTGGTGATGGAAACGCCGTCGGTGTAGAATTCGTTGAAGTTGCCGGTGATCGCGACCCCGAGACGATTATTAAAGAACGACTCGATGTAGGAGATCGTCGCGCCGGGACGAATTTTAAGGATGCCCTGATCGTCGGGCATGCGCTTTTTATTGAGCGTAAACGCGGTGCTCTTGCCATTGCCCAAGATCGAGTAAGTGATGCGGCGGCCTTTGATGGTGAAGGCGCTCTTACTGACCATGTTGACGGTGCCGCCGCCGGAGTCGGCATCCATTGATGCAGGCGGAGCTTTGAAGATTTCCACCGACTCGACGTCCTGCAGCGAGATTTGATCGAGCTCGAACTGGCGATTGGCATTACCGCTGGCGGCGTTGGCCGAGCGCATGCCGTTCACCGTGACGGTGTTCATATTCGGGTCCTGACCGCGCACGCTGATCGAACGCGGATCGTCGCCGGAATATTCGATGCTGAAGCCGGGGACGTTGCGGAGAAAGTCGCCGATACTTCCGCCGGCCACGTTGGCAAACTCATCGGACGAGATGAGCGTGACCATGTTTTCGGCTTCTTTCTGACGCGAGAGCGCGGCGGCGCGGCCTTCTTTTTCGCCGGCCACCACAAACGCTTCGAGCGCAATGACATCGCCGTAGTCGGAATCGGCGAGACCGATCTCGCGGGTGACGCGCTCCCCCGCGGCGATGTCGACGGTGATCTCGCTATCTTCGAGACCGAAGTAACTGATGCGCACGCGGCGCTGACCAGCGGGCAACGACAGTTGAAAACTACCATCCGCTTCGGTGACCGCGGACAGATTGGTTTCCGCATCGCTCACCCGCGCGTCGCGCAGGTAGGAACCGGTGGCGGTGTTGTACACCCGGCCACTCAACACACCCTGCTCGGCGGGAGCCGTGGCGGACGGTGCATCAGTTTGCGCGACGACAGGAAGCGGGGCGAGCGCCACGGCGGCGGGTAGGAGCAGGCGGGCTGGAAGAAACGTTTTCATTTAAGCTCGGAGAGGGTTGAGGTTAGTCGCGGCGACGGCGCAGAGCGGCGAGCAAGGCGAGCGCGCCGAGGAACCACAGGGACGGCGAGCCGCCGCCTCCACCGCCAGAATCGGAGCCGCTGCTGTCAGCATCAGCCGGCGCGGGGTTGACGGTGAGCGTGACCGTGTTGCTGATGGCGGTGCCGACGTCGTTCGTGATGACGACGCGGTATTGGCCGGCATGAACCGATTGCGCGTTGAGGAAACCCAACGACGTGGAGTTGGCGCCGGTGATGTTGGTGAAGTTACCGCCGAGGTTCTTCTGCCATTGATAAGTAAGCGGGGCATCGCCGGTGGCGGAGACCGAGAAGCTCGCGGCTTCACCAGCGGTCACAGTAACATTGACCGGTTGCGACGTGATCGTCGGCACCAAGGCGGAGCTGTAGACGATGGTGTGACCGTTACTCACCAACGTATCGCCGGCGGCGTTCTTCATCGTGAGAACATAAATGCCCTCATCGGTGGACTTCATCGACGCGACCGTGAAGGTCGGCGAGGTCGCACCGGCGATGTCGAAGTTATTGCGGCGCCATTGATGTGAGACCGGCGTGAAGCCGCTGACAGTCGCGGTGAGCGTGAAGCTCGTATTGACCGGTACCACACCCGCCGGACCGCTCAATGTGGCCGAGCCAGCGGCGAGCGACTCGGACGCGGCGCCCGCGGTGTTGCCAGCTCCGGCGAGGACGATCGTCGGCACGTCGGCCGCGGCGAGCATTTGGTACGAGTAGTCAGGCGTGAAGACCGTGTCGGAACCAGCATCCGCGGCTTCGCCCGTGGTCTCTGTATATACATTGCCGAGCGCGCGGATGAGACCGCCGGGGAGCGCGGTGTCGATGTTCTGCTTATACAACGGACTCTGCACCTGATGGTACACATTGTGTTCGGAGAAGAACTGCGCCTGGTCACGCGCGTTGGAGGCGGAGGTGTTGCCCGGCGTGTTCCAGTAGTTGTTGTAGAGATGAACGTATCCAAAACTTCCCGACGGCATGCGCTGATCCGCATTGTCGTGCCAGAGGTTGTGATGGAGCGTGATGTGCAGCGGTTTGGTTTCCGCGCCATCGAGGCCCGCGAGCATGACGTGCCGGTTCAACAACGACGCGCTCGTGTAGTAGAACTCGCACCACGAAACCGTGATGTTGTCGGAGCCTTGGCCGATATCGATCAGGGCGCCGGCGCAATCGTACACGGTGCAATGCGTGATAAACACATTGGTCGCGCCGCGCAGCGAGATGCCTGGGCCTCCATCGGTGTACTGGCCCTCCACGATCGTCGTGCCTGGATTGGTGATGGTGAGACCGCGGATGAGCACGTTGTTCACGCCACCGGATCCGAGATCGAGTTTACCGCGAATGGTCGCGTTTTGATCGAAGCCTTGGATCGTTTTGTTCGACTTCACCTGAATCGCGCCACCGACCGCGGCGAGGTCGAGCGTGCCGGTGACCGTGATCACGGCGGGATCGGCCGATTCGGCATGCGTCTTGAAATCGGCCGCGTTGCTCACGACGACCGCGACACGATTGCCACCGCCGGTGACGGCACGGGCAAAACCATCGGGCGGCGGAGCACCTGCGGCGATATCGACGATGAGTTCGGCGCGAGCGCTTGTGCTGCGTCCACCGAGATCATTCGCGACGACAACCTTGTAGATACCTTGGTGCGAAGCCTGCGCGCTCGCGATGGTATACGATGGACCCGTGGCGCCTTCGATCGCGACATCGTCCTTGTACCATTGATACGCGAGGCCGGTGCCTTCGGCGGCGACGGTGAACGTCGCGGAAGAACCGACACCGACCGTCAAGCTCTGCGGCTGCGTGGTGATTTTCGGCACGGGCACGAGCGAGGCATTGGTGGTGACCGTGACCGCATTGATCTCCATCTGGCCGGGGTTGTTGGTCACACGCGCGCCGACGGCGAATCCATCGAAGCCGAGATTGTCGGAATCGTCCGTGAGGAACGTGGAAGAGGTGGTGACGGCGTCGACGCTTCCGAGCAAAGAGCCGCTGGTACCCGCGCCATCATAGAGACGAGACTCGATGGTATATTCCGAAGAACCGCTGCGTGTGATACGGAGGACGGAAGTATATTGTCCGCCAGT
This sequence comes from uncultured Opitutaceae bacterium, assembly GCA_937958045.1. Classification (GTDB taxonomy): domain Bacteria; phylum Verrucomicrobiota; class Verrucomicrobiia; order Opitutales; family Opitutaceae; genus Nibricoccus. Next base: position 31,170 of record CALFXL010000002.1, on the reverse strand, counting down.
TGCAGCCGGCGCTTCGAGATCCGACGGAGTCGAGCCAACCACTGTACCGCCTGGATTGCGATAAGCCGCACTGGCGAGCGATTGATTGTAGTTATTGAGCGCCGCGTTCTGCACGGGGCGAGTGCGGATCTGGTGGTTGTTCGTCACACCGCTCATGCCGTGGTTGACGAAGCTGGAGACGTAACCAACCCACTCTTTCACATAACCGACACCGTGGGTCGCACCGCTCGCAAGCGTGGTGAGACCGCCTGGCACGGGGCCGACCTGATCGGAATCGTAGAGACCGAGATAGAGCGTGTTCTGGTTGTTTGCGGTCGGGTTGCCGGAAGGCGGCGTGGTCGAGAACAGGCCCGTGATGTTCGTGACGGTCGCGGCGATCTCGATATAGTCGCCGATACCCGACAGAATGATGGGCGCGGTGCTGAAGATCGCCTGCGCTTCCATGTTGCCCGAGCTGGTGGACGACATGCCCATCTTGAGACCGGACGCGGAAATGCTCGGAACCGGACTGTAGTTTTTATCGGAGAGAATTTGATACGCGGCCGAGCTCTCCGTGGGCGACGCAGGCGTCGTCGAGTTGACCGTGGAGCCGGCGGAGAAGTTGTCGGAGAAGACCGTTTTCACCGTGCGCGGCGTGACGGTCAACGTGGCCACCGTGCTGGTGACGGTGCCATCCATGCCGGAAACAACCACCGAGTAATCGCCCGCGTCGGACAATTGCGCGCCCTCGATGACGAGCGCAGCGGCGTTGGCGCCGACGATGTCGGCATCACCCTTTCGCCATTGATAAGTGAGCAGCGTGCCTTGCGCGGCGACGGCGAAGGTGACGGGTTGTCCTTCAACCACCGACTGGCTTACCGGCTGCGTGACGATCGCCGTCGGGATCACCGTGGTGTTCACCGTGACGACCGCGGGATTGGACATCACCGAACCGGCGGCATTGGTGACAACCACCGTGTAGCTGCCGCCCGCCTCGGCGGTGGCGTTGCTGATCGTATAGTTAGCGCTCGTGGCGTCCGCGATGTCCACGCCGTCTTTCTTCCATTGATACGTGAACGGCGTTGTTCCCGAAGCGACCACGGTGAGCGTAGCGCTTTCGCCGAGCGGAATCGTGACGTCGCCCGGATGCGTGGTGATGATCGGCGCGATCAACGGTTCATTCACCGTGAGCACCGCGGCCTCCGAGAGGACTTCGCCGCCCGGATTGGAAACGAGAACCGTATAGCTGCCGCTGTGCGAAACGAGTGCGCTGCTGATCGTGTAGGTCGCCGAGGTAGCACCGGAGATGTCCGTGCCATCTTTCTTCCACTGATACGAAAGCGAGTCGCCGGTCGCGGTGACGGACAAGGTCACCGGACTTCCCGTCAGCGTCGTCAACGTGTTGCCACCACCGCTGAAGGTCGGTTGCGCAGTGATGACCGGCGCCGGCACGGACGGGGCAACCTTGGTGTGGACAACCTTGATATTAGTGAAGGTGACGGCGTTGGCGAGGCCGCTGCCGCCGTAGCGGAAGGCGAACCAATCGAAGGCGAAAGTCGTCTTTCCTGGCTCACCAGCATCTATCGCGGAATAGGTGTAGTTTTCCGGGAATGCGCCACCGGTAAGTGCAACACTGATAGCATTCGACGTTTCGCTTTCGCGACGAACCGTCATCGTAATGGTATACTCTGTGTCGCTGACAAAACCCAGACGCGATGTGGAACCAGCGACCGCGCCCGGCAAATTCGGGAAATCCGCAGCCGCGCTGAAAAGATTTGTTGTGGTCAGCGTGTCGCGGCGGCCAAGACGATTGAACGGACCGGCAGACGCGTTGGCATCGATAACAAATTCGCCTACATAGCCACGGTCCCCTTGTAGCACCGCGTCATTGTGCCCGGATGTTTTGTCAGTGAGGAGTTGAGTCCCTTCTGAGTTAAACAACCCGAAGCGAACACCGCCACTCTTGGGCGTATCGAGCTTGAAGGTCATACTAACGCTCAAGCTTTCACCTACTTTCAGCGAAACAGGACTATCAGCAGCCGCAAAATGGAACCAATGAGCATCTGCATCCCCTGAACTAGGAGTGAACTTCACGGAGCCGACCGCGTCTACACGCGACGTTCCACTGCGTGCCTTGAAGATCTGTACGGAGCCATTGGCCAGGTCTTGGTTGAGCGCGCTGCCATCGGCGAAGGAGTCGTCGAGCAACGTGACCGGACCGCTGTCCGGCGGCGGAGCGGCAACGGTCAGAGTCGCAGCCGAGCTGGTAACGGAGCCGGCGCTGTTGGAAACAACCACCGTGTAGCTGCCGTTATCGCCGACCGAGGCACTGGCGATGGTATAGGTCGCGTCGTTGGCGCCGGTGATGTCGACGCCATCTTTCTTCCATTGATAAGAAAGCGGAGCAGTACCCGTCGCGACAACCGTGAACGTAGCCGATTGTCCCGAGTTGATCGAAACATCCGCGGGATGTGCGCTGATCGACGGCGCGATGATCGCCGAGCCGACAGTTACAAGCGCGGCTGAGCTGACTGTAGAGCCGGCACTATTGGTAACAACAACAGTATAGCTACCCGTGTCGCCGGCAGAAACACTCGCGACGGAATAAGTCGCAGAGGTGGCTCCGGCAATATCCGCACCATCTTTTTTCCACTGATAGGTCGCAGCGGGTATTGCCGCGACAGAAACACTCAGTGAGAGCGCATCCCCCGTGTTGAGCGCGGCAGATGCCGGCTGAGTCAGGATAACGGGGGCGAGCGATGGGGTCCAAGTACCCGCCGTGGGGGAACCATCTCGCGTGGTATTAAGCACCCACGTGGGATTACGATAATTGGCCTGCGTGTCCGCATCCGTGGGCATTATCGTGAAGGCGGGGCGATCACTATCGCCGAAGGTCAGCGGCACGCCGTCCTTATCGACCATGTTATTATCCCAGAGATGCAGATCGGGACCGGTCGTGGCGTTATTAAGCTGCCACCAGCCCACCGAATAATTCGACGCGGAACCGCCGATGGTAGTATTGAGAAAATTATTATTCTCCGCGGAACCGACGGTAGAATCCAAGATCACCATCTCACTGTACGGGAACTGGCCTGAGCCTGGGTCGATGCGATGAAAGAACGCTCCGGTGACACCAGCTTCCGCCGTGAAGCGGCAGTTATGGAAAACATAACCGTGATTTCCCGCACCATTGCGAATCTGGGCAAAGATCGGAACATTGGAGGTGCGGCGCAGGGCCTTGAATTCGCAATTGTAGAAGAAACTCGGCCCACTGCCCCACAGGAAGTCGACATCCCCTTCAATATAGGAGTCGGTCATGTAGAACTGACCGTCGACCTGGAGCGTATCTTGATAGCTGAAAAGGCGCAGTTTCGACGCGAGATTCTGGCCGGTTGTAGCGCTGCCCTTGATAATAACCGCCTCGGCCTGGGTGCCCCCCTGTGGCGTACTATTGCGAACGGTTAAGTTCAACAAACGTAGCCCCGAAACTGTCTGCGCGAGAAGTGTACCGCGACGATAAGTGCCAGAGGCATTATTGAAGTTATTATTCGTCGGGTAGTCGATGACGACGCCTTCGGCACTTTCACCTACGAGTGTAAGATTGTTTTTCTGCTGAAAAACAATCTGCTCAAAATAAGTTCCATTGCGAATATAGATCGTGCGCGGCACGGTGTTGGCAGCAGGAACAAAATCCAGCGCACCTTGAACGGTGTTGAAATCTCCCGAGCCATCGGCAGCGACAACGATATAGTTGTCCAGCTCCGGCGCGGTCGCACGCGTCGAGAACGCCCAAGTGGTTTTATCTTCGATACCGGCGAAAGATTCGCCCGCCGCGTTCACAAAAGCACCTGGCTCGATCGTCACGTAATAAGATTTTCCATACGTGAGCACACCATCGCGCGGATAAATCGTCGCAGTGGCGCCAGAAACGGTGATCGGATAATAATTGATCGTGGCGAGGCCGCCGATGGTCTTCACCTCCACAGGAAGGTTAAGCGTGGATATAGCATTGGAGGCGCGAAGTGTGTCGCGACGTGCATTCGCCGACACAAGGTCGATCGTATCGACCACCGCCTCATTCGAGGCATCGTGAATACGGATGCGGCCTGCGAAGCCGGGAGAGACCGCTTCGTTGAACGTGATGGTGAGACGGGTGTCGACGTTAAGCCCAGACGCCGCAGACGTCGGCGTAAAGGTCGTGGCAGCCATCGTCGACGAGCCGACCACAACAGGCGCGGTTGCACTGGTCACGCTGCCGGCAACGTTGGTGACCACAACGGTGTAAACTCCTGCATCAGTGCCGGTGGCGCTTGAAATTGTATAGCTCGCGCCGGTAGCCGACGGAATATCGACGCCGTTTTTCTTCCATTGATACGTCGGCGCCGGTGCACCTGTGGCTACCACCGTCAGCGTATGTGATCCGCCAATTGCAAGAGTCGCGCCGGCTGGCTGGGTCGTGATGGCTGGTGCTTCGTTAACCGTGAGTGTAGCTGCCGCGCTGGTAATCGATCCCGCCGAGTTGGAAATAACAACGGTGTAACTACCCGCGTCGGCGAGCTGCGCAGATGAAATGGTCAGCTGGTTGGAGGTAGCCCCGGAAATATCCGCGCCGTTCTTTTTCCACTGATAAGTCAGCGGAGCTGTGCCATTGGCGGATACAGAAAACGAAGCCGTCTGGCCCACCAAGACGGTGACGTCTTGCGGATCGCTGAGAACAGTTGGAGCGACAGCACCCGCCGACACCGTGAGCGTAGACGCCTCGCTCGTGGAAGAACCGGCAGCATTCGTTACAACCAGCCGATATAAACCTGCGGCATCGTTTTGGACATCCGTCAGCGTGAGCGAGGCCGTGGCGGCGCTTGGGTTGGTAGCTGCGTCGATGGGGGTGTATGTCGCGCCAGAGTCCGTGCTTTTCTCCCATTGATAGGAGGACGGCTCGCCTCCCGCGGTCGCGGTGATAGTCACGCTACCACCCTGCGTAGCCGTGAGCGAAGCCGGCGGTTGGCTGACGATGTACGGTGGGGCGATGAGACCTTCGAAATTGGAGAGAACGAGCGTAACGGGATCTCCCGTGGAGTTATTCAAAGCCACCGCGAACAAGTTGAATGTCTGCGCACCGGTTAGGGACCCAGAGCTGTTATTCGAGGCAAACGTGCGGTTAAGCAAGGTACCGCCCGTGGAAACGTCTTGATACACGGCGCCCGCGACATCGACGGCCGTGCCCGAACCAAGTCCGATCTCGCCGGCGGCGTTAATCCGCACGCGGAACGTGACATTCGTCTCCATTCCATCGGTCAAAGTCCCAACCGCGCCCGCAGCGGGGCCACGTGAAGAACCGAGCTGGGTTCCTGTCCCTACATAATTGAGGAGGCCCACAGGGGTCGTCGTACCGTTGGACGCAAATCCCTCCGAGCTGAAACTGGATGCCGTCGTGTTAGGCCGGGCATTGGTCCAAACACCTTTATCATCGGTGAAGTTTCCCGTGGCTCCGGGTTCAGTACCGTTTGTGTCGAACAGCCCCATGTAGAAGTTGCGACCTCCATTGGCTGTCCCCGAGGTGAACCCGCCCGATGCAGTCATCGTAAACTTGATCGTTTGCAACGAGACTCCCGAAGCGGGCGGCGTGAGCGGGATGGGCACGATGTTCCGCGCGATAAACGTATACTGCGTCGAAGCCGGGATCGTCAGCGTGTAGGTGCCAGTCGCGGGGTCAAAGGTTGCCGCCTGACCGGCTTCACCTACGCGAGCGCCCGCGGTGGTGTAGGCAGTCCATTCAAGTTGCGCCAGTACAGACGTCGGCGCCAGCAGCATCGCCCAAGCGCAGGCAAAAAGTGCGGCGACTGAACGGAGATAGCGGACGCGTCCGCTCACAAGGGGGCGTAGTGAGGTCATGGGATTAAAGCAGGAGCCACCGGCGAGACCGACGGTGGGATTTGGAGCTGGGATATGCTCGCAGCGGTTCGACGAGGGGACGCCGCGAGCCGAGGTTGAGCACCGACTATATCGCGTCGCCACGCGGCGGTCATGTCGTCAGTTTTGATGACGCCTCCCTCGAACGCGTGTCATACAGACCGGTCGGGCTTCGCAAAAATTGCCATGGACAAGCACCCGCTCCCGCCCTTTTTTGCGCCCATGGCTCAGTCCGAATCCAAGTTCATCACCCCCGCCAGTCTGATCGTTGATGCGATCCTCGTGATCGGCTTCTTCGCGCTCATGTTCTCGCTGTTCCGGATTCACGTGCCATCGAACGACCCGAAGTTCATCACGCTCTGGGCCGGCCTCTCCGCCGCCTGCATCAGCGGCGTGTTCTGGCTCGCCATCCAGATGTTCCGCGTCGTCTATCGCGCCCAGAAAGCCGCCAAGAAATAACGGATCGCCGAGCCGGCGTTCACGTTTTCTGCCAGGCTCGGGCCCCTTCCCTGCGTGGCCGCAAAATCTCGTACTCCTCTCCCCCGCACCACGGCCGCGGTCGAGGACTATCTGGAGCGCATCGGGGAGCTGATTCAACGCAAGGGCTACGCCCGCGTTGTCGACATCGCCGCGGAGCTGAAAATTTCCCAGGCGAGCGTCACCACCATGATCCAGCGGCTCGATGCCGAGGGGCTGGTGAAATACGAAAAATACCGCGGCATGGTCCTCACCACCGCGGGCGAGGCGGTGGCCCGGCACATCGCGCATCGCCACGAATTACTCACCGAGTTTCTCCGCCAATTCAGCCTCGATGAAGAGATCATCGCGCACGATGTCGAAGGGCTCGAACATCACGTGAGCCCGGAAACGTTTCGCGCGATCGAGGGCCTGACTCGTTATCTGCGCGAGAACCCCGACGTCGTCGCCAAGATCAAGAAAGGGCTTTAGCCCGGCGCGTTGTCAGCGCGCCGGGCGGTATGGGGTAACCAGCCTGAGTTCCGATCCTTTTCCCTAACCGAACCGGAAAGTGCCGCGGACGTTGGTCGCCAAAACCAAGCGCCGCGCCTCCTCATAAAATCGAAAACCACTGCACTGTCTCCGTCGCGTTTTGCGCGCGAGAAACCGCTTCGTCTCCAGGCATCGCGACAATCTTCACGCCTCCGCAAAAGGCGGACGCGATCGGTGCGTGAGAAAAGAAAGCAACGGGAATCAACGGGGGGAAATGAAGGTGGACCTCAGGGCAACGACCACTGCGCCGCGCAATGGCGAGCGTCGTGATACCCAACAAAAAACCGCGCACGTTGCGCTCAATCTCCGTTACGCGCGCATCGTTGACCGTCCGCTTTTGTCCGCTCGACATTTTTGGTCCGTCCGCACTCAGATGCGCTTATCGTGCCCGCCAAAGCTACCCTGCAGGACGTCGCCAAGCGAGCCGGCGTCCACCGCTCCACTGTCTCGCTAGCCCTTCGCGATCATCCGCGTATTTCGCAGCCTGTGCGCAAGCGGATCCAGGCAATCGCCGCCAAGATGGGTTATCGCATCAACCCGCTTGTCGCCGCGCTCATGCAGGCTCGCCGCACGCGTCGCACCGAGCGCCATGTCGTGCTCGCTTACGTGACGAACCATCCGACGCGCTACGGCTGGCGACCGCCTCATCACAATCGTCCCGACTATTTCCCCGGTGCCACCGCGCGCGCGCGCGATTTCGGTTATAAACTCGAGCACTTCTGGCTCGCCGAGCCCGGCATGACACCCACGCGTTTCGCCGACATCCTCGTCACGCGCGGCATCAACGGTCTTCTCATCGGACGTCTTCCTCCCGGTTGTTCGCAAATCGATTTGCCGTGGGAACGTTTCTCCGCGGTCGCGCTCGGACTCACGTTGCATACACCGCGTCTGCACCATGTGACGGAGAATCACTACGCGTCGGCGAAACAATCGATGATCCGCTGCATCGAGCGCGGTTATCGCCGCATCGGTTTTGTTTTCTCCGAAGCCAACGACAGTCCGCGCGTCGGCGAGCGCTGGCTCGGCGCCTATCTGCATCAGCAATTGCGCCTGGAGGAAAAGGACCGCCTGCCTCCGTTTCTGTTCACCGACGGCGTGGACAACGCCGAACCTTTCCACACGTGGTTCCGCCGACATCAACCCGACGCGTTGCTCGTCACGCATGCGACGCCGGTCATCAACTGGCTCGCGCAAATCGGGAAAAAAGTCCCGCGCGATGTCGGCATCGTCGCACTCGTCAACGACCATCCCGATCTCAATCACAGCGGCGTGCACTTCGACCCCGCGAAACTCGGCGCGCTCGGCATCGAGATGTTGATCGGTCTGATGCACCGCTCCGACACCGGCGTGCCCGCCGATCAACACGAAGTGCTCCTCACCGGCGAATGGCTCGAAGGCGGCACCTTGCGCCCGCTCAACTCGTGAACGCGTCAACAATGCGCGCAGCAGCCCGATTGAGCGCTCTCGTGCCGCTTCCACCCTCGCCGGCTTGTCCGCCCCCGCGGAAGTTTGTCGCCTGAAACGCGTTCTTCGCGGACACACGCACGCGTTTTCCGGGTTTCTCTTTCTCCGATCCTGACACTCTCCCTCCGGCTGTTGTCCCAGTCGGTTTTCAACACATCTCCACCCCACCCTTCTATGGCCAGCACTGACTACAGTCTCCCCCGCCCCAAAAAACACAACTACCGCTGGGTGATCTGCCTGCTGCTCTTTTTCGCCATCACCATCGGTTATCTCGATCGTCAGTTGCTGAGCATCTTGAAACAACCGCTCAGCGATGAACTCGGCTGGGACGACTCTCATTACGGCTGGATCACCGCGGCGTTCTCCTTCGCCTACGCGTTTGGATATCTTTTCGGCGGTCGCTTCATGGATCGCTTTGGCGTGAAACGCGCGATGCCGCTCATTGTGTTCCTGTGGAGTTTCGCGTCGCTCGCGCACGGGTTGTGCGCGTACTTCGATATCGGGGCGAGTTTCAGCTACCCGTGGCTCTCGTGGGTCAACGGCAGTTTCATGGTGCTCACGGTGACGATGCCGATGACCGCCGCGGGCTTCATGCTCTCGCGCGTCGCGCTCGGCATCACGCAAGGCGGTGTTTTCCCCGGCTCGATCAAAGCCGTGGCCGAGTGGTTCCCCATCAAGGAGCGCGCGCTCGCGACCGGTCTCTTTAACGCGGGCAGTAATTTCGGCGCGATCCTGTGCCTCGTCGCGATCCCGTGGTTGTTCTCGAAGGTCGGTTGGGAAATGACGTTCTACATCACCGGCGCGACCGGCTTCCTCTGGATCGTCGCGTGGTGGATTTTCTACGAACGCCCGGAAAAACAAAAACGTCTCGCGCCCGCCGAACTCGATTACATCCGCCGCGGCCAGCCTCCCGTCGAAGTCAATCCGCCGCGCGTGCCGTGGATCTCGCTGCTTCGCTATCGCGCGGTGTGGGCATATATCATCGCAGGCATTTTGGCGGGGCCCGCGTGGGGCGTTTATCAGTCCTTCATGCCCGACTTCCTGGGCAAGCGCTTTGGTCTCACACTTCAAGAAACCGGCAATTGGTCCGCGGTGTTTTTCGCCATCGCGATCGCCGGTGGCGTCGTCGGCGGCTGGCTCGCCGGTAAACTCCTCGAACGCGGCTGGAGCGTGAATGCCGCTCGCAAAGTCTCGCTGCTCGTCTGTGCCTTGAGCGTGGTGCCGGTTTTCCTTGCGCCGTTTGTCGGCAGTGTGTGGCTCGCGGTGTTGATCGTCGGCATCGCCGGCTCCGCGCACCAAGGTTGGTCCGCCAATCTTTTCAGCGTGGTGGGCGACACCATGCCGAAGGAAACCATCAGCTCCGTCGTCGGTCTCGGCGGTTTCGTCTCTTATCTCGCCGGCGGTTTCGTCAACGGCATTACCGGCGAAATCCTCAAGAGCACCGGCAGCTACGTGCCCGTTTTTGCGTACATCTCGGGCATGTACCTGATCTCGCTGCTCGCCATCCAGATCCTCGTTCCTCGCATCGAACCGAAATAAAAACCTCCGGCGCGCAGCCCTATGCTGGACGCGCCGCGTACTGCGCTAAATCCTCGGAGGAAGCCTGTCTTCCTCCTGTTATGTTAACCCACGTCACCATGAAACCACTCGCCACTCTCCTCGCCGTCCTGTTCACGCTGTGTTCCGCCTTCGCGGAGTTAAAAACAGACATCCAATACGGCGAAGCGGGCGGGGAAAAACTGCTGCTCGACGCGTACACACCGCCCACCGACGGCAAGCACCCGATCGCGATCCTCATTCATGGCGGCGGCTGGGGTTCCGGTGACAAAGGCACCCCGAAACACACGAACGGCGCCGACATCTCTTCGTGGTTCGCCCCGCTCTCCGAAGCAGGATTCACGTGGTTCTCGATCAATTACCGTCTCGCGCCGCAGCACCGCTGGCCCGCGTGTATTGAAGATGTGAATACAGCCATCCGCTGGGTAAAGGCCAACGCCGCCCAGTTCAAAGGCGATCCCGAGCGCATCGTGCTCTTCGGGCATTCCGCCGGCGGACATCTCGCATTCCTCGCCGCGATCAAGCCCGAGCCCGGCACACGCGTGCAAGCCGCCGTCGGCTACGCGCCCGTCACCGATTTCGAACAAGAACTCCCCACGCGCGGCGGCATCAGCGCGTCCCTGAAAAATCTCCACAACATCCCCGCCGAGATCACGCCCGAGGCGCTCCAAATCCTCCGCGACACCGCGCCGATCAACCACATCGAGCCCAAGGCCGGCCATCCGCCTTTTCTCATTCTTCATGGCGATCGCGACCGCACCGTTCCGCTTCAACAATCGCTCAACTTCCAAGCACGCCTCCGCGCCAACAACGTCCCGTGCGATGTCATCATCCTGCCCGGCGCTCAACACCGCCTCGTCGACTGGGCGACCTACGATCCCGATCACTTCCCCAAAATGATCGCCTGGGTGCGGGAGAAACTCGGCGTCACCGAAACGCGAAAACATCCGCCGGCCGCCAACGCTTCGACTGCTTCCACCAAACCGTCTTCGCCGCTCACGCTTTGGTACACACAACCCGCGTCCCACTGGAACGAAGCGCTTCCCATCGGCAACGGTCGTCTCGGCGCGATGGTTTTCGGCGGACTCACGGAAGAACGTCTTCAACTCAATGAAGACACGCTCTGGTCCGGCAAACCTCACCAATATCATCACGAAGGCGCCGCCAACTATCTCCCCGAACTCCGCCGCCTGCTCGCCGAAGGAAAACAAAAGGAAGCCGAAGATCTCGCGACGCGCGAATTCATGAGCGTACCGCTTCGCCAGGAAAACTATCAGCCGCTCGGCGATCTTCTCCTCCACTTCCCCGCCAGCCACGCCGCGGCGGCGAACTATCATCGCGAGCTCGATCTCGACGGCGCGCTCTCAACGGTACGCTACGAGGTCGATTCCGTACGTTTCACGCGCGCCGCTTTCGTCAGCCACCCGGATCAGGTCATCGTTCAAAACGTTGCCGCCGATAAACCGGGTCAGGTTTCTTTCGCCGTCCGTCTTCCGAGCCCGCACGCCGGCACGCACGGACGTATCCTGGATTCGAATACACTGCTTCTCTCCGGCCAGGTGAAAAACGACGGCACGCGCTTCACCGCCGTCGTGCGCGTTCTCGCCAATGGCGGCAAGGTCAACGCCACCACCGCCGGCATCTACGTCGAAGGCGCCGACTCCGCCACGGTCTTCGTGACCGCCGCGACGAGTTTCAAAAACTTCCGCGACATTTCCGGCGACTCCGAATCTCCCGCCATCGCGGCGATGGAAGCTGCGTCGAAAAAATCCTACGCCGATCTCCTCGCCGCGCATCAAGCCGATCACCGCGCACTTTTCCGCCGCGTTTCGCTCGATCTCGGCACCTCCGCCGCCGCTTCGCTTCCGACCGAGGAGCGCATCAAGGCCGCCGACAAATCCAACGATCCGCAACTCGTCACCCTCGCGTTCCAGTTTGGTCGTTACCTCCTGATCGCCAGCTCTCGTCCCGGCGATCAGCCTGCGAATCTTCAGGGCATCTGGAACGACCTCACGTCGCCGCCCTGGGGTTCAAAATACACGGTGAACATCAACACCGAGATGAACTACTGGCTCGCGGAGGTCGCGAACTTGTCCGAGTGCCACGAGCCGTTGTTCGACATGCTCGACGATCTCGTGATCAGCGGACGCGAAACGGCCCGCGCGCACTATGGCGCTCGCGGCTGGGTGCTTCACCACAACACCGACCTCTGGCGCGGCACCGCCCCCATCAATGCCTCCAATCACGGCATCTGGCCCACCGGCGGCGCGTGGCTCACGCAACATCTTTGGGAGCGGTATCAATATTCTGGAGACAAAGAGTTCCTCGCGAAACGCGCTTACCCGATCCTCAAGGAAGCGGCGTTGTTCTTCGTCGATTATCTCGTGAAGGACGAAAAAACCGGCTGGCTCATCAGCGGTCCGTCCAACTCACCCGAACACGGCGGCCTCGTCATGGGCCCGACCATGGATCACCAGATCATCCGCGAACTTTTCGCCAACACCGCCGCCGCCGCGAAAGTTCTCGGCGTCGACGCCGACTTCGCCGCGCAGCTTACATCGATGCACGCGCAGATCGCGCCCAATCAAATCGGCAAACACGGCCAGCTGCAGGAATGGCTCGAAGACAAAGACGATCCGAAAAACAATCACCGCCACGTCTCGCATCTGTGGGGCGTTTTCCCCGGCCGCGAAATCACGCCGCGCACGCCTGAGCTCTTCAAAGCCGCGCAACAATCGCTGCGCTTCCGCGGCGATGACGGCACCGGCTGGTCGCTCGGTTGGAAAATCGCTTTCTGGGCGCGCTTCCTCGACGGCGATCACGCGCGCACGATGATTTTCCAACAGCTCCGCTACGTGCCCGCGTTCACCGAAGGCAACAAGAGTCCGGGCGGCACTTATCCGAATCTCTTCGACGCGCATCCGCCGTTCCAGATCGACGGCAACTTCGCCGCCACCGCCGGCGTGTGCGAGATGCTTCTCCAAAGCCATCTCGGCGAGATTCATCTCCTCCCCGCGCTGCCGTCCGCATGGAAAGATGGTTCCGTCTCCGGCCTGCGCGCCCGTGGCGGTTTCGAGCTGAGCTTCGCGTGGAAGGACGGCAAACTTCACTCCGCAGAAATTCGCTCGACGCTCGGCAATCCGCTGCGCATTCGCACCGGCAAACACACCGCCGAGTTCACGCTCGCCGCCGGTAATACCCTCCGCCTCGACGCCAATCTCCGCCCCCTCCGATGAAACGCTTTCTCCACGCCTCGTTGTTTCTGCTGCTGCCGTTTGTTGGCAGCGCTGTCGTCTCCGCCGCCGATGCGATCGTCGCCGCCGATGGCTCCGGTCAGTACACGACGGTGCAGGCAGCGATTAATGCCGCGCCGCAAAACACCACGCCCGACAACGTCTGGACCATTCTCGTGAAGCCGGGCGTGTATCGCGAAGTGGTCTACATCCAACGCGAGAAACGGCACATGCGCCTCATCGGCGAAGACGCCGCCACGACGGTCATCACTTACGATCTTCGCGCCGGCACGATCGGCCCCGACGGACAAGCCATCGGCACATTCCGCACGCCCACCGTGCAGATCGATGCCGACGATTTCACGGTGGAAAATCTCACCTTGGAAAACACCGCCGGCAACACGGGCCAGGCGCTCGCCGTCCGCGTCGATGGCGACCGCGTGGCTTTCCGCAACTGCCGCTTCCTGGGCTGGCAGGACACGATCTTCATCAACCGCGGACGCCAGTACTTCGAAAACTGCTACGTCGCGGGCGCGGTCGATTTCATTTTCGGCGGCGCCACCGCGTGGTTCGAAAACTGCGAAATCCACATCGCCGGCAACGGCTACATCACCGCCGCCTCGACGCCGCCCACCGTGGAGTTTGGTTACGTGTTCAATCGCTGCCGCATCACCGGCGCCAATCCCGACGTGCGCACGTATCTCGGCCGTCCGTGGCGCGCGCACTCCGCGACGATTTTCCTGCGCACAGAAATGTCCGCCAACGTGCGTCCCGAAGGCTGGCACAACTGGGGCCGCCCCGAACGCGAAAGCACTGTCCGCTACGCCGAATTTGCCAGCACCGGCCCCGGCGCCTCGTCCGAAAAACGCGTCGCTTGGGCGCCGATTCTCTCCGAGCGCGATGCTGCCGCGATCACCGTCGCCCGCGTGTTGGGCGGCTCCGATGGCTGGCAGCCCGCCGCCTCTCAACCGTCCTCATCTCATCCATGAATGATGTTCCTTCCTCGCGCGCTTCCGGCGCATCCATCCTTCCCGAGTCCGCGCCGCGAGCGCCTTGGACCGCCGACCGGGGCGACGGCACCTACCAAAACCCGGTGCTGTTTGCGGACTACTCCGATCCGGATGCGATTCGCGTAGGGGAAGATTATTGGATGACAGCCTCGAGCTTCTGCCACGCTCCCGGCCTGCCGATCCTGCATTCGCGCGACCTCGTTAATTGGTCCATCGTCAATCACGCGCTGCCGCATCTCGTCCCCGCCGAGCATTTCGCCAAGCCTCGTCACGGCGAAGGCGTCTGGGCTCCGTGCATCCGTCATCACGCGGGCAAATTCTGGATTTTTTATCCCGATCCCGACTTCGGCATCTACGTCATCACCGCGGACAATCCGCGCGGCGCGTGGTCCGAGCCGCGCCTCATCAAAGCCGGCAAAGGCTTGATCGATCCGAGCCCGCTCTGGGACGACGATGGTCAGGCGTATCTCGTGCATGGCTGGGCCAAAAGCCGCTCCGGCATCTGCAATCGCCTCACGCTCCATCGCATCGATCCGATCAGCGCACAGATTTTGGATGACGGCGTCGTCATTATCGACGGCGATCGCATGCCCGGCTGGCACACGATTGAAGGCCCGAAATTTTATAAACGAAACGGCTGGTATTTCATCTTCGCTCCCGCCGGCGGCGTCGCCCAAGGGTATCAGGCGGTCTTCCGCGCGCGGGATGTTTTTGGTCCTTACGAAAGCCGCATCGTGCTCGCGCAAGGCGGCAGCCCGATCAACGGCCCGCACCAAGGCGCTTGGGTCGAGACGTCCGCAGGCGAACACTGGTTTTTCCATTTCCAAGAAAAGCCCGCTTACGGCCGCGTCGTTCACATGCAGCCGATGAGCTGGCGCGACGACGACTGGCCCGCGATGGGCGTCAACCGCGACGCCGACGGCAAAGGCGAACCAGCGCTTATCCATCCCAAGCCCACACTTCCTACGCAACCGATCACGCAGCCCGCGACGTCCGACGATTTCTCGTCGCCCACGCTCAGTCGTCAGTGGCAATGGCAGGGAACTCCGCGCGCCGACTGGTATTCGCTCAGCGCACGCCCGGGCGCCTTGCGTCTGTTTGCGCAGCCCGAGCAAGGCACGCACTGGCACACGCCGAATCTACTCATGCAGAAGTTCCCCGCGCCGGCGTTCTCTGCCACCACGACCCTGCAGCTCCACGCCACGCACGAAAACGATCGCACGGGTCTGATCGTGTTTGGCTACGATTATGCGTGGATCGGACTGCGCCGACGCTCGGGACGCACGCAGCTCGTTTTCAACCGCTGCCTCAACGCCAACGAAGGCACCCCCGAAGAAGAGCTCGCCTCGATCGATCTGGACCGGGCCGAAGTCGAATTGCGCGTGGATGTCGATGAAGGCGCGCGGTGCCGTTTCAGCTTCCGCGAAGGCGACCGCTTCCGCCCTGTCGGTGAGCCATTCGCCGCTCGTTCCAGTAAATGGGTCGGCGCCAAAGTGGGTGTTTTTGCGACCGCTGGCAGTCTTGGCTCCGCCGGCCACGCAGACGTCCTCGGTTTTCAGGTAAGCGAATGATATCGCAGCCAGGTTGCGATTTCCCTCAAGCCCGCCTGAAAAAATCCGACTTTAGTCCAAAAATGAAAAAATTTGTCATCAAAATTCAGGACAAGACGTGTCCTCTGGCGGGGGTTAAGATGCGTCCGTTCTGGTCTGTCCGGCTTGCGCTAACGCGATACACCCCGCTTTTCGCGTAGGTCGACGGAGCATTCCCAGCTGTATAACACGCCATTATATCAACGATGCGCGCATAAAACTCCCTTGTGTTCTCCCCTTTGAGTACAAGGGTTCATAACGACTTACCCAAGTTACCCCACACCTCAGGCAAAAAGCGGCAAACGACTAGTGGTCGCTTATTTGCGTGTTTTTTGGGATAGCTTGGCGAAACCTACACCCTACCACCCCACTATGACCCATCCGTCCTCCAGTCTGCTTAAGCGGCTGCTGGCAGCCCAAGGCGGGCTGCTGCTTGCTGCCTCCACCGCGTGGGCACAGGCACTGCCTACCGATGACCCGCGGGCAACCCGTGCAGCCGATCCCGCTAATCCCATCCCTGTAGAAACCGCACCTTCACTCGGCGGTGACGAAGAGATTATCATGCTCTCCCCGTTCGAAGTCGTGAGTGAAAATCGCGGCTATTATGCCGCGAACACGATGTCGGGCACCCGTCTGAACACGAAGATCGAAGACCTCGGTCAGTCGATCACGGTCATGACGAAGGAGCAGATGAGCGACTTCGCCATGCTCGATATCAACGACGTGTTCGACTACATGGCGAGCACCGAGGGTACGAACACCTATTCCGAATTCGTGACCGACCGCACCGGCGCCGTTGTGGACCAAGTAAGCTTCAGTCCCAACACCGCCAATCGCGTGCGTGGCATCGGTTCGGCCAACGTCGCCTTCGGTAACATTGGCACCACCGGCCGCGTCCCGGTTGATCCACTTTGGATGGACGGCCTCGAACTTAGCCGCGGTCCCAACGCCAATATTTTCGGTCTCGGCAACGCTTCGGGTACCGTCAATCAGGTGCCCGCCACAGCCAACCTCTCGCGCAATTTCACCCGCGTCGAGCTGCGCGCTGACAGCTATGAGGGCTGGCGCGCCTCGTTCGACGTGAACCACATGCTCATTAAAAACAAGCTGTCGGTCCGCGCGAGCTACGCCTACCAGCATACGGGCTTCATCCGTAAACCTGCCGAAGAAAACGCCAAACGCCTGAGTTTCCAGGTCAAGGCTCAGCCCTTTAAGAACACGACGCTGGCCGCCTCCTACTACGGCTACAAAAACACCGCCGTGCGCCCCAACTACACGACCCCGCGCGATTATTACACGGACTGGGTCGAAGCGGGACAACCGGGCTGGAATCCCGTCACCCGCTTGGTCACCTTCCCAGACGGCCGCGTCATGGGTAACGGCAACGTTGTGGGGTCCACCACGCCCTATACCGCAGCGCCTTCGTTTTTCGCAGGCGGTGCCGAAAGCCGCTCGCCTTTCCTGATCGGCGCGCCCGGCGAGCCCACGTATTGGCTCATGTCGCGTTACACGGCCAATCCCACCTCTCCTGCAGGAAACAACTATTCGACCACGGATCCCTTCCGATCCGGCGCCGCGGGAATCGGCTTCCTGACCACGGGTCCCTCCGACACTTACACCGCCACGCAACAGCCGCTTTATAACAACGTGGCCCGCCCCATCAGCGACAAGTCGATCTACGACTGGACCAAGATCAACCTCGCCGGCAACAGCAAGGCGTGGGATGATGTGGATACCTACCTCGTCCAGCTTGACCAGTTCATCCTGAACACCGCCAAGCATACCCTCGCCGTTCAAGGCGCGTATATGCGCGAAGACGCCAAGCGCCTCGAGAACCAGCCCATGGGCCCCGCCAGCGTGAATAGCAACGTCGGCCAGCTTCAGGTTGATGTGAACAGCCATTTCCTCGATGGCACTCCCAATCCTTACTTTGGCCGGCCTTATCTCCGCAGCAGCGAACCGTATCTGCGCGACAAACCCTTGCTGTGGGACACTTATCGCGTGCAGGCCGCCTACCGCGTGGACTTCTCCCAAGACAACGGCTGGTCCAAGTGGCTCGGCACGCAGCAGGTTCTCGGCTACTATGAATACAAGGATCAACAGAGCCGCCAGTACAACTACCGTCACACCCCCGTGGGTACCAATCAGCCGTGGCTGCAAACCTATGCCAATCTGAATGCTCCATTAGGCCTTCAATCGAACGCCAATGCCGATCCCCGGTATCTGCAACCCAACGGAGCTCTCTGGACGACCAATAACTACGCCCGCCTCAACGAACAATACTATGTCGGTAGTTCGTTCGGTAGCGGCATCGAGTATGCCCCGAGTTATTTCCCGGAAGGCATCAGCCTCCCGTACGCTTGGGGTCCGTCGGCCGATGCGTTGATGTATGACGAAGCATTGATCGGCTGGAGCCCCGTCTTCGGCGGTGGCCTCAACAACCGAAACACCCGCGTCAAGACTTTGGGCGGCGTGTTCCAGAGCACCTTCCTCGAGGGAAAATTAGTAGCCACCTACGGTCTCCGCGAAGACGAAGTGTTCGATCGCGACGCGCCGCCCGCGCTGCTCACGCCGGACCTCCGCGCATTCGATTTCGCCGCGTCGAATCAATGGCTTTCCGATTGGCGCAAGGCCTCCGGTAAAACCACCAGCCTCTCGGTCGTAGTCCGTCCGTTCCGCGATATCCGATTCCTTAAAACAAACGCCAGCAACGGTACCGGTCTCGGCAAGTTCTTCGCCGAAATCGCCACCAGCTTCAGCCCCACCTATAACAAATCGGACAACTTCATCGCTCAAGGTCCCGCCTACGATCTCTTCCTCAACAAGCTGCCCAATCAAACCGGCACGAGCAAAGATATCGGCTTCTGGGTCACTGCTCTCGATAACAAGCTCTCCATCCGCTATACTTACTACGACACCAAGCAGCTCAACCTGCGCAATGGCGACATCTCCACGATGGCCCAGCGCATCCTGCGCTACGAAGGTTTCGTTTCGAATGACGCTTGGAACCTGAGAAAGCAGACCACCGCGTGGTTGAACAATGTCAACACCGGCGGCAGCGCCAGCGACGCCGAGATTGCCGCCGCTATCCAGATGCCGCTCGAACAGTATCAGGGCTTGAAGGTCATCGGCGCCAACGGCACCTACGCCGCGGTCAATGACATGCAGTCCAAGGGTCACGAGTTGGAAATCAACTACAACCCCACCCGCCACTGGACAGTGAGCGCTTCGGTCACCAAGGGCGAGTCGATCAATACGTCGGCCGGCGCCGCGGTTGATGAATATATCGCCGCTCGCATGCCCATTTGGACCACGATTGAAGACCCGCGCTACAGCCTCGTAAGCACGACCACCGTCGGCAGCAACACGGTGGCCACCTACAGCAACTCGGTGAGCGGCACCACGTTCGATGTCACTTATACGAGCCCGGATCAGGTCATTCCCAACGGCGCCAATGGTCATCTCCTGTGGTGGCGCATCATGGGTTCCGCCTTCAACAGCGGTACCACCGGTGCTGGTTACAATAACACCAACTCGGCAGCCACGAACTTCGCAGGCAACATCAACGCCCCGATGTCCGTTTTCCGCGCCCTGATCGGCCGCCCGCGCCCTCAAGTCCGCGAATACAACGTGAAGTTCAACACCAAGCTCAACCTCGAGGCGATCAGCGACAACCGCATCCTCCGCAACATGGCTGTCGGTGGCTCGGTGCGTTACCTCAGCAAGGCATCCATCGGCTTCTACGGTCTCGGCTATGAAGAAGGCATGGATCTCACGCGTCCCGAGAACCAGATCCTTGAGCTTGATACCAACCGGCCCATCTACTCGCCGGCCGAAACCTACGTCGACCTCTTCGTCACCTATAACACGAGGCTCTTCGACAACAGGGTGAAGGCTCGCTTCCAACTTAATGTGAAGAACGCGTTCGAGGACGGTGGCCGTCTGCAAGCTACGGCAGCCTTCTTCGACGGAAAGACTTCCACGTACCGTATCATCGATCCGCGGCAAATCGTGCTCACTGCCGGCTTCGATTTCTAAGCTCTCACGTGTGAGCCTCCTCATCGCCGTCACTCGCAAGGGTGACGGCGATTTTATTTTCAGCATCCGTGAGGTGAAAACCAGTTGATCCATCCGCCTTCGCGCGATGGATGAATGCCCGCCCCATGAATCGTCTCCTTAAACCCGCCACTTCTTCAGATCCCGCTAACTCATCGGGGCATCCCCACCGTGGCCAGCGACCGTTCGGTCTCTTCTGCCTGCTGTTGCTAGCCGCTCTCGTGGCTTACGCGCCCGCGCTAAACGGCGAGTTGCTCTGGGACGACGACGGCCACGTGTCGCATGCCTTGCTTCAATCCTCGTCGGGCCTCGCTCGCATCTGGGTCGAGCCCGGAGCCACGCAGCAATACTACCCTCTTCTTCATTCCGCGTTCTGGCTGGAACATCAACTTTGGGGTGAAAGCACGCTGGGCTATCATCTCGTCAACGTCCTTTGGCACACGCTCTCGGCGTGTTTGTTTGCAGCGATTCTTCGTCGGCTCGCGATTCCCGGCGCTCTTTTCGCGGCTTTCGTTTTTACGCTTCATCCGGTCTGCGTCGAGTCCGTCGCCTGGATCACCGAGCAAAAGAATACGCTCTCCACGTTGTTTGCGCTCACCGCCGCATGGACGTGGCTGCGCTTCGAACAGGATCGAAATCCAAAACGCTACGTCTTCGCCACGCTCTGGTTCATCGCTGCGCTGTTAAGCAAAACCGTCACCGCCACATTGCCAGCGGCGCTTCTCGTGATCGCGTGGTGGCAACGCGGCCGCCTCTCTTGGCGCAACGAGGTCCGCTTTCTCCTCCCTTGGTTCGTGCTCGGGGTCATCGCGGGTCTCGGCACCATTTGGGTGGAAAAAACGCACATCGGCGCCTCCGGCGACGAATTCACCCTCAACGCCATCGAACGCACACTCCTCGCGGGACGCGTCGTTTGGTTCTACTTCGCAAAACTCATCTGGCCCACCGATCTCGCGTTCTTTTATCCGCGCTGGGAGATCGATGCGCAGTCCGTGGGGCAATGGCTGTTCCTCGTCGCGACCGTCGGCGCACTTGCGCTCGCGCTCGGGTGGAGTCGTCGCGATCGCGCGCCTCTCGCCGCCGGGCTTTTGTTCGGTGGCATGCTCGTGCCCGTGCTCGGTTTCGTGAACGTGTACCCGTTCATCTTTTCCTACGTCGCCGATCATTTCCAATACTTGGCCTGCTTGCCGATGATCGCGTTTCTCAGCGCCGCGGCGGAGAAGGGTTTCAAGCGTTTCGCACTTCCTTCGTGGTGCGGCCGCGCCGCTGCCGCGGCGGTGATCCTCGTTCTCGGATGTCTCACCTGGCGGCAGAGCCATATGTATCGCGACATCTTCGCGCTCTACGAAACCACACTCGCGCGCAATCCCACGAGCTGGGTCGCCCATCTCAATCTCGGCGTGGCGCTCGACGACGCCGGCCAACCCGCCGAAGCCCTTCCGCATCTCCAACGCGCACTCGAACTCAAACCCGATTTTCCGGAAACGCTCAACAGTCTCGGCGGCGTGCTCAATCAACTCAACCGCCCCGCCGACGCAAAGGCTGTATTGGAAAAAGCACTACAACTCCAACCGCGATTCGTCAGCGCGCACAGCAATCTCGGCGTCGCTTTGATCGGGCTTCGTCAAACCGACGACGCACTCGCTGCGTTCCAGCGCGCGATCGAAATCGATCCGGCCTACGTCTCCGCTCGCATCAACTACGGCTGGGCGCTCGCCAATTCCGGCCGCACGACCGAAGCGCTCGCGCAGTTTGAGGAAGTCCGTCGTCAGCATCCGGACAACGCCGATGCCGAATTCAAAACGGCGCTCACTTACGCGATGGCCGGCCGCCTCGCGGAGTCCACTCGCCATTTCCGCCGCGCCGCCGATTTGGACCCCAACCATCCCGAGATCCGACACATGTGGGGCATGGCCCTTTTGCAACAAGGTCTGATCGACGAGGCCGCGCTGCGTTTTGAAGAAACGCTCGCCCTCTCGCCCGGCCATCGCGGCGCCACCGATGCGCTGAATCGAATTCGGCGTTTTCACGTGCGCTGAACGTGCTCCACTTGCGTCAGCACCGCCCGCACTTCCGCGGCGTGATTTTTCGTATCCACCTTTTCGATCACCGCCGCGACCGTGCCGTCTCGCTCGATGACAAACGCCGCGCGCGCCGGGCCGCGATATTTCCGGCCGTAGAGCATCTTATCGATCACCGCATCGGCCGCTTGCGCGAAACGATCTTCCGGATCGCTCGCCAGGATTAGCTTCGAGTCCGGAAATTTTTTCGCCGCATACCGTTGGTGGGAGCCGATACGATCGCGACTAATCGACACCACATGATAGCCGCGCGCGGCCAATTCGTCCGCCAACGCCGCCAGCGCATCCACTTGGCGGTCGCACGAGGGCGTGTTGTTTCGCATGTGAATGGAAACGAGCGTCCTGCGCGTAAGTATGTCCCGGAATTGCACTTCTTGGACTTCGCCGTCGCGGAGGACTTTGAGAGGGAAATTCGCAGATATTTTTTCGCCGGGCCGAACCATTTGTGCCGATGAGACCGAAGAACCGTCGCGCGTCAACCGGCGCCAAACGAAGGGCCGAACGTTACCCCTCTCCACAGGACAGACCTTTGACGCCGCGACGAAAATTTATCTATTTCTGGTCCAAAATGACGTCGGTCAAGATTCCAGCATTCGAGATGTTCCTGCACGAGATGATCCCGCTCGCGAAGGCGATGGGCGTGGGCGTGGAGGTCAGCGATGATCGCTCACTCGTGCTCCGCGCGCCAAAAGAGCAGAACAAAAATTCGCTCAACACGGCCTTCGGCGGCAGCCTCGTCTCGATCGCCACACTCGCTGGCTACGGCGTCGTTTGGGAGCTGATGCGTTCCGAACAAAAAGCTCCCGACGAAAAAACGCACTGGCACATCGTCGTGAAAGAAAGTCGCGCCGCTTACCGTCGTCCCGTGCTCGGTGATCTTCGCGCGATCTGCGAACGTCCCGCGCAAGCCGCCATCGCCGAGTTCAAAGAAGCGCTCGCCCGCTACGGCAAAGCCAAGCTCAAGCTTCGCACGCGCGTTGTTGAAGACGGCGAAACCGCCGTCGATGTCCATGCCGCCTACGTGGTGTCGCGCTGATCTATTTCAAAAACAAAAAGCCCCGCGAATTAAGTTTCGCGGGGCTTTTTTATTTCGAGAAAACCATCGCGCCGCCTGAGTCGTTGCGATCTCAGGCGACGATCATGCGCACTCAGCGCGGATCAAGGCGGTCGGTTTCTTTCGCGGCGGCCTCGCGCGGCGCATTGCCGTCGATGATCTCGAATGCTCCTTCGAGCTTCATGTCTTCCGACGAAGCACCGATCCACACCGTGAAACGGCCCGGCTCCACCGTCCACTGATTCGAGCGATCGTAGAGCGCGAGATCCGAGGGCTTCAGCGTGAACATCACCGTTTTGGTTTCACCGGGAGCAAGCGTCACACGCTCGAAGCCGCGCAGCACTTTTTCAAACGTGACCACCGTGCTGTAGTCGTCGCGCAAATACAATTGCACGACTTCGTCGCCCGTGCGCGAGCCGGTGTTGGTCACTTCGCAGCTCACATCGATGCGACCGCCGGGCCCTTGCTCGGTCGGCGTCACGCGGAGATTTTTATACGCGAACGTGGTGTAGCTCAGGCCGTATCCAAACGGGTAAAGCACGCCGGCAACCTGGCCGTAGTCGCGCCCTTGCGAACCAGGATGCGCGGGGAAGTTCATTTGAGTTTGTCCCACGCTTTTCGGGAACGTGATCGGCAATCTTCCCGAAGGATTCACATCGCCCACGAGAATGTCGGCCAACGCCGCGCCACCATCTTCGCCTGGCAACCACATCTCAAGAATCGCGGGCACATGTTTATCGGCCCAATTCACGCTGAGCGGACGGCCATTGCTCAACACGAGGATCACAGGCTTGCCCGTCGCGTGCAGCGCGCGCAGCAGGTGCTCTTGATAACCGGGCAGATCGAGGCTGATGCGGCTCGCCGATTCGCGGCAGAGTTCGTCGGTCTCGCCGAGCACCGCGATGATCACGTCCACATCGCGCGCGGCATCGACCGCTTCTTGAATGCCCGCGAGCACCTGGGCCGAAGGCGCTTCTTTTAAGATGTCACTTTCAGGGAAATTCTCGTCCTTCACCTCGACGCCTTTGGCGTAGCGCACTTCGACGCCCGCACCGAGCTTCGCGCGAATGCCGGCGAGCGGTGTGACAAAATCGAGACGCTGCGCGCCGTAACGCGACCACCAGCCATGGCTGTCGTCCGCGAGCGGGCCGGTCACGAGCACGCGCTTCAACGCGTCTTTCTTCAGCGGCAGCGCATTGTTTTCGTTTTTCAACAACACGATCGCCTGACGCGCCGCCTTCGCGGCGAGCGCGAGATGTTCGGGTGCGCGCACGATGCGATCGGTCTCCGCAGGCGCAGCGCGATAAGGCTCATCGAACAAGCCCTGCCAGAATTTCACGCGCAGCACATCGCGCACGCGCGCGTCGATCGTGTCCATCGAGAGTTTTCCATCGCGCACAAGCTGACGCAGCGGCTCCGCGTATTCTTCGGGCGGCGTGAAATTCGTGCGGATGTTCAGCCCCGCTTCCACTGCTTGGCGAATGCCGTCTTCGGGCGTCGCGGCCGTGCGATGTTTGGTGTGGATGAACTCCACCGCGGCGCTGTCGGAGACGACGTAGCCGCGGAAGCCCCATTGCTCGCGAAGAATTTCCGTGAGGAAGAGTCGGCTGCTCTGCACCGGAATGCCGTCGTAGTCGTTGTACGACGACATCACGCCGAGCGCGCCGCCTTCCGTGATCGCGCGCTTGAAGGGTGGCAAGAAGATCGTCTGCACATCGCGCCACGTCACTTGCGGATCGGTGCGCGCTTCGCCGTCGCGGCCGCCCTTCGGAACGGAGTACACGGCGAAATGTTTCAGAGTCGAAACAACGCGCTGTTCTTGAATGCCGCGCGTTTGTTCGAGGCCGAGCGCGCCGACCAAAAACGGATCTTCGCCATAACTTTCGATGACGCGTCCCCAACGCGGATCACGCGCGAGATCGAGCACCGGCGAATAGACATTCGTGTAACCGAGCGCGCGCGCTTCGCGGCCCGTCACGCGGCCGATTTCGCGTACGAGTTCTTTATTCCACGTACTCGCCACCGCGAGCTGCGCGGGAAAACTCGTGGCTTTCGAATGCATCAAGCCGCGGATGCCTTCGTTCGTGAAATCAACCGGGATGCCGAGACGCGTGCGCTCGATGAACCAGCGCTGCACTTCGTTGATCGCGCGCGTGTGCAGCGAATGCGGCAAATCGTGAACGGGATCGGCGAGATTGTTCGTCCAGCCGGTATTGCCGTTGATGTGTTCGTCGATGTTGCCGATGCCGTCTTTCCAGAGCGCGTTGTCCCAGGCGGGTGTGGGCAACTCATCTTTTGCGACTCGCGGAAAACCGTACCAAGTCACCATCTGCGCGGTCTTCTCTTCGAGCGTCATCCGAGCGAGCAGATCGGTGATGCGCGTCTCGATATCGAGTGTGCGATCTTCATACGGATTTTTTTGTCCGTCCTTGTTCAGGTCGATCCAGCCGTCGTGATAAATCGGTGCGGGCGGTTGCGGGCGCACG
This sequence comes from uncultured Opitutaceae bacterium, assembly GCA_937958045.1. GTDB lineage: Bacteria > Verrucomicrobiota > Verrucomicrobiia > Opitutales > Opitutaceae > Nibricoccus. Next base: position 5,743 of record CALFXL010000002.1, on the reverse strand, counting down.
AAGCGATCGTCAGGAGGTTGTTGCGCTCCAAGCGAACCAATCGCGACAACCACTGCGACCATCGCAACGATGCCGGGAGAGAAACGAGATGAGGACATCATGCCAAAAAGTGTTTATCCCCGCGCAACGCGCGCAAGGGATCGACATGCGTCCAGTTCGAAACGCGCTCAGCTCACCGCTTCGTCGCCCGGCTGACTGCGATTGATGAGACGTTCCGCTTCGACTTCATGCACGCGCTGCAGCCAGAGCATGCGCACCGCGAGCGCCGCGATGCCGACGATGAATGCCAACGCAACCACATACGGCGAGATCCGCCGCACATCCTGCGCCACCGCGATGCTCAACGCCAGTCCCGACGCAAACCAGCCGCTGATCGCAAACACCAACGCCGCAAACTGCGGTCGCCCGCTGCGCGCCGGCATGAAGATCAACACCGTCGAGTAGATTGACACCGCGGTGATGTAGAGCATGCGCGCTTTGGGGAAATGCTCGAGCTGCATGCCGAGCACGAGGCACGAGGTCAGCAACAACAACAGCGCAAAAAGCGCCGCCGAGCCCGACCAACGCCGATCCAGCGCGAGACCCGTGAGGAAGGCCGCACACAGATGCACGAAAGCATTTCCCTGCAGAATCAGCGGCGTGTCCCACGAGAGTTTTTTCAACGTCACGCTGTTCTGAATGATGAAGAACACGAGCGTATCCAAAAAAACCAATACAAACAGCGCCACGATCCAACCGGAGGCCGCACGGAACTCATAGTCGGGCAGCGACGATGCGCGAATCGGGCCGCCGCGTAGTCCGAACGACGCCATCATCCCGAACGCACCGAGGATCGCCGCGGTCATCATTTTTTGCTCGAGCGTCGCTTCGAAGATGAAGGGTTGATTGCACAGCGCATACGCCAGACCGACACCGAGACCGCACCACATGCCGAGTCGGCGTAGATGCAGTGTCGGTCGCAAACACAACACGAGGATCATCGTCGTCCAGCCCGTGCTCAAACCGATCAAAAGCCCGACGAGCGACAGCGTGAAACTTGAGGTCGCTGACGTCGTGATAAGCGCTCCAAGCAGACATCCCGCGAATCCGCCCGCCAACAACCATCGCCCTTGCGACGGCGAAAAAAAGCGCACCGCCGCCACGGTGGAAATAAGTCCACCCGCCATAAGCGCTATCAACGGCGCCTGCGCATGGCCGCGCCCGAGCGTTAACTGCGCGAAGTCCACAAACGCGAACCCGGCAAACAACGTGAAGTAAGCAAAGATCGCGATGATGGCTGCGACACCCGCCGCAATCGTCCTCAGGGGATTTTTTTCATCACGAAGAAACGGGGCATGTGTGTGATTCATAAAAGCAGGTTTGGGGGCGTGAGCGTCAGCTAGCTGTTCGCATGTACCTTTTCCCCCAAAGCGCAATCCGGCACCTCGGAGCTGCCGCCACTAAATAGCTGACGGTAAAATCTGCAAACCCACCCATTCGCAAAATCCGCCTCATCAGTATCGTCGGATTTCCGACACGCCTTGGCTTGCGATCTGCTGACCAGGATGGGCTCACTGAGACAAACATCATTATGCCGATAACAGTACGCGAGAACCCACTTTCGGTTCCCATGTCGGACAGCTGTCCGGCAATCCCATTGACTCACGTCCGCTCCGACCAAAAGCTCAGGGCACCATGTCCGCGCAACCCTTCCTCCCCGAAGATTTCCTCTTAAATACAGAATGGGCCCGCACGCTCTACTTCGAGCACGCTGTTAAACAGCCTATTTTTGATTATCACTGCCACCTCCCCCCGGACCAGATCGCAAACAATCGCCAGTTCGAAAACCTCTTCCAAATCTGGCTCGCAGGCGATCACTACAAGTGGCGCGCCATGCGCTCCAACGGCGTTCCCGAAGATCTTGTCACCGGCAATAAAACGTCCGATTACGAAAAGTTCCTCGCCTGGGCCAAAACCGTTCCCCACACGCTTCGCAATCCGCTCTATCACTGGTCGCACCTTGAGCTGCGCCGCTACTTCGGCATCAACGACATCATCAACGAGAAGTCCGCGCAGAAAATCTGGGAAACCGCCAACGAGAAGCTCCGCACACCCGCGCTCTCGACACACGGCATCCTCACCAGCAATCGCGTGAACGTCGTCTGCACGACCGATGATCCCGTGGACGATCTCGCGCATCATCAGGCCATCAAGAAATCCGGCCTCGGCACCAAAGTTTATCCGACCTTCCGCCCCGACAAAGCGCTCCTCGTCAACGCGCCCGCCGTATTCAACGCCTGGTGCGATCAGCTCGCCGCCCGCTCCGGCAAAGAGGTCAAGGATCTCGCGAGCTTCCTCGAAGCGCTCGACGATCGCCATGCGTTCTTCCATTCGCTCGGCGGCCGCCTCTCGGACCACGGCATGGAAAACATCCCGGACACCGACTGCACCGAGAGCGAAGCCAAAGCCATCTTCGCCGCCACGCGCTCCGGCCAGGCCGCCACGCCCGAGCAAACCGCGAAGTTCACCTGGTTCATGATGCTCTTCTTCGGCCGTCTCGATGCCCAGCGCGGCTGGACGAAGCAGCTCCACCTCGGCGCCATCCGCAACAACAACAGCCGTCTGCTCAAACGCCTCGGCGCCGACGCCGGCGTGGACTCCATCGGCGACTTCCCCCAAGCTCGCGGTCTCGCACGCTACCTCGACCGTCTCGATTCCGAGGAAAAACTTCCCAAGACCGTCATCTACAACCTCAACCCCGCCGACAACTACGTCTTTGCGACCATGATCGGCAACGTGCAGGACGGTTCCATCCCCGGCAAAATCCAGTTCGGCTCCGGCTGGTGGTTCCTCGATCAAAAGGAAGGCATGGAATGGCAGATCAACGCGCTCTCGCAGCTCGGTTTGCTCAGCCGTTTCGTGGGCATGCTCACCGACTCGCGCAGCTTCATGAGCTATGTGCGTCACGAGTATTTCCGTCGCCTGCTCTGCTCGATGATCGGCGCCGATATCGAAGCCGGCCTCATCCCGGCCGATCGCGAACTCGTCGGCTCGATGATCGAAAACATCTGCTACAAAAACGCCGAAGCCTACTTCGGTCTCGAAGCTGGCAAACTCTGATTCCGGATCGCCGGCCACCGGCCGGCATTCCGTTTTTCCCGAAAGGCCCGAGTTCGCTCGGGCCTTTTTATTTTCCCCGCCCCGCCGGTTGCATCCCTTCGCGGACAAAACCAACTTCCCTCGCCACGACATGTCCGCCAACACCGCTCTCACGTTTCGCATCTCGCCCACGCCGATCGATCCCGCCGCGCTCAGACCGCTGCTCGACGACGCGACCGCCGGCGCATGTGTGATCTTCGAGGGCTGGGTGCGGAATCACAACGACGGTCGCCCGGTGCTTTCGCTCGAATACGAAGCTTTCTCCGCTCTCGCCGAAAAAGAAGGCGCGCGCATCATCGCCGAAGCACGCGAGAAATTCGCGATTACCGCCGCCACCGCCATCCATCGCGTCGGCCATCTGCAAATTGGCGAACTCGCCGTCTGGGTCGGCGTATCGTCGGCGCATCGCGACGGCGCGTTTGGCGCGTGTCGTTACATCATCGACGAAGCCAAGGCGCGTCTGCCCATTTGGAAAAAGGAGCACTACGCCGACGGCGCGAGCGCGTGGATCAACTGCGCCACCCGCGGCGATTTCGCCGACGCCGCGCGGGACGCCTGAGCGAACTTTGGCCGCGCGTTTGTATTTGAAAATTGAATACAAACGCAGACCCGGCGCTCGGCGGTATTATTCCGTTTCTTCCACCGTGTCCGGCGAGAACGGCGGCGCGGTGACGTTTTGGCGGATCGACTCGAGGTTTTCGCGAATCAATTCTCCGACGGTGATGCAGCGCAGATAAGCGGAGCGGCCGTAGTGAGCGGCGAGACTTTCGCGGAGCTGGATCACATTGTCGGGCGGCGAAAGCGACACGTCCGACATCGCCGTGAGCAGCTGATCGAGTCGTTCTTCAATCACCGCCGCGCGCTGCAACATGAGCACTTGTTCTTCGCGTTGATACTGGCGCGCCGTTTCCACGCGCAGATGTTTCATGCAGTAAAACGCGAGCGGCTGGTTGTCCTTGAAGAATTGCGGACGATACAGATTCATGCGCCCTTCGTACGCCTGTTGATCGAAGTCCATCGCACGGATGCGAATCTGCGCGCCTTCGAAATCGGGCGTGATCACGACGACGAAGTTGTACGCGCGCATGTCGCCGAGCAGTCGCACGAAACAGCGTTCGTTAAACTTCACCAGTTCCTTCGCCACGCGGATCGGTTTCAGCTCGCTGTTTTGCAGCCAGCGCTGCGCAAAAATATCGCCCGGGATGCCCGCGATGTGTTCCTCCACCAGCGTGTCGCCGTGCGTAAAAAAGTGCATGCGGTTCGGCGAGAGCAGATGCTCCAGTTCCAATCCGAACACGCGCGAGGCGTCGCCGCGCTTGATGTAGAAATAGTCCGGGTTGTCGTTGTACGCATTCACAATCCGGATACGAAACGGCGCCGAGTTGCCGAACGCGCAGAAATCGATCCGGTCCACGTACAGGTGATTCATGAACGTCAGGTCCCCATCCACGCGCAGCAACGCGTAGAGACGCTTAAGCCCTTCCTGCAGCGATTCCATCTCGAGCTGATCGTAAACCACGGTTTCCCACAGCGTCGGCCGTCCCGTGCTATCCGTCAGCGGCGCCGACTCCGTGAAACGACGCAAACGCTGATAAGTCACGGGCAATTCCCGTTCGCGCTTATACCGGCGCAGGTAGGCACGCAGCGTCTCGCTGATCGGGATGCTGGGTTTTTTCATCTGCACGGTACGGGCTTGAGAAAAGGCCGCGAAGCTCATGCCCGTAAGCTGACTCGATCCCCTGCGATTTGCCAAAACAAAGGTAAAAAGCCCGTCCAGTAACCGCTTTCGTCTCGTGTCGTCCGCCGCGAGGTTCAGACTTCCGGGCGTTTCCCCATGCAGCTCCTCGCCGCTACTGCGCTCGAAAAATTGAAGGACGTGCCGCCCATGTTTTGGGTGAAGGCGCTCGCGGTCATCGTCGCCTTCGTGGTCATTGTCATCCTTTTCCAAAAGGCCGCCCGCATGAACAAACTCGTGCTGGGCCTCGTGCTTTTTGTGGGCTTCAGCATCCTGACCTTCGTCTGGATCTACGAGCGAAACGAACCCGCGTTCATGACACCGATCATCGAGCCGATCGCCAATTCCGGCTTCTTCCCCACCAAGGGCGGCGCAGAACTCCGCTCGCTCAACGAGGACGGCTCCCGCGCTCCCACGCCCAAAAAATAACCCGGGCGCACCCTTCGGCGATTGCCTCGCCGACGCGGTCACGTGAACTTTGGTATCGTTTTCAAATCAGCTTTCTGACTATACACGCAACGTTTATGCCTAAAGCCCACTCTGACATCGGACTCATCGGCCTTGCTGTGATGGGTCAGAACCTCGCCCTCAACATCGCCGACCACGGCTTTCAAATCTCGGTCTACAACCGCACCGTCGAAAAGACCGAGAAATTCGTCGCAGAAAATCCCGACACTCCCGGCGGCTTGGTCGCTACCAAGACCCTCGAGGAATTCGCCCAATCCCTGGCCAAGCCCCGCAAGGCCATCATCCTCGTCCAAGCGGGCAAGGCCACCGACGCCGTGATCGACGGCCTCGTGTCCGTGTTTGAACCGGGCGACATCATCATCGACGGCGGCAACGCCCTCTGGACCGACACCATCCGCCGCG
>CALFXL010000001.1 GCA_937958045.1 uncultured Opitutaceae bacterium | reverse complement strand
AGGTAGCAACGGCAACGACGTTCTCCCAGTGCCGTGGAGTGCCTGGCCACTTTTATTTTTGATTTTGGATTTTTGATTCCCGATTTTTGGCCGCCTTGAGCAGCACCGGTTACCAAGTCATCGCCCGCAAATGGCGCCCGCAGACCTTCGACGATGTCGTCGGTCAGGATCATGTCGTGCGGACGCTGAAGAATGCGATCGCGCGCAATCGCATCGCCCACGCGTATCTTTTTGTCGGCCCGCGCGGCACCGGAAAAACGTCGACCGCGCGCATCTTTGCGAAGGCGCTCAATTGCACGGATGGACCGAAGGCGGATTTCGATCCGAAAGATCCCGCGTGCGTCGCCATCGCGGAAGGTTCGCATCTTGATGTGATCGAGATCGACGGTGCTTCGAACAACGGCGTCGAGCAGGTGCGCGATTTGCGCGACACCGTCCAATACGCGCCGGCGCAAGGGAAATACAAGGTCTACATCATCGACGAGGTGCACATGCTTTCGACGGCGGCGTTTAACGCGCTGCTCAAAACGCTCGAGGAGCCGCCGCATCACGTGAAATTTGTTTTCGCGACGACCGATCCGCAAAAGGTGCTGCCGACGATCGTGTCGCGCTGTCAGCGTTTTGACCTCAAGCCGATCCCGACCGAGCTGATCGTGCAGCGATTGAAACAGATCGCGACCGAGGAAAAAATCAAAGTCACCGACGACGCGTTGCAGTGCATCGCGCGCATGGCCGATGGCGGCATGCGCGACGCACAGTCGATTTTCGACCAGATGATTTCGTTCTGCGGTTCGGAGATTTCCGAACCTGACGTGCTCGATGTGTACGGGCTCGTTTCCGCCGAGAAAATCGCGGAGCTCGCGGGCGCACTTGCGGCGGGCGATCATCCGAAGATCATCGAGATCGTCGATGCGTGCGATCAGGCGGGGCGCGATTTGGTGCGCTTGCTGACTGATCTGCAGGAAGTGGTGCGTCGCGCGCTGCTCGATGCGATCGCGAAAGGCGGCAAGACCGACATGCTCGGCGGCGTGCCGATGACGACGGAGCAGATCACGCGTTTGCTCGACGGCCTGCGGGAAGGCGAGGGCAACGTGAAGCTCGGGCTCTCCGAGAAAATCAATTTCGAAGTCACGCTCTTGAAAGCGGTCGAAGCGAGCCGTGCGCGCGCGATCGATTCGCTCATAAAAGAACTCAGCGCGCTCGCCGAAGCCGCGCCCGAGCCGTCCGCGGACGACAGCGAAAAAAAAAAGGACTGATTGAGCGCCTCGATGCGCGCGTCGCGCAGGCGATTGCGGAGATCAACGCCGGTCGCGCCGTCGCGATGTCATCGAGCGTGCCGACATCGGCGGCCAGTGCTGCCAGCGCGGCGGCGGCCGAAGTCGAGACGGAGGCGGAGCTGGCGAGTTTACCGGGCGCAGAGGAAATCTCATCAGACGCCTCCATGCCTTTCGACGACGACGGTCCGACATGGCCGAGCGATGCGGACGAAGCGGCGTTTTTGGGCGAAGAAAAAGCGCAGGGACGCGCCGTGCCGAAAGCGGGCGTGCAAACGCTGCGGCAGGCGGCTGCCGAGGCCGAGGCCGCGCTCGGACCGTTGCCGGCGATCGATGCGTTGGTGAATCGTATTCCGGCCGAAGCGCGCGAAGCGTTGGACGATCTTTTCCGCGTGAAATTCACCGCAGTACGCCGTGTCCGTGAAGACGTGTTGAAACGCTGAGGTGCGTAGTGCGTGCGCGAGATAAGCGTGTATTCGAATTATGAATACAATAGCGCGCCTGCGGTCCTGTTATAACGCGGACGGCTGGCCGCGCCTCAGGAGGCCGACGTCGCGGTTTCGGGCGGGCAGACCTCGATGACGATCGCGGTGGTGTTGTCGCGACCGGATTCGGCGACCGCTTCGTCCACGATGAGCTTGGCGATGTTTTCACCCGTCGGAGCGGTGGAAAGGATTTCGCCGATGCGACGATCCCAGAGGCCGTCGATGACACCGTCGGAGCAAATCATGAAACGATCGCCCGGTTGATAACCGACGGCGCCGATATGAGGTTCGGCGAATTGATGACCGGCGCCGAGGGCCTGCTGGAGAGCGTTGCGTCGCGGATGGGCGCGGGCTTCGCGTTCGTTGATTTTTCCGGTGCGACGCAGCCAGCCCACGTGACTGTGATCGTGCGTGACCTGCGTGAGCGGGCCGTCCTTGGGAAAATAGTAGACGCGGCTGTCGCCGATGTGGCCGAAATACATCCACTCGGGCGTGAACCAGCACAGGCTCAGCGTGGCGCCCATGCCGGCGCATTCCTCGTAGGCCTGGCCCATACGGAGCATGTCGCGGTGGATGGAGGCAAACAATTCGCCGATGAGATCGGGGAAGCCGCTGGACATGCCTTGGGCGGAAAGGCGGAAGCCTTTGGGCAGAAGGCGGGTGATTTTTTCGACCGCGATGCGGCTGGCGAATTCGCCGGAGTTGGCGCCGCCCATGCCGTCGCTGACGGCGAAAACGAAATCCGACACGCCCATGGAAGAGCCTCCGGTTTTGCCCAGGAAGCGGACATCGTGTCCATCGAAGGCGATGCCCAAGAACGAGTCCTCGTTATTGGGACGAACCTTGCCGCGGTCGGTCAGGCCAGACCAAAGCAGGCGGTTGGTGGAAGAGGGATCGGAGGGCGGCGGGACCATGGAAAGGTGTCGCGGCTCTGCTGGTTCAGGCAGACGCGGCAGAAGAATCGCCGGGGCCCACAGGCTTTAAGCCGAGCGGGACATCCCGGTCGATCAAGGTGGCGAACTCGAAGTCGATCACACAGAAACGCCCATCCGACTCCCGATACGTGATATTTCGCATGAAGGCGTCTTCATGGCGGACCCCGTAGCGCTCAAGCTCGCGGTAGAGCTCGCGCATACGTTCATCGCTCAGGTGAGTGACCACACGACCGCAGTTGGTGGTCACGATTTTAAGCGTGGCCGGATCGCTATCGAGGAGGCGGGGAACGAATTCGCAGCCCTTTTCCTCCAAGTATTTAAGAACGCGCACCTCGTTCTCAAAACGCTCTCGGGCGAGATGACCGCGAAAGGTCTTGTGCACCCGGCCGTCGAAGCCGATGCGCACCGTAGCCCGGGCGGTATCTTTGATGTTATGCATGCCGAGAGAACGCTGGTTGCACTGCACAATTTCGACCGACGGCGGATGAGGCAAGGGCGAGTTCGTGGTTAAAATCGATCAGGCGGACGGCTCAGGAAAAAATTCTGGCATGAAAATTAATTCTAGCAGGCGCTGGCATGTCGCGTGCTTTTTATCGCGCCGTTCCAGGTCTCTTCCGGTGTTTATCTATACGCTTGAAGAAAATACCTGACCCATTCCTCCTCCTTCCTCCACCTCCACCATGCCCAAATACAAATTGGAATACATCTGGCTCGACGGCTACAAGCCGGTCGCGGGCCTGCGCAGCAAGACGCAGATCAAGGAATTCGCCAGCTTCCCGAAGCTCGAAGAACTGCCCAACTGGGGCTTCGACGGCAGCTCGACCAAGCAGGCGGAAGGCCGGAGCTCTGACTGCGTCCTCAAGCCGGTGGCGGTGTATCCAGACGGTACGCGCAAGAACGGTGTCCTCGTCATGTGCGAAGTCATGATGCCGGACGGCAAGACCCCGCACATCACCAACAGCCGCGCCACGATCCTCGACGACGAGGATGCTTGGTTCGGTTTCGAACAAGAATATTTCCTCTTCAAAGACGGCCGCCCGCTCGGCTTCCCCGAACACGGTTTCCCCGCTCCGCAGGGCTCGTACTACACCGGCGTCGGTTATGCGGCCGTCGGTTCCGTCGCTCGTGAAATCGTCGAACAGCACCTCGATCTCTGCTTGGAAGCCGGCATCAATCACGAAGGCATCAACGCCGAAGTCGCCAAAGGTCAGTGGGAATTCCAGATCTTCGGCAAAGGCTCCAAGAAGGCCGCCGACGATCTCTGGGTCGCTCGCTACATCCTGATGCGCCTCTGCGAAAAGTACGGCATCGACGTCGAGTGGCACTGCAAGCCGATCCGCGGCGCTTATGATGCTCCGCTCGATTGGAACGGTTCCGGTATGCACTCGAACTTCTCGACCAAGTACATGCGCGAAGTCGGCGGCAAAGAGTACTTCGAACGCCTCATGGCCGCTTTCGCCAAGCACATGGACGAACACATCGCCGTTTACGGTCCGGACAACCACCTGCGTCTCACCGGTCTCCACGAGACCCAGGCGATCGACAAGTTCAGCTACGGTCTCGCCGACCGCGGCGCTTCGGTCCGCGTGCCGCACAGCTTCATCAACAACGGCTATCGCGGCTACCTCGAAGACCGCCGTCCGAACTCCTCGGCCAACCCGTACGAAGTCGCGTCGCGCATCCTCAAGACGATCTCGACGGTCCCGACCAAGTAATCGGTTGGACGACGTTTCGACCTTTCTTTCGGCGCCACCTCCACAGGGGTGGCGCTTTCTTTTTTCAAAAGCCGTTAACAATCTGCGGGTAAAAACCCCTTGTCTTCGATTCCCGCAGTGCCGTCCTCTAAGGGCGTTGCATGGCCTTTTCCGACCACCCCAAAATCGTCCCTTCCGGTGAATGGATGATCGCCGGTTTGCTCGCGGCGAATCTCGCTTGGACGACGATTTGTCTGGGAGGCGCGCGCGCGGAAACGATGGTCATCGGCTGGGCGCTGACGGGGGCGACGCTGGCCCTGCAGCTCGCGTATGGCGCGTGGAAAGGGCGGGCGACCCATCGCGCCGGATGGTGGCTGTTACCGTTCCTTGTTTACGCCGCGATCAGCGTGGCGGTGATCACACCCGTGCCGTGGATCGGGAAGCGCGACTGGCTCGGCTGGGCGCAGATGATCGCGATTTTCTGGATCGCCCTCAATGGACTGCGTCACCCGAAGCCGCGGTTTCTGGTGTTGGTGACGGTACTCGGGTTGGCGGTTTTTTCTGTGCTGCTCGCGGCGTATCAACGCTACATCGCGCCCGACTGGCTCATGCTGGGACGCGTGCAAGCCGCGCAATATCTCGGGCGGTCGAGCGGGAGTTTGGGCAATCCCAATAATTTCGCCGCGTTGCTAGTGATCGCGATTCCGCCGGTGTTGTCGCTGACGTGGCAACGCGGAGCGAGCGCGGTGCAGCGCGTGCTTTTTGGTTATCTCGCATTGATGCTTTTATTCGGCCTCGCGCTGACGATCAGTCGCGGCGCGTGGCTCGCGCTCGCGCTGGCGCTGGCGGCGTGGCCGTTATTTCTGCGCCGGCAGGCTTGGGCTTCGCGGGTGTTGTTGTCCGCGACCGCGATGGGTTTGGTCGTGATCGCGGGAGTGATGTTGTATTCGACGATGCCGCGCGTGAAGGAGCGTTTGGACGAGTTTGCGCGCGATCGCGGCGAAAGTTCGCGTCCGGTGTTGTGGAAAGCGGCGGCGCGCCTTTGGGGAAGCGCGCCGGTGCTCGGAACGGGCGCAGGCAGCTTCAACACACTTTTCGAAAAACACCGTCCCGAGGATTTCCACGACGAGCCTCAATGGGCGCACAACGACTACCTGAACACGCTCAGCGATTATGGCGCGATTGGGTTTATTCTATTCTTCGGCGGGATCGGTGCGATCGGCGTGAAAACCGCGCTGCGGCGACGCTCGCCTGCGGTCGATGTGTACACGGGCTGGCGCGGGGCGGGATTTGGTCACGGTCTGGCGATCGGGTTGATGGCGCTGGCCATCGCGTGCCTGGTCGATTTTCACCTGAAGATCCCCGCCATCGGTCTGTGGCTCGCGGTGGCGGCGGCTGAACTTGTGCGCCGCTATTGGCCGGAGGAAGACGACGCACCGGTCGAAATGTGGAAACAGCTGTCCGCGATTGTCGCGGCGGTGGCGGTGGTGGTGGCGACGCTCGCGATCGCATTACCGACGTATCAAGGCGAGGCTTCGCGCCAAGCCGGACGCGAGCGCATCGATCTCCTGGCGATGACGCCAAACCCTACGCTCAACCAACAGAAAGACGCGCTCACCGAAGCACGGGCTTTGCTGGGCGAGGCGATCGCATTTGACGAAACCAATGCCCAGAGCTGGGCCGATTCGGCCTACGTGGCGGCGCTTTGGTCGCATCTCGCGCCGACGAGTCGAAACGACCTCGGACGCGAAGCGGAACAAGCGGCGAGGACCGCGCTCAAATATTCGGAAGTCGTTCCCGAATTTTGGGTTAGATTGGGCGTCGCGCTCGATCTGCAAGGTCGCTGGAACGACGGCAGCGAAGCCTTCCTGAAAGCACTCACGCTCGCTCCGACCAACGCCCTCATGTGGTACCACCAGGCATATCACCTCAGTCTAAATCCTAGGGTAAATAAGTTGGCGCTGGTGGCTGTTGAAACTTGCTTGCGACTTGACCCCCATCACGCGGCCGCCCGATCCTTGCAGCAGCGCTTAAGTTCAACGTCTCCGTGACGTTGTTGAAACACTCCCGCCATGAAGATCCGCCTGCTCACTCGCTTGCTGTTCCTCTTCGCTCTCGGATTTATGAGCGCGGCTGGAGCAACCGCGCAGACTGCGAGCGAACCGCAACCTGTCCCAGGCGGACGTATTTTGGTTGCGCGTGTGGTGGGTGAAGTGACGGTCGTGAATCCGGCCGACGGCCTGACTTTTCCCGTGCGCAACGGCTCGCTGCTCATGGAAGGCCAAGTGATCTCCACCGGTCCCGGCGCGAGCGTGTTGTTTGTATTGTCCAATGGCGCGACGGTTTCCGTTGGTGCGGACTCGGTGCTTTCGATCGATCAATTCACGCAGCAGCCGTTCACGGAAACCTACAAGATGAACGCGCTCGTGGCCGAGCCCACGACATCGACCACGCGGCTCAATCTGTTGCGCGGAGAAATCATTTCCGACGTGAAAAAACTGAATCAAGGCGGCGGCTCGTCGTTCACGATCCAGACTCCGGTCGGCGCGGCCGGTATTCGCGGCACCGCTTTCCGTCTCGCGTTTAAACCGGAAGGCAATCGCGCGTCGTTCGCGCTGGTGATGCTCGAAGGTGTCATCGAACAAACCTTCGGTCGCGGTCGTCCCGTGCGTGTGGAGCAGGGGAAACAAATTGTTTTGAGCGGGCTCACCTACAACGCCGGCACCGGCGAAGTGAGCGGCATCCCTGCATCGATCGAGCCGGCCGATGTGCCCGCGTCGGTGCGCGCGAGCTTGCTGCAGATGGTGCAACAGATGCTCTCGAGCGTCGGTTCGCTGACGATTTCTTCGAGCGTCGTTTCGACCGGCAATGGCGCCGCCGGTGCTTCGGGGGGGCCGACCATGGAAGCCGCGCCGGCCACGGGACCGAGCGAGCCTGTGTCGCCGCTGTCGCCTTCGCCCGGACCGCAACTGCCGCCGCCACGCACCTCGCCGACGGATGGATTGCCGCGCGCCTGACGCGCTGAGTGCGTTTCGCGGTTGTATCCAAGAAGTGGATAACGCGTTGGCGTCGTAACTCCAGACTGGCGCCGCAAGAAAGCGATACCTACGTTCGCGCGCCGTGCCCCGGTCTACGCCGTTCCATTTTCTTCGCTGGCTGCTGTTGCTGCCCATCCCGGCGTTGTGGTGTCTCGTGCATTTTCTCGGCTGGCTCGATTTCCTTGAGGAGCGAGCGATCGACTGGCGGTTTCTTTTTCGCGGCGAAATCGATGCGCCGGTGAAGATCGTGTATGTCGATATCGATTCGCGCTCGATCACCGACATCGGCAATCAACCCTGGGATCGCGCCTACTACGCGGAGGTGAGCGACGCCTTGCTCAAGGCGGGCAAAGCCAGAGCGGTGGGCATTGATATTCTTTTCTCGGACAAAGGAAAATCCGAGCTGACCGACGAGGCGCGTTTCCACGCCGGCACGGAGCGACTGCGCCGCGTGCTCGACACGCAACCGCCGGCGCCCGTCGTCGTCGCCGCGACGTACGCGGCGGCCGAAGATCGCGACATCAATCACCAGCGCATCGTGCGTGAATTGCCCGGTGCCACCACGCCGATCGAGGAAGCGCTGCCGCCGGAGTTGCCGACATTTTCGTACGGGAACTTTCGCGTGAACCCGCCGTTGGTCGGGCTCATCGACACGATCGAAGGCGGTACGCGCAGAGTGCCGCTGTTCGCGCGCACACCGGGCCGCACGTATTTCCACATGGGCATAGAGCTCGCTCGCCTGTATTGGAATATGCCCTCGGATGCGGTGACGATTTACCCGGATCGTCTCGAGCTCGCGCGGCCCGGGGGAGATGTGCTGGCCCGCGTACCGCTGCAAGGCGGACGCGATCTCGAAGTGAATTGGTTTTCGCGTTGGGATTCGGAGCGAAATCCGCGCGTGAGTTTTTCCCTCGTGCTCGTGGCGGCGCAAATGCTCGCGTCGGATCAAGCGGACGAACGCGAAGCGGCGGCGACGTTTTTCCAACGTTTCGAAGACGCGATCGTGTTGATCGGTCCGGTGGATCCTCTGCTGCACGACGTGGCGCCGACATCGTTTGACGATCGACCGGTGCCGCAGGTGGGCATCCACGGAAATGTCCTCAAAACGATTGTATCCGGAAAATACCTACAACGCCTTCCCGGCGTCGGCGAAGCCGGACTCATAGTTGCTCTGACATTGGCCGCGGGGGCCATGGCTGTCGCGACCGGGCGGCGCGGCGTGTGGCTGCGCACGGGCGCGGTGCTGTTGCTGGTCGCATACGTGGCGCTGGCGTTTTTTATCTTCGCGCGTGCGCATCTTGTGTTGCCGCTGATCGCTCCGCTGGGGGCGGCGTTTACGACGAGTTTCGCGGCGATCGCGTGGCAATTGGTGGTCGAAGAGAAAAAGCGCAGCCGCATCAAAGGCATGTTTGGCACGTATGTGTCGCCCGAGCTGGTCGATCGCATGGTCGAAGCCGGCGAGGAACCCAAGCTCGGTGGAGTCGAGGCGCGCATCACGGCGTATTTTAGCGACATCGAAGGCTTCTCGAGCTTTTCGGAAAGTCTGCCGCCGGATCAACTCGTCGAGTTGATGAACGAGTATCTGACGGCGTGCACGGACATCGTCACGGCGCAGGGCGGCACGCTCGATAAGTACGTCGGCGATGCCGTGGTGGCGATGTTTGGCGCGCCGGTGGAATTTCCCGACCATGCGTACCGTGCATGCGTGGCGTCGCAAGTGGTGCAGCAGAAACTCGATGAGCTGCGCAAGAAATGGGCGGCCGATGGGAAATGGCCTGCGACGGTGGGTCGCATGCGCACGCGCATCGGTTTGAACAGCGGGCCGGCGGTCGTGGGCAACATGGGATCGCTCACCCGCTTCAATTACACGATGATGGGCGACACCGTGAACCTCGCGGCGCGACTCGAATCGGCGGCGCGTAGTTACGGCGTGGATACACTGGTGACGGAGGCGACGAAGCACGCGGCGGAGCTCGCGGGCGATCGGTGTGTGTTTCGTTATCTCGATCGCATCGTGGTGAAAGGACGCACCGAGCCGGTGGCGATTTATGAAATCGTGGGATTGAAAGAGACGCTTTCGTCCACGACCCGCGAGTGTCTCGCGTTGTTCGCCGAAGCGATGGCGCTGTATCTGAAACAAGATTGGGCGAACGCGCGTGCAGGCTTCGAGCGCGCGTCGCGTCTCGAGCCATGGCAGCCGGATGAGTTTCACCCGATCAATCCCTCGCTGTTGTACAGGGAACGTTGCGAAGCGATGGCGGCAAATCCGCCGGGCGAAGGTTGGAATGGCGTCTTCGTGATGAAGACGAAGTGAGCGCCGTCGCGGGCGCGCGCGCGGGGAGTTGGGAGTTTGTAGTCGGGTGTCGGGGATGGGATGCTCGCGGTGATGCACTGCTCTAGGGGCGCGTGGAGCGGGCGCAAAAAAGCCCGGGTGGTTAAACCCGGGCTGAAAGTTTTGGTACTTGGTCCTTCGACCTTCGCCTCACTTGAGGATCATGTCCTTCACCGTCTTGCCGGCGGGGATCATGGGGAGCACGTGTTCGGTGTAGGGCACGATGACGTCGAGGACGTACGGGCCGTCGTGATCGAGCATTTCCTGAATCGCTTCGCGGAGCTCGCTCTTCTTGTGAACGCGGCGCGCTTTCACGCCGAAGCCCTTCGCGATGGTGACGTAGTCAGGATAAATGCCGTCGAGATTGTCCGGACCGCCGACGTTGGAGGCGTCGCCGAGGATGGTGTTGCCGCGGACGCTGTTGTAGAAGCGGTCTTCCCACTGAACGACCATGCCGAGGTGCTGGTTGTTCAGGATCATGGCCTTGGCCGCGATTTTCTCGATGTGGCAGGTGGCGAGCTCCTGCACGTTCATGAGGAACGAGCCGTCGCCATCGATATCGATGACCTGCTTGTCCGGGCAGGCGACCTTGGCGCCCATGGCGGCGGGATAACCATAGCCCATCGCGCCGAGACCGAGCGAGCTGATGTAGCGGCGCGGTTTGTCGAAGCGATAGAACTGCGCGGCCCACATCTGGTGCTGGCCGACGCCGGTGGTGATGATGGCGTCGCCCTTGGTGAGTTCGTACAAGGTGGCGACGGCTTCCTGAGGGAGGATGTGCGGACTGTTGCCGAAGCCAGCTTTGTTATCGAACGGATACTCTTTCTTCCATGTGGCGATTTGTTGATGCCAGCCCGAGGTATCGGGCGGCGTAAACTTGTGCGCGGTGATGAGCTCGTTGAGACGAGCGAGCGCGTACTTCACGTCGGACGTGACTGGGATCACGCCGCGCTTGTTCTTGTTGTGTTCGGCGGCGTCGATGTCGAGGTGGACGATCTTCGCGCCGGCGGCGAACTTGTCTACGGCGCCGGTGATGCGGTCGTCGAAACGGGCGCCGAAGCAGAGGAGCAGGTCGCTTTGATCGACGGCCCAGTTGCCGTAAGCGGCGCCGTGCATACCGAACCACTGCATCGAGAGCGGATGCGTTTCCGGGAACGCGCCGACGCCCATGAGCGTGGTGGCGACGTTGATGTTGGTCTTTTCCGCGAAGGTCTTGAGCTCGTCGTGAGCGCCTGCGGAGATGAGACCGCCGCCAATGTAGAGAACGGGACGTTTCGCTTCGGCGATGAGCGCGAGGATGTTTTTCAACTCCTCATCGGACGCGTGCGGCGTCTGACTGATGAGCGGATTGCGGAACTCGACGGTGGGCGGGAAGACAGGCGTGAACTTCGCCTGCTGGACGTCCTTCGGAATGTCGATGATGACGGGGCCCGGACGACCGCTGCGCGCGAGCTGGAAGGCTTCCTTAAAGATGCGCGGGAGATCGTGAACGTTGAGCACGAGATAGGAGTGCTTCACGATCGGCAGGGTCATACCGAAGAAGTCGGTTTCCTGAAACGCGCTCTTGCCGATAAATTTGGAATAAACCTGACCGGTGATCGCCACGATCGGCGTGGAATCCATGTAGGCGTCGGCGATCGCGGAAATGAGGTTGGTCGCACCGGGGCCGGACGTCGCCATACACACGCCGACTTTGCCGGTGGCGCGCGCATAACCTTCGGCGGCGAAGGAGCCGCCTTGTTCGTGACGGGGCAGGATGGTGCGGATCTTGTCGGTGCGGGCGAGGGATTGGTGAAGTTCCTGCGAGGCGCCGCCGGGGTACGCGAAGATGACGTCGACACCTTCGCGGATAAGGCACTCAACTACGCAGTCGGAGCCTTTCATTTCTTTGCCGATTTCGGCTTTTGGAAACGAGGAGGGCGAGGTGGACGATTTCATGGTTAACGGAGGTTGAAAAAGGCGGCGATTTAATGGCACGCATTAGGAGGGTGGCAAGTGTGGAAACCAAGAGGCGCTACGGAGGGGGATTTTTCATAGCGCCTAAAAACTCCTAGCTCGCGTTTGAATTGGGCATTGCGTCACTCCCGTACGGTCCGGACGCTGGCAGGATGTTGAAGTTTCTTTTTATTGGCGACGTCGTCGGACGGCCGGGCCGCGACGTGATCGCCTCGCGTCTGCCGCAGCTGCGCAATCAGCTCGGCGTGGATTTTGTGATCGCGAACGGTGAAAATGCCGCGGCGGGTGCAGGTATCACCGGGACGATCGCCAAGACGCTCCTAGGAGTTGGTGTCGATGCGATTACGCTGGGCGACCATGTGTGGGATCAGAAGGGCTGGGAAGGCGAGATCACGACCTTTGAACGCGTGTGCCGTCCGGCGAATCTGCCCGCGGCGTGTCCGGGGCGTGATCATGTGATTTTGCAGGCGAAAGGATTTCGCCTCGCGGCCTTCACGGTGCTCGGTCGCCAATATCTCGGCATGAAGGCGGAGTGTCCGTTCAAAGCGGCGGATCGCATGCTGGCGTTTCTGAAGGACAAGGCGGACGGCGTTTTTGTGGAAATCCACGCCGAGGCCACTTCGGAAAAACAAGCGATCGGCTGGCATCTTGCTGGACGCGCGCTGGCGGTGCTCGGTACGCACACGCATGTGCCGACGGCGGATGCGACGGTGTTGCCGGAAGGCACTGCGTTTATGTGCGACGTCGGGATGACGGGACCGTACGCGTCTGTTTTGGGGCGCGAAGTGAAACCCGTCGTCGCGAAATTCCTCGATGGTATGCCGCGCCGCTTCGAAGTGGCGGATGCCGACGTGCGTTTGTCGGCGGCGTTGGTGACTTTCGATCCCGAGCAAAAACGAGCGACGGCGTGTGAGTTGATCACCGTGCGCTCGAACGTCAGCGGCTCGCGCGTCACGTTGTAAACGCGGGAGCGGGTGAGGGCGCGTCGTTTAGGAATGAACGACGCCGTCCTCCTCGTAGAGGCCGAGGTGGCGGTAGCGTTCGTAGCGCGTATCGAGGAGCTTGTCCTCGTCGAGCTTGAGCAATTGCGTGAGGTGACGCGTGAGGAGTTTTTTGAGCTCTTTCGCGGCCGCGGCCGGATCGGTGTGGGCTCCGCCGAAAGGCTCGGGGATCACGTCGTCCACGACACCGAGTTTTTCGAGATGATCGGCGTTGAGCTTGAGCGCCTCGGCGGCCTTCGGAGCGGCGGCGCGATCTTTCCAGAGAATCGCGGCGCAACCTTCGGGCGAGATCACCGAGTAGTAACTGTTTTCAAAAATGAGCACGCGGTCGGTGACGCCGATGCCGAGCGCACCGCCGGAGCCGCCTTCGCCGACGACGACGGCGATCGTGGGTACGCGCAACATCGCCATCTCGCGCAGGTTCACCGCGATCGCTTCGGAGACGTGACGCGCTTCCGACTCGATGCCGGGGAAGGCGCCGGGCGTGTCGATGAAGGTGATGACCGGTATGCGGAATTTTTCCGCGAGTTTCATCAGGCGAAGCGCTTTCCGATAACCCTCGGGTTGCGGCATGCCGAAATTGCGCTGGATGTTTTCCTTCGTGTCGCGGCCCTTTTGTTGGGCGATGATCATCACCGGTTGTTCGTTGAACATCGCGGTGCCGCCGATGAGCGCGCGGTCGTCGTTGAACTGGCGGTCGCCGTGGAGTTCTTGGAAATTCTGGAAGAGCGCCTGGACGTAATCGAGCGCGTAGGGGCGCTTCGGATGACGAGCGAGCTGGACCTTTTGCCAGGGAGAGAGGTTGGAGTAGATCTCGCGACGGGTGTTCTCGATCTTGCGCTCCATCGCGGTGATCTCCTTGGAGAGATCGACGTTGTTTTCGAGCGATTGCTGACGCAGCTGATCGAGCTGGTTGCTGAGCTCACGCAGCGGTTTCTCGAATTCCAACAAATAGGTGGGTTTGTCCATTTGCGCGGAAGCTAGGCGCGCGGCGCGAGCGGTGTCAACGGGCGGTCCGGCGGGGTGTTAACCGTGCGATTGCGTTAAAAGTACATTGTCACGCGAGGCGAGCGCGCTACACCCAAACCCGCCGCTTCCCCCCAAATGACACTCCTCGCATTCTTGCACAAGATCGGGCTCCAAGCCGGCCCGGGCCAGTGCGTGCAGAATCTCTCCAAAGGCGTGCTGCCGATCAACGAACTCGCGCAAAGCGTGGGCCCGAATTTGCCGGCGTTTCTCGGAACCTCCGGGGCCGAAAAAGCGCCCGGAAACGGCTCCGCCATCCAATCGGTGAGGTTAGTGGAAGAGCGGCCGTCGACCTCCTCTGATCGCTAAGCAGCAATGGGCAAATTTCGCCAAGACCGGCTCGAAGCCGCCGCCCCGCGCGCCGCTCAAAAAGTGATGCGCGGGGAGCGCCGGCCGCTGGCCGGCTCCTTGATCATTGCCGGCGGGCGCCGGCGCTCCCAACGCGATACATGTAGTGCTGCAGTGGATACAGCATCTGATGCGGCGGGAAATGGTGTGTCCGAGAGGTTAATTCGGAAGACTCTTCATTTATGAAAAAATGCATGGCGAGAGGGCTGATGGGGATGGTGGTGGCGTGGGTGTTGTTGTCGGCGACGACAGTCGTGCAGGCGCGCGATTGGATGTATGCGAAGACGGCGAATTTCGAGGTGTACACCAATGCTCCGAAGGTCGATGCGCGTATCCTGGTCGCGCGGCTCGAGCGTTTCCGGAGCACGTTTTTGCAGATACTCCCGGGCGCGCCGTTTCATCAGCCGCGGACGACCGTTTATATTTTCGACGACGAACGCGATTTCCGTCCGTACAAACCGCTTTATCAGGGGAAACCGATGGATATCGCGGGCGTTTTCCGCGGGTTTCCCGATGAGGTGGTGATCGCGATGGCGGCTTCGGGGGAACTGGATCGGGTGATCCCCACAATTTATCACGAGTTCATTCATCTGCTCATGCACGCGCGGGGCTATCGGCTGCCGCCGTGGCTCAACGAAGGCATCGCCGAGTTTTATGAAACGATGGAGTTCTCCGGCGACGAGGTGCTGGTGGGAAAACATAATCCGCTGCACATCACGCAGCTCACGCGGGGGCGCATGATGCCCCTGGCGAAGTTGTTCGCGGTCACGCACGGTTCGCCCGATTACAACGAGTCGTCGCGCATGGGCATGTTTTACGCGCAGTCGTGGGCGTTTGTGCATTATTGCCTCACGGCCGATCGCAAAGGACGCAAACGGGGCGAAGGTTTTAATGAGCTGCTGGCGTATCTGCAGCTCGGATACAGCGCGGAGGAATCGGTGCAGCGTGCGTTTGGGATGAGCGCCGCCGAGTTGGAAGCGGACTTGGGCGCGTATGTTCGCGGCGGTCGTTACACGGTTGGTCGTTATAACATCCCCGGCGCGATCGATCCGAAGAGCATCGAGTTTCAGAAAGCGGACGACTTCGCGCGCGATGTGGCGCTGACGAATCTCAAATGGCGCATCCATCAAAACGGCTCGGCCTTGTTGGAGCTGCGACAATGGGTGGCGCGCAATCCGGAGTCGCCGCGTCCGCACGAGATTATCGCGACGTTGCTGAATTATGATGGCGAGCGGTTGCGCTCGATGCAGAGTTTGGAGGAAGCGGCGAAACTGGGTTCGGAAAATCCGTACGTGTATGCGAAGCTCGCGGAGGACTCGCTCCGGCAGTATCTCTCGGGCGTGAGGCCCAGTTTCCGTCTGCCGCCGGAGGCCTCGGCGGAGCTGCGCGCATGGCTGGATCGCGCGGTGCAGCTCGCGCCGAACTACACGGATGCGTGGGATTGGCTCGCGTTGACGGAGGCATTTTCGGCAAAGCCGCGTCCGGCGATGGTGCAGACGTTGCAGGAAAAACACATGGTCTTCGGCAACCGCCCGCGACTGCTCGCGGGGTTTTCGCTGCTCGCGTTGAGAATCGACCAGAAAACGTTTGCGGAGCATCTCGCGGATTCGCTGTTGGCGACGCCGTCGGTGATGAAACGTCCGACGGCGAGAAGCGGTGTGCGCATGCAGGGCGTGAAGAACCAGAACTCCCGGAACTGGATGCAGCGCGCCGAATATTATCCCGAAGTGCGCGGCATCGCGCAGGCCGTGAAGCGAGAACTCGCACCGAAAGATCCCGACGCAAAAAAGCCGGCGCGGGGAGAGTACCGGCCGGCTGAAGTGGTGATTGAGTTTATCGAAGAATGAGCGCTCAGCTCGCGGGCACGAGCGTGACGCTTTCGAGAGCGACGCGATCGATCGGCGTGCTCTTTTCGCCGCCGCCACCGCTCTTGGTGGGGACGTTAGCGATTTGTTCGAGCACCTCGTCGCCCTTCACGACTTCGCCGAAGGCGGTGTATTGACGGTCGAGGAAGCGCGCGTCGCCGTGGCAAATGAAGAACTGGCTGCCGGCGGAGTCGGGATGCGCGGAGCGCGCCATGGAGATGACGCCGCGCACGTGGGGCTTGGCGTTGAACTCGGCTTTGATCTGGTAACCGGGACCGCCCGTGCCGGGAAGACCGCGAGCGCCTTCCTTGGTGTTGGGGCAGCCGCCCTGGATCATGAAGCCTTTGATGATGCGGTGAAACGCAGTGCCGTTGTAGAAACCTTCGCTAGCGAGTTTCTTGAAGTTTTCGACGGTCTTCGGAGCGACATCGGGCCAGAAGGCGATGGTGATTTCGCCGTAGGAGGTCTTGAGGACGGCGTGTTCGTTGGCGACGGGAGTTTGATTGCTCATGGAAGGGGCGAGCAAAGCGCCCCGCGTCTGCGCGCCGCAAGAACCAATTTCCTCCTGCAATCTGCGCGAAACAGGCCGCGGCCGTGCGCGAGAGGTGAAAACCGATTTGCAGCGGACTGCGGTGGCGTTCACGGTGGTGGGCTATGTCTTCCGCCGTCAACGCCCCCCTCGATCGTTTCTCGTTGCCCGACGCCCACGGACGTTTCGGTCCGTATGGTGGCGTGTATGTGCCGGAGACGCTCTGGACCGCGCTGAAGGAACTCGGCGTGGCCTACGAAGAGGCGCGCAAAGATCCGCAATTTCAGGCGGAGCTGCGGCATCATTTGAAGGAATTCGCGGGACGTCCCACGGAACTGTATTTCGCGGAGCGCCTGACCGAGCACGTGGGCGGCGCCAAAATTTATCTGAAGCGCGAAGACCTGCTGCACACCGGCGCGCACAAGATCAACAACGCCCTCGCGCAAGCCATCCTCGCGAAACGCATGGGCAAGAAGCGCATCATCGCCGAGACGGGTGCGGGCCAGCACGGCGTGGCGACGGCGGCCGCGTGCGCGAAGTTTGGTCTCGAATGCGTCGTCTACATGGGCGCGCACGACATGGAGCGACAGGCGTTGAACGTTTTCCGCATGCGTCTCATGGGCGCGGAAGTGCGCGGCGTCGAGGCCGGTCAGAAGACGCTCAAGGAAGCGATCAACGAAGCGATGCGCGATTGGGTCACCAACGTGCGCAACACACACTACATCCTCGGCACCGCATATGGCTCGCATCCGTATCCGATGATGGTCCGCGATTTTCACCGCGTGATCGGACTCGAGGCGAAAGAACAGATTTTGCAGCGCGAAGGACGACTGCCCGACGCGATGGTCGCGTGCGTGGGCGGCGGCTCCAACGCGATCGGGTTGTTCTTTGAATTTTTGGAAGACCTCGATGTGAAACTCACGGGCGTCGAAGCCGGCGGTCTCGGCATCAAACGCGGGGAGCACGCAGCGCGTTTCGCGGGCGGACGTCTCGGTGTGTTGCAGGGCTGCAAAACGTTTCTGCTGCAGGATGAGCACGGCCAGATTGAGCTCACGCATTCGGTGAGCGCTGGTTTGGACTACGCCGCCGTGGGACCGGAGCACGCGTTTTATCGCGATCGCGGCCGCATCGGTTTTGCGTACGCGTGCGACGACGAAGTGTTGGAAACCTTCCAGCTCCTCTCGCGCACGGAAGGCATCATCCCGGCGTTGGAAAGCACGCACGCCCTCGTCGAAGGCATCAAACAGGCGAAGGCCCTGGGCAAAGGAAAGATCGTCGTCGTGAACCTCTCCGGCCGCGGGGATAAGGATGTGCAGCAGGTGCAGGCGTTGCTGGAGAAGAAGGGCCAAGGGCCAGGTTCCAAGTGACAAGATGAGTGCGGACGGCGGGAGGGACTTGGTGGCGCGAACCTATCGGTTCGCGAAGGACGTGCGGTTGTTGGTCAACCGATTGCCGCGTGTGCTTTCGAATTATGAAGATGTCCGCCAGATTGTGCGTTCGTCGGGATCGGTCGCGGCGAATTATCTCGAAGCGCAAGAGGCGCTGAGTCGGAAAGACTTTTTCTACCGAATCAAAGTTTGCCGAAAAGAAGCGCGCGAGTCGGGCTTATGGCTGCAGTTGCTCGTGCTGGACGAAAGCGTGACGGAGTTGGCGACGATGCGTGCCGCTTTGATTCGAGAAGCTGACGAGCTGAAGAAGATATTTTCGTCGATCGCGAAACAGGACAACACCGACAATTCGTCCGGTTGATTTCTTGTCACTTGGCCCTTGGCGCTTGTTACTTGGCTTTATGAAAAGCATGACCGGCTTTGGGCGCGCGGTGGCGGCGCTCGGCACTGATACCCTCACTGTTCAAGTCAGTTCGGTGAATCGTAAGACGCTAGATCTCACCATCGGGCTGCCGGATGAATGGGAGGCACTCGAAGCGCCGGTCGGCGAACTGGTGCGCCAATACGCGTCGCGCGGAAAGATCCATGTGCGTTTCGAGGTGACCGGCGCCAGCGGTCCCGCGGTTGCCGATTGGGATGAGGCGACGGTCGCCGCGCAGTTGGCGAAGTTGTCGGACTTCGCGTCGAAACAGGGCATCACTTTTGCGCCCACGGCGGAGTTGTTGTGGCAGATCGCGAGCGCTCAGCGCAAAGGCGCGGCGCTGCCGCCGGTCGATGAAGTGAAGGCGATTGTGCTCGCGACGACGGAAGAAGCCTTGCGCGCGTTTTCGGCGATGCGCGCGGAAGAAGGCGCGGCGCTGCTCGCGGATTTTGAGGCGCGGCTCGCGACGCTGCGCACGCATGTGGCGACGATCTCGGAGCGCGCACCGCAAGTGGCGCCGACGTATCGCGAGTTGTTGTTAAAGCGTCTGCGCGACGCCGGACTCGAGATCAACGCCGACGACGAACGCGTGCTGAAAGAGATCGCGCTTTTTGCGGATCGCTCGGATGTGACGGAAGAACTCACGCGTCTGCGCAGCCACCTCGATCAATTCGCGACATTGTTGCGCGCGGAGGGCGAGATCGGGCGCAAGGCGGAGTTTATTCTTCAAGAGATCGGTCGCGAGGTGAACACGACCGGCGCGAAAGCCAACGACCTCACGATCGCGCGCTCCGTGATCGAGTTGAAGAACGAGCTCGAACGCATCCGCGAACAGATCGCGAATGTGGAATAACGGGCCGCACGCGGGGCGCGCGGAAATCGCAAACGCAAAGGGGTAAATTCCAAAGAGACCGGCGCCAACGTGTGAAGGGACGCGCGAAGCAACGCGCGCGCTTCGTGCGTTGGGCGTCAGGCTTTCTTGGAAGAATACAGCGCGACGAGAGCGGCGCCGATCGCTTGGGAAAGTTCGCCGAGCGTGGCGGGGACGATTTGGACGGTGTCGCGCTGTGCGGGGAAAAGATACGGGCGCGCCGCTTCCGAAAGCGTGCGCAGATAACGTGCGCGGAACTCGGGCGTGGTGGCGCCGGGATCCATGAGGCCGCCGCCGATGACGACGAATTTCGGATCGAGCGCCATGACGAGATTGGCGACGTGGAGGCCGAGCGCGCGCGCTTGGAAATCGAACATCGCGAGCGCGAGCGGATCGCTGTCCTGGGCGCGGCTGCGCAGCGAAAGAATTTTTTCTTTCACGCTCAGCGGCGAATGCACGAGCTCGTGATCGGGATATTTTTTTAGAAATTCCTCCAACAACTGCGGCAGTCCGGAGATCGTCGTGTACGCTTCGACGCAGCCCCAATCGCGACCGCAACCGCAGCGGAACGGGCGGATGCCGCCGAGCAGATGCAGCGGCGCGGGCATGTGGCCGGCCTCCATGCCGGCGAGCGTGTCGCCATCGAGCGGGAGGCCATTGGCATCGATGAACGCCGCGCCGAGTCCCGAGCCGGGCGCGAGCATGAGTACGGAGGCTTTTTGATTGCCGCGCACACGCTGGGCTTCGCCGACGCCGCCGTAGTTGCCGTCGTTGCCCGAGACGAGCGGGATGGGACGACCCGCGGCTTTGGCGAGCGCGGCCGCGTAGTCGCTGTGAAAATCCCAGCCTTCGAAACTCGCGGGCAAATTAGCGGTGCGATCAAGCACACCAGGGCGTTGATACGGACCGGGAATCGCGAGACCGACGCCGCGCACCTGGCTCCACGAAAGCTGATTGTCTTCGAGGAAGCCATTCACGCCTTGTATCCAGCCATCAATGACAGCCTGCGTGCCGGCCTGGGCGTTGGTGGAGCTTTGGCGAAGATGATTTGAGATCGGCGTACCGTCGGCCCAGACACCGCCGGTCTTGGAAGTCGTGGCGCCGCTGTCGGTGCCGATGAAAATATCGGGTTGGGGCATGGCGAAGCAGGAAGATCGGGGAGGTGAAAAACTTGAAACGGGCGACTTCGGCGAGCCGCGATGCGACCGGCAACGCGGCCTCTGCTCTAAGAGTTGAACTGTCGAGGATCAGGCGTGCGCCACGTGTGCCACAAATACAGCAGGACGCCGACGCAGATGCCGCAGTCGGCGATGTTGAAGGTGGGGTAGATGTAGTTGCCGAAGTGGAAATCGAGGAAGTCCACGACGTGTTTATAGGCGATGCGATCGACGAGGTTGCCGACGATACCGCCGCAGAGCAGACCGAAGCTCACTTGCACGGACGGGATGCGCAGACCGAGCGTGCGCCGCCAAAAGAAAATCGCTACGAGCGTGCCGAGCGCGAGGATGGCGAGCAGGGTGCTTTTCCCGGAAAGGATACTCCACGCCGCGCCGGTGTTGCCGACGTGGATGAGATAAAAGAAACCGGGGATCACCACGATATCCTGAATGTTGTCGTGGTCGTGATAGTGGCTGAACGGGATGGTTTGAACGACCCAGAGCTTGGTGAGCTGATCGAGCACGAAGAGGCTCAGCGCGATGATCCAGAGCAGGCGATAAGCGCGGATGCGTTCCCATCGAGTGCGCGGCCGTTCGACGGAAGGGGCGTTGAGGAGTGACGAAGGAGAGGGCTCGGTCATCGGAACGGCTGAGGTGTCGTGAAAAACAACCGGGAAGAGAGCGCGGTGAGGAGCCTGAAATCAACCTCGCAAGCGGACGGGGTCAGGCATTTTTGCGTCCGGACAAGGTGAGCGAATAGCGATGCAGGTCGTGACGGCGTGTCCAACCGCGGCGTTCCCAATAGCGATTGCCGGGCTCGTTATCGGCGAGAACTTCGAGGTGGACTTTGTCGATGCTTTCGCGCGCGAGCGCTTCGAGGCAGCGGGAAACGAGTGCCTGGGCGATGCCGCGTCCGCGGAAACGTTCGTCCACGGCGACATGTTGCAAGTAACCGCGTCGTCCGTCGTGACCGCTGAGAGCGGTGCCGACGAGTTCTCCGTCGATCAAGGCGACGAAGCTGAGACCGGGATTGCGTGCGAGGTAGCGCGTGATGGCTTCGCGCGAATCGGCGTCGCGCACACAAATTCCGGGAGTGCGGCGCCAGAGTGCGATCACGGCCTCGTAGTGTTCCAAGGTGAGTTCGAGGATGTTCATGCCGAACGTATCCGAGGCTAAAAATAAGAAGGGCCGGCGTGAAGGCCGGCCCGTGTGGACGGAAGTGGTGGATTATTCGTCGTCGCCGCTGTCGTCGGTGAGCTTGGCCCCTTCTTCGCCGAGCTCCCCGAAGAGACCGGCGGCGGAGCGAGTGCGCATGCGATTGCGTTCGATCTCCTTTTGTGCCTCGGCCGAATAACGGGTGAAAGGCACCGCCAGCAGGCGCTCCTTGGCGATGGGTTTCTGCGTGGCTTCGCAGATGCCG
This sequence comes from uncultured Opitutaceae bacterium, assembly GCA_937958045.1. Taxonomy (GTDB): domain Bacteria; phylum Verrucomicrobiota; class Verrucomicrobiia; order Opitutales; family Opitutaceae; genus Nibricoccus. Next base: position 24,092 of record CALFXL010000001.1, on the reverse strand, counting down.
TAGGTGCCGTTATGGATGCGCTGGATGGCGGCTTCGATTTCCGAAAGCGCTTCCTGTTCGCTCGAGACGAGGCTGAGCGCGAAGTCGCGGTCGAAGGTGTCGGTGCCGGCATCGGCCATGTGTTGACCATAGCTGGAGAGGTCGCCGGCGTCGTCCTTGGACGAACGCTTCAAGGTCTCCTCCGAGTGCAGCTCGATGCCTTCGGTGAGATGCGCGCGGAGCTCGAGGAGGAGCTTGTAATAACGGCGGTATTTCTCGGGGACGTTTTCCGGGTCCACCGCGTTAACGGGCTTCTGCTCTTTCTTGGGATTGAAACCGAGGATGTCCGCGAGCGAAGCGGCTTTGACGTGAGTCGGCTGGGCCGGTTTTTCGATTTTGGTGAGGTCGATGCGCGGCTTGGCGACGGGCGCGGGCTTGGGGGCCGGCGTGGGTGCGACTTCTTCGACCGGCTTGGCGGATTTGGCGATTTCGCGGACCTCATCGAGGCTGAAAGCGATGGGCTTGCTGGCCTTCTTGGAGCCGAGGATGCGGCTGCGCAGCAAATCGCGGGCGCTGGCTTTACCAGCGGGTTTATCCGCCGCAGGGCGGGCGCCGGAGGCTGGTTTCGGCGTTGCGATCGGCGCGGGAGCCGGTTCTGAAGCTTTGGCTTTGGCAGCCGGTTTGGCGGCAGGAGCCTTGGCTGAAGCGGCCGGTTTGGCAGCAGGTTTAGCGGCGGGTTTGGACGAAGATGTATTTTTTTTGGCGGGCACGAGAGTGACTTTCTTGGATGTCGTTTGCGCGCGCGTCGAAGGCTTGGCGTTTTTTTTCACAGGGGCCGTTTTGGCCGATTTAGTCGGCTTTGGCGGAGGCGCCGGTTTTTTCCGGGCAGGTTTGGCCGGCTTGACGGCTTTCACCGGTTTGGCGGCTTTGGACCCCTTGGAGGCCGGCTTGGATCCTTTGGCGGATTTAGCGGCTGGTGGACGTGAAGATTTTGACGCTTTGGCTGATCGGGCGGGCTTGGACGGTTTGGCTGAAGGTTTCTTCCTGGCTGCAGGGGCTGGTTTTTTGTGCTTGGCCATGGGTGGTTATTTTTTGGGGAGGAACGATGGGCTAAATTTTTAGCGCCTCCGCACATCTGGGGCAAACATCGCCCTGGAGGGAGGCCTCGAGGAGGGGAACCCAGCGCCAGCAACGGGGGCAGCGCTGGTGGTTGAGTTCCTGGCAATGATGGACGGTGATCGCGACCGGGGCGCCGGCCGCCGCGGGTGCGAGGCTGACATGGGACACAATCAGGAGTTCGGGGAGAAAATCGCGGTGTTTTTCGAGCGTCTTGAACGTGGCGTCGTCAGAAGCACCGGCGATGGTGAGCGCGGCGTCGAGCGATTTGCCGAGCTTACCGGCAGCACGATGAGGCTCGATCGACTCGTTGGCGAGCGCGCGGACTTTGAGCAATGTGGCGATGTCGCTCTCGATCTCGGGATTGAGCCAGCCGGCGGGAGCCACGGGCCAGTCTTGGAGATGGATGGAATCGTCGGCGTATTCCTTGCCCGCGACGCCGAAGGACCAGGCTTCGTCGGCGGTGAAAGTCAGGATCGGCGCGAGGATTTTCACCAGCGTCTGGAAAATGTGGTGAATCGCGGTCTGGGAGGATCGGCGCAGCTGGCTGTTGGTGGCGTGCGTGTAGAGACGATCCTTGAGGATGTCGTGGTAAACGGCCGACAGCGTGTTGGAGCAGAACTGGCTGCAGAGCTGGTATACGCGATGGTATTCAAAATGATCATACGCGTTTTCGCACTCGCGCAGCAGCACCGCGGTCTGGTGCAGCGCCCAACGATCGAGCGTATCCATCTGCTCGAGCGGCACGGCATCGCGCGCCGGGTCGAAATCGAAGAGATTGGAGAGCTGATAACGCAGGGTGTTGCGGAAAAGACGGTAGGCCTCCGCGACGATGTTGAGGATGCTCGCGGGGTCCTTGAGGTCCTTATCGAGGTCGGAGACGCGGATGTCGTCGGTGAAGTTTTGCGACGAAATCCACAGGCGGATCACATCGGCGCCGTATTGGGCGATGTAGTTGTCGGAAGTCGGCGGCTTTTCGTACTGGCCGGACTTCGAAATCTTTTTGCCGTCCTTGCCGACGATGAAGCCGTGCGTGAGCACGCCTTTGTACGGAGCTTGTCCGTCGTTGGCGATGACGCTCGTCCAGAGCGACGACTGGAACCAACCGCGGTGCTGGTCGGAACCTTCGAGATAGAGATCGGCGGGCCATTGCGTGTCGCCCTGGCCGTTGCGGAGAACCGCGGCGTGCGAGGAGCCGGAATCGATCCACACATCGAGCGTATCGCGACCGCAGGTGAGCGCTTCGGGCGCGGGCCAGCCGGCGGGAAGGGAAACACCTTCGAGGATCTGCGCGGGCGTGGCGTCGTACCAGAAATTGGAGCCGCGCTCGGCGATCTTGGCGGCGACGGCGCGAATCACGCCGGCGTCGAGGTAGGCGTTTTTCTTTTCGTCGTAGAACGCGATGATCGGCACGCCCCACGAACGCTGGCGGCTGATGCACCAATCGGGACGCGATTCCACGGCGCCGCGGATGCGGTTTTCGCCCCAGGTGGGAATCCACTGAACGCCGGAGATGGCTTTGAGGGCGTCGTGCCGCGGATTCCGGAAGGTTTTTGCGAATTCTGCGTTTATGTCCTTATCGAGTTCGTCTTTTGCGGCAGTTGGCGACGGGCCTAGCTTAACGAACCATTGGTCCACCGCGCGGAAGATGATCGGCGTCTTCGAGCGCCAGCAATGCGGGTAGCTGTGGTTGTATTTCGCTTTCGCGAGGAGCGCGTTGGCGGCCGCGAGTTTTTTGAGGACCGCGAGATTGGCCGGCGACGGTTTCTTGGCGGCGAGATCTTCGACTGTCTCGAGCGTGGAAACGCCGACGAGATCGGCGGGCACTTTGCCGTCGTCGAGATAGCGTCCGTCGTCGCCGACCGGGCAGTAGATTTCGAGGCCGTATTTGAGACCGGTGAGATAGTCTTCCGCACCGTGACCGGGCGCGGTGTGGACGGCGCCCGTGCCACTATCGGTCGTGACGTAGTCGGCGAGCACGATGGGCGAGGGGCGATCGATGAACGGATGGCGCGGCTGCAGACCTTCGAGGGCGGCACCTTTGATAGGGCCGAAGTCCGAAGGCTGAATGGCGAAGTCGTCGGGAAGGGTCTTCGAGGTCTTCGCCGCGGCGATGACGTTTTCGAGCAACGCCTGCGCGACGAGGATGCGTTCGTTGCCGAGATCGGCGACGACGTATTCAACATCTGGATGCAGCGCGATCGCGAGGTTGGCGGGGATCGTCCACGGCGTGGTCGTCCAGATGACGACAAAAAGCGGTTTGTCCGACGGGAGATTGAACTTCGTCGCTTCGTCCGCCGGCACGGCGAACTTCACCCAGATGGCCGTGGAAACGTGGTCTTTGTATTCGATCTCGGCTTCGGCGAGCGCGGTCTCGAAGGGGATGGACCAATAAACGGGTTTCTTGCTGCGGTAAACGAGGCCCTTTTCGACGAATGCCGCGAAGGTGCGGATGATGTCCGCTTCGTAGGCAGGCGCCTTCGTTTTGTATTCGTTTTTCCAATCCGCGAGCACGCCGAGGCGTTTGAACTGTTTCTTTTGTTTCTCGATCCAGGATTCGGCGAACGCGTCGCACAGCGAACGCATCTCGGCGGTGGAAACTTGTTTGTTTTCGCTCTGCAGCTGGCGAACGACCTTTTGCTCGATCGGCAGGCCATGGCAGTCCCATCCGGGCACGTAGGGCGTGCGGAAACCGCGCATGGTTTTGTAGCGAAGCGTGATGTCCTTGAGCGTCTTGTTGAGCGCGGTGCCGATGTGGACGTCGCCGTTGGTGAACGGCGGGCCGTCGTGCAGGACGAACGTGCGGGTGTTGGGTTTGCCGTCGGGACCGAGCGCGCGTTTTTTCTGGATGGCTTCGTACAGACCCAGCTTCTCCCAATGCGCCAATCGGGCGGGTTCGCGTCCAACGAGGTTGGCGCGCATCGGAAAATCCGTCTTCGGGAGATGCAGCGTGTCTTTCAGGTCTTGCGCCATGCCAAAATGAAAAGCGCGCAAGGCTATGTCGGGAGGGGGGGCAGTCAAGGGAAGATCCCGCTTTTAAGCCCGCGCCCGAGAAAGCCGCAGGACGGCAAAAAATGCGTTCAACGCTCGTGCGCGCGTGACGCGAGCGTGAGGCCGGCCTGCAAGCACGCGGGAACGGAAATCCCGTCGCGCACTTGGCCGCCGACAAAAAGTCCGTCGAACGCCTGCTCCGCACGCGCGATCACCTGGAGAAAACGCTCGTGGCCGAGATTGTACTGCGGAATGGCGCGCGCGCTGACGTTGTGACGGATAAAAACCGGTTCGCCCGAAACGCCGAGCAGTTCGCGCAAATCGGGCATGATGGTTTCGAGCAAGCGATCGGCGGGCAGATGTGCGAGCGCCGGTTGACGCGTGCCGCCGACAAGCACCGTGAGCGCGACATGCCCCTCGGGCGCGCGTTGCGGGAAAAGCGACGACGAGAACAACACGCCGAGGATCTGGCGGCGCTCGACTTCAGGCACGAGCATGCCGAAGCCGTCGAGCGGATGCGCGACCTGCTCACGACGATAACCGAGGAACATCGAGGCGACGGCCGGATAAGCGATGTCGGCCAGTTCGGCAAAAGGCCGATTCGCAGGCGCGCCAGACGAAGCGGATGTCGTGGGATCGGACGCGATGACCACTTTCGCCAACGCGTGCGCGGGCACGGTGAGAATCACCGACGCGCAGCTTTCCACCTGCAAGGACGACTCGGCGTTGTCTGCGCGCGTGGAATTCGTCGTGCGAAAACCGATGCGCCATGGCGCGCCAGGCGTCGCCGGCGGAGTGAGTGTTTCGAGCGTGGCGTTGAGGCGAATGCAGTCGGCCGGCAGCGCGCGCGCGAGCGCGTCGGGCAACATCTGCAAACCATCGCGAAACGAGATCAGGCGCGTTTTGGGTTCGCCGCGACGTTTGCGATCGCGCGCGGTGGCGATGAGACCGCGGATGAGCGAGCCATGCGATTGCTCCACTTTCCACAACAGCGGGAAAGCATGCTGAGCGGAGAGTTTTTGCGGATCCCCCGCGTACACGCCGGCCACGAGCGGATTGAAGGCGTAGTCGAGCAACTCCGAGCCGAAGTGTTCGCTCACAAATGCCGCGACGGAGACGTCCGCCGGACGCGAGCGACGGGAAAAAAACAGATCGCGGAAAATGCGCAGCTTGCCGCGGCTGGAGAGCAGCGGCGTGGCGATCAGCGACGGCGGTGACATCGGCGCCTGGCAAGGACGACCACCGCGGACGATGAAGCGTTTTTTCGCGACACCCGAAGCGGGCGTGATGTCGGCAGCGAGACCGAGCTCTTGGAGAAACGTCGCGGTGGCGCGGCTGTTTTCCTGAAACGAGTTGGGACCGGCTTCCACCAACCAACCCTCGGGCGAACGCTCGCTGCGAATCACGCCGCCGACGCGCGGCGCGGACTCCAGCAAAATCACGCGGCGCCCGTATCGAGAAAGTTGATACGCGGCGGCGAGACCGGCGATGCCGCCACCGATGACGGCGACAGGAAGGGAGGAAGAGTTCGGGGGATCTTTACTCACGAAATTCACGAGGAGACTCGAAGCGGGAGAGATTCAACCACGGAGCACAAAGGCCACGGAGGATGAAAACCAAAATCGAACACGTTTTCACGATTACGCTCCGTGCTCTCTGTGCGTTCGTGGTTAAAGACGGATCAGTTTTTCCAGGTGGTCACGGTATCCACGAGCGCCTGCATGCACTCGATCTTGGCGGACGGAGTGATGCCGTGGCCGAGGTTGAAAATGTGGCCCGTGGTGCCGCGCATGGATTCGAGCAGGCGCGTGGCTTCGCGGCGCACGATCTCCGGCGTGGTCTGCATGAGCACGGGATCGAGATTTCCCTGCAGCGCGATGTTGGCGGGGAGATTGCGTCGCGCGACCGCGAGATCGTGTGTCCAGTCGATGCTGATCGCACGCACGCCGGAAAACGCCTGGTCGGTGAGTTGGGGCGCGGTGCCTTTGGCGTAGAGGATGACGGGAAAATCCTTCGGCAACGCGGAGACGATCTGACGAATCCAGCGCAAGGAAGCGGCTTCGTAGTCTTGGCCGGCAAGAATGCCGCCCCACGAATCGAAGATCTGGATCGCGTCGGCACCCGCGCGAATCTGCATCTGGAAATAAACGACGAGCGCTTCGGTGAGTTTCTCAAGGAGCGCGTCGAACATCGAGCGGTCCGTGTAGAAAAGAAGTTTGACGCGCTCGAAATCCTCGGAGCTGCCGCCCTCGACCATGTACGTGGCGAGCGTCCACGGCGAGCCGCCGAAACCGAGCAGCGCTTTTTCGCCGATGGCGGAGCCGGGCGTGAGTTCCTTTTTGAGAAGGCCGAGCGTGTCCGCGACGTACGCGAGTTTTTCCGGGATGGCGGAAGCGGGCGCGAGCGCATCGATCTGCGCGCGCGTTTCGAGGCGATAACTCATCGCGATGCCGCCGGTCTCGCGAAACGCGTACGGCTGACCGAGCGCTTCGGGGATAACGAGAATGTCCGAAAAAAGAATTGCGGCATCTATGCCCGGAAAACGACGCAGCGGTTGCAGCGTGACCTCGGTCGCGACCGCGGGCGTTTTCACCATTTCGAGAAATGACGACTTGGCCTTGAGCGCGCGATATTCCGGCAGATACCGGCCGGCCTGGCGCATCACCCAGATGGGCGGACGCTCGAGCGGCTGGCATTGGACGGCGGAGAGAAAACGATCGCGGGAAGTCATGGCGGGTCGTGCAGAGTTAAACGACGAGCTTCTACGCGGATTCCCGAACGCTCAACGCTCAAGTGACTCAGCGCGACTCGCAGCGCAGATAGAGCCGGTCAGCCTTGGGCCCAGTCGCGGGGTTTGAGGAAGACTTCGTGCAAACGCGCCTCGGGGGTTCCGGGCTCGGGCTGATAGTTGTAGTCCCAGCGCACGAGCGGCGGGAGACTCATGAGGATGGATTCCGTGCGGCCGCCGCTTTGCAGGCCGAAATGCGTGCCGCGATCCCACACGAGGTTGAACTCCACGTATCGACCGCGTCGATACAACTGCCACTGGCGCTCGCGATCGCCGTAGGGAGTGTTTTTGCGACGCGCGACGACCGGGCGATAGGCGGGGATGTACGCATCGCCAACGCTGCGCATCAGCGCGAAGCTTTGGTCAAAACCAAGCTCGTGGAAGTCGTCGAAAAACAGACCGCCGATGCCGCGCGGTTCGCCGCGATGCTTGATGTAGAAGTAGTCGTCGCACCATTTCTTGAAGCGGGGATAAAGCGTCTCGCCGAACGGCGTCACGGCGTCGCGCGCCACGCGATGCCAATGCACGGCGTCGTCTTCGTATCCGTAGTACGGCGTGAGATCGAACCCGCCGCCGAACCACCACACAGGGTTATCGATTTGGGCTTCTCGATTTTGGATTTTGGAGTCGCGGGTGACGCCGCTGTTGCCCGGGTGTGCGTAGAAAAATCGGACGTTGGCGTGACTGGTGGGGACGTGCGGATTGCGCGGGTGAACGACGAGCGAAACGCCGAGTGCCTCCCATTTTTTGCCCGCGAGTTCGGGACGATGCGCAGTGGCGGAAGGGGGAAGTTTGTCGCCCGAAACGTGCGAGAAGGCGACGCCGGCTTTTTCGAACACCGCGCCTTCGGAAAGGATGCGCGTGCGACCGCCACCGCCTTCGGGGCGTATCCAATTATCGGTTACAAAGTTGGCGGCTCCGTCCTCCGCGGCGAGATCGCGGCAGATGGCGTCCTGCAAGCCGAGCAGGTAGGTTTTGACGGCGGCGAGATCGGGAGCGGCGGATACGGACATGTGGCTAAAGGAAACCTCCACACGCTAAAGAGCGAGGGCCGAACGCAAAGGGAAAAGGATGTGCTGCGCGGCGCTTACTCGGGTGAGCGCACGACGCCTTTTCCTTCGTGCGGCCGAATGCGTGCGAGCAGTCCGTAGCGCGGGCTGGCCAAAGCAGAGATAAAAAAAACTGCGCCGAGACAAAGGACGATGCTGGCGCCGCTCGCGAGGCCGGCGTGATAGCTGAGCAGGATGCCGGCGAATGTTCCAAAGAGCGCGACGCAGACCGAGGTGATGAGCAGGCGGCCGAAATGATCGCACCAGAGATACGCGGTGACGGCGGGCAGAAGGAAAAGCCCGAGCGCGAGAACGATGCCCATCGCTTGGAGCGCGGCGACTAGATTGAGCACGATGAGCGCGAGCAGACTGAGGTGCATCCAGCCGCCGCGTCCGCCGGTCGCGCGATTAAAAATCGGGTCGAAGGTTTCGAGCAGGATGCCGCGGCGAAATACGAGAAACACGATCACGGTGAGGGCGCTTGCAGCCGCGGAGAGACGCAGATCGGCGGGGCTCACGCCGAGGATGTTTCCGAAGAGAAAATGCATCAGGTCGATACGTGCCCGCATCAAACTCACGAGGGCGACGCCTGCCGCGAAAAAGATCACAAACAACGAGCCAAACGCGGCGTCTTCTTTCACGCGCGTGAGCCGGCTCAGCAGCGCGCTGCCGAGCGCGGTGAGCAAACCGGCGATGAGCGCGCCGAGGAAAAGCGCGAGCGTGTTGGTGCCAAAAACCAGGAAGGCGAGGGCGACGCCTGGCAGCAGCGAATGCGAGAGCGCGTCGCCCATCAACGCGAGCCGTCGCAACACGAGGATCGAGCCGAGCAAACCGCCGCTGAGGCTCAGCAATGCCGCGGAGCAGAGTCCGCGTTGCATGAACCCGAAGGTAAACGGCTCAATGAAAAGTTCGTGGAAGGACATGCGACGATCGTGAAAAACGTCAGCCGGGAAACTGCGCGGTGCGCACGCCGTGCAGCGGATCGTGTGCGTGCACGCAATGCCCCCCGCGGTAGGCTTGATCGAGATTGGCGGGCGAGAGGACGGACGCGGTTTCGCCGGCGGCGATGAGACGGGTTTTGAGCAGCACGGCGTTTTCGAAATGTTCACGTGCGAGACTCAGATCGTGGATCACGGCGAGCACGGTGCGGCCTTGCGCGCGCCAACTGCGGAGAATGTGCACGAGTTCTTCCGTCGCGTGGATGTCGAGTCCGGCAAATGGTTCATCGAGGAGGAAAATATCGGCGCCTTGCGCGAGCGCGCGCGCGAGGAAGACGCGTTGTTGTTGTCCGCCGGAAAGCTGGCTGATCTGGCGCGCGGCGAGATCGGCGATGTCGAGTTCTTCCAACGCGCGATCGACGCAGGCGTGATCGTGACGTGAGAAGCGCGAGAACACACCGAGCGACGGGTAGCGTCCTTGTTCCACCACGCCGCGCACGGTGATGGGAAAATCCCAATCGAGCAGATGACGTTGCGGCAGATAAGCGAGGCGCGGCAATTGGTGATGCGTGTGATGATCGCCGATGCGGATTTCGCCGCTCGCGAGCGGATGCCATCCGAGGATGGCGCGCAGCAGCGTGGATTTTCCGGCGCCGTTCGGGCCGAGCACGGCGGTGAGACTGCCGCAAGCGATCGCCGCGCTCACATGATCGAGCGCAACGACGGAGCCGTGGCGCACGGTGACATCGACGAAACGCAGGATGTTGTGAGTGGAGGAAGACACGACGGTGACGCGCACGCGGCGCGCTGAGCGAGAGAGGTTATTTCAGCGCGGCCTCGATGGTGTCGAGATTGCTGCGGATCATTCCGAGAAAAGTGGCGTTGGGCGAACCGGGAGCGCCGAGACTGTCGGTGTGCAATTCGTGCACGGAAACACCCGCTTCGCGGGCGATGAGCGCGGGGATTTTTGGATTGCTCGTCGTCTCGATAAAAATGGCCGGCACTTTTTCCTGACGAATGAGGCGCACGATGCGCGCGAGTTGGCGGGCGCTGGGTTCTTGTTCGGGAGCGAGACCGGAGATCGCGATGATTTTGAGCCCGTAGGCTTCGCCAAAATAACGCAGCGATTCGTGCGAGGTGACGAGTTTGCGTCGCTCGGCAGGAATCGTCGCGAGACGCGTGCGCACGAGCGTATCGAGCGCGGTGAGCTCGATTTCGTAAGCGGCGGCGCGCGCGGCGATGGCGGTGGCTTCGGCGGGAATGAGTTTTTCCAACGCTTCGCGGATGTTGGTCACATAGCGCGCGGCGAGACGCAGATCGTGCCACGCGTGAGGATCTTCTTCGCCGTGGTGATGGTGCTCATGGTCGTGATCATGATCACCGTGCGCGTGCGAATCGTGATAACGCAGCGGAGTGACGCCGTCGGTCGCGACTACGAGCGTGCCGCGGAAGTCGGAATTTTCGATGAGCTTTGCCAGCCAACCTTCGAAACCGAGACCGTTGACAACGATCATGTCGGCACGCGCGAGCAGACGAAGATCCGCGGGCGTGGGATCGTAGCTGTGGGGATCGCGGCCGCGATCGACGAGACAGCGCGCATCGATCGCGTCGCTTCCGAGCGTGCGGACGAAATCGTCGAGAATCGTGGTCGTGCTCACCACGATCGGTTTGGCCCACGCCACCGAGGCGAGGAGAAGAAATGCGAGTGTCCGCAATGCGTGCATGAGCCGGACTATAACAAAGTTGTCCAGCGGCTCGTCACGCTGGGTGAAAAACCGCGAAGAGCTGAACGTCGGTATGAATGAGAAGACGCGTGCAAACGCTTACTTCTTTCCGGGGCGCACCGGCACGAATTTCACGGACGGACCTTCATCAAGTTCTTCCGGTTGTTCCTCGGGTTGCGGCGATTGGTTCGGCGGAGAAACGGGAGAAACCGGCGAGACGGGCGATTCGGGACGGCGCGGCGCGGAGAGATTGGTGCGGACGGGAGCGCCTTCGGTGGTGGCGGGTGCGGCGGCGCGAATAGGCGATTGCGCGGCGGCGGCTGCCGGAGTGGCGATAGGCGAACTCGGCAAACTGGCAAAACCGCGTTCGAGGATCTCGATGGTTTTCAGATCGCGACTGCGACCCATGTCGATTTCACCCTTGGGGCCGAAGCTGCCCATGATGACGGAGATGATGCGGCGACCATTGCGCTCGGCGGTCGCGGCGAGGCAATAACCGGCGGCTCTGGTGTAGCCGGTTTTGAGTCCATCCACGCCATCGACGCGGCCGAGGAGCTTGTTGTGATTGTCCATCACGGTCGGTTCCAGTCGTTGGGCGGCGCCGAACGTGCGACGCTTCACCGAGCTGTAACGCAGGATGTCGGTTTTCAAAACGGCCTCACGGCTGAGGCGGGCGAAGTCGGCGGGCGTGGTGAGATCGCCATCGGCTTCGTTGCGTGAGCTGGGCGGCAAACCGTGCGGCGTGACGAAGCGCGTGTTGTTCATGCCGAGCGCCCGGGCGCGGGCGTTCATGCGTTCGACGAAAATCTCGCGGCTTCCGGCGGCGGCGCGGGCGAGCGCGGTGGCGGCGTCGTTGGCGGATTGAATCATGAGCGCGTAGAGCAGTTCTTCGACGGTAAACGTCTCGCGGGGATCGAGGTGCACCTGCGTGCCGCCCATGCGCCAGTCTTCTTCGGTGATGCGCACCGGCGTATCGAGCGAGAGCGTGCCGGCTTTGATGGCATCATCGACGACGAGAAACGTCATGATCTTGGTCATGCTCGCGGGCGGAGCGACGACGTTTGGATTATCCTCGAGCAGCACGTTTCCCGTCGCGGCGTCGATCACGATGTAGCCCTTATAGATACCGGCGGAACCAGTAGCGGGACGGCTGCGACCGGTGCTTTTTTGGGCGACAAGAGGGCCGGCCACTGCGAGAGCGACGGCGATCACGAAGAAACGTTTCAAACGCGCGAAAAACATGCGGCGCAGGAAGGGGTTTTTTGTCCGGCGCGGCGAGCGGAAAGAGGCGTGTCGCCATCTGACGAGCCGATCACCAGGCGCGGTCAATGAGTGCGTCGCGCGGAATTCCGAAGAATAAACGAGTAACAAAAAACGTCCGCGGCTCAGCGCGTGCGTAAACGTGCGATGAAACTCCAGTCGCCGGTCGCGTTTTGGATTTTGATGAGGAGCTGGTTCTTTCCCTTTTTCAGGCGAAGTGGAACGACATCGTCGTCCAGCCGGCTCATGCGGCGTATCCAACGATCGGAGACAAGCTGGCCGTTGAGCCAGATTTTGACGCCATCGTCGCTGCCGAGTCCGAGCCACGCGTCGATCGCGCTGGGCGACTCGAATTCGGTCCACGCGTAACCGACGCTGTAGTCATGAGCGCCGAAGTCGACCAAGCCGTCGCGGGCTTCGACGCGTTGCCACGTGAACGTGCGCTCGTCGATCACCTGGGTTTGACCTTCGATCGGGTGCACGGACGCCGCGCCGGATTCGGCGAACCAATCGCTGTTAAACGCATCGATTTGATCCGCACCCGACAGACCCGAAGACACGCGCATGGGTTGAAGCATCACGGTGTCGTCGTCGGCGACTTTCTCGACGTTCATAAAGTACTTTCCTTCGACGCGGATCGGTTTGAGCATGAGCCATGCGGTAAGCGGGATGTCGCGGCGCGCGTCGCCGTTGAGCCACGAGGTGTCGGCCGAGAGCGCGCGATCTTCCGGAGGAACGACAAACATGTATGCGAGTGATGACGCGAGCGCGGTGCCGTGTTCGATCGCGGGAAGCACCACGGCCTGCTTGCGCAACGCTTCGACGAGAGGTATGCGCATCGCGTCGGGAACGTCGGACGACGGGAGCAGTTCCACCGACGAAATTTCGCCGCTGGCCTCGACCGCGAGGCGTGCATCGATGCGCGTGATGCCGCGCTGACGAAGTCCCTCAGCGCGTAACGGATCGCCGATGAGCAGCGGGCCAGTGCTGGTTTTTGCGAAACGAACCGGCCGCGTCAGCGCGAGATAATGATGGCGATCGGGCCACGAGCGCGGATTGGCGGGATCGAGTTGCGCGAGCAACGTCGCGAGCTCGTCCGCGAAGGATTGGATCGCGCGCAGATCGGACGCCTGCGTGCTGAACAGCGGAACGCCGTCGCGTGAAAACAACCTCAGATACGCGCCATCAGCCGGCCGATAACGACTGAGAAAACTCATCGAGTTTTGGTAATGAAAACTAGCGACGAACCAGGGCATGTTGGTGAGCGTCGCGATGCGCTGATGCTCGGCATCGGTATGACGCACGCCGAAAAACACAGCGCCGAGTTTGCCGGGATAAACGCGTTGAACGCGCTCGAAGACCGACGTGAACGAGCGAACCATTTCCCAGGATTCGCCGTCATTGTGTGAACCATAAATCACGAGCAGCAACTCGGGCTCGGGCACGTCGCTCAGATCGGCGGGAACGAGCGTTTGATTTTCCACCTTTAGCACGTGGCCGATGAGATCGCTGGTGGCGGCGCCCTTGGCTTCGGACCAACGCGTCGCACGCGCGGGACGCTTCGCGATCTCGGCGTGGAAACGCAGAATGTCTTCTGGGGCGAGTCCCCGCAAAAACACGCGACGGCCGGACGTGAGGCTGGTTTTGAACAGCGCGAACGGGCCGAGCACTTCGACAGGTTCGCCGCGAAATTTCGTGCCCGCGAGATCCTGCCACGCGGACGGTTTTGCGGACAAAGAAAGCGGCGATAGCGAAACCGCGACGAACGCGATGACGGTGCGCAGAGCGGTGCGCGAGAAAAACGCGATGGGGAAGCGCATGACGGGGTAAACGCAGCTTCGTGCGCTGCGCCGATGGGTCAATGCGCCGCGGTTGAGAGTGTGCGTGCGCTCTTTGCGATTAATTGCCGCATGTGCGCGGCAGCGGTCAGTCGCGAACCTGCTCGATCGGCAGATCGTGGAGTTTCAGCTCCGGGTTTTTTTCGATGAAGTAACGCAGCGTCCAATCGTTGGGGAATAGGACGATTGGGTTGTCGAATTTGTCCGTACCGAAACTGACGCCCTGTGCGACGATCAACGACGATGGATTGGCCAGCGCCGGATGCGGCTCGATCCATTTGAGGAGGGTCCACGGCGCGGTTTCGAGGCGCGACTCGGCGTTGTATTCGGACTTGAGGCGCCACTGCACGACTTCGAATTGGAGCGGGCCGACGGCGGCGAGCAGCGTCGCGCCGGGAGGCGCGTTGCGGGCGTTGAACGATTGCACGACGCCTTCCTGCAGGAGCTGCTCGAGACCGGCGCGGTATTTTTTCGCGTCGCCGGTGTTGGGATTGGAAATGTAGGCGAAAACTTCCGAGGGGAAGCGCGGGATTTCGTCGTACACGATGCTGCGATCGGTGGTGAGCGTATCGCCGATGCCGAACTCGCTGTGGCCGACGAGACCGATCACGTCGCCCGGCCAGGCTTCGTCCACGGTTTCGCGATCGCGACCGAACAATTTATGCGACGAGGAGAGTCGCACCTGTTTGCCGGTGCGCTGATGCGTTACGACCATGTCGCGCTCAAACTTGCCCGAGCACACGCGGAGGAAGGCGATGCGGTCGCGATGTTTCGCGTCCATGTTCGCCTGAATTTTGAAGATGAATCCGGAAAACTTCGGGTCATCGACCGGCACTTCGCGCGCGGTGGTGGGCTGGGGGAGTCCGGGAACGGAAATGCTTACCGACTTGCGCGGCGCGGGCGGCACGGAGTCTTTGAGGAAGCCATCGAGCAGGAGTTGAATGCCGAAGTTGTTCACGGCGGAGCCGAAATAAACCGGCGTCTGCTGGCCGCACCGGATGGCATCGAGATCGAAAGGATGTCCGGCGCCATCGAGCATCTCGAGTTGTTCCTGCACTTGCGCGAATGTGTCGTCGTCGAGCTTTGCGCGAACGACCGGATCTTCCAGCGAGGCGACGCTGACGGGCGCTTGGAATTTTCCACCCGGCACACGCTCGAAGAGATGCACTTCACGCGTACGACGATCGAACACGCCGCGGAACGACGGGCCATTGCCGAGCGGCCACACGACCGGGCTGGATTGCAGGCCGAGCACGCTCTCGAGTTCGTCCAACAATGCGATCGGATTGAGCGTGGGCCGGTCGCACTTGTTCATGAACGTGAAGATGGGCACGCCGCGACGCCGACAGACTTCGAACAGCTTGCGCGTTTGCGTTTCCACGCCTTTGGCGGCGTCGATCACCATGAGCGCGGCATCGACGGCCGTGAGCACGCGATAAGTGTCTTCGGAGAAATCTTTGTGGCCGGGCGTATCGAGGAGGTTCACCGCGCAACCGGCGTAATCGAACTGCAGCACAGTCGAGCTGACGGAGATGCCGCGTTGCTTCTCGAGCTCCATCCAGTCCGAGGCGGTCGCGCGCGCATTTTTCCTATCCTTCACGGCTCCAGCGAGATGGATGGCGTTTCCGTAGAGGAGGAATTTTTCGGTGAGCGTGGTTTTACCGGCGTCGGGGTGCGAGATGATCGCAAACGTGCGACGGCGGGCGATTTCGGCGGCAGGCGACATGAGAAAGCGGGCCAACGTAATGAGCGGCGCGCGGCGCACGATCAAATTTTGTCCAACCTACGTCGGTGATCGGGGAGGAGTTCTCGCTGCACAGATGAGGTGTGCGCCCTAGTGCAATTAAACCTCAAAAAAGCTAAGGTTTTCTCTGAAACAGCCGTAGATTTTTGGGAACATATATGCTACATCAATTCGCAGTTACCCACCCCCTCATGGTTATCGCGATTTCCGTCTTTGCGGCTTTCTACTTCACTGGCGTCTATCTGTTGGTCACCTCGCTCTCACAAAAGCCTGAATGGTTTGAAGATGAGAACGGGAACCTGCACCATCTCCCGGATGCTGACGCGAGCCGCTGAGCGCTCTGATTCGTAGCCTCTCCCTTTCTCAACGGCGTCCTTACACGGGACGCCTTTTTTGCGTCTGGTTGGCGGGTAGGACGCAACAACTGACAGAGAAATGCATACGAAGATTGCGCCGGTGGCGCTTTCGGTCAGCTGTAGGCTCCTTTCCGGTCCATGGCTGAACTCGCTTACGAAACGATCCGCGCCGCACTCAACTCGCACACGTTGTTCGAAGACAAAAGCTGGCAACTTTCGCCGGCGGCCTGGCCGTTGAGCGCCGAGCAAGTCCAGGAACTCGAAACCATCGGCGCCGCCTGCCTCGAGTACCATCAGGCGCTCGAAACGCTTTATCTGCGTTCGGCCGCGGGAAAAAATCTCCTCCGCAACAAACCGCTCCTCGCGCCGTGGGTCGCCGAATATCTCGATCGCGGCAAACCCGCCGCGTTGATCGCCCACGCGCGCGATCCGAAAAACCGCGGTGCCTACCCGACGGTGCTGCGTCCGGATCTGTTGCTGACGGACGAGGGTTTCGTGATGACGGAACTCGATTCCGTGCCGGGAGGCATCGGACTCACGGCGTTTCTCAATCGTCTGTACGGCGGCGATGTATCCGATTCCTCAATACTCGGCGCGCGCGACGCGATGATTCGCGGCTTCTACGATTCGCTCGCGAGTCTGCGGAGCGACACGCGCAATCCGTTGATCGCGCTGGTCGTGAGCGATGAAGCGGCCACGTATCGGCCCGAGATGCATTGGCTCGCCGAGGAATTGCAACGTCAGGGCAAACGCGTGTTCTGCCTCGATCCGGAGGATATTTTCCCGCTCGGCAGCTCGCTGTGTTTCGACATCGAGGGCAACCCGGAGAAGATCGATATCATCTATCGTTTCTTCGAGTTGTTCGATCTCGCGAACATCCGCACGGCGAATTTCTTCTTCGAAGCCTGGCAGGCAGGCGAAGTCGTGATCGCACCGCCGATGCGGCATTTTCAGGAGGAAAAACTTGGTCTGGCGCTCTTCCATCATCACTTGCTCGCCGAATACTGGGCGGAGGCGCTGAGCGCAAAGACGCTCAAATTGCTGCGGCGCATCATTCCCGCGTCGTGGGTGGTCGATCCTGCGCCGCTCCCGCCGGGCGCCGTGCTCGACGGACCGCGGGTGGGCGGGCGTGCGCTGACGCATTGGACTCAACTCGCGTCCGCATCGCAGAAGGAGCGCGATCTCATCCTGAAAATCAGCGGTTTCCATGAAACGGCGTGGGGCGCGCGCAGCGTGGTGCTCGGGAGCGATTGCTCGCGCGAGGAGTGGCAGCAAGGCGTGGAGCTCGCGATCCAAGACGCGCCGACGCATCTGCACATCTTGCAAGAATATCGGAAACCGCGTCGCGCGAAGCATCGCATCTACGATCGCGAGCAAAACGTGCGGGAAGTGGACGGTCGTCTGCGACTCTGCCCGTATTATTTCAACGTTGACGGAAAACCCGTGCTTAGCGGCGCGCTCGCGACGTTCTGTCCGCCCGACAAGAAGATCATTCACGGCATGCAAGACGCCGCGCTGCTTCCGTGTGTGCGCGTGTGAGTTTCGTGGCAGCTGTAGTTGATTTTTGAATACAGCCGCCGGATGCGGCGTGTGTTTATCTTTTTTTCAGAGGTAAACGGCCGGTTCGGAAAATTTTTCGATTGAAAATCTCCCGCGGTGGGAGCTCTGTGCGCACGCAATTGTTTAGGAGACCCTGGGGCGCCAGGGTGAGATTGGAGCACGATCCGCTCCTAAAGCCTTCGAACCTGATGCGTTTAACACCGCCGTAGGGAAAACAGGAGCCAGCCGCGGATCATCCGCGGAGGGAGCTTGCACCCAACCGGAGGCGTTGGGCGTGGAACACCAACAGCTCCCTCCAATGTCATCTGCCAACTCTTCATTCGTCGCCGACTCGCTTGAGCAGCCTTCGGCGCATCCTTTGTTTCCCGCTTCGCGGCGGGTGTATGTCACGGCCTCGCGCCCGGATCTGCGCGTGCCGATGCGCGAGATCAGTCTGTCACCGACGCGCCTCCCGGACGGAGCGCATGTATTCAATGATCCAATACGCGTTTACGATACGTCCGGACCGTGGGGGGATCCCGAGTTTCATGGCGATGTTCGTCGCGGATTACCTGCGCTCCGAGAAGCGTGGATCCGTGATCGCGGCGATGTGGAGGTTATTGCCGGACGAACGCCGCGTGCGGAGGACGACGGATTTTTATCGGAGGCACATCGCGTCGCGCGAAATGGCGCCATGGAAGAAACCTTTTCGCGTCGGTCGGTGTTGCGGGCGCGCGCAGGCCGCTCGATCACGCAACTCGCATACGCGCGAGCCGGTGTGATTACGCCGGAGATGGAGTTTGTGGCGATTCGCGAAAACATGCGGCGTTCCCCGGCAACAGGGATCGAAAGCGGCGCCCGCGGGACGTTGACGCATCGTCACGCGGGGCAGTCGTTTGGTGCGAGTATCCCGCGCGAGATCACACCCGAATTTGTGCGTTCCGAAGTGGCCCGTGGGCGCGCGATCATCCCTGCGAATATCAATCATCCCGAGCTCGAGCCGATGATCATCGGCCGGAATTTTCTCGTGAAGATCAACACCAACATCGGCAACTCCGCCGTGGCTTCGTCGATCGAGGAAGAAGTCGAGAAGATGCGCTGGTCGGTGAAATGGGGCGGCGACACGCTCATGGATCTTTCGACCGGCAAGAATATCCATCGCACGCGGGAGTGGATTCTGCGCAATTGTCCGGTGCCGCTCGGCACGGTGCCGATTTATCAGGCGTTGGAAAAAGTCGGTGGACGTCCTGAAGAACTCACGTGGGAGGTTTTTCGCGACACGTTGATCGAGCAGGCGGAGCAGGGCGTGGATTATTTCACGATCCATGCGGGTGTATTGTTGCGGTACATACCGCTCACGGCGCGCCGCATGACGGGCATCGTTTCGCGCGGCGGCGCGATCCTCGCGAAATGGTGTTTGGCGCATCATCGCGAGAATTTCTTGTACACGAAATGGGACGAGATCTGCGAAATCCTCGCGGCGTACGATGTCTCGGTTTCGATCGGCGATGGATTGCGTCCCGGTTCGATCGCCGATGCCAACGACGACGCGCAATTCGCGGAGTTGCGCACGCAAGGCGAGCTCACTGAGCGCGCGTGGAAGCACGGCGTGCAAGTCATGAACGAGGGGCCGGGGCATGTACCCATGCACCTGATACAGGAGAACATGACAAAGCAGCTCGAGTGGTGTCATGAAGCGCCGTTCTACACGCTCGGTCCGCTGACCACCGACATCGCGCCGGGCTACGATCACATCACGAGCGCGATCGGTGCGGCGATGATCGGATGGTACGGCACGGCGATGCTTTGTTACGTGACGCCCAAGGAGCATCTCGGATTGCCCGACAAGAACGACGTGCGTGCCGGCGTTATCGCCTACAAAATCGCCGCGCACGCCGCGGACCTCGCAAAAGGACATCCGGCGGCGCAGCTGCGCGACAACGCGCTCTCGAAAGCGCGTTTCGAGTTTCGCTGGGAAGATCAGTTTGCACTCGCGCTCGATCCGGAAATGGCGCGCGCGTTTCACGACGAAACCTTGCCGCACGAGAGCGCGAAGCAGGCGCATTTCTGCTCCATGTGCGGACCGCAGTTTTGCTCGATGAAGATCACCGGCGAAGTGCGGCGCTACGCGGAACAGCATGGACTGGATGAATCGACGGCGCTTGTTGCGGGCATGAAAGAGAAAGCGACGGAGTATCGCTCGGCTGTTCTGGCCACGGAGGAATCCGCATGAAAATCGCCGTGAACGATCGCGAGATCGATGTGGATCAGAATGCCACGCTGGCGTCGTTGATGACGGCGATGCAACTGTCGGAGCGTCGCGGCGTGGCCGCATCTTTGAATGGCACCGTGGTGCCGCGCGCGACCTGGGAACAGCGAATGCTGGAGCCGGGGGATCGCGTGCTCGTGATCCAAGCCGCGCAGGGCGGCTGAAAACGAAACGAACTTTCCATCATGAAGCTGATCGTTATTTCTCCGGAAAACGAAGATCCGCGGGAGATTCCTGCGTTGATGGCGATGATGGCGGCGGGTTTGGAGCGTTATCATCTGCGCAAGCCGGGTTGGTCGCACGAACGGCTGCGCAAATGGATCGAACAACTTCCGACACGGTGGCGCCCGCATCTGGTGCTGCATCAGCATTACGCGTTGGTGGACGAACTCGGGCTGGGCGGGCGACACTGGCGCGACGACGGCACGGCGTTGCTCGATGCTCCGGCGGCGTCGGCGGCTCCGTTCGAGCAACACGATGAGAAACGCGGCTTCACGAGTCGCGCATGTCATGGCGTCGAGGCGGTCCGCCGCGCGCTCGGACGTTATGATGCGGTGTTGGTCGGGCCGGTGTTTTCATCGATTTCGAAAAATGGCTACGGACCGGCGACGGCGATGGACCTGCAGTCGTTGTATGCGTTGTTGCGGCGGCGGACGCTGGCGCAGCGGCGCACGGAGGTAATCGCGCTGGGCGGAGTGACGGCGGCGAATGCGCCGCGTTGCCGCGATTTCGGCTTCGATGGCGTCGCGTCGCTCGGAGCGATCTGGCAGGCGGAGGATCCGGTGTACGCGTTTACGGAAATCCAATCAGCGATCACGCATCATGCTTTCTGAAGATCAGCGACACCCGGTGATGTGTCTCACCCGAGACGATCCCGCACGATCCCACCTGACGCAGGTGCGCGAACTCTGTGCTGTAGGGGTGAAGTGGATACAACTGCGCATGAAAACCGGCAACGAAGCGGAACGCTTCGCCATCGCGTCGGCCGTCGTTGCGGAGTGCCGCCGACATGGCGCGCTGTGCATCATCAACGACTGTCTCGATCTGGCGCTGGCGGTGGACGCCGACGGCGTTCATCTCGGCCGAAAGGATGGCGATTGGCGCGATGCGAGAGCGGCGCTGGGCCCGGAGAAGATTTTAGGCGGAACGGTGAACAATGCCGACGATGCGCAGGCGGTGTTGCACGCCGGTTGTCTCGATTACGTCGGAGTAGGCCCGTGGCGTTTCACGCACACGAAACAGAACCTTGCGCCGCTGTTGGGACCGGCGGGAGCGCGTGAATTGATTCGCCAGTTGGACGGTATTCCCGCCTGGGTGATCGGCGGGATCGTCGCGGAGGACGTGCCCGTTGCCCAAGAGATCGGTGCGACGGGTGTGGCCGTATCCACGGCATTGATACGCACCGGAGACCTGCGCGCCGATTACCTGGCGATCGCGAACGCCTGGATGAGTTTATCACGATGAAACCAAATGCATCTGCAGATCCGCTGGTGATCGCCGACCGTGAGTTTTCGTCACGGCTCTTTCTCGGAACCGGAAAATATGCGTCGCCGGACCTGATGGCGCAAAGCGTCGAGGCGTCGGGAACGGAGATGGTCACCGTGGCGCTGCGACGCGTGCGAACGGATGGCGCGCCCGACGATCTTTTGCGCGCGCTTGATCGCTCGCGCTGCCATTGGTTGCCCAACACATCGGGTGTTCGCGATGCGCAGGAAGCGGTGTTGGCGGCCGAGCTCGCGCGCGAGGCGTTGGAGACCAACTGGGTGAAGCTGGAGATACATCCCGATCCGAAATACCTCATGCCCGATCCGGGTGAGACGCTCGCGGCGACAAGAGCGCTGGCGAAACGCGGCTTCGTGGTGCTGCCGTACGTGCATGCGGATCCGGTGCTATGCAAACAGCTCGAAGAAGCCGGGGCGGCGGCTGTGATGCCGCTGGGCGCGCCGATCGGGAGCAATCGCGGACTAGAGTCGCGAGCGTTTCTTGAAATCATCATCGCGCAAGCGCGCGTGCCGGTCGTCATCGATGCGGGACTCGGCGCGCCGTCGCATGCGGCCGAAGCGATGGAGCTCGGTGCGGATGCTGTGTTGGTCAACACGGCCATTGCTGCCGCGAGCGATCCGGTGGCGATGGGACTGGCGTTTAAACACGCGGTCGAAGCGGGGCGGCTGGCGTATCGGGCGGGCCTTGTGCAGCGCAGCGCGGATCTGCGCGCGGAAGCGACCTCGCCGCTCACGGCATTTCTCGCAGCGAGCGAGGAGCAAACCGCGGACGTTTCATGAACAGCTTCGCAGAGGTTTGGGCACGTCAGGATTTTTCCGCGATCGCGGAATCGATCAGACGGAAGACCGCCGCCGATGTGGGGCGTGCACTCGATCGCGCGGGCACCGCGCTGACGTTGGATGATTTGCAGGCGTTGTTGTCGCCGGCGGCGCGGCCATTTCTCGAAGAAATGGCGCAGCGAAGCCATGCGCTCACGATCGAGCGCTTTGGCCGGACGATGCAGTTGTACGCGCCGCTTTATCTCTCGAACGTGTGCGCGAACATCTGCACGTATTGCGGATTCAGCGCGCAAAACCGCATCCCGCGCAAAGTGCTTAACGCGGATGAACTCGCGGCGGAGGCGGACGTGCTAAAACAGCATGGCTTCGACCACGTGCTTCTGGTCACCGGCGAATCGCGGACGGTCGGACGTAGTTATCTCGTGAATACGCTGAAGTATCTCCGTGAGCGTTTTTCGAGCCTATCGATGGAAGTGCAGCCGATGGAAACGGAGGATTATGCGTGTCTGGCAGATCAAGGATTGAGCGCGGTTCTCGTGTATCAGGAAACGTATGACGCGCCGGTTTATGTCCGTCATCATCTCCGCGGGCCGAAGTCCGACATGCGTTATCGGCTCGAGACGCCCGACCGGTTGGGACGGGCCGGCGTGAAGAAGATCGGGCTCGGCGCCTTGTATGGATTAGCCGATTGGCGGGCGGATGCGTGGTTCACGGGACTGCATCTGTCGTATTTGGAAAAGCACTACTGGAAGACGCGCTACAGCCTGTCGTTTCCACGATTGAGACCGCACGAAGGCGGCGAAACGACGGTGCAGCCATTTACGGAACGTGACCTGGTGCAGACGGTGTGTGCGTTTCGATTGTGGAATCCCGAGGTGGAGTTGTCGTTGTCCACCCGCGAAAGAGCGACGTTTCGCGATCACGCGGTGAAACTCGGATTCACGAGCATGAGCGCGGGATCGCGAACGAATCCCGGCGGTTATGCGGGTGGCGAAACCTCGTTGGAGCAATTTACCATCGACGATGCGCGAACGCCCGCGGAAGTCGCGGCCATGTTGCGGACGCAAGGTTACGAGCCGGTGTGGAAAGACTGGGATGCGAGCTACGATGGATGCGCCGCGGCTCTGGCGAATGCTACCTAGAGCACGACACGCTGGAGTCATGAAACGGCCGGTTTGTGTGCTCACTATCGCGGGGTCGGACAGCGGGGCGGGCGCGGGCGTGCAAACAGATGCGCGGGCGATTCATGCATTGGGTGGTTATGCATTGACGGTGATCACCGTCGTGACGGCTCAGAATACGCGTGGCATTGCTGCGTGGGAACCGGTGTCCCCGCGTGTAGTGGAATCGCAACTACGTGCGGTGCTCGACGATTTCCCGGTCGCTGCGATCAAGACAGGTTTGTTACCGAGCGCTTCGATGGTGCACACGATCGCGCGAGTGCTTGATGAGTATCCGAAGCGGCCCCTGATCATCGATCCGGTGATGGGATCGACGAGTGGCAGTCGGTTTCTCGATGCGGATGGGATTCGCCTGTTGAAAAAGAAACTTTTGCCGCGAGCCACACTGGTGACACCGAATTGGCCGGAAGCGGAGACGTTGAGCGGTATCCGTATCGAAAGTTTAACTACAGCAAGGATGGCGGCGCAGCGCATTCTCGAATGCGGCGTGAACGCCGTGCTGATCAAAGGCGGACACGGCCCGGGCGATACGTGCCGGGATTTGCTGATGGATCATGCCGGACGTGCGCGGGTTTTTTCCGCGAAGCGTATTCAAACGCGGAATACGCATGGCACGGGCTGTGTGTTGTCGGCCGCGATCACGACGGCGATTGCACGCGGGAACTCGCTCGAAACGGCGATTGGCATGGCTAGGCGTTTGTTGCGGAAAGGACTGCGCGCGGGACGAGCGCGGGAATGGGGCGGAACAGGGCCGGCGTTTGATGGGGTTTCGTTTTGAGTCCAAAAAAAAACCCGGCCGCGAAGGCCGGGTTTCGATTGGTATTCGAAAGTTCGATACAAACTTAGCTGAGGGTGACGCCCTTGGCCTTGGCTGCGCGGATGAGCGCGTCGGCCATGTCGGACGGCGTGGCGGCCACTTCGATGCCGCATTCCTTGAAGACGGCGATCTTGGCGGCGGCGGTGTCCTCGGCTCCACCGACGATGGCGCCGGCGTGGCCCATGCGGCGGCCGGCGGGAGCGGTGGCACCTGCGATGAAA